>NZ_JACLGO010000010.1:0-72056 GCF_014219065.1 Halopseudomonas xiamenensis
GCGCGGGCGCCGAAGCCGCGCGAGGAGATCTGCAGGTCCTGGGCGTAGTTCTGCCGGTTCAGCGCCACCAGGCCGGGCACCCGCTGCAGGGATTCCGAGAGGTTGGCGCCGAGGTTGGGGGCGGTCAGCTGTTCCGCGTTCAGGGTATGCCGGGCCAGCGGCAGTTGCAGGTCCTGGCCGTCATCGCCGCCGCCGAGGATGATCTGTGCCGGCAGGCTGAGCGGTTGGTTGGCGGCGTGGATGGAACAGGCGAGCAAACTGCTGGAAGCGGCAAGAACAAGGGGCAACAGCCTGGGCATGGCACTCTCTCATGGCGGGAAGGTCACGACCCAGCTTAGCAGAGATGGGTGACCGCCCAGGCCTGGTTCATTTCTCGTCCTGGCTGCAGGCGAATATCTGCTCCAGCGGTGGCAACGGGGTTTCGCTGGACAGCGGCATGTCGGCATCGGTCTGCAGCTGGAAGTGCTCCAGCGGTGCGTTGTCCCGGTTGTCATGCTCGAACACCGGCGGGCTGAACACATAGGCCACCAGCAATCGGGTCAGTGCTTCCAGGCTGTCGCGATGGGTGCGTTCGTAGCCGTGGGTGGCATCGGTGCCGAAGGCGATCAGCGCCACTCGGGTATCGTTGCCGGCGCGGATCGCCGATTCCGCGTCGCTGTGGTAGTAGCGGAACAGGTCGCGCTGCACCGGAATCCGGTCGCGCTCGCACAGGCCCAGCAGGTGACGGGTCAGATGGTAGTCATAGGGGCCACTGGAGTCCTGCATGCACAGGGTCACGGCATGCTCGCTGGAGGCCTGGCCGGGCGCCACCGGGGCGATGTCCACGCCGACGAACTCGCTGACATCCCAGGGCAGTGCGCCGGCGGCGCCGGAGCCGGTTTCCTCGGTGATGGTGAACAGCGGGTGACAGTCCATGGGCAGCGGCTGCCCACTGTCGACCACCTGCTTGATGGCGGTGAGCAGCGCCGCTGCGCCGGCCTTGTTGTCCAGATGCCGGGCGCTGATGAAGCCGTTCTCGGTGAATTCCTGCAGCGGGTCGAAGGCGACGAAGTCACCCACGCCAATGCCATGGGCCTGGGTTTCGGCCCGACTGTGGCTGAGGATGTCCAGGCGCAGTTCGATGGTGTCCCAGTTCACCGGCAGGGTGTCGACCTCGGTATTGAAGGCATGCCCGGAGGCCATCAGCGGCAGCACGCTGCCGCGAAAGCAGCCCTGTTCGGTGAACACGCTGACCCGGCTGCCCTCGGCGAAGCGGCTGGACCAGCAGCCGATCGGCGCCAGTTTCAGGCGGCCGCTGTCCTTGATCTCGCTGACCATGGCGCCGACGGTGTCCAGGTGGCTGGCAATGGCGCGGTCGGGGCTGCGCTGGCGGCCCTTGAGCGTGGCGCGGATGGTGCCGCGCCGGGTCAGTTCATAGGGGACGCCCATGGCGTCCAGGTGTTCGGCGACGTAGCGCACTATGCCATCGGTGAAGCCGGTGGGGCAGGGGATGGCCAGCATTTCCAGCAGTACCTGGCGCAGGTACTGCATGTCGGGTCCATGGTCGGTGTGCATGGGGCCTCCTTGGGTCGGGCTCAGCCGGGTTGGCTGAGCGGGAACAACAGGTCGATGAAGCATTCGGCGGTGGGCTGGGGTTCATGGTTGGCCAGCCCTGGCCGCTCGTTGGCCTCGATGATCACGTAGTCGGATTGGTCAGCCGCAGGTACCAGCAGGTCGACACCGACCACCGGGATCTCCAGCGCCCGCGCGGCGGCGATGGCGGCATCGCGCAGGGTCGGATGCAACTGCGCGGTGACATCCTCCAGGGTGCCGCCGGTGTGCAGGTTGGCTGTACGCCGCACCTGCAGTTGCTGGCTGGCCGGCAGCACGCTGTGCATGTCGAAGCCGGCGGCCTGCACTGTGCGGCGGGTTTCCTCGTCCAGCGGTATGCGGCTTTCACCATCGGTGCTGGCCTGGCGTCGGCGGCTCTGCTTGTCGATCAGCTCGGCGACGGTCATGCGGCCATCGCCGCAGATCTGGGCTGGCTGGCGGATGGCGGCTGCCACTACCTGGTAGTTGATCACCAGCACGCGCAGGTCCGCGCCGGCGTGGTAGCTCTCCAGCAGTACCTGGCTGTCGAAGCGACGGGCCTCGGCGATGGCCTGTTCCAGGGTCTCGGTATCGCGGATATTCACCGCCACGCCATTGCCCTGCTCGCCATTGTCGGGCTTGACCACCAGCGCGTCGTGTTTGGCGAGAAACGCCGCGTTGTCCTGCGCCTCACCCGCCAGCTGCCAGCGTGGTGTGCGCAGGCCGTGGCGTTGCAGGGTGCGGTGGGTCAACTGTTTCTGCTGGCACAGGGTCATGCTCACCGCGCTGGTCAGGTCGCTCAGCGACTCGCGACAGCGGATGCTGCGTCCGCCCTGGGTCAGGGTGAACAGCCCGGCAGCGGCATCGTTGATGGTCACTTCTATACCGCTGCGCCGCGCGGCCTGGGTGATGATGCGGGCATAGGGATTGAGTTCGCGGTCCAGTTGCGGACCGAGGAACAGTGCCTGGTTGATGCTGTTCTTGCGCTTGATGGTGAAGGTGCGCAGCTGGCGGAAGCCAAGCTTGCGGTACAGCGTCTTGGCCTGGCGGTTGTCATGCAGCACCGATAGGTCCAGATAGCTGCTGCCGCGGCTCATGAAATATTCAACCAGGTGGCGCACCAGCATCTCGCCGACACCGAAACGCTGGGTATGGCTATCGGCGGCCAGGCACCAGAGGCTGGCGCCCCGGTCCGGGTCATCGTAGGCGCGGGCGTGGTTAAGGCCCATCACGGTGCCGATGACCTGGTGGCTGTCGGTATCCTCGGCCAGCCAGAAGTCTGGCCCACCGGCCTCCCTGGGCGTGAGTCGTTGAGGATTGACCTGAACCATGCCGTTGGCCAGGTACAGCTTGTTGATCGCCTGCCAGTCCGCTGCGCATTGCGGACGGCGAATATGGAAGCCGCGCATCGCACTGTGCGCCGGGCGGTAGTTGCTGAACCACAGGCGGAGGGTGTCGGACGGGTCGAGAAACAGTTGTTGCGGGGCGAAGGACAGCACCACGTGCGGATCGGCGACATACAGTGCGATGTCCCGTTCGCCCGGGGTTTCCTGCAGCAGGCTGTCGGCCAGGCGCTGCGGGTCGCTGAAGGTATGGCCGACCAGCAGCCGGCCCCAGCCGCAGTCCAGGGTGACGTCGGTGAGCCCGTCGCCGGGTTGCTGGCCCTGCTGCGCATGGCCGGCCTTGAGTCGCTCCCAGGTGGGTGTCTGGCCGCGGCGCAGACGCTGTTGTTCAGGAGGTTGCGAACGGGTCATCGGCTATGCACCTTTGCTTGGTCAGAGTCCCTGCGCATCCAGCCACAGCTCCAGTACCGCCAGTTGCCACAGCCGGGAGCCGCGCAGCGGGGTGATATGGTCCATGGGATTCTGCAGCAGGGTATCGATGTAACGGGGGTTGAACAGCCCGCGGGCCTGGGCGCGGCTGCCGGTAAGACTGTCGCGTACCCATTCCAGGGTGCTGCCCTGCAGGTATTTCAGGCCGGGGACCGGGAAGTAGCCTTTCGGTCGATCGATCACCGCGGCGGGCAGTAGTTGCCGTGCGGCTTCCTTGAGCACGTACTTGCCGTCCCCGGGCAACTTGAAGCGCCCCGGGATGCGTGCCGCCAGTTCGACCAACTGGTAATCCAGGAAGGGCACCCGGGCTTCCAGGCCCCAGGCCATGGTCATGTTGTCGACCCGCTTGACCGGGTCATCGACCAGCATCACCGTGGTGTCCAGGCGCAGCGCCTGGTCCAGCCCCGCTGCGGCGCCGGGCCGGGCGAAATGCTCGCGGATGAACTCGCCGGCATGATCCTGCTGCACCCAGGCTGGCTGTACCATGTCGCGATAGCCGGCGAAGTCCTGATCCATGAACGCCTGCTGGTAGCTTGCCAGCGGGTCGGCGGCCTCGGCGACGGTCGGGTACCAATGGTAGCCGGCGAAGATTTCATCGGCGCCCTGGCCACTCTGTACCACCTTGCAATGCCGGGATACCTCCCGCGACAGCAGGTAGAAAGCGATGCAGTCATGGCTGACCATCGGCTCGCTCATGGCCGCCAGCGCGTCGGGTAGATGGTCGAGGATCTCCTGTTCGGGAATCATCAGCTGGTGGTGGGTGGTGCCGTAGTGCTCGGCGATCAGGTCGGAATACCTGAACTCATTGCCCGCCTCGCCGTTGACGTCGGCAAAGCCGATGGAAAAGGTCTGCAGATGGCGTGCCCCGGCCTCATCCAGCAGGGCCACCAGCAGGCTGGAATCCACCCCACCCGAGAGCAGTACGCCGACATCCACCGCCGCCAGGTTGCGGCGCTTGACCGCGGCGCGCAGGCTGTCGAGCACCTGTTGTTGCCAGTCCTCGAAGCGCAGGTCGCGCTCATCGGCATGCGCGCCATAGTGCAGGGTCCACCAGCAATGCTGCTCGCGCCGGCCCTGGGCGTCGATACGCAGCCAATGGCCGGGCGGCAGTTTCTTCACGCCATTGAGCAGGGTCAGCGGGGCCGGCACCACCGAATGGAAGGACAGGTAATGGTTCAGCGCCACCGGGTTGATCGAGGTGTCCACCTCGCCACCGCGCAGCAGCGCCGGCAGGCTGGAGGCAAACCGTAACCGCTGCGGCGTGTCGGACAGGTACAGCGGCTTGATACCGAGGCGATCGCGGGCCAGGAACAGGCGTTGGCTGTCGCGCTCCCAGATGGCCAGGGCGAACATGCCATTGAAACGCTCGAGCATCTGCTCTCCCCAGGCATGGTAGGCCTTGAGCACCACCTCGGTATCGCCCTCGGAGAAGAACCGGTAACCCAGGCCCTCCAGTTCTCCGCGCAGCGCCGGGTAGTTATAGATGGCACCGTTGAAGACCAGGCTCAGGCCCAGTTCGGGATCGACCATTGGCTGGCCGGAGGCCTCGGCCAGGTCCATGATCTTCAGCCGCCGGTGGCCCAGGGCGACCGGGCCGCTGGCCCAGATACCGGCGGCATCGGGGCCGCGGTTGATCATCTGGCCGGTGATCCGGGCCAGGTCGGCCAATGCGGGTAGTTGTCCGTCGAAGCGCAGTTCTCCTGCCAATCCACACATCTGTTGCTCCCGGTTGCAGACCTGTTTCCCTGGGGAAACGGTTCCAGTTCAAAGTTTGCCGGCCCGATTTCCAACCCGGGCCATTGCATTGGAAAGCGCTGGCGTGGTTTTGTTTGACGTTTTTTCCAGATAGGCGGATTTCGTCATGCTTATTACTGGAATGTTTCGGGTTTGTGGCAGAATGCCCACCCAACGAGCTGATTTGCCGGGAGCAACACCACATGATGCACGATCTGTATCTGGCCCTGCGGCGACTGCAGCGCGCCACCGAGATCCATGCCAAGCGCCTGGGTCGGCACAGTGGCCTGACCCCCATTCAATTGCTGATCCTGCACAGTATCCAGGCCACCGGCGAAGGCACGCTGGGCACGCTGGCGAAGCAGGTCAGCGTATCCCAGGCGACCCTGAGCACCATCATCGACCGCCTGGAGAACCGCGAGCTGCTCAAGCGGGTGCGCAGCCAGAGCGACAAGCGCAAGGTGCACCTGACCCTGACCGAGAAGGGCGAGGCGGTGATCCAGGCCGAACCGGCGCTGCTGCCCAGTGCCTTTCTCGAACGCTTCGGTCAGCTTGCCGACTGGGAGCAACTGATGCTGCTGGCCAGTCTGCAGCGGGTGGCCGGGTTGTTCGAGGAGGGCCAGCAACCCTCCCATGTGTTGATGGATGACGAGCCGCTGGTCTGAGCTGACGGGTCAGTCCGCTATCGCGGCGAGGCGCCGCTCCTACAGGTCTACACTGAACACCAATCCGGCTTTTATGAGCGGTAGGCGAGGGCCGCCTTGCCGTGGACAGCTTGCGAGAGCAGGGCCTTCCGGGATCGGCACATACCTGCAGGAGTGCGCATTCCGGTGGGAGCGGCGCCTCGCCGCGATAGCGGGCTCCCACCTTGTCCACAGCGCATTTCCGCCGTAGCATGTTTGAAATATCAAACGCTGATGTGGCAAATGCGTGACGCCACCCCCCGGACAGGAGAACTCCATGGAATTGCACGCCCCCGAGCTGTTTCGCCAGCAGGCTTTCATCAATGGTAACTGGTGCGAAGCCGAGCGCGGCCAGCGTACCGAGATCTTCAATCCGGCCACCGGTGAACGCCTGGGCAGCGTGCCGGACATGGGCGTGGAGGACACGGGGCGGGCCATCGATGCGGCGCATGCGGCGCAGCCGGCCTGGCGCCGGCGTACCGCCAAGGAGCGTGCGGTTATCCTGCGCCGCTGGTACGAGCTGATCATGCAGCATCAGGAGGACCTGGCGCGGATCATGACCGCCGAGCAGGGCAAGCCGCTGGCCGAAGCCCGGGGCGAGATCGCCTACGCCGCCTCCTTTATCGAATGGTTCGCCGAGGAGGCCAAGCGCGTCTACGGTGACCTGATCCCGGCGCACCAGGGCGACAAGCGTATCCTGGTGCAGAAGGAGCCGGTCGGTGTCACGGCGGCCATCACCCCATGGAACTTCCCGGCGGCGATGATCACCCGCAAGGCCGGTCCGGCGCTGGCCGCCGGTTGCGCCATGGTACTCAAGCCGGCACCGCAGACACCGTTCTCGGCGCTGGCGCTGGTGCACCTGGCCGAGCAGGCCGGGCTGCCTGCTGGCCTGTTGAGCGTGGTCACCGCCGGCGTGGACAACTCGCGGCAGGTGGGCGCTGAGCTGTGCGCCAGTCCGGTGGTGCGCAAGCTGTCCTTTACCGGCTCCACCGCGGTCGGTATCCAGTTGATGCAGCAGTGCGCGCCGAGCCTGAAGAAACTGTCCCTGGAGCTGGGCGGTAACGCGCCCTTCATCGTGTTCGACGATGCTGACCTGGATGAGGCGGTGGAAGGCGCGATGATTTCCAAATACCGCAATGCCGGGCAGACCTGCGTCTGCGCCAACCGCCTGTATGTGCAGGCTGGGGTATACGATGCCTTCGCCGAGAAACTGGCCGCCGCTGTACGTCGGCTGGAGGTCGGTGATGGCATGCGTGAAGGGGTGACTACCGGGCCGCTGATCAATGCCGAGGCGGTACAGAAGGTCCAGCTGCACGTGAAGGACGCGGTGGAGAGCGGTGCCACCCTGCTGGCTGGTGGCAAGCCGCATGCGCTGGGTGGGCTGTTCTTCGAACCGACCATCCTCACCGAGGTGACCAGCGACATGCTGATCGCCCGCGAAGAGACCTTCGGGCCGGTAGCGCCGCTGTTCCGCTTCGATGATGAGGCCGATGTGATTCGCCTGGCCAACGACACCGAGTACGGCCTGGCCGCCTACTTCTATGCCCGCGACCTGAGCCGGGTATTCCGCGTCGCCGAGGCGCTGGAGTACGGTATGGTCGGTATCAATACCGGGCTGATTTCCACCGAAGTGGCGCCATTCGGCGGCATGAAGGCCTCCGGCCTGGGCCGCGAAGGTTCCAAGTACGGCATCGATGAGTATCTGGAAATCAAATACCTGTGCCTGGGCGGGATCTGACCCGCCGGCCAAAGGAGGAGCGTCATGACTGATAGCAACGAATCCCTCATGCTGCGGCGTGAGCAGGCGGTGGCCCGGGGCGTCGGCCAGATCCATCCACTGTTCATCGAGCGGGCGGAAAATGCCACCATCTGGGATGTGCAAGGCCGCCAGTATATCGACTTCGCCGGCGGCATCGCCGTGCTCAACACCGGCCACTGCCATCCAAAGGTGATCGATGCGGTCAAGCGCCAGTTGGAGCTGTATACCCACACCTGCTTCCAGGTGGTGGCCTATGAGCCCTATGTAGCGTTGTGCGAAAAAATCAACGCGCTGGTACCGGGTGACTTCGCCAAGAAGACCCTGCTGGTCACCACCGGCGCCGAGGCGCTGGAAAATGCGGTCAAGATCGCCCGTGCCGCCACCGGTCGCGCCGGGGTGATCGCCTTTGCCGGTGGTTACCATGGTCGCACCATGATGACCCTGGCAATGACCGGCAAGGTCATGCCCTACGCCTCGGGCATGGGGCTGATGCCCGGCGGCGTGTTCCGTGCCCGCTTCCCCGATGCGCTGCACGGCGTCAGCGAAGATGACGCCATCGACAGCATCGAGCAGATATTCAAGAACGACGCCGAGCCGCGCGACATTGCCGCGCTGGTGGTCGAGCCGGTGCAGGGCGAAGGCGGCTTCCGTGTCGCCTCGGCGCCATTCATGCAGCGTCTGCGCGCGTTGTGCGACCTGCACGGCATAGTGCTGATCGCCGATGAGGTACAGACCGGCGCCGGGCGCACCGGCAGCTTCTTCGCCATGCAGCAGATGGGCGTCACCGCCGACCTGACCACCTTCGCCAAGTCAGTGGCCGGCGGCTTCCCGCTGGCCGGTGTGTGCGGCCGCGCCGAGCTGATGGACGCCATCGCCCCGGGTGGCCTCGGCGGCACCTACGCCGGCAACCCAGTGGCCTGCGCCGCCGCGCTGGCGGTGCTGGAGGTATTCGAGGAAGAGAACCTGCTGGCCCGCGCCCGTACCCTGGGCGACATGCTGACCCACCGTCTGCAACAACTGGCCGCAGGCGATAAACGTATTGCTGAGGTGCGCGGGCTGGGCGCGATGGTCGCCTGCGAGCTGATGACCGGGGATGGCCACCCCGACCCGGAACTGGCCAGTAGCCTGGTGATCAAGGCCCGCGAGAAGGGGTTGATCCTGTTGTCCTGTGGGCAGTACGCCAACGTGATCCGTCTCCTGGTGCCGCTGACCGCGACCGATGTGGAAGTGGAGGCGGGGATGGATATTATCGAGGCTTGTCTGGCGGAGTTGGGCTGAGGTCTGGCCTGGGAGGTAGGGTTGGAGCCCTGACCTCCCAAGAACGCCACGTTCCGGGAGAGCGGCTCAAAAGGTCGACAACCCCGTCGCCTCCATCACCCGATAGATCAGATACCGGCCAACGTTGTGATCAGCGAAGTCCTCGTAGGGCAGGCTGTAGGTGATGCTATCGGCATTGCTCCACAGTCGCTCGAAGGCGGAGCGTGCATCGGCCATCGCTGGATGATCGCGGTTGGCAGCCAGCTGCACATCGGTTTCCAGATTCAGGTCGTCCAGGTTGCGCCGGGTGAAATTGGCCGAGCCGCTGATCAGTTCGCTACTGCCATCGGCGCGGTCCAGGCGCAGCCATTTACGGTGACATTGCTCGCCACTGGTGGCGCACCAGCGCAGTGGGATGCCGGCGCGGTGCAGGTCCCAGGCGACCTGGCGGTTGGGGATGCCGTTCTTTTCCCGGCCAAAGGCATCACGATTCGGGTCCAGCAGGGCGCGTATCGTCACGCCGCGTTGCCGGGCACTGATCAGCGCTTCGACCAGCGGGCGATGGGACAGATAGAAGACTTCCATGTCCAGCCGGTCGCCGGGCTGAGCACTGTCGATCAACTGCAGCAGGGCGTCACGCACCTCGCCTTCGGTGAGTACGCGCAACCGGGGTCCGGTTGCAGGCGGCTGGCTGACGGCTGGCTGCGGCCAGTGGCGGGTATCGAGCCCTGCCAGGCGCGCTACCGCCTGTTCGGTCTGCAGCAGGTCCAGGGCGGCGCTGCCGTCGAAACGCAGCGCCTGGTTGCTATGCCGGCTGCTGGCATCGTGCGGATTGCCCGAGGTGACCAGGGCGGTCCAGCTGTCGCCCGCATCGGCCACCAGGGTCTTGCGGTGGTTGGCGCGGAAGTTGGCCAGGTGCAGATAGCTGCGTAGGGTAACCTTGCCCTGGCCCACCGGATTGGGCAGCCAGCCACCTTCGCTGCTGTTGCCGACGAACCGGCAGCAGAGGCTCCACAGGCCGGTCCACAGCGGGTTGGAGGCGCGCAGCTGCTGCAGGGGCGTCATCACCACCTGCACCCCGGCCTGTTGCAGGGCACGCAGCTGAGGGTTGTCCACACCGCCATACAGGGTATTGAACGGATCGGTGATCAGTATCACCTCCATCCCCGGATGTCGGCTGCGGGCGCTGATCAATGCCTGTGACAGTTCGCTGGACAGCGAGCGGAAGCTGTTCTGGCCGGCGAACTCGTTGAACAGGAACATGTCGAGCACCACCAGGTGGCGGGCCTGGCCGATGATCTCCAGCACCTGGTCGAAGATCTGCTGGCGGCTGTGGCGCTGGCCGTCCGCCGTTTGCCAGGTCTGGTCCAGCAGCAGCTGAACATTGTCCGCCGGGCGCCAGGGTTGCTCGACCGACAGGCCCTCCGGCAGCGGGCGCAGAGCCTGGAACAGGCCCATGCCCAGCCACAGTGCCAGCAACAGCAGGATCAGCCAGCGCAACGGGCGGGGCCGACGTTTGCGGCGATTGATCCGGCGGAGAATATCCATATCGCAGCCTTCATCAATTGGATTGGTGCTGCATGCTAACCTTGATAGCTGATGTTTGTCTTGGGGGAGCGGTCGATGCGCAAAGCGGCGATCAGCGCTGTGGTGGTATTGCTGTTTGTGCTGCTGGCGGCCTTGCTGGCCGGGCAGTGGCTGCAGCGCAGCCTGACCGCGGCCGGGGTCGAGCAACTGGACTGGCAGCAGCTGCGCTGGGGGGATGGCGCGCTGCACTTGCAGCAGCTCAGCGGCGCCTATGTTGCCGAGCAGGGCCGGCTGGGTTTTCGTCTGCACGGGGTCCGGCTGCAGCCGGCCTGGCGCGGCGGGCCGCGTATTGCGCAACTGCAGGTGGAGCAGATGCAACTGGTCTGGCAGCCGGCGCAGAACCTGCCGCGACGTGAGCCGGCAGACGATGACTGGAGCTTACCGGCACTGGCCGATCTGGCCGGGCCGCTGTCCTGGTTGCCTGATGAGTTGAGTGTCGACAGCCTGCAATTACAGCTGCCCTGCGAAGGCGCGTTCTGCACTCTGCAGGGCGACCTGCAACTGAGCAGCCGCCAGCAACCGATGATGCTGGATGCCCGACTCGATCTGCAGGCCGGCACGCAACGCCTGGATGGCTGGCTGCGCCTACAGCAGCAGGCCGACCGCTATCTGGTGCAGGCTGGTCTGGACGTGCCGCAACCCTTGCCGCTGGCTGGGCTGGGGCAGCTGCGTGGTAGTGCTGCGGTCGATCTGGAGAATCGCGGTAGCGAATGGCTGCTGCGCGAAGGGCAGGCGGACTGGCAGTTGACCGAGCTGGAGCTGGCCGCGCTGGCCGATGTACCGGTGCAACTGCGCCCAAGCGCTCTGGCGCTGCAGGTAAAGCCACTGCCGGGCAGTCTGGCGGGTTGGCGACAGAGCATTGCGCTGGCGGTGCAGTTGCGGATCGAAGGGGCGGTGAACGGTGAGCTGAAAACAGCGCTGGAACTGACCAGCCAGCCGCAGTGGCAAGCCCGGTTGGCGGATGCCCGGCTGCAGCTGGCGGCGCAGCGCCTGGCGCTATCGGGTATCGAACTGCAGGGGTTGCGCCTGGATTGGCCGTTGCAGGCGCAGGTGGATAGCGAGCAGCTGACCGTGGCCCTGGGCAGCCCCGCACTGCTGACGGCGAGCAGCCTGGACCTGGCCGAGACCGGTCTGCAACTGAGCGGTCTGCGCGCGGACCTGGCCGAGGCGACGCTGCAACTGCCGCTGGCCACGCCTGCGCAAATGAGCCTGCAGGCCCCGCTGCAGCTCGGCGTCAGCCGACTCAACCATACCGCACTCAAACCCCAGGGCTGGAACCTGCAGGGCAACCTGCAGCATACGGCCGCCGGCCTGACCCTGGATGCCAGCCTGGCAGCACTCAGCGGACTGAACAGCGACCTGCGGCTGACGTGGCCGACCGATCAGCCCTGGCGGTTGGATCTGACACTACGCGAGATCTTCCTGCGCGCCGCTGATCCGCTGGCGGCGACTTTCAGCGACTGGCCGGCGCTGCTCAGCTTCTCCAGCGGCCGGATCAGCGGTCAGTTGCAGGCCACCGGGCGCACCGGGCTGGACCAGCTCGGCGGCCGGTTGACGCTGAGCGGCGGCCAGGGCATCTACGATCGGGCCAGCTTCAGTGGCTTGTCCTTGCCGCTGGATGTGTCGCTGCAGGGCGAGCGGCTGCGGCTGTCCAGTGAGGCGCTGACGCTGAGCAGCCTGGACCCGGGCCTGCCGCTGGGTCCATTGAGCGCCAGTGGCAGCTACAGTGCTGCCCTGGACCAGCCGGCGGCTGGTGTGCTCGACCTGCGCAGCGCCAGCATCGGCGTGCTGGATGGGCGCGTGCAACTGGAGCCGGCGAAGGTGGACCTGGGCCAGGCGCGGCAGACCCTGGTGGCGGTGGTGCAGGGCGTCGAACTGGCGCGGCTTTTCGAGGTCTATCCCGCCGAAGGATTGAGCGGCCAGGGCACGCTGGACGGGCGCTTCCCGGTGAGCCTGGTGGATGGCAAGTTGCTGGTCGAGGATGGTCGGCTGCAGGCGCGCCAGCCCGGTGGCGTGCTGCGTTACCAGGCGCAGCAACTACGCGACCTGGCGGCCAGCAACCCCAACCTGGAACAGCTGGCGGCGGCGCTGGACAACTTCCATTATCAGGTGCTGGCCAGCGATGTATCCTATGATGAGCAGGGCGTACTGGTGCTCGGGCTGCGGCTCGAAGGCAGCAACCCGGCCTTCCAGCAGGGTCGGCCGGTGCACTTGAACATCCGCCTGGAAGAAGATATTCCGGCCCTGCTGACCAGCCTGCAGCTCAGTGGGCAGGTAAGCGAGATCATCAGGAACCGGGTTCAGCAGCACTACCTGCAGCGGCGTAACCCATGACAGGAGAGGTATATGCATTGGCGTCTGATGATAGTGGCGATGGCTGTCGGGGTCCTGACCGCCTGTACGCCGACGGTACAGCTGGCGGCACCCAGCGATCCGATCAACATCAATCTGAATGTGAAGATCCAGCATGAGATCTACATCAAGGTCGACAAGGAACTGGATGATCTGTTCAGTGAATCCAGCGGACTGTTCTAGAAGGAGAATGGCATGCGTATGAGTATCCGTATGGGCGGTCTGCTGCTGGCGCTGCTGCTGAGCGCACCCGCTTTGGCGTTGAGCCTGAACGAGGCGATGTCGGCCCTGCCCGCGGCCAAGGCGGCCGGGCAACTGGGTGAGCAGCCCGATGGTTATCTGGGGGTGGTGGCCGCTGGTGGCAATGCGGCGGAAATCGCCCGCCAGATCAACCAGGCGCGGCGGGATGAATATCAGCGCCTGGCCAAGGAGAACAACATCCAGCTGCGCGACGTCGAGTCCATGGCCGGCAAGAAGGCGCTGGAGCGTACTCCCGCCGGGCAGTACATCATGCTCAATGGGGTGTGGATGAAGAAGTAGCGGTCAGAGTCCATCCAGCAGGCTGCTTACCCGCAGCCGTTCATTCGGCTCGAACTGCTCCTGCAGCAGACTGTCGATGGCCTGCTGCTTGTCGTCGTCGGCCAGGCCGGGGTGTTGCAGAATCGCCTCGCGCTCATGGTTGAACTGCTCCAGCCGCTGTTGCCATTGCTGGCGTTGCCGGTCGAGCGCCTCTAGCCGACCGGTAGCCTCCGGCCCCACCAGGCTCAGGCGCAGCTGCTGGATCTGTTCGGGGCTGGCGCCTTCTTCCTGCAGGCTGCGGGTCTGCTGGCTCAATTGCTGATGAATCTGCGGTACCAGCAGGTCTTGCATGGCGCCGGGCAGGTCGTTGCGCAGTGCCTCTACCCGCTCGGCCTTGTCCTCGGCGCTCAGGCCATCATCCTGCAGAATCGCCAGGCGCTCCAAGGTGAAATTGTTGTAGACCTCCTCCGAGGCGAAGAACGCGGCGTGGGCCTCGGCACTGAACAAACCGGCGCGCAGGCGCTGTACGGCATCCTCCCGCGCTCTCAGGTCATCGAGATCGGCGACCACCGGAAAACGCTCCTCCAGCGCCACCAGTTCCTCCTTGTATTCGATATAACGCTCCAGCAGGTCCAGCGCCTGGCCCTGTGCCGGTTCTGGTAACTGGCTGGCGAGATAATCCCGGATGCGGGCAATGGCGCTGTCGACACTTTCCTCGCCCACGGTGGTGAGGAAATAGTCGAACAGATGGCGGATCTGGTCGGTGATCAGCAGGTTACCCTGGTGGTCGACCTCCAGCATGCCGTCGACTGCGGTGTCGCGCAGCGACGCGGGCGCCGGGCCGGGTGCGGTGGCCGGCTGGTGTATGGCGTTGCTGATCATGGGCAGGTCTGCCTGGTCGGCTTGCTGCGGGTTGGCGGGGCGCTCTACCCGTGGCGCCGGTACTGTCGGCTCGTCAGCGGGGCCGAGAAAGTGCCAGCCAAGCAGTGCGGCGCTGATCAACAGGGGGGCGTAGATGACGGCTTTCATGGATCGGGTCCGAATGACTGCGGGGATAGGTCATGTTGGCCGGCCCCGCCGGGGCCGGCCAGCGGCTCACAGACCGGCGTTCTTCAGCCGGTTGGCATGCTGGCGATAGACCGACGCCGGGTTGGTTTCGAAGATGCTGGTCAGGCCGAAGACCTGGTTCACCTCGTCCAGGTGGTTCATCCGATAGTTATCGCGGATCACCATGCCCAGGCGTGAACTGCAACGTCCGACCAGACCGTCGTTGGCCTCACCCGCGAAGGTCAGGGACGAGGCGCCGAGCATCAGGTCGGAGATATCGAGCACATTGGTCAGCGGGCTGGTGCCGCTCCAGGAGTAATAGCGCACGCCATTGACCGTGTAGTCACCCTCGCCGCAGGCGCTGGTCGGTACGCCCTGCGGGTAGCGCGCGTTGAACCGTGCGGCGCCTTCGGAGTTGAGTGATTCGAGGGAGCCGAGGGCGTTCTGCGGCGTGGTCGAGCTGCTGCCGGAGAGGAAGTTGATCAGCGCGCCCAGGCCGTTGACGATGCCGGCGAGGATGGTCTCACCGGCGGAACCCGGTGGCACGTTGCGAATGAAGTCGGCGGTTTTCGAACCCTTGTGCGGTGCGCCGACACTGGTGACCGAGGCGACCAGGTCGGGTCGTATCGCGGCGACATAGCGAATGGTCGGGCCACCGTGACTATGACCTATCAGGTTGACCTTGGGCTTACCGCTGATGGCAATGATGTCCTCGACCTGGGCCAGCAGCTGCTCACCACGGGCCTCGGAAGTATCCAGCTGGCTGACCTCGGTAATGTAGACGGTGGCACCGTCCTTGCGCAGGGTCGAGGGGATGCCATACCAGTAGTCCACGCCGAGGATGCTGTCGAAGCCGAGCATGCCATGGGTCAGGACGATGGGGTACTTGGTCTTGGTGTAATCGGAGGAGCTGAACCAGAACGCCTGGGCCTGGCTGGAAACGCCCAGCATGGCGGTCAGCGCCATGGCGCCAACGAGATGCTTGCGATACATGCGGAGTATCCTTCATTGATTGTTGTATTTATTCGGCCCTGACTGCGCAACAGGGGCACTGAGAGGATAACCGGCCCGGTGGGGTCTGTCGGGTCCGGGGCCAGGGTGACTTTCAGGCCGGCGGTTGACTGATAGGTCACCCGCTCTGTGGCGATATCATTCATATGGTGAATCCGACAGGCGGTACGCGCGATGGCCCCCTGCCAGCTACTTGCATCACTTGTCTTAAGCCTTCTCCATGCGTTTGCCTCCAAGCGATCCACCGCCATTGCGGTCGCACCAATGCCGGGCGATTTCCTGTTCTCTGCAAGATACGTCCGACACTCCCTGTTTTCTGCTTTTGTCCTTTTAAATCAAAAGCGTAAGAACTTATTTCGGAACCTTGGCACGCCCGGTGCAGCAGTAATAGCAGGCGTTATGACCTGTTAATACAAGTTGACCAACCGCAAGGTGAAGACGATGACGAACCGAAAAGGCCTGATTGCTCTTGCACTAAGCAGTACGTTTCTGTTCAGCGGAATAACGATGGCGAAGACCATCGAAATCGGCATCGGTCATCAGAGCATGGTGACCAATACCGTTTCCGGTGGCGTGATTCTGGACAAGCTCAAACTCATTGAAAAATATCTGCCAACCACCGGGCAGTACGAAGACGCCAAGTACAAGATCGTATTTCGTGACTACGACTCGGGCCCGCCGATCACCAATCAGATGCTTGCCGGCAAGCTCGACTTTGGCGTGATGGGTGACTACCCGCTGATTGTCAATGGCGCCAAGTTTCAGGAAACCAAATCCCAGCAGACCCGATTCATCGGTGTTACCGGCTACAACCTCAAGGGCACCGGTAACGGCATCGTGGTGCCCTACGACTCCCCTGTACAGTCGCTGGCCGATCTTGCCGGCAAGAGTCTGTCCGTTCCGGTGGGCAGCGCCGCCTGGGGGATGACGCTCAAATCACTGCGTGACGCCGGGTTGTTCGGCAAGGTGCAGATCGTCAATCAGGCACCACCGGTGGGTGCTGCCAATATCGCCGCCAGACGCATCGACGCCCATGCCGACTTCTGCCCGTGGTCGGAAATCATGGAATTTCGTGGCACGGCGCGCAAGATCTTCGATGGCAGCGAGGCGGGTATACCCACCTTCCACGGCATCGTGGTGCGCGAGGCTTTTGCCCGGCGGCATCCGCAGATCGTCGAGGCTGTGCTGGCTGCCACCCTGGAGGCTCAGCAATGGATTCAGTCCGATCCGGTGATGGCTGCCACCCAGGTATCCGAATGGACCGGTGTGGAGAAGGAAGTGCTGTACCTGTATTTCAGCCAGGGCGGTATTTCCACCATGGAAGCCAGCATCAAACCGCAGTGGGTCGAGGCACTGAAGTACGACCACGCATTGTTGCAGAAGGAAATGGATATTCCGGATCTGGACTTCGACGCCTGGATCGATGACAGCTACCTGAAACGCGTCTATGCCCGCGCTGGCCTCGACTACGACGCCATGGTGCAGACCGTGGTCAGTACCCAGCCGGGTAACCCGGACTTGCCCGCCGCCGAGATGTGGCTCGAAGGCCAGGGCGTCCAGGGCTTCCCCTCCATCGCCGAGATGCTTGTTGCCGTTGAGGAGGCCAACGCCGCCGGCCACAAGATCAAAGCTACCTATGTGTACGACAACCTCACCGGGCTGAAGCTGTTCGGTAAGGCGGCCTATCTGGTACGCGGCGAGGCGGGCGAGGTGGTCGCCTTCATGAAGAAGTCCGACTCCGACCAATACCTCGTCGAGCACGGCGGTACCGCGCTGCTCAAGGGCGACACCGTGGCAATGCTGCCCTGACGCAGAAGGAATTCCGATATGAATATGAAAGTGAGCGCAGTGGTTGCCGATCCAGTATCCACTGAAGTAACCGAACCCTGTCAGTCTGGCGACACTCCGACCGTCAGCGCCCCGCTGGCGCCGGCGGCGCAGCATGCCGAGCAGGACGCCCATGCACGGATAGCTGCACGGCACGCCTTGATGGAGAAGAGCAGGCGCTATCTGGTGCGTGTCGCCGCGCTGATCATGGCGGTGGCGCTATGGCACCTTGCATCAACCTACGATTTCAATCTGTTCGTCAACTTCGAACATGTACCGGAGCCTGCGCTGGTGGGCCAGGCACTCATGGCCGAGTTGTCAGGCAGCGAGTTCTACCTGCATATCGCCCATAGTCTGCAGCGCATTGCCATCGCCTACGGTCTGGCAGTCGTGCTCGGGGTAACACTGGGCGTGCTGATGGGCCGCTCGAAGTGGGCCGAAGACATCATCCTGCCGTATATCGAGCTGCTGCGCCCGATACCGGCGGTGGCCTGGATTCCGCTGGCCATCCTGATGCTGCCCAGTGAGCAATCGAGCATCGTGTTCATCACCTTCCTCGGAGCGCTGTTTCCGGTGGTGCTCAACACCGTGCACGGCGTGGAACAGACCAGCGGCGTGCTGGTGCGTGCCGCCCGCTGTCTGGGTGCCAACAATCGCTCGATCCTCTGGCACGTGATCATCCCGGGTGCCATGCCGAGCATCGTTACCGGTCTGGCGGTGGGCATGGGCGTGGCGTGGTTCTCCTTGCTTGCTGGGGAAATCATCAGCGGCCAGTACGGTATCGGCTACTTCACCTGGACCTCCTACACGCTGATCCAGTATCCGCAAATCATCATTGGCATGCTCACCATCGGCCTGCTCGGCACGCTGAGCACCTTGCTGGTACGCAAGGTCTGCAGTCCGCTGCTGCGCTGGCAGCCCACAGGAGGTCGTGTATGAACAGCACCCTGGTTAACGACAGCCGTCTCGCTGTACTCGATCACAGCCGGCTCAAGTCCAAGTCCATCAGGGACGTAGAGGGGCGTGGCAGGATTCTGGTCAGCGGGGTCGATATCGAGTTTGGCCATAAGGGAGCCAGGACCGTGGCGGTGGGGCAGGCCAACCTGGAGATCCACTCTGGCGAGTTCGTCTGTCTGCTCGGGCCATCCGGGTGTGGCAAATCGACCCTGCTCAATGCCATCGCCGGCTTCGTCACTCCCACCCGGGGGCAACTCAGCGTGGATGGCAAGGCGGTGACCGAGCCGGGGCCGGATCGCGGCATGGTGTTCCAGCAGCATTCGCTGTTCCCCTGGAAAAGCGTGCACGACAACGTCGCTTTCGGTCCGCTGATGGCGGGCGCCAGTCGCCCCGAGGCCGGCAGCGTAGCGCGCACCTTCCTGTCGCTGGTCGGCCTGGCAGCGTTCGCCGATGCCTATCCCACCACGCTGTCCGGGGGCATGCAGCAGCGTGTGGGGATTGCCCGGGCGCTGGCCAACTACCCAAGTGTTCTGCTGATGGACGAGCCCTTCGGCGCGCTGGATGCACAGACCCGGATCATGATGCAGGAGAATCTGCTGGAGATCTGGCGCGAGTTCCGCAACACCGTGGTGTTCGTTACCCACGATATCGACGAGGCCGTGTTCCTCTCCGACCGCATCGTGGTGATGAGCGCCAGCCCCGGGCGGATCATCGCTGACATCAAGGTGGATCTGCCGCGCCCACGCGACCAGAGCCTGCTCACCAGTCCCGAATTCATGATGCTCAAGCGCCAGTGTCTGGAATTGATCCGTGAGCAGACCTTGGCGGCCTTCAAGCAACAGAACCAGGCGGGCTGAACATGGGCAATCCGATGTTTCTCCCATCTGTGCTCGACATTACATGTCATGACAACCGGAGTGACCGCCATGAACGGAACTGAGCAATTCGCGCCGGGCCAGTCGCCACTGCCGCTGTATGTGCAGATCCGCGACAACCTGCGGCGCAGGATTCTGGAGGGTAGTTATGCCATCCATGAGCGCCTGCCGTCGGAAAACGAAATGATGCACGCCTTCGGTGTCAGCCGCATCACCATCCGCCAGGCTCTGCGTGACCTGCATAACGAAGGCCTGGTGTTCAGCGCCCAGGGCAAGGGTACCTATGTCAGCAAGCCCAAGGCTGTGCAGAACGTGCAACGGCTGCAGGGCTTTGGTGAAGCGATGGCCGCCCAGGGCTATGAAGCCACAGGCAGGCTGCTGGGTATCCGCCAGGGCAAACCGTCCAAGCCGGTGATCGCCGCGCTTGGTCTGCCACTCCACGAGGAGGTGGTGGAGGTCAAGCGCGTGCGCTACCTCAACCGCGAGCCGGTGTGTCTGGAGAGCAGTTACTTCCCGCTGGATATCGGCCGTCGGCTGTTTTCCAGGGACCTGTCCGGCGACATTTTTCCCATGCTTGAAAACTTCTTCGGCATCCCCCTCGGCAGCGCGGAGATCGGCCTTGAGGCGGTCCTTGCCGATGACGAAACCCAGGACCTGCTCGGCCTCAAAGCCGGTGAGGCGATCCTGCGGGTGGAGCGCCTCACCCATGACCGCAACGGTCGCCCCATCGACTTCGAATACCTCTGTTACCGCGGTGATTCATTCAAATACCAGTTCCGTGTAGAGCGGAAATAGGAGATCAGCCATGACTACAACCATCAATGACATACCCGTAATCGATACCGACGTGCTGGTGATCGGTGGCGGCACCGCTGGCCCGATGGCCGCGGTAACGGTGAAGGAGCAGGACCCTTCGCTGAAGGTGATGCTGCTGGAAAAGGCCAACGTCAAACGCTCGGGTGCCATCTCCATGGGCATGGACGGGCTCAACAATGCGGTGGTGCCCGGCCATGCCACCCCCGAGCAGTACGTCAAGGAAATCACCATCGCCAATGACGGCATCGTCCACCAGCCGGCCCTGATGGCCTACGCCACGCGTTCCTTTCCGATGATCGAGAAGCTCGACTCCTGGGGTGTGCATTTCCAGAAGGATGAAACCGGCGACTACGACATGAAGAAGGTGCATCACCTGGGCACCTATGTTCTGCCGATGCCCGAAGGGCACAACGTGAAGAAGATCCTCTACCGCCGCCTGCGCCGTGTGCGGGTGGAGATCGAGAACCGCTTCCAGGCCACCCGCCTGCTCAAGGACCCGGACGGCAACATCGCCGGCATGATCGGGGTGAACACCCGTACCGCCGAGCCGATCATCATCCGCGCCAAGGCGGTGATCATGGCCACCGGTGCCGCCGGCCGCATAGGCCTGCCCAACTCCGGCTACCTGTTCGGCACCTATGAGAACCCCGCCAACTGCGGTGATGGTCACGCCATGGCCTATCACGCCGGTGCCGATCTGGTGAACCTGGAGTGCTTCCAGGTCAACCCGCTGCTCAAGGACTACAACGGCCCGGCCTGCGCCTACGTTACCGGTCCCCTGGGCGGTTTCACCGCCAATGCCTATGGCGAGCGCTTCATCGAATGCGATTACTGGTCCGGGCAGATGATGCTGGAGTTCTTCAAGGAGCTGGAATCCGGCACCGGCCCGGTGTTTCTCAAGCTCGATCACCTGGCCGAGGAAACCATCCAGGAGATCGAGACCGTGTTGCACACCAATGAGCGACCGACCCGCGGCCGCTTCCATGATGGGCGCCAGGTCGACTACCGCCAGCGCATGGTCGAGATGCATATCTCCGAGATCGGCTTCTGTTCCGGCCACTCCGCCTCGGGCGTATGGACCGACGAAACCGGCGCAACCACGGTACCCGGCCTGTATGGCGCCGGGGATATGGCCTCGGTCGCGCACAACTACATGCTCGGTGCCTTCGTCTTCGGCCAGATCTGCGGCGAAAGCGCTGCGCAGTTCGTCAAGGATCGCGCCACGCCCGTACTCGACGAGGGTTTCATTGCCGCGGAGCTGGCGCGTATCCAGGCTCCGTTGCAGGTCAAGGACGGTATCCCCCCCGAGCAGATGGAATACAAGGTGCGCCGGCTGGTGAACGATTACCTGCAACCGCCCAAGGTCACCAAAAAAATGGAGATCGGCCTGGAGCGCATTCTTGCCGTGCGCGAGGACCTGCCCCTGCTCTCGGCGGCCGACCCACACCAATTGCTGCGCGCGCTGGAGCTGCAGTCAATTATCGACTGCGCCGAGATGGCCGCCCGCGCCTCGTTGTACCGCACTGAATCGCGCTGGGGGCTGTACCACTACCGCGTCGATTATCCCGAGCAGGACAACGGCGAATGGTTCTACCACACCCGCCTGTTCAAGGATGCCAACGGCAACATGGCCAGCGGCAAGCGGCCGGTCGCCGAGTACATCGTACCGCTGGGTGAGGAGAAGGACGCCTACAGCAAGATGCGTGTCAAGAAAGCGGCCAATGCCTGAACGGACAGTATGTGCTGCGGCCCGAATGGCCGCGGCGCTCCAGACCTGACTATAGCCTTGATGAGGATACAACCATGCCCATAGCCAACCATTACGCCAGCGTCCCGGTCGTTGTGGACGAAGAGAAATGCATCGCCGACAAGGGCTGTCGCGTATGCATCGATGTCTGCCCGCTCGACGTTCTGTGGATCAACGAAGACACCGGCAAGGCACACATGAAGTACGACGAATGCTGGTACTGCATGCCCTGCGAGACCGACTGCCCCACCGATGCGGTGAAGGTCAACATCCCTTACCTCCTGCGCTGAAGGACGACACCATGAAGACTTATGACGATCCAGACCTGCAGGATATTGCCCTGAAACTCGCTTCCACCGACCCGGGTATCCGCCGCGTTGCGGTACTCGACCTGGTGGACAGCGGTGAGCCGGAAGCCGTCGAACTGCTGATCCAGGCTCTCAACGACCCGGACCCCTCGGTGCGTCAGGAAGCAGCCAAGGTGGTGGACGAATTCGATGCGGTGGATATTGCCGATGCACTGATCGCTGCCCTGGGCGATAGCAACGAAGTGGTGCGCAACGCCGCAGCCCATGCCCTGGCCGACCTGAAGGACCCGGCTGCTGCCTACCCGCTGCTCGAGGCACTGGCGGGCAGCCAGGACAGCTTCGTCGTGGCGGGCATCCTGCGTGCGCTCAAGCCGCTGCGCAATCCCGCTGCCCAGGGTCCCGCCCTGGCGCGTCTGAGCGATCCCGATGCGCTGGTACGCCGCGAGGCCGTGGGCGTCATCGGCTGGCTGAAACAACCGGAAAACCTGCCGGCGCTGATGGAGCGTGCGCAACAGGATGACGATCCGGATGTGCGCCGTGCCGCCACTGGTGCACTGGTCTATGCCGACGCGGCGCAGGTCGGGCCGACGCTGGTCAGCCTCCTGGGCGATCAGCACTGGCAGGTACGGATCGAGGCGGCGGTGAGCATCGGCAAGCTGGATTACCAGCAGGCCATGCCGGAGCTGATCAAGTCCACGCGTGACAGCTTCTGGCAGGTTCGCGAGAAAGCTGTCGATGCCCTGGGCAAGCTGGGGGCGGTCGGCGCGATTCCGGTGCTGGGTGAGTGCGCGCGCGACCCCATGAGCAACCTGCGCAAGGCGGCCATCGGCGCGCTGGGCAGCATCGGCCACGACGATGGCCGGCCCTTCATCTCGGTCGCCATGGATGATCCGGACCCGGATGTACGCAAGCTTGCGCGCTGGGCCATGTCGAAGCTGGGCGCAGCCGCCTGAACCAGGCGGCTGACCTGGCCAGCCGTGTAACGGGCTGGCCAGGTCAGCAGGTTGAAAAGCATATGTAATGAGGATTTCGCCATGACCTTTGTCGTTACCGAAAACTGTATCCGCTGCAAGTACACCGACTGCGTGGAAGTCTGTCCGGCGGACTGCTTCCATGAAGGCCCGAACTTTCTGGTGATCAATCCGCAGACCTGCATCGATTGCAGTCTGTGCGTCCCGGAATGTCCCGCTGACGCGATATTCGCCGACAAGGAAATACCCCCAGCGCAGGCGCACTTCATCGAGTTGAACGCCGAGCTGTCCGAGCTCTGGCCGGTCATCAGCCAGACCAGCGAGCCCATGTACGGCGCAGATGACTGGGTCGATCAGGGCGGCAAGCTGCAGTTCCTCGAGCGCTGAACCATGCGCCAACTTGTCATGACGAGTGGCTTGAAACAGATGCTGGTCGCCCTGTTGATTGTCGGCGCAGCCAGCGACAGCGCTCGTCCTGTGCTGCTGGAAGACCGGTTTATCAGGCTCGCCGAGGCGCCAGTGCTGCTGATCCCGGCTCGTACCGGCCCGAATAGTTGAGGAGTAGAAACCATGTCCATTCAGATCGTTGTCGAGGCACCCCGGGAAGTACGCCTGAGAAAGGCGCAAAAGAAACTGGAAATACTCTGGTCGGACGGCGAGCTCAGCAGCTTCAGCTGTCTGGCCCTGCGCAAGTCCTGCGCCTGCGCATCCTGCATCCGGGACCGGCAGGTTGGCACGCTGACGCTGATCGACGCCGAGGTCGCGATCGACCGGCTTGAGGTTCCCGGTGTCAGCGGGTTGCAGTTTCACTTTTCCGATGGTCATTACCGCGGGCTCTACCCCTGGGCCTACCTGCGCGAACTGGCCGGTCTGACCACCAGCCCCGGCGAGCAAGCAGCATGAGCGAGCGCGCCCAACCCCGGGAGTGGCTGTCGTGGATGGCGGTGCGGCGCCTGTATCCCGGCGTCGCACTCTGCGTAGTGCTGGCTCTGGCAGGCAGCTTCCTGGCGGAGCATTACCTGACCCCGGCCCTGTTGCTGGTGCTGCTGCTCGGGTTCGGTTTCGCCAGCCAGGCGGGTGATGAGCGCGTCCAGCCGGGGATCAACTTCTGCAGCCGCCAGGTTCTACGCATCGGCGTGGCATTGCTGGGCGCACGCATGGGCGTTGAGCAGTTGCTGGTGGTGGGGAGCCTGCCGTTGTTGGTGGTACTGACCTGCGTACCCCTGACCATCGGCGTTGCCCTGGGACTGGGCCGTTGGTTGGGGCTGCCCACCATGCAAAGCCTGGTGGCCGGCGTCGCCGTTGCCATTTGCGGCGTATCTGCGGCTATCGCGGTAGCGGCGGTGCTCCCGGCTGGCCGGCTGGAAGAGCGCCGGTTGTTGGCCGTGGTGGTCGGCGTGACGGTGCTGGGAACCCTGTCCATGCTGGTCTACCCGCCGCTGCTCTCCGCCCTGGGGTATACCGAGGTGCAGGCGGGGCTGCTGCTTGGTACGGCCATTCATGATGTGGCTCAGGCGGCGGGCGCTGGCTATCTGATCTCCGATTCCGCAGGTGACGTTGCCACCCTGACCAAGCTGCTGCGCGTGGCACTGCTGGCGCCACTGGTGCTCCTGCTCGGCTTGCTGTTGCGCAGGGGCAGGACCGGCGAAACGGAATTCCCCTGGTTTCTGCTGGGCTTTCTGGCGCTGTTCTGCCTGAACAGTCTCGGCTGGCTGCCTTCCCCGCTGCAAAACATTCTGGTGTCGATTTCCACCGCCTGCCTGCTGGTCACCATGGCTGCGCTGGGCATGCGCACCAGTCTGGGCGCATTGCTGGCACAGGGCTGGCAACCAATAGCCCTGTTACTGATTACGAGCCTGCTGCTGATGGTGTCCGCCATCGGTTCGCTGGCGCTATTTACGAGTTGATTTTCTGCAATCGTTGGAGGATGCCCCTATGGCAGCAATAGGTACGGAAAGTGTTCTGAGTGTCCATCACTGGAACGATACGCTGTTCAGCTTCAGGACCACGCGCGATCAGAGCCTGCGTTTCGAGAACGGGCATTTCGTCATGATCGGTCTGCCAATTGATGGCAAGCCGCTGATGCGCGCCTACAGCATCGTCAGCGCTAACCATGACGAGTATCTGGAGTTTCTCAGCATCAAGGTTCCGGACGGGCCGCTGACGTCGCGACTGCAGCATCTGAAGGCGGGCGACTCGCTGATGATCAGCCGCAAGCCAGTAGGCACCCTGGTGATTCACGATCTGCGCCCCGGCAAGCACCTGTTCCTGTTCGGCACCGGTACCGGGCTGGCCCCGTTCATGAGCATCATCCGTGATCCGGAGGTCTACGAGCGGTTCGAGAAGGTGGTACTGGTGCACGGCGTGCGTCAGGTCAGCGAACTGGCCTATCACGACTATCTGACCCGGGAGCTGCCGGAGCACGAGTTCCTCGGCGAAGAGGTGCGTGAGAAGCTCATCTACTATCCCACCGTCACCCGCGAGCCGTTTCGCAACCAGGGCCGCATCACCACATTGCTGGAGACCGGCAAATTGACCAGCGATCTGGGCTTGCCCGCAATCAACAGTACCACTGACCGGGTGATGATGTGCGGTAGTCCGGCCATGCTGGAGGAGCTGACCAGGATGCTCGATGGCATGGGTTTCTGCGCCTCGGCGCAGCAGGGGGAGCCGGGTGACTATGTGATCGAACGGGCTTTCGTTGAGAAATGACAACCGCCTGGCGATGAACGTCGAACCAAGGAGTACAGCATGTCGCAAGCACAACCAGCAATAGCAACGATCCCATCGAGCCCGGCGGTCGAGCGGGTTCCCCAGTCGATACCCGGTGTGAAACATCTTATTGCTGTGGCCTCGGGCAAGGGCGGCGTCGGCAAATCGACCACGACCACCAATTTGGCCCTGGCTTTTGCCGCAGAGGGCGCCAGGGTCGGCATTCTTGATGCTGATCTGTACGGCCCCAGCCAGCCAAGAATGCTGGGGTTGACCGGCTTGCCGCAGGTGGTTGAAGGTCGCATGCAACCGCTGGTGGGATACGGTATACAAACCATGTCCATCGGTTTTCTGATCGATGATGAATCCCCGGTTATCTGGCGCGGCCCGATGATCACCCAGGCGCTGGCACGCTTGCTGAACGAGACGGACTGGCAGCAACTGGATTACCTGATCATCGATATGCCACCGGGAACCGGCGATATCCACCTGACCATGGCGCAGCGCATGCCGGTTTCCGGCGCGGTTATTGTCACCACCCCACAGGACATTGCGCTGCTCGATGCCCGCAAGGGCTTGAAGATGTTCCAGAAGGTCAACATTCCGGTGTTGGGCATCATCGAGAACATGAGCACCCATCTATGCAGCCAGTGCGGTCATGAAGAACACATCTTCGGGGCAGGGGGCGCGCTGCGTATGGCCGAGCAGTACGGCAGTGAAATGCTTGGTGAGTTGCCCCTGGATATCCGCATCCGCATCGGTGCCGATGACGGCCGTCCCATTCTCGTGGCCGATCCGCAGGGCGCTCTGGCCCAGACCTATCGGGACATCGCGCGCAAGATCGCCGCGAGATTGTCCACCACTGTCCAGACCACGCAGCCGATACCGACCATCACCATTGCCTAGGACCGAAAACAGGCTCCGGGTCGTTGCCGGGTTCACACATTCAGGTCATTTTTCCAACAGCTGAGCGGCCAATCTGCTAGTCTGGCCGCGTGGCCCCGGGCGGGGCGTCTAGGGACGAACTCTCATGTTGTTTGGCAGTTTTCTCAATGGATATGCCTTCTGGCTGCTGCTGGGGGTGGCATTGCTGATATCGGAATTCTTCATTCCGGGGTTGGTGGCGGTGTTCTTTGGCATTGGCGCACTGGCCGTCGGATTGCTCACCCTGTTCGGTGTCATCGACAGCCTGGCGGTGCAGTTGCTGAGTTTTGGCGTGATCAGCCTGGTGGCCCTGTTCGGCCTGCGCCGGCATTGCACCCGCTGGCTCAAGGGCGCGGTGGCCGGGCGCGCTGTCGAGGACCTGGATGACGCCGGTGTGATCGGCCAGCGGGTGATGGTGCTGACCGACTTCCATGACGGTATCGGTGATGTCCAGCTCAATGGTGCCAAATGGGATGCCGAATCCAGTGACCCGCTGCGCGCCGGCGACACGGCCTGGGTGATCGGCTTCAGCGGCATCGTATTGAAGGTGGCTGCGCGTACCGGTAGCGCTTCCTGAACCTGAATCAATAACCAATCGAACAGAGAGGCACGTATGGAAACCGCAACAATCATCGCCCTGGCACTGCTGGTGCTGATCGTCATTACCGTGGCCAAGACCGCACAGATAGTGCCGCAGCGTTCTGCCTACGTGGTCGAGCGGCTGGGTAAATACGCCAAGACCCTGGAGGCCGGCTTTCACCTGCTGATTCCTTTCGTCGATCGCATTGCCTATCGCCACACCATGAAGGAAGAGGCCATCGATGTGGATCGCCAGGCCTGCGTGACCAAGGACAATATCCAGGTGGTGGTCAATGGCGTCATCTACCTGCAGGTGGTGGACCCCAAGGCCGCCAGCTACGGTATTTCCAACTACCGCTATGCCGCCACCCAGCTGGCGCAGACCACCCTACGCTCGGTGATCGGTAAGATCGACCTGGACAAGACCTTCGAGGAGCGCGATGCGATCAACGTCCAGGTGGTGGATGCGCTGGACGAAGCGGCGCGGCCCTGGGGTGTCAAGGTGATGCGCTACGAGATCGCCGATATCGAACTGCCGGCGACCATCCTCGATGCGCTGGAAAAGCAGATGCGCGCCGAGCGGGAACGCCGCGCGGTGGTGGCCCAGTCCGAGGGTGAGCGGCAGGCCAAGATCAACGTCTCCGAGGGTATCAAGCAGGAAACCATCAACCTGTCCGAAGCCGACAAGCTGCGCCAGATCAACGAGGCCGAGGGTAAGGCACGGCAGATCGAACTGGTGGCCCAGGCTACCGCCGAAGGCCTGCGCCTGGTGGCCGAAGCGATCAACACCCAAGGCGGCAAGGATGCGGTGGCGCTGCGGGTGGCCGAGCAGTACGTCACCGAGTTCGGCAAGTTGGCCAAGACCAACAACACCATGATCCTGCCGGCGGAGCTGAGCAATATCGGCGGGGCGGTGGCGGCGATCACCAAGACTCTGGATACGGTGAAGCAGTAATCGGCCCCGGAACAGGCAGTGACACCGCCTCCAGCGCCATCCGGAAACCGGCAGTGTCACCCAATCGTCATGCGCAACTGGCATCCTCTGCAGTATTCGGAGTTGAACAGTGCCAGTGAATGCAGTAAGTTAACGGCAACTCAACGGAGAACACCCATGGCAGTCAGCACATCCATTTTGCAGCATCACACCCCGGCCGTAGCCGTGGCAGCTGCCTGTGCGCTGGTTGCCAGTGTTGCCGTGTATTTCTATGGGTATTGGTTTAGCTACGGGCTGGCCTGATACCAGGCGGCCCACTCCAGACGGGCCGCCCAACGCAACACTCAGAAACCCCCGGTCGGCCCTCCGACCGGGGGTTTTGTTTTTTTCGGCCAATCACGGCCATGACATTGAGGATGACACCATGAGCAACTACTTCAGCTATTCCTACCGTTACTGCAGCTGGCGATTTACCGGTCGTACCGACCATCACAGACCACTACGAACAACACGATAGAACGCCGCGCGGACCTTACCGCGCGGCCAAGGACAATATGATGACTTCTTCCGTATCCGCCCTGCAGCTTTCCCTGGTCTCCAGCAACGATCTGGTTACCGATAGCGTTTCTCCCAGCCCGCGCCGCACACGGCCGCTGCCGACCCCGGCGGTGCTGCGTCAGCGTCTGCCGCTCAATGCCGCGCAGCGTGAACAGGTTCAGGCCCAGCGTCAGGCCATCCGCAATATCCTCCATGGTCATGACCGACGCCTGCTGGTGGTGGTCGGCCCCTGCTCCATCCATGACGCCGATGCAGCGCTGGATTACGCCCAGCGGCTGGCCGAACTGGCCCCCCGGGTGGCCGATCAGATGTTGCTGGTGATGCGCGCCTACATTGAAAAGCCCCGCACCACCATCGGCTGGAAGGGGCTGGTCTACGACCCGCAACTGGATGGCAGTGGTGACATGGCCGCCGGGCTGGAACTGTCGCGCCGGCTGATGCTGCGCATGATCGACTTGGGCCTGCCATTGGCCAGTGAGCTGCTGCAGCCGCTGGTGGCCGGTTATGTCGATGACTTGCTGGGCTGGGCAGCCATCGGCGCACGGACCAGCGAGTCGCAGATTCACCGAGAGCTGGTCAGCGGCCTGGACATGGCGGTGGGCTTCAAGAACGGCACCGACGGCAGCATGGGTATCGCCATCGACGCCATGCGCTCGGCGGAGCACCCGCATCAGCATTTCGGCATGGACGAGCTGGGCCGCCCGGCACTGGTGGAAACCGAGGGCAATCCGGATAGCCATCTGGTGCTGCGCGGCGGCAACCAGGGGCCCAACTTCGATGCGGTCAGTGTGGCAGCGGCCAGAGCGGCGCTGGACAAGGCCGGCATCACGCCCAGCATCATGGTCGATTGCAGCCACGCCAACAGTGGCAAGGACCCGCTGCGTCAGCCCGAGGTACTGCAGGCTGTGATCGACCAGCGGCTGGCCGGCGATCACAGCCTGCGTGCGGTGATGCTGGAAAGTCACCTGTTCGACGGCAACCAGCCGTTATCGGACGAGCTGCAGTACGGCGTGTCGGTTACCGACGGCTGTCTGGGCTGGGCCGGCACCGAGCAGCTGCTGCACGATGCTGCAGAGCGTCTGCGCCAGGGGTAGTTTCCGGGTTGTCGCGCGCCCGCGCGACGACACTGTGGCGCTGCTGCGGACCTGCCGGCGTAGCGCGGGCGCGCTACACCCCGTAGCTCGGTAGTGGTATCAGCTTTGCTGCAGCAGCTCTTCATCGCGGTTGGTTTCGGGTTGTCGCGCGCCTGCGCGACGACACTGCTGGCGCCGCTGAGGGCCTGCCGGCGTAGCGCGGGCGCGCTACACCCCGTAGCTCGGTAATGGTATCAGCCTTGCTGCAGCACCTCTTCATCGCGGTTAGTTTCGGGTTGTCGCGCGCCCGCGCGACGACACTGTGGCGCTGCTGAGGACCTGCCGGCGTAGCGCGGGCGCGCTACACCTTGCAGCTCAGTAGTGATACCAGCGCAGCTGCAGCATCAGCTCATTCTGCGGCGCGCCCCACTGGCTGAATTCACGCTGGGCGGTCAGTCGCACGCCGAGGTTGCGGCCCAGCTCCAGCTGCTGGGTCAGCCCCAGGCTGCGACGTACCTCGCCATTGTGGAAATAGTCTGCCTGGGCCTCCAGCAGCAGATTACCGGCGCGATTACGCCACAGCAGACCGCTGTCAAAACCGGCTGCCGGACTCAGGGTGGTGGCGAAGTCTCGATGGTGCTCGACGCGCAGGGTGGCCAGCGCATAACCCAGTACGTGCTCGCTGAGCTGCCAGGTAAAGCCGGCGCCGCCATTCAGATGACCCACCAGCCGCCGCTTGCCATCTTTGCCTGCGACCCGTTCCAGCCCGATTTCTACCTGCCAGGACCAGGGCTTGAGCAACTGGCTGCGTGGCGTCAGCGAGCGGATGCTGACCAGCCCCAGTTCCTCCAGTTGCCAGTGATTGCCTTCATATTGACGCACGCGCAGCTTGCCCAGCTCGATCTGCGCACCCAGCGGGAAGCCCGCCAGGTTGTCGTTCAGGTCGTGGTAGGCCATGCGCAGGCCATACTCGGCAAAGGTACGGTGATCCTGGCTGCCGAGCGCCAGCTGCCAGGTGCGGGATTCATGGCCGTCCTCGGGCTGGGTCGGGGTGGCGATGTCCAGGCGCGGCGGTGGGTTCTGGTTGATCGCCTGCAGCATGCGGAAACTGCGTTCGGCGTTGCCCGCATCGCGCTCCTGGCCGGCGGCCTGGTAGCGTAGCAGGCGGTAGGCGGTTTCCTGGATCAGCGCCTGGCGCTCATCCGGCAGGGCGCGGAAGTCGCTACTATCGAGCAGCGCGGTATCCGCCGCCAGCGCCTGGGCCCAGCTGACCTCCTCGGGTCGCAGCGGCGCGGCGCGGGCCAGCAGTTCTTTCTCCCGGGAGGGCCGGTAGTTGACGTCCTGCACCAGGCCGGCGTCCTTTACCGCCCGCACGGTGTCGGCGGGGATCGCGGTCAGTGGAAACTGCTCGATCAGCCGCAGTCCGGGGCGGGCGATCTCCAGCAGCTCGAGCAGGCGGTAGGAGCAGTTCTCATCGAAGAAGAAGTAGTCGAAGCGGATCTGGCGCAGCTCCCAGACATGTTCGATCATGCGCCCGGTTTCCTCGGGCGTCAGATCCAGCTGGTATTCCCACAGGTCGCGGTTTTCCAGGCTGCTGTATTCGCTGATCTTCTCGCGGTAGGGCAGCAGTGCGAACTGCCCCGGATAACCCCCCGCCAGTCCCTTCCAGGCATACAGGATGCTGTTATCCATGCCTTCGATCATGGCGCCGAAGTTCAGGGCATAGCTGAGCAGCGCCGTGCCGCTGCCTTCGGTGGCGGCCGAGTCGATGCGCAGCAGGGTGTGCCCGAACATCGAGGAGGGGCTGTTCAGATAGGCATCGGGGAACACCAGAACCGTGGTATGCGGATCGATGTCGGCATACCAGGTATCGAATTCCGCGCATTGCACCGCCGGCAGGTCGTCCAGTAGCAATTGCTGACGCAACCAGCGGGTGCGCGATGGAAAGCGGCACTGCGGATGCGCATCGGCCAGCTCCGGGTCGGCATGCAGGCCTTCGAGCGTGGCCGCGAGCTCTGCCAGCGGAGAGCGTTCGCCATCGGTGGCCAGGAAGAAGTCGGCATCATCCACATAGCTGCGCCAGCCGCCGAAGGTCTGCCGCTCGTAATGACCCAGCGAGATCCAGTAGGGATCCTCGGCCAGTCTCTGCAGCGTGGCTACATCGGGTTGCGGGGCCGCCTGGGCGGTAATGCCGAGCAGGCTCAGCAGCAGGGGAAGCAAACGTCTGGACATGCGGGGCCGGGGTGGAAAGCGGAGGTGTCAGCCGACACCGGGGAGTGCCCGTAGCCAGCGCGAACGCTGGCCCGGAACGGTAGAGCGGGGATCAGGCCTGATCGGCGTACTTGGCCAGAACCGCGTCCTGCTTCATCACTGCCAGGGTAGCGGCGTGAACCTGCTCGGCGGTGACATCGGCGGAGCTGAAGATGTCGTTGAAGTGCTGGCTGGTCACCGCGGCGAAATGTGCGCGATCCTCTGCCGGTACGCCCAGTACCACGGCATAGGTGGTCAGGGCTTCGCCCTCGCCACGGGCCATGTCTTCGGACAGCTCGTTCATGATGCTGCTCAACACGATCATCGACTTGCCATGGTAGGCCAGTGCGCCACTGGTGTCGCAACCGTTGGTGCCCGAAGTCATGCCGAAGGTGGCGTTACCGGAGGTGCCATTGGTGATGGAGGCAACCAGGTGGGACGGCAGGCCGCGCTGGCCTTCGAACAGCATGTTGCCCCAGCCACAGCCCGGGCCGCCCGGAGCGGTGGCGAAGGCATTGAGGGAAGCGGCGGCAAGCAGGGAACCGAGCAGGATCCGTTTCATGGTGGTTTTTCCGTTCGTGTATGAAGAAGCCCAAGAATCTACCAACCCGCTTCGTTTATTGCAATTTGATTGCCGAACTATGTAGCACCGGTGACGCCGTGTCGGCTTGGTAAAGCGTCAGACTGTGAGGGACATCACAACTGCCACGGTGCGCATTCGGTGAGGCGGTCGCCATGTGGGCATCTATAGAGGTGTATATATGTGCTGGATTTGCCTTTGCACACGGAGCGCGTAGCGCTAGGGTCTGGGGATCAATAATTACAATCAGGCCGAGGAGGCATGTCATGAACGCGAGTGCGCAATTACGCTGGCTGGGCTCCTACCCCCAGAGCATGCGCTGGGATGCCGAGCTGCCGACCGGTCCAGCCTGGGGCTTGCTGGACCAGGCGGTTACGACGTTTCCCGAGCATCCGGCGATCGACTTCCTCGGTCACAAGCTGACCTATCGCCAGCTGGATGAGTTGGTCAGGCGCACCGCCTGTGGTCTGCAGCGCCTGGGTGTCGGTCCGGGGGTGCACGTGGGCTTGTATCTGCCCAATTGCCCGCACTATTTCATCGCCTTCTTCGCCGTGTTGCGTGCCGGTGGCACCGTGGTCAACTATTCGCCGCTGGATGCTGACCGGACCCTGGCACACAAGATAGAGGACAGCCAGACCGATATCATGCTGACCCTGGACTTGGCCAGCCTGTACCCGAAGATGGCTGGCCTGGTCGCTGACAGTCGGCTCAAGGGGCTGGTGGTCGGCCAACTGACGGAATTCTGCGGGCCGGTCAGCGAGGCGCAGGCCGGTCAGCTGGGGCCGTCGGTAGACGTCGAGTGGAACAGCCATACCCACTCCTTCGCCAGTCTGCTGGACAACCCCGGCGACTTCACCGCCCACCCGCTGGATGATCCGGCCGCGACCCTGGCCGTGTTGCAGTACACCGGCGGCACCACCGGCGCGCCCAAGGGGGCGATGCTTACCCATGCCAACCTCACCGCCAGCTGCTCCCAGCTGCAGGCGATCCTGGACGAGTCGCTGCAGGCGGGCCAGGAGCGGGTGCTGGCGGTACTGCCGCCGTTCCATATCTATGCGCTGATGATCAACATGCTGTTCAGCGTGCGCATGGCCGCGGAAGTCTATCTGCACCCGCGTTTCGACGCCGAGACGGTGTTGCGGGAAATTCACCATAACCGCATCACCACCTTCCCCGGCGTACCGACCATGTTCATCGGCCTGCTGGCCCACCCGCTGACTGCGCAGCTGGACCTGACCTCGCTGAAGCTGTGCAACTCCGGCGGGGCGCCGCTGCCGCTGGAAGTGCAGCAGCGCTATTCGGAGATGGCCGGCTGCGCCCTGCGCGAGGGCTGGGGCATGACCGAGACCACCACTACCGGCACCTTCACCCCCCGGGATGCCGAGCCGCGCCCCGGCTCCTGCGGCATGCCGGTGCCGGGGGCGACCATCCGCATCGCGCCGCTGGACGGTTCCCCCGGCAGTTTGCCCGCCGGTGAGCGTGGCGAGGTCTGCATTGCCGGGCCGAACGTCACCGCCGGCTACTGGAAGCGCGCCGACGCCACCGCCGAGGCGATGACCGAGGATGGCTTCCTGCGTACCGGGGATGTCGGCTACATGGACGAGCAGGGCTGGCTGTATATCGTCGATCGCACCAAGGACATGATCCTGTGCAGCGGCTACAACGTCTATCCAAGGGTGATCGAGGAGGCCATCTACGAGCATCCGGCGGTGGAGGAGGTGTCGGTGATCGGTATCGATGATGCCTATCGGGGCCAGGCGCCCAAGGCCTTCATCAAGCTCAAGAGCGGGGCCGAGGCGTTCGATTTCGCCGAGTTGCAGGCCTTTCTCGAGCCGCGCCTGGGCAAGCACGAGCGCCTGGCAGCGATGGAGATCCGCGCAGCGCTGCCGCGTACCCCGGTGGGCAAGCTATCGAAGAAGGAACTGGTGGACGAGGAGCGGGCCAGGGCCTGATCCCACCGGATCCGTGGTCATTCATGAATGCTGAAAGGGAGCCGGGCGAATGCCCGGCAATCCTGTGTAGCCAATAATCAATTGGAGTTTCTGTAATGAATCAGTCGCTGATCGATGAGCTGGGTGACGAACTGTACCTTGCCTTGGCCTCCTCCAGTGCGGTTGACCCGCTGACCAGCCGCGTTACCGATATGAGCCTTGAGGACGCCTACCGGGTGCAGCAGCGTCTGCTGGCGCGGCGGCTGGAGCAGGGCGAGCGCGCTGTCGGCTGGAAGATCGGCGCCACCAGCCGCAGGGCGATGGAGCTGATGAAGGTCGACCAACCGAACTTCGGCGTGCTCACCGATCGCATGCTGGTGAAGTCGGGGGACTGCATCGACCGGACAACGCTGGTCATGCCCATGGCCGAAGGCGAGATCGCCTTCCTGCTGCAGGATGACCTTGCCGGCCCCGGCGTGACGGCGGCTGACGTGCTGCGTGCGACCAAGGGCGTGATGGCCTGTTTTGAGATCATCGATTCGCGCGTGCGCAACTGGCAGATCAGAATTCAGGACAGTGTGGCGGACAACTCCTCCAGCGGTCTGTTCGTGCTGGGGGAGCAATGGGTCGATCCGCAGCAGGTGGACCTGGTGAACTGTGCCATGACCCTGGAGAAGAATGGTGCGGTGGTCGGTACCGGGGTTGGCGGCAACTGCCTGGACTCGCCGGCCAACGCCGTGGCCTGGCTGGCCAACGCGCTGGGGCAGGAGGGCACGGGGCTCAAGGCCGGCGAGGTGATCCTGTCCGGGGCGCTGTCGGGCGTGGTGCCGGTGGCCGCCGGTGACGAGCTGAGCGTGAGCATCGAAGGTCTGGGCAACTGCCGCGTACGCTTTGCCTGAGCCGATAAGGCGGCAGCTGCCGGACGACAGCTCAGGCATGTAGCCGGGCGGCCAGCTCATTGAGCTCTGCGGACAACTCCTGCAGGGCTTCACTGGCCCGGGAGGTATGCTCGACTTCCTGCTGGTTGGCGGCGGCGATCTGGGTGATCTCGGTGATGTTGCGCGAGATATCCTCGGACACGCTGGTCTGCTCCTCGGCGGCGGTGGCGATCTGGCGGTTCATGTCGCGGATCGACTCCACCGCCATGGCGATCTGCTGCAGACTGTCCCCGGCCAGGGTCACGTGCTGCATGCTCAGGTCACTGCTGCTTTTACCGGCGTCGATCGCCTTGCCGGCTTCCTGGGCGCCTTGCTGCACACTATTGATGATGCTCTGGATTTCCGCGGTCGACTCGCTGGTGCGCTGGGCCAGGGTGCGCACCTCATCGGCGACCACGGCGAAACCACGTCCGGCCTCGCCGGCGCGGGCGGCTTCGATGGCGGCATTGAGTGCCAGCAGGTTGGTCTGCTCGGCGATACTCTGGATGACTTCCAGCACCTTGCCGATGCGGTGGCTGTCGTCTTCCAGGCGGTGGATGACGTCGGCGGTATGCTGGATTTCCTGCAGCAGCGCCTGCATGGCATCGATGGTCTCGGTCATGGTCTGGCGACCACTGCGCGCATTCTGGTCCGCGGCATCGGCAGCGCCGGCGGCTTCGGCGGCATAGCGCGCCACCTCGGCGGCGGTGGCGGACATTTCCTGCATCGCCGTGGCGACCTGATCGGTGCGTGAAAACTGTTCGCGACTACCCTGGGCCATGCGCGTGGCGACGGTGTTCAAGCCACCGCTGGCGCTATCCAGTTCGCCTGTGCTGTGGCGCAGCCCGACGGCGGTTTCGGCGAGGAATCCACGTAACTGGTTGGCCGTGCGGGCCAGCACGCCGAGTTCATCCTGGCGGGAGCTGGTGATCTCCCGATCGAAGCGGCCCTGGCCCAGCTGCTGCATCTGTTCGACCAGGAGAGCAATCGGATCGATCAGCCGGCGACCGATCAGCCAACTGGCCAATATGGCGATCAGTACCGCGCTGCCGGCCAGCGCCAGTACGGTGACCCAGACGGTGCGCAGGGTGGCCTGGCGAATGCGCTGCACTTCGCTGGCGGCGTGGCCGTTGAGCTCGCTGACCAGTTGCTCCAGTTGTTCGCTGGTGGCCCGGTCTATCCCGCGTACCAGCGTGTCGCCAGCCACCGGGTCGCGGCCGGCGTCGATAAAGCGTTGCAGACCGTCACGGTAATCCCCGCCCAGGCGCTGGTGTTCGTTTTTCAACGAGGCGACCTGGCGCAGGAAAGTGTCCGACATGTTCAGCCCACCGATCTGCTCCAGCAGAGTCTGGACGCGCTGTTCATTATCCTGGAATTGTCGCCAGTAGCGGTCCAGGCTGGGCTGATCGGCGCCGCGCAGCAGCACGTTCTTCCACTCCTGCACCTGGATCTTGAAGCTCAGGTTGGACTCGTTGATCAGGTTGGCGGCCGCCTCCGGGCCCTCCATCAGCAGGCGGTAGTTGCGCAACTCCATGGCCAACGCCAGAACGCTCACCAGGGACACGACCAGCATCAGCGTCATGCTGCCGATCAGTACGGTCAGGCTTTGCACTCGCAGGGAAGACTTCATGGGTATGGGAATCTCTATGTGGGAAGAATGAACGACAACGGACCCGCCGCTGGTCGGCCAGCAGGCAGGCGTGGATGATTTTTTATGGGAATGCCGGGCTTATCGGCTGGTAGCCGAAAAAACTTTAACCCATACTGGGCGGCCTTGTTGATTCCATGGTCAACGCAACCGAGATTACCCGTACATCATGAACGACGCTTTACCGACTACCCCGCAACACAAACCCCGTCCGCTGGTCGACCTGCTGGTCAGTATCGTGATCCCCTCGGTGATCCTGATGAAGTTCAGCGGTGATGCCCATCTCGGCCCACACCAGGCGCTGCTCGTGGCGCTGGCCTTCCCGCTGGGCTGGGGGTTGTTCGAACTGGTGCGCTATCGCAAATACAATTTCATCGCCGTGCTGGGTGTCATCAGCGTGTTCCTCACCGGCGGCATCGGCCTGCTGGAGCTGGACCCGCAGTGGCTGGCGATCAAGGAAGCGGCGGTGCCAGGGGTGATCGGGCTGGCGGTGCTGTTCTCCACCCGTACCCGCTACCCGCTGATCCGCACCCTGCTGTACAACGAAAAGGTGCTGAATGTGCAGCGCGTGGACGAGCGCCTGCGCGAGCGCGGGTTGCGGGAGGTGTTCGAGCAGCGGCTGCTCAGGGCGACCTACTTCCTGGCGGGCACCTTCTTCTTTTCCTCGTTCATGAACTACGTGATTGCCAAGTGGATCGTGGTCAGTCCGGCGGGTACCGAGGCGTTCAATGCCGAACTGGGGCGCATGACCCTGGTCAGTTACCCGATGATCGCCATACCCTCGATGATCATGATGCTGGCGATCCTGTTCTACCTGTGGCGGACCATCCATGGCCTGACCGGCTTGAAGATGGAAGACATAGTCGCGCAGCAGAAGTAGGTTTCTGGACTCATTGCTATCCCGTAGGAGCGCCGCCTCGGCGCGAAGCGGCCTGGCAGCGAGCATTACCTTGCCTGTTATCCTGATCGGCACGTGCCGATCGCCGCGAGGCGCGGCTCCCACCATCGGTGCGGCGTTTCTCGGCTCGCCCACCTCTCTCCTTCGGAATATGTCGCAGATATCCCATGCTGCGAACTGGCGCACACCCGTCTGCGCGTAATTTTGTGACAATGCGTCGCCATCGGCCGGGCAAGCGGTCGGGGGTGTTGCTGTTTCAGCATCAGCAGCGGTCATACGATTACGGTAGAAAGAGGACAGCGGATGTTTGCCCCGGCCAATGAAGCCCACTTCACCCTGCACCTGCCCGGCCTCGAACACGACTTCAAGGTGCTCGAATTCCGCGCCCGCGAAGCCCTCAACCAGTGCTACCGCATCGAGCTGCAACTGGTCAGCGAACAGCCCGACCTGGACCTCGAAACCCTGCTGCAACGCAGCGCCTGGCTGGACCTGGGCAACGGCAGCGGCCTGCATGGCCTGGTGCACCACGCCGCCATCGGCGAAGCCGGCCAGCGCCTGACCCGCTACCGCCTGGAACTGGTACCACAGCTGCACTACCTGGCCCTGCGTCACAATCAGCGCATCTTCCAGCACCTCAGCGTGCCGCAGATCATCGCCCGCCTGCTCGAAGAGCACGGCATCCAGTCCGATGCCTACCTGTTTCAGCTCGGCAGCGACTACCCTGAGCGCGACTATTGCACCCAATACGACGAGACCGATCTGCACTTCCTCCAGCGCCTGTGCGAGGAAGAGGGCATTCACTACCACTTCCGCCACAGCCAGGACGGCCACCTGCTGGTATTCGGCGACGACCAGACCGCCTTTCCACGTCTCGAACCGACCGGCTTCGAGCAAGGCAACGGCCTGGTCGCCGATGAACCGGTGGTCAAGCGCTTCGGCGTCCGCCTGGAAACCCGCAGCAGCCGCGTCACCCGCCGCGACTACGACCACAACAAGGCCCGCCTGCTACTGGAAGGCGAAGCCCGCAGCGAGCAACTGCCAGACCTGGAGGACTACCACTACCCCGGCCAGTTCACCGACCGCACCTACGCTAAACACCTGGCCCGCCGCACCCTGGAACGCCACCGCAGCGACTACCACCAGGCCAGCGGCCACAGCGACCAACCGACCCTGCGCAGCGGCCACTTCCTCGAACTACAAGACCACCCCCGCACCAGTTGGAACGACCTCTGGCTACTCACCGACATCCACCACCACGGCAAACAACCACAAGTGCTGGAAGAGTCCATCACAGAGACATCAGGACAACACCGTTTTACCCCCTCTCCCCTCGCGGGAGAGGGCCGGGGAGAGGGGGATAAAAAGCCCAAAGAAGCCTTCTACCAAGGCTACCGCAACCACTTCATCGCCACCCCCTGGGCCACCCCCCACCGCCCAGCCCTGCACCACCACAAACCCAACATCCTGGGCACCCAAACCGCCACCGTCACCGGCCCCGACAACGAAGAAATCCACTGCGACCCCCAAGGCCGGATCAAGGTCCAGTTCCACTGGGACCGCGAAGGCCAGGCCGACGCCCACACCAGCTGCTGGCTGCGGGTGGCCAGCAGCTGGGCCGGCAACCAGTGGGGCAGCATCACTATCCCGCGCATCGGCATGGAAGTGCTGGTCAGCTTCCTCGAAGGTGACCCGGACCAACCACTGGTCTCGGGCTGCCTGTACAACAGCGCTCACCCCGTGCCCTACGCGTTGCCGGAACACAAGACCCGCAGCCTGTTCAAGAGCCAGAGCAGCCCCGGCGGTGAGGGCTTCAACGAACTGCGCATCGAGGACAAGGCCGGCGAGGAGCAGATCTTCATCCACGCCCAGCGGGACTGGGACCAGCGCATCCAGCACGACCAGCGCATCCACGTCGGCCATGAACGGCATGAGCGCATTGCAGCCAACCGCTATACCGAGAATCTCGCCGAGGAGCACCACCGCACCCACGGTGACAGGAAAACCGAGATCAAGTCAGACGATCACCTGACCATCGCGGGCAACCAGCATATCAAGACAGGGACTGCACAGCTGACCAAGGCAGGCCGTGAGATACACCTCAAGGCCGGGCAGAAAATGGTCATCGAAGCCGGCAGCGAGCTGACGCTCACCGCCGGCGGCAGTTTTATCCGGATTACTCCGGCCGGTGTAACAGCGGTCGGGCCGAGCATTCGACAGAACGCCGGGGGCAGTCCCGGGCGAGGGGCAGCGGCCGCACCCAGGCTGCCCGGGGAAACTCTCGATACGGATACAAGCATGGCCGGAGCAGCGCTGGAGCCCGGTCTGCCCGCCCCGGAGAATATCTGTCTTGAATGCTGGCGCAAGGCACTGAATACCAACCAGTCCATTCTCTGGGGAGACTGAGCGTGGCCGAAGCCTATTTCGTTATCGTGGAACAATGTGCTCCCTCGCCATCGAGCGAGGCCTTCTGGGCCAGCAACGTACTCCCCAGATTGTCATTGATGCGCTGCAGGGCGCTGTCGCATCTGGCCAAGGAGGGCCCCTGGCTGGTCGCTGTTGAAGGTGATGTGCTCTCGGTAGTGAACGAACTCGGGGAGCAGTTGGGTGAACAGGCAGTCATGGGGTGGTTGTCGAGCTACTTGTCCCACGTCAGTCTGGCCGAACATTTGAGCAGGGCTCTGGTGGCGCAGAATGCGGAGGGCCGTAGCGTCCTGCTGAGGAGCTATACACCGCAGGTGATGCCGGTCCTGCATGCCCGGATCGATTGCCCCTGGCGTGATTATCTGTTTGCTCCGATCAACAACTGGTGGATCAACAACGGAGCCGAAGTACAGCAATATGCAGGTGCGGGCCTCGCCGCCGTACCGGATGAGTTCCAGCCGATCACTCTGGACGATGATCTGCTCGCCATGCTGGGCTCGGACCAGCAAGCCCTGGCGTTACTCAAAGAGCTTGAAAAAGCCGCCCCCCAGATCTTCAAATCCGACTGCCATGGCCAGCGCCTAGGCCAGGTGGATCAGGCGCTGGCCCTTGGGCGCAACTCAGGTCTGAGCCATGCGGAGGATCAGCTGTTGTTCGCAACGCTCACATTGCTGGAGGGGCAACCGCCAGACCAACAGGAATATTGGCCGCAGGTGCTGCAAATGGTCAGTGAACAGCCGATTACACTCGGCCACGCGCTCGAGCAGGTATTGGAGCAAACCTTTCATGACTAGCCTTTACCAGAAGTGGTTATCCACACCCAAGGCCATCCGCTGGCCAATTATCATCCTCTTCTACCTGATGCTGATCGTCGGCTACCTGCTTTGGCAATCCCAGCGCCCTGGTGGTGCCTTTCTGTATGGACACAACCATACGGACAGACCGATTTTCAGTTATTGGGTAAATGACAAATGGGGCGGGAATGGCGGGGTAACCTGTTGCTGGCGTATTCGGGGCGACACCTTGAAAGTGGTCTGGATTCTGGATGTAACCCAGAAGCAGTTTGATGAAGGTCTGGGTGAAGAGCGTTATGAGTTGGAAGTTCCAAACCCACCCAGACAACGTCCTGATGACACCTTGCATGTCCATTTTCTGCCGGGCAATCAGGTACGCCTGGCCTGGAACCACAGTGCTGCTAGTCCACTGGAAGAGGAGTTGGCGGATTATTACTACCAGGGGGATACCAGATGACGACCCAGAACACCCTGGAATTCGGCCAGGCTGTCAGCGTTCGTAGCCATACACCAGCACCGCCGCTGGCCTGTGGCCGAACCCTGCATTTCGGTTTCTTCTTCGATGGTTTTGGCAGGAACCTGGAAGAAGATTTGAAAGAAAACCGGGTCAGTAATATCGGCAAGCTTTTTCTTGCTCACGAACTTGATACTCCAAACGCGCCATCCGATGAGTTTAATGCGTACCGTAAGAGCTATCTGAGTGGGCTGGGGGCGAACTTCGATGTGTCGCTCGGCGTCCAGGCTGGCGGAGCCCTGAATCGAGCGGTTTCGGAAGTTGCTGATATTCCTGGTGATATCGCTGGTGAGCAGGTACTCAAGGGAGCCAGGGATGGTCTGGCTGGGCGCAGTTGGTGGCAGCGCATGCAGCGCGAGGTGGGCAGCCTGGCGGATAAACCCTGGAGAGCGCTCAAGACCCTCCGGGACACGCTGCTCAATACTGCTGCAGAAGCGCTGGAGCCGATTCGCGACTCCCGCTGGTCAGCTCATTGGCTCAAGACGGGTGTGGATACCCGGCTGGAGGGCGCCCTTGCTGCCCTTAACCGGGAAATCACCAATTTGAATTCAGGGCAGATGCCCCTGCGCACTATCAAGATTTCGGTATTCGGCTTCGATTTCGGTGCCACGCTGGCCAGGGCCTTTGTGCATATGCTTCTGGAGCGCAGCCAGCAGCGGGACGGTTATGCTGTCTATCGCAATGCCCGTCTGGAGATCATTTTTGCCGGGTTGTTCGATGCGGTGGACCGCACTGCGGCCAGCGTGCCACCGCTGGAGTTCTTTCTTCCCACCACCAATGTGGTTGAGGATGGTGGACTGGTGCCTGCGCAGGTCAGGTCGGTGCTGCATCTGGTTGCGGCCCATGAGAGAAGATTCTATCGGCGTGTTCGGCTGCTCGGCGATGCCCGACGGGGTTGGCGGGAGGTGTTGATGCCGGGCGTCAGTGAGGATATTGGCGGCGGCATTGCGCCAGGTGAGCAGAAGCCAAGTAACGAATTGGCGCTGGTCAGTCTGCATCAGATGTACCGGGCAGCATCCAGTGCTGGGGCATCCTTGGTCCCAATGGAGATGTTACCGGCAAAGGGGCGCGTGCTTGCCTCGTTGTTCACCTACAACGATCGCACCCCGAGTCGGTACAACGCCCTCGGATTGGCACGTCGCTACCAGGACTGGGTAGGACGCCATGAACCCGGCCATGATGCCTTTCTGCATCACATGAGGTACTACATCCGCTGGCTGGCCCACGTCTGGCATGCCTACCACGCGGAGTTGGCGGAACTCGGGGAGCGGGAGGAGCAGCTCTACCAAAGCCAGTTCGTCGAGTCATCCACGCTGGCCAGAATGTTTCGGGTGAGCGGTGAGAGCGCCGCCCAGCGCCAGCAGCGTGTGGAGCAGACTCGGGAGGTTCAGCAGCGCCGTCGTCAGTTGCAGGCAGAGTTTCGCTGGTTGCAGGGTGTCGACAAGGAAGCCAGGGATATGCGCAGGCGCGGGTTACCCGCTTATGATCCGCAAAGGAGTGAGGTCTGGTTGGTGCTGCTGAACGAATGGTTTCAGCCTCAGCCGCTGCAGCCGGAAATAGCCGAGCTGTTTGGCTACTTCGTGCATGACCTGCTGGTACCTTCTCCGCTTCAGCGCGTTGGCTCGGACTGGTTCGGCGGCGAGGACTTCTTTGCCATACGCGGGTTTGATCGGCCACGAGGGACGCAGCCAGTAGATCAGCAGGCACCGCTGGCCGCCTGCTGATCCGCTTCTCGATTTGCTGTCTACACGGCCTCGAGTGCCTGACGCAGCCGTGCCACCGCACCCTCCACATCCTGCAGCTTGTCCAGCCCGAACAGGCCGACGCGGAAGGTCTTGAAGCCGGCAGGCTCGTCACACATCAGTGGTACCCCGCTGGCGGTCTGCAGGCCCTGTGCAGCGAAGGCCCTGCCGCTGTGGATGCCGTCGTCGCTGGTATAGCTGACCACCACCCCGGGGGCCTGGAAGCCCGGCGCGGCGACGCTGGCGAAGTCGTGGCCTTCCAGCAGCGCACGTACTCCCTTGCCCAGTTCCCATTGCTGCTGCTTGAGTTGCTCGAAGCCAAGTTTGCGGGTTTCCAGCATGGTATCGCGCAGGCGCTTCAAGGCATCGGTAGGCAGGGTGGCGTGGTAGGCGTGGCCGCCATTCTCGTAGGCGCGCATGATCTGCAGCCACTTTTTCAGGTCGCAGGCAAAGCTGTTGCTGGTGGTGTGCTCGATACGCTCCAGCGCACGCTCACCGAGCATCACCAGTGCGCAGGAGGGGGAGGCGCTCCAGCCCTTCTGCGGCGCGCTGATGAGAACGTCCACCCGGCAATCGCGCATATCCACCCACAGGGTGCCGGAAGCCACGCAGTCGAGCACGAACAACCCGCCGACAGCCTGGACTGCCTCGCCGACCGCGCGCAGGTAGTCATCCGGCAAGAGAATGCCTGAGGCGGTTTCGACATGGGGAGCGAATACCACATCGGGTTTCTGCGCGTGGATAGCTGCCACCACTTCGTCGATCGGTGCCGGAGCGAAGGAGGCCTGCTCGCTATCGGAGGTCGGCCTGGCCTTGAGTACGATTTCCTCGGCGGGCAGCTCAGTAGCGGCGAATATCTGCGACCAGCGATAGCTGAACCAGCCGTTGCGCAGCACCATGCAGCGTTGGTCGCGGGCGAACTGGCGGGCCACCGCTTCCATGCCGTAGGTGCCTCCGCCCGGCACCAGCGCCACGCCATCGGCGCCGTACACCTGACGCAGGGTAGCGGATAGGTCGCGCATGACCTGCTGGAATTCGGCGGACATGTGATTCAGCGAGCGGTCGGTGAATACCACGGAATATTCGAACAGGCCGTCGGGGTCTACAGCGGGAACCAGGCTGGACACGGGCAATCTCCTTGCAGGGCAGGGTGGCCGGTGCTGATACCGGCCCGTTCTGAAACCCTATCCCAATACCGGGCGATTGCAAGTACGGCTTATTGCCGCGTCAGGTGGAAGAAGAAGTCGGTGGGCTTGCCCTTGATATCACCCAGGCCGATGACCACGTCCTCGTTGACCTTGCGGAAGTAGTCCATGATCGGCTGGCTGTCGTAGATCAGTGCGGCCGAGACCTTGCCATCGAACTCCAGCAGGCGCATCTGTGCTGCGCCGAGCCGGTCATAGGTGACCACCTCGCCGTCGGTGTTGGTGACCAGCAGAGGCTCGACGTCGCTGGTCGAAGTGAAGCGCTTGCCGTACCAGTTGATCGGGTCGGGCTCCGCGCCGCCGTCGAACTTGCCTCCCTTCCAGGTGCCGACCATGAAGTCGGTATCCACCGGCGGCAGTTGCCTGAACAGCGGCAGCAGGGTGTCCGCCGAATAGGCCTGGCCGCTGGCGATCATTTCCAGCCATTGCTGTTCCGCGTCCGCGGCCAGGCTGGGGCCGGTAAGCAGGGTGGTCAGGCCAAGGGCGGCCAGTGTTGCAGTCATCGTTCGCATGTCGTTCATCCTCGTCGGGTATACGGCATACGGACAGTTGGATCAACCGGTGCACAGGCTCCAGCAGGCATCCCTGGCGGCATCGATGTCGGCGTCGCTCAGGCTGATGTGGCCATCGCGTTCGGCCTTGATCAGGTTGACGAAGGCGCCCCACACCAGCGTCATCAGTACCTCGGCACGCAGGTCGCTGCGGAATACGCCGCGTTTCTGCAATGCCCGGTATTGCGCCAGGATGGGTGCCAGCGCTTCATGCTCGAGTTGTCGGCTGGCCTCATCGAGGTAGGGCCGGTGGTCCTGCAACTCCATGAAGCGGTAGGCATGCGGTGCTTCGCGGGTGAAGGCTACCATGCGCCGCCAGACCTCATCGAACAGCTCACGGGCCGGGCGCTGTAGGTCGAGATCGCCATACAGTCGCTGGTTGATGGCCAGTTTCTGTTCGCGGAACAACTCGTTGACCAGCAGCTCCTTGCTCTCGAAGTAGCGGTAGATGGTGCCCGTGCCGACGTTGGCCTGCTGGGCCACCACCGGCATGGGTACACCGTTCACTCCACCTTCGGCGAACACCCGGAGGGCGGCCTGGAGAATGGCGCTGCGCTTGTCCTTGATCCTCGGTCGAACAGCCCTGACCGGGGCCTGTGCCTTGTTGGCGGTCTTGGAATGATTGTTCATCGTTGCATTCTAACCGCTTCCAACTATCCGTACAGTGCTCAGGTGTAAAAAGTCTGGTACGGCTGGAAAATGCAGATGTTGGTGCCACCCATGCTGTTGCCGTCGGTCAGCTCGGTGAAGTAGGTGAAGGCGGTGTCGGGCTTGAGTTCGGCCTTGACCACCAGGTGGTTGCGATTCTTGCCAGCGTCCGGGTTGCTGAAGCGCTCAAGGAAGATATTGTCCCACCAGTACAGGTTCTGCGGGTCGAACTCCTTGCTGTTGGCCGCCTCGCAGATACGGAACACGTACCAGGCATCCTCGCCGGTGAGTTGCTTGAACGAGGCACAATCGATCGCCAGGTTCGTCAGCGCGGTGCCTGCTGGCAGTGTCTGCCCCTGGCCTGGTGTGTAGCTGGCCTTGAGTGTGTCGCGGTGCCGCAGGTAGGCGGCCATCAGCCGCTCGGAGGGTTCGTTGTCCTGGGTGCGGGTAATGCTCTTGACCGAGCCGTCCTTGCACTTGACTTCGATGCGGTACTCGCCCGGTGCCATGAAGCCGGTAGCCAGGTTGACCATATACCAATGCGAATTGGTGGTGCGGTCGAAAATGTGGCCATTGAGGTTGGTGATGGTGAACGGCTGGTTGGCCACTTCCACCACATAGCCATCCGGACCATGGGCGGTGATGCTGTCGATCAGCTCATGCACCGGTGCGCCGCCGCTCGGATGGAAGGCGATGAGGAACTTGTGCTGCTCCCTGGGCAGGCCGGTATCCTCGAAATCCATGTAGACGTTACAGGCCATCAGATCGTAGATCTCCACTTTACCCTGACTCATGTCGCTGTCCTCTGTTGTTGTTCTGATTAAGAATGAATGTTCATTCATGTTTTCAGCATAACGACATGATGCAGGATTGCCAAGCGGAAAATGAGAAGGGAGGGAAACGCCGGGGCCGGGCTGGCCGACCCTGGTGCGGGTCAATGGGATGGGTCGATGGCCGGGACTTTACCGCGCGGCTGCTCTTCCTCCGGCGGCGGCATGCGGCTGCGCCGCTCGGCCCGGCGGAAGATGAACCATACCAGCAGGGTGAACAGCGACACGGCCAGCAGGATGATACTGGCGATGGCATTGATCTCCGGCTTGACCCCCAGGCGCACGGCGGAAAAGATCTCCATCGGCAGGGTGGTCGAGCCGGGGCCGGAGACGAAGCTGGCCAGCACCAGATCGTCCAGCGACAGGGTGAAGGCCAGCAGCCAGCCGGCAATGATCGAGGGTGCGATCATCGGCACGGTAATCTGCAGGAAGGTCTTCCATGGCGGGGAGCCCAGGTCCAGGGCCGCTTCCTCGATGGACTGGTCCAACTCGCCCAGGCGGCTGCTGACAACGATGGCGACATAGGCCACCGAGAAGGTGGTATGGGCGATCCAGATGGTCAGCATGCCGCGGTCGAATATCACCCCCAGCAGCGATTCCAGTATCTGTGCCAGCGCCACGAACAGCAGCAACAGGGACAGGCCGGTAATCACCTCGGGCATCACCAGCGGCGCGGTGACCATGCCGGAGAACAGCGTGCGCCCGCGAAAGCGGCTGATGCGGGTCATGGCGAAGGCGGCCAGGGTACCCAGCGCCACCGCGGCGGTGGCCGTGTAGAAGGCGATCTGCAGGCTGCGCCTGACTGCGCTCATCAACTGGCTGTTGTCCAGCAGGCCGACATACCAGTGCACCGACCAGCCGCCCCACACGGTGACCAGTCGCGAGGCATTGAACGAATAGATCACCAGGATGACCATCGGCAGGTAGATGAACAACAGCCCCAGCCAAAGTACCACGCTGGAGAAATCCGGACGCTTCATGCCTTCTTCTCCATTTCCCGGGCCTGGTTGTAGTGGAACAGCGTGATCGGGATCAGCAGCAGTACCAGCATCACGATTGCCAGCGCCGAGGCCACCGGCCAGTCACGGTTGTTGAAGAACTCCTGCCACAGCACCTTGCCGATCATCAGCGTTTCCGGTCCACCCAGCAGTTCCGGGATGACGAACTCACCGACCACCGGGATGAACACCAGCATGGAGCCGGCGATGATGCCGGAGCGCGACAGCGGTACGGTCACCTTCCAGAACGCCTGGATGCGCCCGGCGCCGAGGTCCAGCGCCGCTTCCAGCAGGGTCGCGTCGTGCTTGACCAGGTTGGCGTACAGCGGTAGTACCATGAACGGCAGGTAGGCATAGACCACGCCGATATACACGGCGGTGTTGGTATTGAGAATCTGCAGTGGCGCATCGATCAGGCCCAGCGACAGCAGCGTCGAGTTGAGCAGGCCGTTGCTGCTGAGAATGCCCATCCAGGCGTAGACGCGGATCAGGATCGCGGTCCAGGTCGGCATCATGATCAGCAGCAGGTAAATCAGCTGGCGTTCGCGTGGTGCCCGGGCGATGGCATAGGCCATCGGGTAGCCGAGCGCCAGGCACACCAGGGTGGAGATCAGGGCGATCTTCAGCGAGCCGAGATAGGCCGAGACATACAGGCTGTCCTGGGTCAGGAAGATATAGTTGCCCATGTTCAGGACAACCGTCAGCGCCTGCTCGGCATACTGGAAGATCGGCTCGTAGGGCGGGATGGCGATCGCCGCCTGGGAGAAGCTGATCTTCAGCACGATGGCAAACGGCAACAGGAAGAACAGCAGCATCCACAGGTAGGGGATGCTGATCACCAGCGCTTTGCCGCTGGGCAGGTGCAGGCGTTTTCTCATGTCGGCAGTACCACGCCGCCATCGTCATCCCAGCTGACGTAGACCTTGTCCTCCCAGGTCGGGCGCGGCAGCCGGCGTTCGGAGTTGGCGAAGAACGCCTGCACCATCTTGCCGCTGTCGAGCTTGATGTAGTATACCGAGTGGCCACCGAGGTAGGCGATGTCATGCACCACGCCGTGGGCCCAGTTGTAGGGCTGCTCGGGTTGCTCGGTGGTGACGAAGACCTTTTCCGGACGCAGCGCGTAGATCGCGCTCTTGTCCTGGGCGCGGGTGGTGACGCCGTGGCCGACGTAGATCTGCCGGTCCAACTGCGGGCACTGGATCATCGCGTGGTCTTCCATGTCGGCGACGATCTCGCCCTCGAAGATGTTCACGCTGCCGACGAACTCGGCGACATGCCGGCTGACCGGGCTTTCGTAGATATCCACCGGGGTGCCGACCTGCACTATCCAGCCCTGGTCCATGATGGCGATGCGCTGGGCCATGGTCATGGCCTCTTCCTGGTCATGGGTGACCACGATGCAGGTCACGCCGACCCGCTCGATGATCTCGACCAGTTCCAGCTGCATCTGCGAACGCAGCTTCTTGTCCAGCGCGCCCATGGGCTCGTCCAGCAGCAACAGCTTGGGACGCTTGGCCAGGGAGCGGGCCAGGGCCACGCGCTGGCGCTGGCCGCCGGACAACTGGTGCGGTTTGCGCTTGGCGTACTTGCTCATCTGCACCAGCTTGAGCATTTCCGCCACCCGCTCGGTGATCTCCGTCTTGCTCAGCTTGTCCTGCTTGAGACCGAAGGCGATGTTCTGTTCCACGGTCATGTGCGGGAACAGGGCGTAGGACTGGAACATCATGTTGATCGGCCGCTTGTGCGGCGGCAGATCGGTAATATTCTGGCCGTCGAGCAATACGCGGCCTTCGCTGGGCTTCTCGAAGCCGGCCAGGATCCGCAGCAGGGTGGATTTACCCGAGCCAGAGCCGCCCAGCAGGGCGAAGATCTCGCCCCGGTTGATGGTGAGGGTCACATCGTCTACTGCCAAGGCGTCATCGAATTGCTTGCTGACGCGCTCGATCTTGACGAACTCGACCGGTTCGTTCTTGGCCATGGCCTGTTTCATGGCCCCTGCTGCGCCCACCATATGTTACTCCCCCAACAAGTGAGGGGCCGCAGGGCGGCCCCGACAAGGTTCAGCGTCCCGATTTGATCCTGTTCCAGGCGCGGGTGATGATCCGTTGAGATGCCAGCGGGCGCGGTTTGGCCACAAACAGTTTGGCCATGACTTCCTCTGTGGGATAGATCGCCGGATCGTTCAGCACCTCCGGGTCAACGAACTCGTTGGCTGCCAGGTTGGGGTTGGCGTAGGCCACATAGTCGGTGATCGGCGCGACTACCTCAGGGCGCAGGATGTAGTTGATGAAGGCGTGCGCGTTATCCGGGTTGGGTGCACCTTTGGGAATGGCCATCATGTCGAACCACAGCTGGGTCCCTTCGCTGGGAATGCTGTAGCCGATATTCACCCCGTTCTCCGCTTCCTCAGCCCGGTCGGCGGCCTGGAACACGTCACCGGAAAAGCCCACAGCGACGCAGATCTCGCCGTTGGCCAGGTCGGAGATATAGCGTGAGGAGTGGAAGTAGGTCACATGCCCACGCACGCTCATCAGCAGTTCCTCGGCCTTCTTCAGGTCGTCGGCACTGTTGCTGTTGGGGTCCAGGCCCAGGTATTGCAGGGCCGAGGTCAGCATGTCGTCACCGGAATCGAGCATGGAAATACCGCAACTGGCCAGTTTGGCGGCAACCTCGGGCTTGAATACCAGGTCCCAGGAGTCCAGCGGGGCGTCATCACCGAGGATGGCCTGCACCTTGTCGATGTTGTAGCCGACACCGTTGGTGCCCCACATGTAGGGAATCGAGTACTGGCTGCCCGGATCGATGCTTTCCATCTCATCCATCAGATCGGGGTTGAGGTTCTTCATGTTCGGCAGCTTGCTGTGGTCCAGCTTCTGGTAGACGCCCGCCTCGATCTGCTTGGTCAGGAAGTGGTTGGACGGTACGACTATGTCGAAGCCGGAGCGGCCGGTGAGCAGCTTGGCATCCAGTACCTCGTTGGAGTCGTATACGTCATAGGTCACCTTGATGCCGGTTTCCTTCTCGAAATTGGCGATGGTGTCCTCGGCGATATAGTCCGACCAGTTGTAGATCTTCAATTGACCGGCGGCCTGTGCGGCACCTGCGAACAACCCGGTCACTGCCAAAGCCAGCAACGTCTTGTGCATTGTCGGTTTCATGCTTTCTCCTGTTACAGACGCCGTCCTGGGGCCGGGCCGGTCTGTGCTGTGATTGGCCGGAGGGCCGGCCGTCATCGGTTGATCGATCAATACCCGGAAACACGCCGGGTTCCACTTTGCTACGAACGCTCCATGTCGGCAGGCAGTTCGGCCAGCCGGGATAGTGTATGCAAGGTCTCTTCGCGCGGATAGAGCATCTTGCCATCAGGATGTCCTTGCCAGGTTCAGGTCAATTCCCGCGCCGCCATGTTCAGGCTGCGCCAGGCCTTGTCGAACAACTCATCTATCTCCTCCGGTTGGATGATCAGTGGCGGTGACATGATCATGCTGTCACCGACCGCGCGCATGACCAGGCCGTTGCTGATGCACAGGTCGCGGCACAGGGTGCCGGCGGCACCCTTGCCGGGGAAGCGTTCGCGGCTGGCCTTGTCACGCACCAGCTCGAAGGCACCGAGCATGCCGGCGCCCCGGACCTGGCCGACCAGCGGGTGCTCGGCCAGCGCGGCGATCTTCTCCTGCAGGTAGGGCGCTGCTTCGTTACGAGCATAGTCGACGATGTGTTCGTCGCGCAGGATACGCAGGTTCTCCAGGCCGACCGCCGCTGCCACCGGGTGGCCGGAATAGGTATAGCCATGGAAGAATTCACCGCCGCTGTCGATCAGGCAGGAGGCCACGCGCTCGCCGACGATCACCCCGCCCATCGGCAGGTAGCCGGAGGTCATGCCCTTGGCGATCGGCATCAGGTCCGGTTGCAGATCGTAGTACTGGCTGCCGAACCATTCGCCGGTGCGGCCAAAGCCGCAGATCACCTCGTCGACCACCAGCAGGATGCCGTACTTGTCGACGATGCGCTTGATCTCCGGCCAGTAGGTCGGCGGCGGCACTATCACCCCGCCAGCGCCCTGGATCGGTTCGGCGATGAAGGCCGCGGCCTTGTCGGTGCCGACCTGCAGGATCTTCTCTTCCAGCTGGCGCGCCGCCCACAGGCCGAACTCGTTCTCGCTCATATCGCCGCCTTCGCCATACCAGTAGGGCTGGGGGATATGAACTATGCCGGGAATCGGCAGGTCGCCCTGCTCGTGCATGGCGCTCATGCCGCCGAGACTCGCGCCGGCGACGGTCGAGCCGTGATAGCCATTGATGCGGCCGATCACCACTTTCTTCTGCGGCTGGCCCTGCAGGTCCCAGTAGCGGCGCACCATACGCAGTACGGTGTCATTGGCTTCGGAGCCGGAACCGGTGAAGAATACATGGTTCATGTGCGCCGGCGCCTGCTCGGCGATGGCGCTGGCCAGCTGCACCGCCGGCGGGTGGGTGCACTGGAAGAAGCTGTTGTAGTAGGGCAGCTCCAGCATCTGCCGGTAGGCGGCATCGGCCAGTTCGGTGCGGCCATAGCCGATATTGACGCACCACAGCCCGGCCATGCCGTCGAGCAGGCGATTACCGTCGCTGTCCCACAGATACACCCCCGAGGCGCGCTCGATGATGCGCGTGCCCCGGCTGCCCAGGTCCTTGTGGTCGGTGAACGGATGCAGGTAGTGGGCAGCGTCCAGTGCCTGCAGTTCAGCGGTGGTGGGTTTGCCTGCTCTGGTCATGCTCGGTACTCCTGTGATCCGTGTTGTTAGCGGCGGGCGCTATACGCTCAGCAATAGAAACTCCCGTTCCCAGGAACTGATGACGCGCTTGTAGTTCTCGTTTTCCACCCGCTTGACCGCGATATAGCCGCGGCAGAACTTCTCGCCGAGCACTTCCTCGACATCCCGGCATTGCTCCATGCGCTCCAGCGCCGACTCCAGCGAGAACGGCAGGCGCAGGTTGCGACGTTCATAGGCACGGCCCTCCACCGGCGCGCTGGGGGCGATGCGGTTGATCATGCCCAGGTAACCGCACAGCAAGCTGGCAGCGATGGCGATATAGGGGTTGGCATCGGCGCCGGGCAGGCGGTTTTCCAGGCGCATGTTCTCCGGCGAGGAGTCGGGCACGCGCAGGCCGGCGGTGCGGTTTTCCCGGCCCCACTCGACGTTCACCGGGGCCGAGGTGTCCGGCAGGAAGCGGCGGAACGAGTTGACGTTGGGTGCGAACAGCGGCAGCACTTCCGGGATGTAGCGCTGCAAACCGCCGATATGGTGCAGGAACAGCTCGCTCATGCTGCCGTCGGGGTTGGCAAAGATGTTCTTGCCGGTGTTCACATCGATGATGCTCTGGTGCAGGTGCATGGCGCTGCCCGGCTCATTGGTGATCGGCTTGGCCATGAAGGTGGCGGCCACGTCATGCTTGAGCGCCGCCTCGCGCATGGTGCGCTTGAACACCAGCACCTGGTCGGCCAGGTGCAGCGGATCACCATGACGGAAGTTGATTTCCATCTGCGCCGTGCCTTCCTCGTGGATCAGGGTATCCAGATCCAGGCCCTGGGCCTCGCACCAGTCGTACATGTCCTCGAACAGCGGGTCGAACTCGTTGGCTGCGTCGATCGAGAACGACTGGCGCCCGGTCTCCTGGCGTCCGGAACGGCCGATCGGCGGCTGCAGCGGCAGGTCGGGGTCGTCGTTGCGCTTGGTCAGGTAGAACTCCATTTCCGGTGCCACCAGCGGCTTCCAGCCTTTCTCCTGGTACAGGCGCAGCACCTTCTTCAGCAGGTTGCGCGGCGACATCTCGATCGGCTCGCCCTGCTTGGTGTAGCAGTCATGGATGATCACCGCGGTCGGCTCGATGGCCCAGGGCACCAGGTAGATGCCGTCATCGTCCGGTTTGCAGATCATGTCGATGTCCGCCGGATCGAGCAGGTCGTAATACACATCATCATCCACATAATCACCGGTAACCGATTGCAGCAGGATGCTCTCGGGCAGGCGCATGCCCTTTTCCGACATGAATTTCACCGTCGGTGCGATCTTGCCCCGGGCGATGCCGGTGAGGTCGCTGACCATGCATTCGACCTCGGTGATTCTGTGTTCCTTGAGAAAGGCTTCAATCTTGTTCATACAGTCCTCTTGGGCCGGGCCGCGTGGGCTCGGCAGGCGTCACCAAACGCCTTGAATATACGCAGGTAGAAGGGGTTTTCCATTACCTTCCACTCCGGGTGCCATTGCACGCCGAGGGCGAAGTTGCTCGCTGCGGTAACGGAAAAGGCCTCGATGAGTCCGTCAGGCGCCGTCGCTTCGGGCTGCAGGCCGGGGGCCAGACGGTCGACGCCCTGGGTATGCAGGGAGTTGACCTGTGCCGAGCTGCAGCCGGCGATGCGGTCGAGCAGCCCTCCCGGTTCGATGCGCACCTCATGCGCGGGCCCGTATTGCACCTCCACAGGTTGCGTGGTGTCCTCGCGGTGTTCAATAAAACCGGGCACTTCATGCAGTCGCTGGTGCAGGCTGCCGCCGAAGGCCACGTTCATTTCCTGGAAGCCACGGCACAGGCCCAGCAGCGGTACGCCGCGCTCGATCGCGGCGCGGATCAGCGGCAGGGTGGTGGCGTCGCGTTGGGGATCATGCCGGGTGCCAGGGGCGCTGTCGGGTCCGGCATAGTGATGGGGCTCGACGTTCGAGGGTGAACCGGTGAACAGCAGGCCGTCCAGGCTGTCCAGCAACGGCTCGAGTGGCAGCTGGGTACCCAGCGCCGGAATCAGCAACGGCAAGCCGTCGGCTCCCTGCAGCACGCCGAGAATGTACTTTTCACCAACCATATGGAACGGGTGCGGGCCGAAGGTGGTGGTACAGCAGGAGATGCCGATCAACGGCTTGCGGGTCTCGGACATGATGGTGTCTGCGCGGGTGGCGGCTTGCATAATGGATTGTTCAATTTTTCATACAATAGCAACAAAAAATAATAACCACAAAATGATGATGATCTCATGATGGTGAGGTGGGCAAACTACTGTTGCCGGAGCTTGATAATGATCATAGAGGGTGCGCTACGCCCCGTTTTGGGGCGGCTGGGGTTCTATTGACTCACCGGGGGCTTTCGGATTTACTCTCAGGCAAGAGAGTCATGATTGATATATTTTACAAATAACAGGTGACGAACATGCCCTCCCCAGCCGATGTCACGGGCGTCGGTAGCGAGCCCGCCAAGGTCATAACCATTGACGCTGCCGAGACTGTTACCCCTCCCGTTTCTGTACGGGAAGCCGAAGCCTTCCTTGCTGCCTATCCCGATGTCCACTTCATCGACCTGCTGATCGCTGACATGAACGGCATTGTCCGCGGCAAGCGCATTGACCGTTCGGCGCTGGTCAAGGCCTTCGAGCGCGGTATTGCCCTGCCGGCATCGGTATTCGCCCTGAATATCCAGGGCACCACCGTCGAGGAAACCGGGCTGGGCATGGAAATCGGCGATGCCGACCGTATCTGCCTGCCGATCCCCGGCACCCTGTGCATCGAGCCTTGGCAGAAGCGCCCGACCGGGCAGCTGCTGATGACCATGTACGAGCTGGATCGCCAGACCCCTTTCTTTGCCGATCCGCGTTATGTACTGCAGCGGGTGGTCGAACGTTTCAATGAGCTGGGTCTCAAGCCGGTATCGGCCTTCGAACTGGAGTTCTTCCTGATCGACCAGGAGAACATCACCGGGCGTCCGCAGCCGCCGCGCTCGCCGATCTCCGGCAAGCGCCCCAACTCGGTGCAGGTCTATTCCATGGACGACCTGGACGAATATGCTGAATTTCTCGAGGACGTCATCGAAGCTGCCCACGAGCAGGGCATCCCCGCTGACGCCATCGTCGCCGAATCGGCCCCCGGCCAGTTCGAAGTCAACCTCCATCACGTCGATGACCCGGTCAAGGCCTGCGACTACAGCGTGCTGCTCAAGCGGGTGATCAAGAGCGTGGCCTACGACCACGAGATGGATACCACCTTCATGGCCAAGCCCTACCACGACCAGGCGGGCAATGGCATGCATGTGCATATCAGCCTGGAGCGCGACGGGCAGAACACCTTCGCCCCGGATGCCGACGGCCAGCTGTCCGACAACCTGCGCTGGGCCATTGGCGGGCTGCTGCAGACCCTGCCGCAGTACATGGCCTTCCTGTGTCCCAACGTCAACTCCTACCGGCGCTTCAGTCCTGGCTTCTTCGTGCCCTGTGCGCCGACCTGGGGTATCGACAACCGTACCGTGGCGGTGCGTGTGCCCGGCGGCGAACCGGAGGCGATGCGCATCGAACACCGCCTCGGCGGCGCCGATGCCAACCCCTACCTGCTGATGGCGGCGCTGCTGTCAGCAATTCACTACGGCATCAGCAACCGTATCGAGCCGCCGGAGATGACCGAGGGCAACGCCTACGAACAGCACGAGCCGTCGCTGCCGACCAACCTGCGCGATGCGCTGCGTGAGCTGGAAGCCTCGGAGGTGATGAAGGAGTACATCGGCGAGGAGTATCTCGACGTCTTCGTGCTGTGCAAGGAGAGCGAGATGGAAGAGTTCGAGCGGACCATCTCGGATCTGGAGTACATGTGGTACCTGCATACCGTATAGATCGGGATCGGGGTGTAGCGCGCCTGCGCTACGCCTGCACGGCAGGGAGTCATCAGGCGTAGCGCCCGAACGCGAACCGGAGCACTACACCCCGGGTACACTGCTTCGAACAAGCCTCAGCTGGCGGTGGCTTCCTGCATATCACTGCGTTTACCGCGTGTGGCCAGCCAGCACAGGGTCGAGCCCAGGCAAACCATGGCCGCCCCCTGCCAGAAGGCCAGCGATAGCTGGGTCTGCAGTACCAGCGCCGCCAGCGCCGCTGAGATCACCGGAATGAAATAGGACGCACCGGCGAGCACGGTGACATTGCCATACAGGATGCCGACGTTCCACGCCGCATAGCCGAACCCCATGGCCGCCGCGGCCAGCACCAGGTAGATCATGGCCGTCAGACTGAACTCCATGGGCTCGCCGCCGATGAACGCATACTTCAGCCACAGGGTCACGGCGGTCAGGGCGAAGAACAGGGTGATGCCGTTATTGCCCTCGGAAATCCGCGCGGTCACCGTGCAATAGGCCGTCCAGATCAGCGCGCCGAGAAAGGCCAGTCCATAGCTCAGCGGATTGTCCTGGATATTCTCCAGCATGCTCGGCAGATGCAGCCCCTCATCGCCCCCCAGCACCCAGCAAATACCGAGAATGGCCAGCACAAAGCCGGGCAGCAGGATCAGCCAGTTGGCCCGTTGTTTATTGAACAGGATGGCGGCGACCATGACGAAAGCGGGCCACAGGTAGTTGACCATGCCCACCTCGATGGCCTGCCGGCTGGAATTGGCATAGCCGATGGACAGCGCCAGGCACAGTTCATAGGTAACGAACAGCAGGCTGCCCCAGAACAGATAGCGCCTGGGAAACTGCCGGACCCGGGTAGGGCCAACGGACAACAACAGGAAAACAGCTGCCACGCTGTAGATCATGGCCGCGCCACCGGTTGCGCCGAGGTGTTCACTCACGCCGCGAATGAGGCCCACGATCGAGCTCCATAGCAGGATGGCGATCAGCCCTATCAGGGTGGCATTCTTACTGGTCATGGTTATCCGGGCGACTCGTTCTGGCAGGAGCATGGCTGCTGACAATACACGGGCAGATGGCTAGTGCTCCAGTGGTTGTTGCCATCAGCCTGGCCGATCGGATGCAGCCGCGCCGATGACAACGCGAGCAGATGCCGTACCATGGGCTGAGCTTGTGCCATATCGAGGGGAGAGCCGTCATCAACAACAGAGTCGTCACACCCAGGCCGCGGGGCTGGTGGCAACGCCTGCGCCGCTGGCGAGAGGATCGTCAATTGCGCGGCCTGGCCATCAGCGCCGGGCAATGGCATCAGGCGCTGGGGGATTGGGCGGTTTACCGGCGTTACCGTCCCGGGCAGCAGCAGCGGATTCAGGAACTCGCGCTGCGCCTGCTACTGCGCAAACATCTGGTGGCGGTCAATGGCGCCGAACTGGATGACCGACTGCGCCTGCGCATTGCTGGCATGGCCGTGGTGCCGGTATTGGAGCTGGGGCTGGATTGGTACGAGCGCTGGCAGACACTGATTCTTTACGATGGGCCCTTCGTCGCCGAGCATAGCTGGGAAGATGAGTTCGGCATCGTCCATCAGGAAACCAGCGAACGCAGTGGTGAGGCCTGGGAGCGGGGGCCGGTGGTATTGTCGCTGGAGGATGTCTGGCATTCCGGCCAGGGTGACGGCTACAACGTGGTCATCCACGAGCTGGCGCATACCCTGGATATGCGCGATGCGTCAGCCAACGGTGCGCCTCCGCTGCATGCGGGTATGGATGCCGCCGCCTGGCAAGCTGACATGCAGGCTGCCTGGGATGACCTGGCCCGGCGTGCGGAACTGGGCGAGACGTTACCGGTGGATGAATACGCGCTGGAAGACCCGGCGGAGTTCTTTGCCGTGCTGTCGGAAACCTTCTTCGAACAGCCTGAACCGCTGCGGGCCGCCTGGCCTGCGGTATACCGTCATCTGGCGGATTTCTATCGGCAGGATCTGCTGAAGCCATAAAGGACGTGGGGTGTAGCGCGCCTGCGCTACGCCAACGAAGTCGCAGCGGGGACGCAGCCCGTCGGCGAGCAGGGGCTCGCCAACCCCAGGGGGCAGCAGACAAGCCTGATCGCTAGGCCTGGACTGCACCAGTCATGGGGGGCTTTGCCTGGGGGTGTAGCGCCCCTGCGCTACGCCTGCGCAGTATCACATCGAGGCGCAGTTACGCCAATTTGCCGTACGCGGCTTGTGCTGTAGACTGCGCTGAGTTCATGCAAGGACGTATGCCATGCTTCGCCACACCGCCCGCCTGTCCATCCTCGGCCTGCTGATGCTGCCACTCGGCTCGCCAGTCTGGGCTGAGCCATTGCTCGAACCGCTTGCCATTACCGCGCTGCAGACCGGGGAACGCCAGGTGCGCGGGGTATTGCGAGCACGCCATCAGGCTGTGCTCTCCAGCGAACTGCCGGGACGTATCGTCGAGATGCCGTTCGCCGATGGTCAGGCTTTCGCCAAAGGCGACGTCCTGGTGCGTTTCGATTGCAGTGCCTACCAGGCCCAGCTCGACGCCGCACAAGCCGCCGTGCGCGCCACCCGCGAAGAATTGAACCACAAGAAGCAACTGGCTGCGCTCAACTCGGTCGGTCGCTTCGAAGTGGCACTGGCCGAAGCCCGCCAGGCCCAGAGCCTGGCAGAGACCCAGGTATATCAGGTGCAGGTGAGACGCTGCAGTGTCGTCGCCCCGTTCAATGGACGAGTGGTGCAACGCCGCGCCCAACCGCACGAAAGCGTCGCCAACGGCGCCCCGCTGCTGGATGTGGTCGACAACGGCACTCTGGAAATCTACCTGCTGGTACCGTCCAGCTGGCTGAGCCGGATCGAACCCGAACAACCCTTCGAATTCACCCCGGACGAAACCGGTACCCCGCTGCGAGCGGTGGTCAAACGCCTGGGCGCACGGATCGACGAGGGCAGCCAGACCTTGTTGCTGATCGGTGGTCTGCCCGAGGATGCCAGCGGCTTGCTGGCCGGCATGAGTGGTACCGCCCAGTTCCAGGTGGCGGAGTGAACGCCCCCTTGCCGGGTACGGCCGAACGTGTCTTCGCTCTGTTTCTCGGGCTGCAGCAACAGGCCCGCAGGGCGGGCACCGTCGAGCAACTCGCCTTCGCCATGGTCAACGACGGCCAGGCGCTGTTCGGCTTCCGGCATGCCGCACTGCTGGTCGCCGGCAAGGTGCAGGCACTGACCGGTATCAGCGTGGTGGAGCCGCACGCACCCTTTGTGGCCTTCGTCGAACGTGCAGCCTCGCACCTGCTCAGCCAGGGGCAACTGAATGAGGCTCACGGCATTGATCCGCAACGACTGGATGAGCAGGATCGCGCCGACTGGCAAAGCCTGTCCGCTCCCCAGGCCTACTGGCTGCCATTGAAGAACCGGCAGAACGAAACCTTCGGCGGACTCTGGTTGGCCCGGGAACAGCCATTCAGCGAAGCCGAACAATCCCTGCTGGCCCAGCTGGCCGACACCTATGCCCACGCCTGGCTGGCCCTGCAGCCGCGCAAGCCCTGGCGTATGCGCTGGCCGCGAAAAAAACTGCTAATGGTCGCCGCCGCGCTATCGCTGACCCTGCTGGTACCGGTACGCCAGTCGGTCTTGGCCCCCGCCGAAGTCGTTCCCCAGGGAGGACGCGTGGTCGCCGCGCCGCTGGATGGTGTGATTGCCGAATTCCTGGTCAAACCCAACCAGAATGTCGCTGCCGGAGAGTTGCTGGTGCGTTTCGATGCCACCAGTCTCAAGGCGCAGGCAGATGTGGCCGAACGCGCTCTCGGGGTGGCCGAGGCCGAGCTCAAAGCCAACGCCCAACGTGCCTTCGCCGATGCCGAATCCAGCGCTCGCATTGACCTGCTGGCAGCTCGGGTGGAACAGAAACGCGCCGAGCTCGACTACGCTCGCCAGCTGCTGGCCCGCAGCGAAGTGCGTGCCGAGCGCGCCGGCATCGCCGTGTTCGCCGACGCCGAGCGTCTTACCGGTAAACCGGTTCAGACCGGCGAGCGGCTGATGCAGATCGCCGACCCGACCCAGGCGGAACTGCGCATCGAGTTGTCAGTTGGCGATGCCATCGCCCTGCAACCTGGTGCTGAGATCGCTCTGTTTCTCGACAGCGACCCGCTCAACAGGCATGGCGCACGACTGGAGCGCTCGGCCTACGAAGCCCAGACCACTGCCGCCGGGCAACTGGCCTATCGTCTGGATGCGAGCTTCGTGGACGCTCCGCCACGTATCGGCCTGCGCGGCACGGCCAAGTTGTTCGGTGACCGCGCCCCCCTGGCCTACTACCTCATGCGCCGCCCCCTGGCTGCTGCGCGCCAGAGCCTGGGGCTGTAATGCTGCCCGCTCTGCGCCCCGATCTGCAGTTGTCGCCGGCTGCCCCTGGCCTCGACGGCGCGCCGCAGTGGACGCTGGCCGACCCCTTGCGTGGTCGCTATTTCAAACTGGGCGCTGCTGCTGTGCGGCTGTTGCGCCATTGGCTGCTGGGCGATCCACAACGGGTGCTGGCAGCGGCCAATGCCGAGCCCGGTGCGCCCTTGAACGAAGCCGACCTCGAGGAACTGCTACGTTTTCTCAGTGGCCATGACTTGATTGCCGCCCTGGACGATACGCAGCGCGCCAGTTACGCCGCCAAGGCCGCCGCGATGCGCCAGAGCCCGTGGAAGAGCGTACTGCATCAATACCTGTTCTTCCGTATTCCCTTGTGGCGACCGGATGCCTTCCTCAATCGCACATGGCCCGTGCTGGAGCGCTACGGCCCCGGAGTCCTGCGCTGGGGCTTGCCGCTGGTGTTCGCTATCGGCCTGTTTCTGGTGATGCGCGACTGGCAACGCTTCATCGCCACCTTCCCGCATCTGTTCAGCCTCGGCGGCGCTCTGGCCTTCGGCGTGGCTCTTACCTTCGCCAAGCTTTGCCACGAATTCGGCCACGCCTTCATGGCCAAACGAGCAGGCTGCCGGGTGCAGAGCATGGGCCTGGCCTTCATGGTGCTGCTGCCGATGCTCTATACCGACGTCAGCGACGCCTGGCGGGTGCGCGATCGCCGCTCACGTCTGCTGATCGGCGCCGGTGGAGTACTCGCCGAGCTGATCCTGGCCGTTATCGCGCTGCTGGCCTGGTCACTGCTGCCCGAGGGTCCGGTGCGTACGGCAGCCTTCATGCTGGCCAGCGCCACCTGGATCACCACGTTGATCATCAATCTCAATCCCTTCATGCGCTTCGATGGCTACTTTCTGCTCAGCGATCTGTGGGGTGTGGACAACCTGCAGAGCCGCGCCTTCGCACTGTGTCGCTGGCGCCTGCGCGAAGCGCTGTTCGGTTATGGCGAACCCGCCCCGGAGCCCTGGTCGTCGACCATGCGCCGGCGCCTGCTGGTATGGGGCTATGGCTCCTGGCTATGGCGTGCCGTGCTGTTCCTGGGCATCGCGCTGGCGGTATACCACCTGTTCTTCAAGGTGCTGGGCATATTCCTGATGCTGGTGGAACTGGCCTGGTTCATCGGTCTGCCGATCTGGCGGGAACTGAGCGAATGGTGGCAACGCCGTGACCATGCCGATCCACGCAAGGTGCTGTACACCGGCCTCGGGCTCGGCGCACTCCTGCTGGTGCTGGTGGTGCCCTGGCGCGGCTCGGTGGAGGTACCGGCACAGCTTGAAGCAACGCGCGCCAGCGCCCTGCATGCACCGATCGCCGCGCGGCTGAAATCCGTGCACGTCCAGGACGGACAGGCGGTGGAGGCCGGTACGCTGCTGCTGGAACTGGAGTCGCCGGATCTGGATTCGCGACAGACCATTGTTCGCCGCGAGATAGAGATCATCCAGTTGCAGCTGCGCCGCCAGGCCTCGCGCAGCGAGACCGCCGCCGACGCCGGCATTCTCGAACAACGCCTGGCCGAGGCGGTGGCCGAGTACCGCGGTCTGGAAGCACGGCGCGCGCGCCTGCAACTGCGCGCCCCGCAGGCCGGCGAGGTAAGGGATCTGCTGCCCGATCTATCGCCCGGCCGCTGGCTCAGTCCGAACGTGCCGCTGGCTCGTGTGGTGGCGCCCGGCCTGCGCCTGCGCGGCTACCTGGCAGAGAAACACCTCTGGCGGGTCGAGCCCGGTGCCGAAGGCCATTTCATCGCTGACGATCCAGCGCGCCGCGCGCTGGCGGTGCGTCTGGATGAGGTGAATACCACCGGTGCGGCCTATGTGGAGCTGGAGGCCCTGACCTCCGACCACCACGGACAGATCGCCGTACGCCGCGACGCACAGAACCGCGCCGAACCCGTAGAGGCGCAGTACGGAGTACGCCTGAGCCTGCTCGCCGACGACATCCAGCTGGCCCATCCGCTACGCGGCGTCGTTGTGCTCAAGGGTGAACGCCAGTCGCTGCTGGGTGCGGCCTGGCGCCGTCTGGCGGCACTGGGCGTGCGTGAGAGCGGTTTCTGAGCATCCGCTCAGCAACTGGACGAGGGCATTCGTGAGCCAGAAGCTTCATACGCACGTTTGGCAAAAGTCGCCTGGATGCGCAATGAAATACTTGCGATTGGCTTTCCCCTTCATATAGGCTGTTTTCACTAAAACAGCGTGTCTTACAATAGTTGGCGCCAGCTCCCGCAGAGCCCGGCCCGCAGGGAAGCCCGACACCATGCCCAGACCCGAGGTGAGTCTCCGTCCCGTCGAGAGTGCCGACCTGGCGTTCCTGCAGGGACTGTATGCAAGCACCCGCCAAGGGGAACTGGAGCGTCTGCCCTGGGATCAGGCCACCAAGGATGCTTTTCTCGACCAGCAGTTCGATGCCCAGCATCGTCACTATCAGCAACACTATCGGGAAGCGGAATTCTCGGTGGTACTCCACGCTGACCAGTCAATCGGCCGTCTCTATCTCTTCCGTGGCCCGACTACCTATAACCTGATGGATCTTTCGCTGCTGCCGGCCTGGCGCGGCCGCGGTATAGGCAGCCATCTGCTGTCGCTGCTGGTGCGGGAAGCCGACGCCGCCGACAGGTCGATCCGCCTGTACGTCGAACCCGACAACCCTGCACGTCGCCTCTACGAGCGCTTCGGCTTCACCATTACCGGCCAGCATCCAGTCTACCTGCAGATGCATCGCCCCGTCGCACGGAGGCTGAGTGCATGAGTGACATTCCCAGCCAGGAAGAACTGCAGCAGGCCCTGGGTCATACCTGGCGCCTGAGCTGGGAAGGCCACCCAGGCATCGACGTGGAATTGCTGGAAGTGAACCAGGGCAAGCCCATGAACCCTCGCTACCAGTGCTACGACGCGGTATTCCGACAGCCTGCGGGTGTCGATTTGCCGCAATACAGCTACACCTTGCACAGTCCGGCCGCATCGTCATGGTGGGTCATGCTCACTCCCATTGGCCCGGACGACGATGGAGCCCGACTATTGCAGGCGGTGTTTCACGTCCGGGCACCTGGCAACCAATAGCTTCAACCGATAACGACAATCCGCCGGCAGAGCCGGCAACACAAGGCAGGGAGCAACAACATGGAACCGTTTCTCGGCGAAATTAAAATGGTCGGCTTCAACTTCGCACCGCGCGGCTACGCGATGTGCCAGGGCCAGTTGATGAGCATCTCGCAGAACACCGCGCTTTTCTCATTGCTCGGCACCACCTACGGCGGCAACGGCCAGACCACCTTCGCTCTGCCCGACTACCGCGGTCGCGGCCCGGTGGGCATGGGGCAGGGTCCCGGGCTGGGCATGATCAGCCAGGGTGAAATGGCGGGCACCGAGAGCGTCACGTTGACGACGTCGCAACTGCCACCACATGCGCCGACCGCCACTGCCAGTATCGCCATTCCCGCCGTGACGACCAGCACCAATGTAGCCGCTGCGCCAGCCAACAATACCCACCTTGGACCAATCGCTGCAGGGGGGCGTCCGGGCACGCTTTACAGCACTGATGCCGCCGACACCACGCTGGCTCCGTTCAACGCGAGCGTTACCGTGTCGCCAGTGGGCGGTGGCCTTCCCGTAGGCCTTCGCAATCCCTACCTGGGCACCAATTTCATCATCGCCACCCAAGGGATCTTCCCGTCTCGCGACTGAACCTCACTCAACATAACCGGCCCCGTTTATCCGGGGCCTGCCTCAAAATCGATCAGGCGGCACACCAGGAGCATCGCATGAAAAGCCCACATCCCATTCGCCAGGCTGGTGCTCCCGCCCGCTCTGGAATGTCTTTGATATGCGCCCTTGAACCGCGCATGCTGTTCGACGGCGCTGTCGCTGCCACCGTTGCCGATGTGGCCGAGCCCGTCGAAACCCAGCCCAACGACACCCACGCCAACGACAACCTGGCCGCCACGCCGCAAGGCTCCACTGATCAGCGCCACGAAGTCGTCTTCATCGACAGCAATGTCCGGGATTACCAACAGCTCCTGGCCGGCATGCCGTCCAGTACCGAGGTGGTGATACTCGACGGCGATCAGGACGGCCTGCAACAGATGGCCGATTATCTGCAAGGCCGGAGCGGCATCGATGCCATTCATATCCTCAGTCATGGTGACATCGGCCGGCTCCAGTTGGGCAGCCAGTGGTTGGATAACGTCAACCTTCCAGCCAATGCCGAGTTACTGACCAGTATTGGCCAGGCACTGACGGCAGACGGCGACATCCTGCTGTATGGCTGCCAGGTGGGGGCCAACGGTGCTGGCGCTGATTTCCTCCAGGCGCTGGCTACGGCAACAGGGGCGGACGTGGCGGCCTCAACCGATGCGACCGGCGCGGCGGCGCTCGGAGGGGACTGGGTGCTGGAGGCACAGTCGGGGGCGATAGAGAGCGACGCGCTGGTGCTGGCGGGCTACCAAGGCCTGCTGGCGGCGCCGACCTCGGAGAGCTTCGACGGCATCCCGGTGACCGATGGCTACAGCCTTGGTAACAGTCCACGCACGATCAACGGCTGGACGATCAGCCTGCTGGATGGGAGCGGCGCCGTCATCGTCGGAAACGACATAGGAAACTGGATCGACGTTACACAACTCGATTGGGCCAGTGGGGGCAGCAGTCTATCGGGAACCGGGGACGGCGCGCTGTCCGTGCAGGGGTATTACGGTCAGGCGGCAGCGGCGCAGTTCAAGGCGACGTCCGGCGACGAGTTCTGGCTCCAATCCTTCACGTTCCAGAACGGCAACGCTGCGAGCAACCTGCGCGTCGTTGGCTACCGAGATGGTGTCGAAGTCGCCAGCCAGGACTTCACGGAGACGGCCAACGACACAACGTTCGTGACAGTCACACTCGACCATGCGTCGGATCAGGACTGGCAGAACATCGACGAGTTCCGCATCGTCCAGCAGAACGGTAGCGCCGACATCCTGTTCTACCTCGACGACCTCACGGTGGGCGCCGCCATGCTGCCTAACGCCGTGCCCACCATCGGCAACCTCGACGGTGATTCCACGACCTTCACCGAGGGCGGCAGTGCCGTGCTTCTCGACGCTGGCAGCAACGCCACCGTCACCGATACCGACTCCACCGACTTCGACGGCGGCAATGTCACCGTGGCGATTACCGCAAATGGCACCACCACCGAGGACGTGCTGGGCATCCGCAACCAGGGCATGGGCGCCGGGCAGATCGGCGTATCGGGCACCAGCGTCACCTATGGCGGTACCGCCATCGGCACCGTTGCCGGCGGCACGAACGGCGTCAGCCTTGTCGTCACCCTCAACGCAAGCGCTACGCCCACGGCGGTGTCGGCCCTGCTGCAGAACTTGACCTACGCCAACGGCAACACCGCCGACCCGAACACCGCTGCCCGCACCGTCAGCATCACCGTCAACGACGGCGACGGCGGCACCAGCACGGCCGCTGAGGTGACGGTGAACGTGACCGACGTCAACGACGCCCCCACCGTCACCGCCACAGGCAACAATCCCACCTACACCGAAAATGGCAGTGCGGTTGATCTGTTCAGCAACGTCAGCATCAACACCGTCGAAACCGGCCAGACCATCACCGGCATGACCCTGAGCGTTACCAACCTGGCTGATGGCAGCAATGAGATCCTGCGTATCGACGGCACCGATATCCTTTTGGTCGATGGCAGTGGGGTGACGACAGGCAATGGCATCAGCTACTCGGTCAGCCTCGTCGGCGGTACGGCGACCATCTCCCTGAGCAGTGCCGGAGGCATCAGCGCGGCAACAGCACAGAACGTGGTCGATGGCATGGGCTATCGCAACAGCAGCGACGCCCCAAGCACCGCAACGCGTGTCATCATCCTGACCAGCATCACCGACAGCGGTGGAACCGCCAATGGCGGCGTGGACACCACCAGTCCGTCGATCATCAGCACGGTCAGCGTCGTCGCGGTCAATGATGCGCCAACCCTTTCCGGCGGCCCCTACAGCCTGACCGGTACCAATGAAGACACCATATCAAACGGCACCCTGGTATCCACCATCCTGGCCGGCCTGACCACCGCCGACCCGGACGGCCCGGGCAGCGGCATCGCTATCACCGCCAGCAGCGGCAACGGCACCTGGCAGTATTCGACCGATGGAATCACCTGGAGTGGCATAGGTAGCGTCTCCTCCAGCTCGGCCCTGCTGCTGTCCGCCAGCACCCAGGTGCGCTACATACCCGATGGGGCGAACGGCGAAACCGTGACACTGACCTTCCGCGCCTGGGATCAAAGCATCGGCAGCGCATCCACCAATGCCATGCGCAGCAGCGCCGATACCAGCACTAACGGCGGCACCACCGCCTTTTCCAGCGGCACTGCTCAGGCCAGTCTGCTGGTAGCAGCCGTCAATGACGCACCGACGGCCAGCAACCTGACTCAGACCGTGTCTTACAACGAAGACCCAGGTAGCCCGGTAGCGCTGGGCGACATCGTGGTGACGGATGTAGACACTGGCGAGACCATCACCGCCATACTGACATTGAGCAATCCCTCGGCAGGCAACCTGACTACGGGCACCTTTGGCTCGGCTACCTCCACCTACAACGCAGGCACTGGCGTATGGGCAGTCAGCGGCTCAGTCAGCGACGTCAACGCAGCGTTGGCCGCTGTCGCCTTTGCCCCTGCAGCCAACTGGAGCCAGGACGTCACCATCAACACCCACATACGGGACGCTGCAGGTACCGGCCCGATTGATGGCACCATTACGCTGGATGTAACAGCCATCAACGACGCACCGACGATCACCGCACCAGGCTCCATTGCCATCACCGAAGATGTGGCCGGCGCATTGACCGGTATCTCGTTCACCGACGTCGATGCTGGCAGCGGCAACGTGACCGCGACGTTTTCGGTACCCAGCGGCACGCTCAGTGCCATCAGCGGCAACGGCGTTACCGTCGGCGGTACCGCCAGCGCCCTGACCCTGACCGGCAGCCTTGCCGACATCAATGCCTTCATCGCGGCATCGGGCATCAGCTTCACCACCGCCAGCAACGCCACTGCCAACGTCACCCTGACCGTCACCATCGACGATGGCGGCAATACCGGCAGCGGCGGTGCGCAGACCGATACCACCAGCGTCACGCTCATGGTCACTGCCGTGAACGACGCGCCGGTCAACTCGGTGCCCACGGCGCAGAACGTCGATCAGGACGACGACCTGGTATTCAACAGTGCCAATGGCAATATGATCAGCATCAGCGACGTGGATGCCGGCGCCAGCAACGTCGAGGTAACGCTGGCGGCGACCAATGGCCTGCTGACGCTCGGTGGCACCACCGGGCTCAGCTTCACTGTGGGCTCGGGCAGCAACGCCGCAACCATGACCTTCTACGGCAGCATCGCCGATATCAACAACGCCTTGAACGGCCTGGTGTTCTCGCCTACCGGCGGCTACAACGGCCCAGCCAGCCTGCAGATCACCACCAACGACCTGGGCAACAGCGGCAGCGGTGGCGCGCAAACCGATACCGACACCATCAGCATCACGGTCAACAGCCTCATTCCACAAGTAACCGATGTCAGCGCCAGCACAGCAGATGGTATCTACAAAGTGGGCGATACCATCACCATCACCGCCACCTTCAGTGAAGCGGTCACGGTCGATACGACGGGCGGCATTCCCACGCTGCTGCTGGAGACAGGCAGTGTCGACCGCCTCGCGACCTATATTTCCGGCTCCGGCGGCAACACCCTGACGTTCATCTACACAGTACAGCCCGGAGACCTTAGCGCCGATCTGAATTACCAGTCCACGGCGGCCCTCTCGCTCAATGGCGCGACCATTCGCGGCGTCACCGCCAACGATGCCGTGCTTACCCTGCCCTCACTCGGCGACGCCAACTCCCTGGCAGGCAACAAAGCGATCGTCATCGATGGTGTTGCCGCCACGGTCAGCTCGGTATCGGTGCCTGCCGATGGCACCTACGTGGCCGGGCAGAATCTGGACTTCACGGTAAACCTGTCGGAAAGCGTCACAGTCGATACCAGCGGCGGTACGCCAAGAATCGCCATCACCCTCGACACCGGAGGCACCGTCTACGCCAGCTACCTGTCGGGTTCCGGAAGCACCGCCCTGGTATTCCGCCTGACGGTGGCCGACGGCCAGATGGACAGTACCGGTATCAGCCTGGGCAGCAGTATCGACGCCAATGGTGGCACCTTGCGCGACGTCGCCGGGAATGACACCACCACCGCCTTGAACACGGTAGGCAGCACGACCGGTGTGCTGGTCGATGCCATCATACCGGAGGTCAGTGCCATCAGCCTGGATGGAGCTTCCCCGACCAACGCCTCTAGCGTCACGTTTACCGTGACCTTCACCGAGGATGTCAGTGGCGTGGATATCAGTGATTTCAGTCTGGTAACCGACGGCAGCGTCAACGCCACCCTGCAGTCACTGATACAGATCGACCCGCGTACCTATCGGGTGACGATCGACGCCATCACCGGGCTCGGCAACCTGGGGTTGAGCCTCAATGCCAACGGCACCGGTATCGTCGACGCCGCCAACAATTCCATCACGGGAGGGTTCACCGACGGCCCGGCCTATGCCATCGACACCATTGCCCCGACAGCGCCGGTCGTCACCTCACCAGCCCTGACCAATGCAGCGGCACCGGTGCTGAGCGGCACCGCGGAAGCCGACAGCACCGTTACCGTGACCATCGGCGGCGCCACCTACACCACCGTCGCCGCTGGCGGTACCTGGAGCCTCGACCTAGCCACCGCCACACCGGCGGCCGGCAGCCTGGCCCTGAATACCAATGGCGCCAACCCCGTCTCCGTCACTGCCACCGATGCCGCCGGCAACGTCTCGTCGGCCACAACCCAGACCCTGGTCATCGATACCCAACGTCCGACAGCCAGTATCGTGGTGAGTGACCCCACACTGTCGCTAGGCGAAACCACCACGGTGACCGTCACCTTCAGCGAGGCGGTGGCAGGCTTAACTGTGAGCGACTTTGCTGTCGCCAATGGCAGCCTGAGCGACCTCAGCTCCAGCGATGGTGGCATCACCTGGACAGCCACACTGACGCCGGACGCCAATGTCGAAGACACCAGTAATCTGATTACCCTGGACAACACGGGCTATATCGATGCCGCCGGTAATACCGGTACTGGCAGCACCGACTCCAACGCTTACGCCATCGACACCCTGCGCCCGACCGCGACCATCGTAGTGAGCGACACAGCACTATCGGTCGGCGAAACCACTACAGTCACCATCACCTTCAGTGAGGCGGTGAGTGGCCTGACCATCGAGGATTTTGCCGTCGCCAATGGCGCCTTGAGCGAGCTGGTGTCGATAGATGGTGGTATCACCTGGACAGCGACCCTGACACCGGATGCCAATATCGAAGACACCAGCAATCTGATTACCCTGGACAACACGGGGTATACCGATGCCGCCGGTAATACCGGTAGCGGCACCACCGACTCCAACAGCTACGCCATCGATACCCAGCGTCCGACCGCCAGCATCGTGGTCAGCGATACGGCACTGTCGGTAGGTGAAACCAGCACGGTGACCATCACCTTCAGTGAGGCGGTGAGTGGCTTGACGGTGAGTGACTTTGCTATCGCCAATGGCACCTTGAGTGGACTGAGTTCCAGTGATGGCGGCATCACCTGGACGGCAACCCTGACGCCGGATGCCAATATCGAAGACACCAGTAATCTGATTACCCTGGACAACACGGGCTATATCGATGCTGCTGGCAACACCGGTACTGGCACCACCGACTCCAACAACTACGCCATCGATACCCAGCGCCCAACGGCCAGTATCGTGGTAAGTGATACCGCACTGGCGGCTGGCGAAACCACCACGGTTACCATTACCTTCAGTGAGGCGGTAAGCGGGCTGGACACGGCCGATTTCAGCGTAGCCAATGGCAGCCTTAGCGGCCTCAGTTCCAGCGATGGTGGTATTACCTGGACCGCGACCCTGACGCCGGACGCCAATATCGAAGATACCAGCAACCTCATTACCTTGGACAATACCGGGGTGACTGACTTGGCGGGCAATGCCGGCAGCGGTACCACTGACTCCAACAGCTACGCCATCGATACCCAGCGCCCAACGGCCAGTATCGTGGTAAGTGATACTGCGCTGTCGGCTGGTGAAACCGCTACGGTCACCGTCACCTTTAGTGAGGCGGTCACTGGACTGACCACGGCGGACTTCAGCGTTGCCAATGGTAGTCTCAGCGGACTCAGCTCCAGTGATGGCGGTGTTACCTGGACAGCGACCCTGACACCGAACACCAATATCGAAGACACCAGTAATCTCATTACCCTGGACAACACGGGGTATACCGATGCGGCCGGTAACACAGGCAGTGGTACCACCGACTCCAACAACTACGCCATCGATACCCAGCGCCCAACGGCCAGTATCGTGGTAAGTGATACTGCGCTGGCGGCTGGTGAAACCGCTACGGTCACCATTACCTTCAGTGAGGCGGTCACCGGACTGACCACGGCGGACTTCAGCGTTGCCAACGGTAGTCTCAGCGGACTCAGCTCCAGTGATGGCGGTGTTACCTGGACGGCCACGCTGACACCGGACACCAATATCGAAGACACCGATAACCTCATTACCCTGGACAACACCGGGTATACCGATGCGGCCGGTAACACAGGCAGCGGTACCACCGACTCCAACAACTACGCCATTGATACTCAACGTCCGACCGCAAGCATCGTGGTGAGCGATACTGCACTGGCGGTTGGTGAAACCGCTACGGTTACCATTACCTTCAGTGAGGCGGTCACCGGACTGACCACGGCGGACTTCAGCATTGCCAACGGTAGCCTCAGCGGACTCAGCTCCAGCGATGGTGGTATCACCTGGACCGCGACCCTGACGCCGGACACCAATATCGAAGACACCAGCAACCTGATCACCTTGGACAACACCGGCGTACAGGACGCCGCCGGTAATAGCGGCACCGGCACCACCGACTCCAACAGCTACGCCATCGATACTCAACGTCCGGCGGTGGTCAGTATCGTGGTGGGTGATCTCGCCTTGGCAGCTGGTGAAACTACCACGGTGACCATCACCTTCAGTGAAGTAGTGAGCGGATTGGATCTGGCCGATTTCACTGTGGCCAATGCCACCCTCAGCGGCCTCAGTTCCAGCGATGGCGGCATTACCTGGACGGCAACCCTGACGCCCAGCGCCAACGTCGAGAATGCAGCAAACCTGATCACCCTGAACAACGCTGGGTATACCGATGTGGCGGGTAATACCGGCAGCGGCACCACCGACTCCAACAGCTACGCCATTGATACCCTGCGCCCGACGGCCAGTATTGTGGTGAGTGATACTGCCTTGGCGGTAGGTGAAACCAGCACGATCACCATCACCTTCAGTGAGGCGGTGACCGGTCTGGATCTGGCCGACTTCAGTGTTGCCAA
>NZ_JACLGO010000010.1:72156-161064 GCF_014219065.1 Halopseudomonas xiamenensis
GGTGAAACCAGCACGATCACCATCACCTTCAGTGAGGCGGTGACCGGTCTGGATCTGGCCGACTTCAGTGTTGCCAACGGCGTTCTCAGCGGACTCAGCTCCAGTGATGGCGGTATCATCTGGACCGCGACCCTGACGCCGGACGCCAATATCGAAGACACCAGCAACCTGATCACCCTGGACAATACCGGCTATACCGATACCGCCGGTAATACCGGCAGCGGCACCACCGACTCCAACAGCTACGCCATCGATACCCAGCGTCCGACGGCCAGTATCGTGGTCAGCGATACCGCACTGGCGGCTGGCGAAACTGCCACGGTGACCATCACCTTTAGTGAGGCGGTGACTGGACTGCTCACGGCGGATTTCAGCGTTGCCAACGGTAGCCTTAGCGGACTCAGCTCCAGCGATGGCGGTATTACCTGGACGGCAACCTTGACGCCCAGCGCCAACGTCGAGAATGCAGCGAATCTGATCACGTTGAACAACGCCGGGTATATCGATGCGGCGGGCAACACCGGCACTGGCACCACCGACTCCAATAACTATGCTATCGATACCCAGCGTCCGACCGCCAGCATCGTGGTGAGCGATACTGCATTGGTGGCTGGTGAAACCGCTACGGTCACCATCACCTTCAGTGAGGCGGTCACCGGACTGACCACGGCGGACTTCAGCGTTGCCAACGGTAGCCTCAGCGGACTCTTCTCCAGTGATGGCGGTGTCACCTGGAGCGCGACACTGACACCGGACGCCAATATCGAAGACACCAGCAACCTGATCATCCTGGACAACACCGGCTATACCGATACCGCCGGCAATACCGGCACTGGCACCACCGACTCCAATAACTACGCCATCGATACCCTGCGTCCGACCGCCAGCATCGTGGTGAGTGATACCGCCCTGTCGATCGGCGACACCGCCACGGTCACCATCACCTTCAGCGAGGCGGTCAGCGGACTGGACGTAGCTGACTTTACCATCGCCAATGGCACATTGAGCGGGTTGACCTCGGCAGATGGAGGCATTACCTGGACCGCGACACTGACACCGAATGCCAATGTCGAAGATACCGCTAACCTGATTACCCTGAACAATGCTGCGGTGCAGGATGCCGCCGGTAATAGCGGCAGCGGCACCACCGACTCCAACAGCTACGCCATCGATACCCAACGTCCGACGGCCAGTATCGTGGTAAGTGATACCGCCTTGGCGGCAGGCGACACCGCCACGGTCACCATCACCTTCAGCGAGGCAGTCAGCGGGCTGGACATAGCAGACTTCACCGTCGCCAACGGCACATTGAGCGGGTTGACCTCGGCAGACGGAGGGATTACCTGGACGGCCACGCTGACGCCGGACGCCAATATCGAAGACACCAGCAACCTCATTACTCTGGACAATACCGGGGTGACCGACTTGGCGGGTAACGCCGGCAGCGGCACCACCGACTCCAACAACTATGTCATCGACACGCAGATACCTACCGTCAACAACGTAAGTGTCCCGCTCGCCGTACACTACAGTGCCGGCGACACATTGACCTTCGTGGTCAATACCAGTGAAGTGGTCATCATCGATGGCACACCGCGCCTGGTCCTGGATATTGGTGGCACCATGGTGTTCGCCGACTATGTGGCGGGCTCCGGCACCAATGCCCTGGTCTTCCAATACAGCGTGCAGGCCGGCCTCAACGATGCCGATGGCATCGCCGTCAATGGCCTGGAGATAAACGGTGGCAGCCTGCATGACGTCAGCGGCAATGCCATGGATCTGACGTTGAACAATGTGGGCGACACCAGCGGGGTGATCGTGGATACCACAGCACCCAGTGTCAGCGCGATCGTCACCATGGACCCATCACCTACCAATGCGCGCACTGTGCGTTATACCGTGACCTTCAGCGAGGATGTGAGCGGTGTCGACCTGTCCGACTTCGGCCTGGTGACTACCGGCAACGTCATCGGCAACCTTGGTAATCTGGTGCAGATAGATGGGCGTACCTACCAGGTGACCATCAATGATGTAGCCGGAAACGGAACCTTGGCGCTTGCATTGGCGGACAGCGGTACCTTGATTACTGATGCCGCTGGTAACGCCCTCACCAGTGGCCTGATCGGGCAGAGCTACATATTGGCAGCAAGCACAGGTGATCCCGAGTTTCGCGCCTATCCGCCGAGCCATAATGTCGATACGCCGAGCGTATCCTTGCAGCCCGCGCTGCCAAGCGTGCCACCGCCCACCACGACCTCGCCATTGTTGCCACCACCACTATTCGAGGTGCCGACGCTGGGTAGCGGCATTCCCACACTGGGCAATATCTTCATCAACCAGAACCCACTGGCACCGAGTTATATCGCCCAGGTCTTCGCCAGTTCCAGTGATGTGGGCGGTGATGGCTCGGGCATCGGTTTCCTCGGCTTTGGTGGCGGCGACGGTGGGGTGTTCGGCTCCAGCAGTCTCTCCAGCCTCTTCGGCCAGGACGTACTGCAAGAGAGCGAGCAACTGGAAGTCTTCGATGGCAAGAAATGGGGTGCTGGCCATGACGGCGGCATTTTTGGCGCACCCACGCTGGGTCAACAGTTGAACGATCTGCGAGAGGGCGAACAGAGTCAGCTCCGAGAGTTGGCCCAGGCTCTGCAACAAATAGCGGCGGCTCAGTCGCCAAGCTGACCCAACACATAACAACGAATAACCAGTGAGTTGGTGCCGTAGCGAGGAGGCGGCCCAAGGATGAAAAAGAGCCAAGCACTATTTGCGGTCAGTTTGCTGACCCTGACCATCAGCGGCTGCGCTGTAACCAGCCAGCCCATTGAGCGCAGTGTCAGCGAGCAGCGTGCGCAAAGCGATCTGCAAACCATGTTTGCCGATCAGGAATCGCTCAGCGCCCCGCTGACCCTGCACGAAGCCATGGCGCGTGCGGTGAAGTACAACCTCGAAGCGCGTCTTAAGGTAATGGAGGAGGCCATGGCCCAGCGCCAGGTCGACCTGGCCACCTTCGATATGCTGCCGCGCATGGCTCTCTCGGCCGGGTATGCCGGACGCAGCAATGTCAGCGCCTCAAGCAGTCGAAGCGTGGAAACCGGCACCCAGTCGCTGGAACCATCTACCTCGCAGGATCGCGATCGCGGCGTTGCCGACCTGACCATGGTATGGAACGTGCTGGACTTTGGTGTCAGCTACGTCAGCGCCAAACAGCAGGGTGACCAGCGCTTGATCGTTCAGGAACGTCGGCGCAAGGTGGTTCACACCATTGTTCAGGACGTGCGCTCCGCCTACTGGCGCGCAGTCGCCGCCGACCGTCTGCTGACGCAGATCGATAGCCTCATGGCGCGCGTCGCCCAGGCCCGTGACAACAGCCAGCGTCTCAGTGAACAGCGTATTGGCGATCCTATTCAGGCATTGAGCTACCAGCGTGCCCTGATCGAAGCCACTCGCCAGTTGGAAGAGCAGCGGCGAGCACTATCGCTGGCCAAGACCGAACTGGCCACCTTGATCAATCTGCCCCTGGGCACCCAAGTGGAACTGGCTCCCGAGGAGGGCTATCAGGTACCGGAGCTCAAGGTCGAACTGAGTAGACTCGAGCAGGAAGCGTTGGCCAGCCGCCCCGAGCTGCGTGAGCAGGACTACCATGCCCGCATCAGCGCCGCAGAAACGCGCAAGGCCATGCTGCGCCTGCTGCCAGGCCTGGAATTCTCGACCGGTGGACATTACGACAGCAACTCCTTTCTGGTTAACCAGAGCTGGGCCGACTACGGTGTGAAGGTCACCTGGAACCTGTTCAATGTTCTCTCGGCACCGGCTGCTATCGACGTGGCCAAAGCTGGGCAAGAGGTCGCGGATGCTCGTCGACAAGCCATGTCGATGGCAGTCCTTGCCCAGTTGCATGTGGCCAATGCCAATTTCCGTGAGGCCCAGCGCCAGTTCCAGACCAGCCAGCAACTGGCCGGCCTGGATGGGCAGATCGTTGAGCAGCTGCGTAACCGCTATCAGGCCCAAGGCATCGGGGAGCTGGAGTTGATCCAGGGAGAACTCAATACCCTGCAAGCCGATCTACGCCGCGATCTGGCTTATGCAGAACTGCGCAACAGCTATGGGCAGCTTTTTGCCAGCGTTGGCCTCGACCCACTGCCGGAGAGTATCGCCTCCGACAGCGTGGCGGATATCGCGGCCGCTTTTGCCAGCCGGGAAGCAGAGTGGCAGGCCGGTCAGTTGTAATTTTCGCATGAGACTGGCGATCCGGTAGTTGAGCAGCCCATGTCGTTGCAGACGGTGTGGGCTGTGAGGTGTCCGCGCCTGACTGACCTCTATCAGCAGGGCTTGCTGGTCTCGTAAGCGCTGCGGCTATGGGGTGTAGCGCGCCTGCAGGCCATGCGGGAGTGCAGAGGCCCGTCGTCGAGTCGAGCGCGACCCGGTCCAGCGCGACCCGGTCCGATCGCGGCCCTAGGCGCTCGACAACCCAAGGGGGCGCTGTGTCTGCATCATCTCGATCGATATCCGGATCATCCTGTCCGGGTTTCCTATTGCACTGAACGATTTCATATTGCACTGCTCGCTGAGTTGTCCTGCCAGATCCCTACCACCAGAACCACACGCTTCAAGGGCTGGAGCGATTTGTCCAGACTTGGCCGCCATATTGCATCGCCTTCGACAACAACAATAAAGGGCGTACGGCCAGACAAGCCATGGCGCCAGGAAGGAGACATCATGACGTATCGTATCAAGGTCATTATTCCGATCCCCATGGATCAGGCCGGTGCCATGAATCGTGCCTCGCAGCTACCCGACAGTCTTATCCTGCCGGGCTTTCATCCGGAGTTCGTGCCCGTGGCCAGGGGTGCCTCCCTGGCTGACAGTGCCTATGACGTGTTATTGATGGACTTTTCGGTGGTCGAGGCTGGCATCCGTGCCCAGGAAGAGGGCTACAGCGCCGTCTGTATCGACACGGTAAGCGACTCCGGGCTGGCGGCCCTGCGTTCCCGTCTGGATATCCCGGTGATTGCCCCCGGCATGTCGGCCTTCTACATGGCCTGCATGCTGGGCAAGAAGTTCAGCGTCATCACCATGTGGGACGAGTGGTTCCCCCTGTATGAGAAAACCCTGACTGAATACCGCTTGTGGGATCGTGTGGCCTCGCTGCGTTCGATCAAGACCCGCCCCGATCTCAAGGAGCTGCTGGGCGGCAAGGAAGATATCGTGTTCGCCAAGCTGGAGGCCGAAGCGCGCAAGGCCATGGAAGAAGACGGCGCTGACGTCATCGTCCTCGGCTCGACCACCATGCACCAATCCCATGCCTATCTGAGCGAGCACCTGCCGATTCCGGTAATCAATCCCGGGCAGGTCTCCTACAAGCTGTGCGAACTGATGCTCAGCCTGGGGCTGAGCCAGAGCCGCAAGGCCTATCCCGCACCGGAAAACCCCAACGATGCGGCCTACCACGCCTTTGTTGACTGACAATAACAATCAGGAGAGTGACATGACTCGTTTGACCCGTGAACAACTGACCGACCTGGCCATCAACTCGTACTTCGGCAATGTCGACAAGAAGAACATGCAGCAGGTGTTGGATTGCTGTCATGAAGACGTGCAGTTCACCATCCAGACCGACAACCTTACCCATAGCGGTCAGTCGGGTGTGCGCAAGATGTTCGATAACCTGTTTTCCGGTTATGAGGAAATCTGGCATGGCGACTTCGAGGTGGCTGCCGATGAAGTCACGCAAACCGTCTGCGCCCGCTTCAACGTCTACCTGAAGGATCACCAGGGCAATGAGAACCGCCTGCGCAACTGCAACTTCTGGTATGTCGAGGATGGCAAGTTTCGCCGGGTATTCGTGTTCATGAGTGGGGAGAACGTATTGCGCTGACGCCCTCAAGGCAACGGGCTGCCCGGCCAATCCTTGATTTCCCCGGGCTGGGCGGCCCTCTTCCTGAAATACAACAATAAAAAGGATGAGGCAGGATGAACCAACCCAAACAGCCTGGGGAGCTACGCTACCCTTCGCTCTTTACGCCGCTGAAGATCGGCAATATCACCATCCGCAACCGCCTGATGCAGACCGCCCACGCCAAGGGCTTCGCCTCGGCGGATGGCCTGACCAACGATCGTGATATCCATTACCAGGCCGAGCGCGCCAAGGGCGGCATCGGTCTGATCGTGACCGGTGCACGTCATGTCCATCCCCAGTCCACCGGGCCGAACCGCTCGCTGGCGCGGGGTAATCGTCACGAGATGATCGAACGCGATGCGGAAATGGTACGGGCCGTACACAGCTTCGGTGGGCGGATTTTCGCTCAGCTGATCCATTTCGGCCCGCAGGGGCGCAGCGGTGCGCTGGATGATTATCGCGTGCTGGTGGGGCCGTCCACCATGAAGTCCCCGGCATACAACGAGTGGGCCAGGGAAATCACCAAGGCCGAGATGGACGAGGTCTCGGATCATTTTGCCCTGGCTGCCTGCAATGCCAGGGCGGCCGGCTTCGATGGCGTCGAGCTGCACTATTCGCACGGCTATCTGCATCAGCAATTTCTGTCGTTCGTCTACAACAAGCGTACCGATGAGTACGGCGGCAGCCTGGACAATATCGTGCGTTTCCCGATCGAGACCATGCAGCGGGTGCGCGACGCGGTAGGGCCTGATTTCGTGGTTGGCATCCGGGTCTCGCTGGATGAATGCACGGTGGACGGCATGCACGCCGACACCGCGATCCAGATGACCCGCAAGATGGTCGAAACCGGGCTGATCGATTATGTCAGTGCCACCGCCGGTACCTACGCCGCGCATGCCGACCAGATTCCGCCTGGCGACTATCCGGAGAACTGGCTGGTAGAGGATGGCGCCCGGCTGCGCGCCGCGCTGCGTGAGATCAGCGATATTCCGGTGTTCATCGTTGGTCATATCGTCGATCCGGACAAAGCTGAGGCGCTGGTCGCCGAAGGGGCCACCGATATGGTCGCCATGACCCGCAGCCAGATCGCCGATCCGCAGTTCTGCAACAAACTGCTCGAAGGGCGCGAGGACGAGATTACCCACTGCATCCGTTGCAACCAGGCCTGCATCGCCCGGTTGATGGCGGGCAACGCCATCTCCTGCGTGGTCAATCCCGCCGCGGGACGCGAACAGCGCTTCGGACTGCATACCCTGCAGGCCGCCGGGCAGCCGGGGAGTTGGCTGGTGGTCGGCGGTGGCCCGGCGGGCATGAAGGCGGCACTGACCCTGCGCCAGCGAGGGCACCAGGTCACCCTGGTGGAGCGTGCTGCGCAGCTGGGCGGGCAGACGCTGCTGGCGGCGCAGCTACCGCGCCGGCAGAAGTTCGGCTTCATCGCCCGCGACCTGGAGCGCCAGTTGCGTAAGGCCGGGGTGGAGATCTGCCTGAATACCGCCATGGACGCCGAGGCCATCATCGGTGCCGGCGCCGATGGCGTGATCCTGGCGACGGGCTCGATCCCCCTGAAGACCGCATTCACCTCCACCCGGCCTGCGCTGGACCGGGTGCCGGGTACCGAGCAGGACAATGTGCACAGTGTCATCGAGGCATTGCAGGCGCCGGAGCGGCTCGGCAAGCGGGTGGTGCTGTTCGATGAGGATGGTGGCCGCTATGCCCTGGGCACCGCGGAGTTCCTGCTGGACCGCGGGCATGAGGTGCACTTGGTCAGCCGCTTCACCGCGTTGGCTCCCAACCTGGCGTTGACCCTGGATCTGCCGGTGAACTACCGGCATGTGTTCGCCAAGGGCCTGCGCTACACCCTCAACAGCTGGGTGCGGCGTATCGACGGCGGGCGTGCCCAGTTGCTCAACCTGTTCACCGACGAGGACAGCGAGCTGCTGGAAGCTGACAGCTTCATCATCGCCGCCGGACATCAGCCGGATGATGCGCTCTACCGCCAATTGCAAGGTCGGATCGAGCGACTGTATTGCATCGGCGATGCCAACCTGCCGCGTCCACTGCAGGACAGCCTGTACGAGGGCATGCTGGCTGGCCGCGAGCTGCTGGATGACCCGGCGCGCTTCATCGAGCAGGGCGAGCTGGAGGGCTTCGGTGCCGACTGGCATACCGCCATGGGCGCTACTGGCAGTTGAACAAGCATAACGATAAGGGGCCGGCGTCGGTGCGCCGAGCCCGGAGGAAGACCTGATGACCGTTGAGCGTTATCCCAATCTGTTCTCGCCGCTGAAGATCGGCAATATCACGGTGCGCAACCGTATCATGCAATCGGCGCACGCCATGGCCTTCAATTCGCCGGAAGGCCTGACCACCGACCGCGATGTCTACTATCATGCCGCCCGGGCCAAGGGCGGCATCGGCCTGATGATCACCGGCAACCGCCTGATCCACCCTACCTCCAATACCTTCTGCCGCGGCTACTCCTATGGCTACCGGCCGGAGATGGTAGAGCGCGATCGCGCCCTGACCGATGTGGTACATGGCTTTGGCTCGCATATCTTCGCCCAGCTCAACCATTTCGGCGTCATGGGTGAAACCCATGCCATGGACGATTACCGGGTGTTGTGGTCGGCATCCAACATCAAGTCGCCGGTATTCGGTGAAATGGCCAAGGCCATGGAGCGTAGCGACATGGATGAGGTGCTCGATGGTTGGGTGGTCTCGGCCGATTATTCGAAGCAGGCGGGCTTCGATGGTGTCGAGGTGCATCTGGCGCACAGTTATCTGCTGCACCAGTTCATCTCGCCGCTGTTCAACAAGCGCGATGATGAATATGGCGGCAGCTTCGAGAACCGCATGCGTTATCCACTGGAAGTGATACGCGCGGTGCGTGAGCGGGTCGGGCCGGATTATGTGGTGGGCATCCGCCTGTCGATGGACGAGATGGTGCCCGGCGGCATGGAGATCGACGACTGGATCGAGGTGGCCCGTACCGTGGAGGCGACCGGGGATATCGATTACATCATGGCCACCGCCGGTGTGTACCAGTCGGCCACCTACATCATGCCGCCGTACGATGTGCCCAATGGCTGGCTGGCCGATCCGGTGGCGCGGCTCAAGCGGGCGGTGCAGATCCCGGTATTCTGTGTGTCCGGGATCGGCAGTGCCGGTGAGGCCGAGGCGATCCTGGCCCGTGGCGGGGCGGATATGGTGGCGATGACCCGGGCCCAGATCGCCGATCCGGAGTTCGCCAACAAGACTGCGGAGGGCAGGGAAGATGAGATATACCACTGCCTGCGCTGCAACCAGGGCTGCGTGTCACGCCTGTTCCATGGCACCTCCATGACCTGCCAGATCAATCCGGCGACCGGTCGCGAGGAGGTGTTCGGTCCGCAGACGCTGGAGCTGGCACCGGTCAGCAGGCACTGGGTGGTGGTTGGCGGCGGGCCGGCTGGCATGAAGGCGGCGGAGGGGCTGGCCAAGCGCGGGCATCGGGTCACCCTGCTGGAAAAGGGGCCTGAGCTGGGTGGCCAGGTCAACCAGATCGTCAAGTTGCCACGCCGCGACTCCTTTGCCTGGATCACCGAGGACCTGAAGGTGCACATGGCCAAGCATGGGGTCAAGGTCAGGCTCAACTGCGAGGCCGATGTCGGGATGATCCAGGCCCTGAACCCGGACGGGGTGATAGTTGCCACCGGCTCGGTGCCGGATCGCAGTGGCTATTCCGATATCAACCCGCTGGTGGAGCAGGTGCCCGGCCTGGATAGCGACCGGGTGCTGACCGCGCTGGATGTGCTGGCGCACCCGGAGCGGGTCGGCAAGCGGGTGCTGGTGCTGGATGAGGAGGGCAACCGCTACTCTGCCGGGATCAGCGAACTGCTGGTGGAAAATGGCCATCAGGTGCATGTGCTGACCCGCTGGAACGCGCTGTTCCATCGTCTGGGTACGACCCTGGACCAGCCGGTGGTCTATGCCAACCTGTTCAGCCAGGGGCTGACCTACACCCTCAACGCCTGGGTCAGCCAGGTGCGCGACGGCGATGTGGATATCTTCAACCTGTATACCGGCGATGAGCAAACCCTGTCGGGCTTCGACAGCATAGTGCTGGCGGTGCGGCATCTGCCGGTGGACGCTTTGTACCATCAACTGAAGGCGGTCCTGCCGAACGTGCACCGGGTCGGCGATGCCGTGGTGCCCCGCAAGACCGACCATGCCATCTTCGAGGGCTTTCTCGCTGGACGGGAGATCTTCGACAACTGGAAACGCTATATAGAGCCGGGGTCCATCGAGCAATTCAGTGGGCCGATGGAGTTGGCTCGTTTCGGCTAAGCAGCTGCTCCGCCAGTAGGCGTTGCCGGCACCTTCGGGTGCCGGCTTTTTTTGGGTCCGCCTTGCCGCTTTATTGCGAAGTTGCAATGTGAAACGGGTATTTCACATTGCAACTTCAGCTTCTCGTTTGGTTTGTTCTGCAGTCTTTTTTGTATTTATAACTTGTTTAAAAACAATGAGTTATTTGTTTTCAAGGATGTTGGCAAGGTGCTTGCTTGAGGGATTGCAGAACGCAAATAAATATAAAAGAGAAAAGCCATGAGTAAACCGCTAGAGGGGATTCGCATCCTCGATCTGACCCACATGCTGTCCGGTCCCTACGCCGGGATGCTGCTGGCAGATCTCGGGGCTGAGACCATCAAGGTCGAGCCGCTATCGGGGGAGGGTACCCGCGCCTTGCTGGCGACTGATCCCAAGCATTCCTACAAGGGCATGGGGGCGTACTTCCTGACGCTCAACCGCAACAAGCAGAGCGTCTGTATCGATCTGAAGAACGAGCAGGGGCGCGCGGTATTCTATGACCTGGTGCGCCATGCCGATGTGGTGCTGGACAACTTCAGCGCCGGCGTACCGCAGAAGCTCAAGATCGACTTCGAGCAGCTCAAGCATATCAATCCGCGGATCATCACCTGCTCGGTCTCCGGCTTCGGTCAGGACGGGCCCAACTACCTGCGGCCGGCCTTCGACCAGGTGGTGCAGGGGATCGGTGGCGGCATGTCGATCACCGGCCTGGATGAGCAGACACCCACCCGCGCGGGTATCCCGATCGGCGACCTGGGCGGCGGCATGTTCGCGGTGATGGGCATATTGGCTGCCCTGCAGGCCCGTCACAGCAAGGGACACGGCCAGCATGTGGATATCAGCATGCTCGACTGCCAGATCAGCATGCTCAACTACATGGCCACCATGCACCTGCTCAGCGGCGAGAACCCCACGCCACTGGGCAATGGCCACTTCGTGCATGTGCCCTACAACACCTATACCACCGCCGATGGCTTCATCGTCATTGCGGTCATTTTCGACAGTTTCTGGGACAACCTGGTGGGGTTGCTGGACGTCGATGAGCTGAAGGACCCCAAATACAAGACCCAGCCCGTGCGTCTGGCCAACAAGCCACTGATCGACGGGATTCTCAATGAGGCGCTGCGCAGCAACACCACCGCCTACTGGGTCGAGCGCCTGGCCGAGGTGCGGGTGCCCTGTGGCCCGGTCAATCGCTTCAGCGAGGCGTTGGCCGACCCGCAGGTACGGCACCGGCAGATGGTGGTGGATATCCCCCATCCGCTGGGCGGCAGGGTCGAGGTGCCCGGCAACCCGATCAAGCTCAGTGCCGACAATGCCGACACCTACAGCGCACCACCGCTGCTGGGCGAGCACACCGACCAGGTGCTGCAGCAGGTCCTGGGTTATGACGCCGAGCGCATCGCCGGCCTCAAGCAGCAGAAGGTGGTGGGCTAGCCATGAGAGATTTCGTCAAGATCAACGAGGTCGGCCCGCGTGATGGCCTGCAGAGCCAGGGGCAGACGCTGAGCCTGGAGCAGCGCCTGCGGATGATCGAGGTGCTGTTGCAGGCCGGTATCCGGGCTGTCGAGGCAGGCAGCTTCGTATCGCCCAGGGCGGTGCCGCAAATGGCCGGTACCGGCGAGCTGTTTGCTCGCCTGCCGATGCGCGCCGAGGTCGACTATTCGGCACTGATTCCCAACCTCAAGGGCTATCAACTGGCCCGGGATGCCGGGGTGGAGTCGGTCGCTGTGGTGCTGTCGGCCACCGAAACCATGAACCAGCGCAATATCAACATGAGCCTGGCGCAGACCACCGAGGTATGTGCCCAGCTGATGCAGCAGGCCCGCGCCGACGGGGTGAATGCCCGGGCCTATGTCGCTGTCGCCTTCGAATGTCCGTTCGAGGGTCCCACGCCGCCGCAGGTGGTGCAGGCCCTGACGCACAGGATGCTGGATGCCGGGGCGGATACCGTGATCATCGCCGACACCATAGGCGCGGCCAATCCGGCCGCGGTACAGCGGCTGCTGCAACTGCTGGCGCAGGGGTGCCAGGCCGATCGGCTGTCCTGTCATTTCCACGATACCCGGGGCATGGCGCTGGCCAATGTGCTGGCGGCCCTGCAATGCGGTGTGCGCGAGTTCGACAGTTCCATTGGTGGCCTGGGCGGTTGCCCGTTTTCCCCCGGTGCCACCGGCAACCTGGCTACCGAGGACCTGGTGCTGATGCTGGATGCCATGGGCTACCGCACCGGGATCGAGCCGCTCGCGCTGGTCGAGGCGGTACACCAGGTTCAACTGCTGACCGGAGGGCAGCTGGGTGGACACGCGTTCCGCTGGCTCGAGCGCCAGTGGCACAAGCAACAGGAGGCTCGCAATGTTTAGTTCTCTCGGAGGCTGGCTGGCGCGCCTGGCGCCATGGATGGTGATTGGAGGCCTGGCCTATGCGGCCGTGTTCATCAAGCCCTCGGTCGACCCGGTGCCGCTGGACCAGCCATTGCTGGAACGCCGCGATGCCTTCTTCGACGGCGCCGTGCTGGGCAGCAACATCTGGATCGTCGGGCAGAACGGCGCGCTGCTGACCAGCGAGGATGCCGGGCAGCACTGGGTCAGGGAAGAGCTGCCGCAGCGCAGCAACCTGCAGTCGATTGCCGTGTCGCCCGCTGGCCAGAAGGTGGTGGTGGGTAATGAGGGGCAGATGTGGGTCCGCGTGCTGGATGGGCCATGGAAGCATCTCGAGCTGCAGGTGTCGGATCTCGCCGGCAAGTTGCAGAACGTCAAGTTCATCGATGGTGAGTTCTGGGTGGTCGGGGAAATGGGCGCCCTGTTTCGTGGCTCCGCGGACGCCAGCGACTGGCAGATGCTGGGGCTGGACGAAGACATCAACCTGAATTTCATCAGCGCCGGCGTGGATGGCGATCTGTGGATAGCCGCCGAGTTCGGTCGCCTGTTGCGTAGCCGCGATGGTGGTCGCACCTGGAGCGTTCAGGAGCTCGGCAGCGAAAGCCTGCGTGCGCTGCACTTCCACGACAGCACGGGTATCGCCGTGGGTAATCGGGGCCAGGTATTCATCAGCCATGACGCCGGTGACCACTGGAAGCAGCTGCCGGCCTTCACCAGCGAGCACCTGTTCGACGTGGTTGAGCGCGACGGTCAATGGCTGGTCACCGGGGCGCGTGGCGCACTGTTCAGGACCGATGATCCCGAGCGGCAATGGCAGGCCTGGGCTCCGGAGGGACTCGACATGAGCTACCACAACCGCCTGTTGGCCACCGCCGACGGTGTGGTGTTGATCGGGCAGCAGCTGGGACTGCTGCATGGGGACCAACTGCAAATCTGGCCCGGAGAACAATAATCATGAACTATCTTGCAACCCGCACGGCGCGCCTGAGCGCCTGGGCCATTCGTCATCGGCTGCTGGTGCTGAGCCTGGTCGGGCTCATCACCCTGGGCTTTGCCCTGGTACTCAGTGGCCTGGATATACGCACCCGCTTCAGTGACATGGTTCCCCATGACCATCCCTATGTGAAGGTGCACCAGAAATACCAGGACAGCTTCGCTGCCAGTAACCGCGTGACCATCCTGGTCAAGGCGCGCGAAGGTGACATCTTCCGTCAGGAGATTCTCCGGGAGATCCAGCGCATCACCGTCGGCCTGCAGCAGGTGCAGGGGGTCAACCCCATGCAGATCACCTCGCTGGCATCGAAGAAGCTCAAGCGCGTCAATGCCTCCAGCGAAGGTATTGAAACGCGGCCGCTGATGTGGCCCGACCTGCCCAGCACCGCGGAGCAGATGCGTGACCTGCGCCAGGCGGTGCTGAACAACCCGCTGGTGTATGGCCTGTTCGTCGATCGGGACCTGGGCTCCGCGCTGATCCAGGTCGACTTCTACGATCACCTGGTGGACTACAGCAAGATCTTTCCGCAGATCCAGGCCTTGCTGGATGCATCACCGGTTGCCGATCAGGTGAGCCTGCATCTGGTCGGTGAGCCCATCCTCTACGGCTGGGTGTCGCACTATCTGGATGAGACCGTGGGCATCGCCATCCTGTCGCTGGTGGCCATGCTGGTGCTGCTGTTCGTGTTCGCCCGTACCTGGCGGGGCACCATACTGCCGCTGATCGCCGGCGTGGTTGCGGCGATCTGGGCGCTGGGGATCGGCACCCTGCTGGGCTACAACTTCGATCCGCTGGTCATCGTCGTGGCCTTCATCATTACCGCCCGGGCGTTTTCCCACTCGGTGCAGATGATTACCCGCTTCGATGACCTGGTGCTCGAAGGCGGCGAGCCGGATACCCGCAAGGTGGCCGAGCAGACCATGCGTGAGCTGTTCCGTCCGAGCATGCTGGGGCTGTACGCCGATGCCGGCGCCATCCTGTGCGTGATGCTGACGCCGATCCCGCTGCTGCACAAGGTCGCCATCGTCGGCGCGATCTGGGTGATGAGCATTACCGTATCGGCGGTGTTTCTCACCCCCGTGCTGTTGTCCTATATCCGTCGTCCGCAGGGTTACGCCCACCCGTTCAACCTGGATGGCTTCATGCGGGCGATCCTGGTGGGCGCCAAGTGGGTGGTGCGTTCCCGTGCGCGCTACTGGGTTGGCCCGATCACCCTGGTGTTCGTGGCAGGTTGCATGTTCGAAGCCACCAGGATCAACGTCGGTGATGCCAGCGACGGCTCGCCGATCCTCTGGCAGGACTCGCAGTTCAACCGCGACAGCGCCCTGATCAACCAGCTGTACCCCGGCTCCGAGCAGATGTTCGTGGTGCTCGAAGGTGGCGAGCTGGACGCGATGAAGCGCCCGGAGGTACTGGACTGGATGCTGCGCTTCTCACGCTATATGGAGCGCCAGCCGGAGATCGGCGGTGCCGTGTCGTTGGCCGATATCGTCATCGACATCCGGCGCAACCTCTACGAGGGCAATCCCCGCTACGGCGAGCTGGGCGCCAGCAGCATGGAGAACGGCGAGCTGATCAGCTTCTATATGCAGGGAGCCGATCCGGATGACCTCAACCAGTTCGTCGACGTGGTATTCAACAATGCCTCGGTGACGCTGTTCTTCCGTGACCACAAGGGTGACACCCTGCGCAAGGCGACCCACTACGCCAACCAGTTCATTGCCGAGAACCCGCTGGAGGGCGTCGAGGTCAAGCTGTTCGGTGGCGTGCTTGGCATCATCGCTGCGGTCAACGAGATTCTGCTATCCGACCAGATCGAGGCGATCGCCCTGGCCTTCCTGGTGGTGGTGACCTGCTGCCTGGTGGTGTATCGCTCATCGGTCAGCGGTATCTTCTTCATCATCCCGGTGCTGATCTCCAACGTGGTGACCTTCGCCTTCATGGCCTGGCAGGGCATCGGCATGAGCATCAGTACCCTGCCGGTAGTGGCGCTGGGCATCGGCCTGGGGGTGGACTACGCCTTCTATATCGTCGATTCGATGAAGGAGTACCTGGAGAAGCACCCCGAGGCCGAGCACCTCGATGCCGTGCTGCAATCGCTGGGTTCGGCGGGCCGTGGTGTGGTGCTGACTGCCTTCACGCTATCGGCCGGCGTGCTGTTCTGGTCCTTTTCATCACTGCGTTTCCAGGCGGAGATGGGCATGTTGATCGGCCTGTGGCTGGCCGTGTCAGCGTTGACCTCGCTCTTCGTCATGCCTTCGCTTGCGCTGGTGTTCAAACCCAACTTCATCTTTGGCGCCAGCCAGTCGAACCACGCCCCAACAGAGGGCAACCTCACCAACCTGAATACATCGGGAAATGAATATGAGCGCGTATAAAAAGACAAAATCGAGCGCCATGCGGACTTCTCTTGCCTGTGCGGTAATGGCGGCAAGTATGGGAGCGCATGATCTAGCCAGCGCTGAAGGCGGGTTTTTCGAGGACTGGGAGGTCAGCGGTTATATTCGCGAACACCTCTCGTGGAACCTCGAGAATCCCTATCTCATGGATACACGGGACCCGAACGGGCTGGTAGGTGCCGAGCGACGCGGCAACTATCGCTATGACCTGTCCATGGCCCGCACCATCCTCAAGGTCAACCTGTACAAGGACCTGGGCAATTCTCAGCTGTATATCTCCGGCCGCGCGGCCCGGGAGATCGAGACCAACTACCTCAAGGACCTGCAGCGGGCGATGGACCGCAACGCGGCATCGGACCTGTTCAGCAACCGCAACAAATCCGCCGTGGACCTGATGGACGATGTCTACAACAGCGAGGAGATCCGCGAGTTCTGGTGGCAGACCGATGTGCGACCCACTACCTCGCTGAAGCTGGGCAAGCAGCAGGTGGTCTGGGGCGAAACCGACTTCTTCCAGTCACTGGACGTGATTCACGGGTATGACAACCGTATTCGTTCCTTCCTGGAGCCGGAAAACGAGGACTCGCGCAAGCCGTTGTGGATGATCAATCTGGTGGAGCGGTTCGATAGCCTGGATGGCAGCCTGCAGGTGCTGTACATCCCCGGCCGGATCAACCGGGCGCGTGACCGCGGCAACAGCTTCGACCTGGAAGGTGGGCGCTGGGCCAACAATCCGAACAAGGGCATCACCTTCGAATCCGCCACCTTCGGTGCCGATGTGCCGTACAACTTCGACCACAAGAACGCGGATATGGACGATCCGTCCTACGGCCTGCGCTGGAAGGCCAGGGCCGGGGAATGGGAATACTCCCTGGGCTGGTTCCATGGCCCCTCGGTGAACCCGGTGATCAACCCCAACCCGAACAACCCGCTGGGGGTGGGTGATGCGGCCAGTGGCCGGCGCTTCGAGGGCGCCTACAAAGGCGATTACCGCTCTGACCCGAATTCCACAGTGGGCGAGTTGATCTTCCCGTTCGTGGATGTGTTCGGGGTGACGGCCAACCGCTATATCGAGTCGGTCGATGCGGTATTCTCGGCGGAAGTGTCCTATATCCCCGACTCGCCCTACAACGTTGGGGTACAGGCGGGCGAGGTCGGTGGTTGCGCCTTCTTCCCGGGTTTCTGCGGCATCATCGAAAAGGATGTGGTCAAAACCATGCTGCGCATGGACAAGCAGCTGAGCCTGCAGCGCTACCTCAAGACCAGCCGTCCGTCGTTCTTCTCGGTGCAGCTGTTCAACACCTGGATCACCAACTTCGACCGTGATGACGAAGTGGTCAACTCGGCCGGCTTCAGCGGTCGCGCCAAGGAGCATTCGACCATCGCCACGGCCATCCTGGCGACCAACTACGACAACGACCGGATCAACCCGGCGCTGGCGCTGGGTACCGACCTGAGCTATGGCGGCAGTTTCATCATCCCCAGTGTCGAGCTTGCCTATGGCGACCATTGGCGAGTGCGTGCCGAAGCGGACATCTTCTTCGATGACCAGCGGCAGAAGCGTGCCCTGCAGGGCTTCAATAACACCAACCTGTTCGGTTACTTCCATGGCAACGACCAGTTGTCGCTGCGGATCACCTACCAGTTCTGATTGGGAGACAACAATAATGAAAAGCACCGTACATAGACTGACCGCAGCGCTGGCGCTGTCCTTCTCCATGGCTATGGTGGCACAGGCCGCGGAATTGGCGCCCGGTACCGTGATCAACAAGCAGAACCTCGATCAACATCTGGGTGACAGCTTTGAAGGCCACAGCATCGACAGCCTGCTGACCGAGCGGATGAAACTGCTGATCCAGAATGAGGGCCTGAGCCTGCGGCTCAAGGCCTCCGAACCCGTCACCCTGGGCAGGGACTACATGGCGGCGACCCAGGCCAATGCCGGCAAGGCCGTATACGATCCCGATACCCGTCTGGTCGAGGGCTGGGTGGCGGGCATGCCCTTTCCCGATGTCAGCGAGGATGACCCGCATGCCGCGGCCAAGCTGATCTGGAACCACCACTACGCACAGCCGATCAAGAACATGCAGGACTATCCGAACTTCGGCTACCTGTTCCTGAATGACAAGGTCGGCCTGGAGCGGCGTCAGCAGTGGGCATTCAAGCGCTACTTCATGAAGGGCCGGCTGGGTACCGACCAGGTGGTCGAGGGCGATGGCAGCATCCTGACCAAGACCCTGCTGTATGCGACCTATCCCAACGATATCCGCGGTCTGGGGCTGTTCACTATCCGCTATGACTCGCCCAAGCTGGAGGACTCCTGGGCTTATGTGAAGTCGGTGCGGCGCACCCGGCGCCTGTCGGGCGGTACCTGGATGGACCCGATCGGTGGTACCGACCAGCTCAACGATGACATCGAGATCTTCAACGCCCACCCGACCTGGTATCCGGAGTACAAGCTGCTGGGCAAACGCTGGATTCTGGCGGTCGCCAACTCCACCGGCGAGACCTGGAACCAGAAGGCCTCCGGCAACGCCGAGTTCCCGGTGGTGGATCTGGACAACTGGCCGCACTGGAACCCGAATGATCACTGGGAGCCACGCCAGGTCTGGGTACTGGAGGCTACTACACCACCGGAGCACCCCTACAGCAAGAAGGTCATGTACATGGATGTCGAGTTCCCGCGCTTCTATCAGGCCGAAGCCTATGACCGCCAGGGGCAGTTCTGGAAGTGGATGAACTATCACCTCAAGACCATAGCGACCGAGGATGGTGATGTCGGCATGATTTCCGCTGCGGGTTTCACCATCGATTACCAGCGGCGTCATGGCACGGTGTTCGTGCTCGGCGGGCCGCGACTGAACACACCCGGTGTCACCGGTGACGACATTGCCCTGCGTGAACTGGAAAGAGCTGCACGCTAAGCTGATGGCCGGGGTGCCGTGCACCCCGGTTTCCATAGCGCAACATAACGCCAATAAAAAAGTGCTGGAGGCAACATGAGTTTTCGTTTGGGTGCAGACGTGGGCGGAACCTTTACCGACCTGCTTCTGATCAATGATGCAACCGGCGACAGTTACACCGCGAAGGTCCCTTCCACACCGCATGATCCCTCGATTGCGGTGCTCAACGGGATAGAGAAACTGTGCCGGAACTCCGGGGTGCAGCCCTCCGAGATCCGCTCGGTGATGCATGGCACCACGGTCGCCACCAATGCCATCCTGACTCGGCGTGGTGCCAGAGTGGGCCTGGTCACGACCAAGGGCTACAAGCAGGTATTGCATATCGCCCGCTCCTTCGTGCCGGGCGGCCTGGGTGGCTGGGTTACCTTCAATAAGGGCGAGCTGCTGGCTCCCCTGGAATGGACGGTGGAAGCGGATGAGCGTCTCGATGCGCAGGGCAATGTGGTGCGCGAGCTGGACCGCGAGGCGATGATCCGGGAGCTGCACAAGCTCAGGGAGGCGGGTATCGAAGCCCTGACCATCAGCCTGGTCAATGCCTATGTCAGCGACGTGCATGAGCGGGCCGTGCTGGAACTGGCGCAGCAGGTGCTGCCGGGCGTGCCGGTGTCGCTGTCTTCCGAGGTGGTACCGGAGATGCAGGAATACGAGCGCACCGAAACCACCGTGGTCAACAGTTACGTACGGCCGGAAGTGGCCACCTATATGGAGCATCTGCAGAACGAGCTGGTGCAGCGCCTGCGCCCGGATGTGCAACTGTCCATCCTGCGCTCCGACGGTGGCCTGGCGACCAGCCAGTCGGCCGCCGCGACCCCGGTCAACATGCTGCTGTCCGGGCCGGCCGGTGGCGTCGCTGGGGCCATCTGGTTCTGTTCACGGGCCGGGTTCAGCAAGGTACTGACCTTCGACGTGGGCGGCACCTCGACCGATGTGGCGCTGATCGATAACAACCAGGCGCGCATTCGCCGGGAAACCCGGGTCGGGGATGTCGCCGTGCGGGCACCGTCGGTAGACGTGCGCACCGTTGGCGCTGGTGGTGGGTCGATCGCCACGGTGCCCGAGTTGACCAGGGCGCTGCGGGTCGGGCCGGAAAGCGCCGGCGCTGTGCCGGGACCGGCGGCCTATGACCGTGGCGGCGAGCAGGCCACGGTGACCGATGCCAACGTGGTGCTGGGCTATCTGCCGGTAGAACAGAAGCTCGGCGGTGATTTCCAGGTGCGCAAGGACCTGGCCGTCGCTGCGGTACAGCGGATTGCCGATGCCATGGGGGTATCCCTGTACGATGCCGCCGAGGGTATCGTGCGCATCGCCACCGAACACATGTACGGCGCACTGCGCCTGATCAGTGTCGAGCAGGGCTACGATCCTAGGGACTTTGCCCTGTGCGGCTTTGGCGGTGCCGGTCCGCTGCATGCCAACGCCATGGGTATCCTGATGAACTCCTGGCCGGTCATAGTGCCGCCATCGCCCGGTGTGCTGTGTGCCTATGGCGATGCCACCACGCGGGTCAAGGATGAGGCATCCCGCTCGCTGGTCAAGCGCATCAGTGATCTGGATACCGAGGAGGTCCTGCAACAGTTCCAGCAACTGGGTGATACCGTGCGTGACTCGCTGGCTTCGCAGGGTATTCCCGCAGAACTGCAACAGCTGACCTGCCAGGCGGACGTGCGTTACCAGGGCCAGGCCCTGCTGCTGACGCTGGATGTGGATCTGCAGGCGGTGCGCGAGCAGGGCCTGGCAGCCATCGTCAGCGCCTTCGATGCCGAGCATGAGCAACTGTTCACCTTTGCCTTGAGTGAGGCGCACGAGCTGGTCAACCTGCGCGCCATTGCGCGTTCCCCGCGTCCGGAAATCACCGAGCGCATATTCGAAACCAGCGGCGTCAGCCTGCAGGATGCGGTGACTGGCACCTCGACCATCTACTTCTCCGGCAAGGACTACCAGGCCACCCTGTACCAGCGCCAGCGCCTGACCCCGGGGCTGGTGGTGCCCGGCCCGGCCATCGTCATGGAGATGGACTCGACCACAGTGCTGTTCCCCGGTTACGAAGCCGCTGTCGATCACGTCGGCAACCTATTGATTCGCCCCCAGGGCCAGGAGTAACGACAATGGTTGCGAAAATAAAGCAGACAAACAACACCCCGTTCCAACGTATCGAGGTGGACAATATCACCGTCGATATCGTCGAAAACGCCCTGGCCAACGCCCGTACCGAGATGGACGCGGTGCTGTTCCGTACCGCCATGAGTCCGGGTATCCGCGAGCAGGGCGATGCCTTCCCGATGATCGCCACCTCCGAAGGCAAGATGATCGTCGGCCAGTTCGGCTCCTTCATCACCGGCTTCCTCGACAGCTATGCCGGCGAGATCGAAGAGGGCGATATCTTCCTGACCAACGATCCCTATCTGTGCAATGGCGCGGTGAGCCACCTGCCTGACTGGCTGGTACTGATGCCGATCTTCAAGGATGGCCGGATCATCAACTACGCCGCCATGTTCGGACATATGTCGGATGTCGGCGGGAAGGTGCCCGGCAGCCTGCCGACCAACGCCAGCACCATCTGGGAGGAAGGTATCCGCATTCCGCCGGTCAAGCTGTACCGCCGCGGAGAAATGAACGCGGACATGCTCGATGTCATCCTGCACAACGTGCGCATGCCGCGCTGGAACCGCTCCGACCTGAATGCCATCGTGGCGGCCTGCCGCACCGCGGGCAGGCGCTGCGTCGAGCTGGCCGAGCGCTTTGGCGACGATGCCTTCTACAGTGCGCAGCAGGAAATGCTCGATCGCACCCACCGCGCCATGCGCGAGGTCATCACCCGGGTGGTGCCCGAGCAGCGTCAGGAGTTCGAGGACTACATCTGTGACGATGGTGCCGGCTTGGGACCCTACACCCTGCGTTGCGCGCTGTGGCGGGAGGGCGACAAGGCCATCTTCGACTTCGAGGGCACCGACCCCCAGGCGCCGTCTTCGGTCAACTTCTACGTCAACGAGGAAATGTTCAAGATCTTCTTCGGCGCCTTGACCATCAGCCTCTACGATCCGGCGATCCTGCTCAACGATGGTTTCTATGACCTGGTGGAGGTGCGCATTCCTCAGGGCTCCATCCTCAAGCCGAACTTCCCGGCGGCGCTGTCGTGTCGTACCCACCTGCTGGGGCGCATCTTCGACATGATGGGCGGGCTGCTCGGCCAGGGCACACCGGAGGCGATGAATGCCGCCGGCTTCTCCGACTCACCGCACTTCATGTATTCGGGTTACGACCAGAAGGGCGAATGGTTCCAGCTGTTCCAGATCGGTTTTGGCGGTATCCCCGGCCGGCCGGTGGGTGATGGGCCGGACGGCCACTCGTTGTGGCCGGGCTTTACCAACGTGCCCAACGAGTTCGTCGAGGCTTACTTCCCGTTGCGTATCGACACCTACGAGACCCTGGCCGATTCCGGCGGTGCCGGGTTGCACCGCGGTGGCAATGGCCTGCGCGTGGCCTACCGACTGCTGGTGGACGGCGAAATCTCCATTCACGACGACCGCTGGCTGACCTACCCCTGGGGCGTGAATGGCGGGGCGCCCGGCGCGCGCAGCCGCAAGGAGCTGCTGCGGGCCGATGGCAGCCGGCAGATCCTGCCGGCCAAGTGCGACAACATCCAGGTCAAGGCCGGCGACCTGCTGCTGTTCGACACCTGGGGTGGCGGCGGCTGGGGGGACCCGCTGGCGCGTGATCCGGCTCTGGTGCTGCGTGATGTGCGCAAGGGTCTGGTCACTGTCGAGGGTGCACGGCGCTATGGCGTGGTGATGGGTGATGACGCCATTGACCAGCAGGCCACCGCCGCACTGCGCGAGCAACTGGCGGCAGAGCGCGGCGAAACCCAGCTGTTCGATCGTGGTGGCACACTGGAGCAGCTCAAGGCGCGCTGTCTCGCGGAAACCGGCCTGCCGGCTCCGGCTACCCCGTCCTGGAACTGAGGTGACTATGGCTCTGGATTCACGTGTCCTGACCCCGGCCCAGCGCTATGCGCTGGTGCTGGTTGACCTGACGGTAGGCTTTACCGACCCGCAACGCAGTCCGCTGGCCAGTTCCGCGGATGCAGTGGTGGCGGCCAATGCCCAGCTGCTGGCGGCGTTCCGCCGCCGCGGCTGGCCGGTGTTCTTCACTACCGTGGCGTATGACGATCCGGCCCAGGCCCGGGTGTTCCGGGAAAAGCTGCCGGTGCTGAACGTGCTGGCGGCGGACTCGCCGCTGGTGGCCATCGATCCACGACTGCAGCCCGCTGCGGACGAACCGGTGCTGGTGAAGTTCTGGGCCAGCGCCTTCTTCGGTACCCCGTTGGCGGAGCTGATCCGCCAGTCGGGGGCCGATGGCGTGATGGTCACCGGGCTGACCACCAGCGGCTGCGTGCGGGCGACCGCGGTGGATGCGCTGCAGCACGACTTCCGGGTGCTGATCCCGGAGCAGGCGGTGGGGGATCGTGACGCGCAGGCGCATGCCGCCAACCTCAGGGACCTGGACCTCAAGTATGCGGACGTGCGCTCGCTGGAGGAATGTCTTGCGCTGGTTGGCTAGCCCCTTGCTGCTGTGCCTGAGTGCCTGCGGCACTCACAGCGGTGGTGGCGCGCCTGCGGAGCTGCCCAGGCAGTCATCACTGTGCGAGCAGTACGTGGCGGCCTGGGTGGGGCACTTCCAGGCCAATGTCGCCCGTCTCGATGGCGCCGCAGCCGAGCTGAGGGGAACCGAGCTGGAGCAGGCCAGGCAGGCGCTGGGGGTGGCTGGTGTGGATGAGCGCAGTTGTAGCCGCCCGTTCTGCATCATCCAGCCGCAGGCGGGGGGAAGGCTGACCAGTTACTGCGGCTACCGGGTGGCCAGCGGCACGTCCGACGAACTCTATCGCTGGGTTCCCTGGGTGCCCCAATCCCGTTGAGGTTGGGCGCGCTCCTGATAATTGATTCTCGAGGTAGGTATGGGAGCAAAAACGCTCTATGACAAGCTCTGGGATCGGCACCGGGTGGCCGAGATGCCGGACGGTTCGACGCTGCTGTATATCGATCGCCATCTGCTGCACGAGGTCACCTCGCCCCAGGCATTCTCCAACCTGCGCCAGGCTGCGCGCCAGCCCTGGCGCCGCGATACCAGCCTGGCAACGCCGGATCACAACGTGCCGACGCTGTCCCGCGAGCAGGGCATCGGCGGTGTGGCTGACCCGATCGCCCGGCAGCAGATCGCGACCCTGGAAGACAACAGCCGTGATTTCGAGATCCCGTTGTTTTCCCTGGACGATGCGCGCCAGGGCATAGTGCATATCGTCGGGCCCGAGCAGGGTTTTACCCTGCCGGGGCTGACCCTGGTCTGCGGTGATTCCCACACCGCTACCCACGGCGCCTTTGCGGCGCTGGCCCATGGTATCGGCAGCAGCGAGGTGGAGCATGTACTGGCGACCCAGACCCTGCGCAGCCGCAAGCTGAAGAATTTCCGTATCCAGGTCAATGGCAGGCTGGCGCCGGGCATCACCGCCAAGGATCTGGCCCTGTACATCATCGGCCACATCGGCACGGCTGGCGGCAGCGGTCATGCGCTGGAGTTCACTGGCACGGCGATAACCGCGCTGAGCATGGAAGGTCGCATGACCCTGTGCAACATGAGCATCGAGGCGGGGGCGCGGGTCGGACTGATAGCCTACGACGAGGTCACCGAGCGCTACGTTCGCGGTCGGCCCATGGCGCCGGTGGGCGAGGCCTGGGAGCAGGCGGTGGCATACTGGCGCAACACCCTGCATTCCGATGCGGATGCCGATTTCGACAAGCATATCGAGTTCGATGCCCGGGACGTGCAGCCACAGGTGACCTGGGGTACCTCACCCGAGATGGTGGTCGCCATTGATAGCCGTGTGCCCGACGACGGGCAGGCCCGCGATGCCATCCAGCGCATGGACTGGCAACGCGCACGCAGCTACATGGGAGTCGAGCCGGGGCAGCCACTGGCCGGACTGCCGGTGGATCGCGTGTTCATCGGCTCCTGTACCAACGCGCGCATCGAGGACCTGCGCGCCGCCGTGGCGATCCTGCGCGACCGCCGGGTGCACAGTCGGGTTCGTCAGGCGCTGGTGGTGCCCGGCTCCGGACTGGTGCGCCTGCAGGCCGAGCGCGAGGGGCTGGATCGCATCTTCAAGGCGGCCGGATTCGAGTGGCGTGCGCCGGGTTGCTCCATGTGCCTGGGCATGAATGCCGACCGGCTCAACCCCGGGGAACGCTGCGCGGCCACCTCCAATCGCAACTTCGAAGGGCGCCAGGGCAAGGGCGGTCGTACTCATCTCATGTCCCCGGCGATGGCGGCTGCTGCCGCGGTGGCGGGTGAGCTGGTCGATTTCAGGAGCCTGTGACACATGCAACCACTGATCACGCATTCGGGAACCATCATTCCCTTGAACCGGGCCAACATCGATACCGACATGTTGTTGCCCAAGCAGTACCTGAAAAGTCTGGAATCCCATGGCTTCGGTGCCTTTCTGTTCGATGACGAGCGTTATCTGGACCCGGGGGAAATCGACACGCCACTGGCCTCACGGCGGGAGAATCCCGATTTCATCCTCAACCAGGAGCCCTATCGACACGGCAGCGTGGTGCTGGCCCAGGCCAATTTCGGCTGTGGTTCCAGCCGCGAACATGCGGTCTGGGCGCTACGGGATTTCGGCGTGCGGGTGATCATCGCCCCCAGCTTCGGCGATATCTTCAGCAATAACTGCTTCAACAACGGCCTGCTGCCGCTGACCTTGCCCCAGGCTGACATCGACCAACTGTTCGCCCTGACACAGGCTGATACCGGCCTGCAGGCGCAGCTGGACCTGGTTGAAAAGACCCTGCGGGTCGGTAGCCATGACTGGGCCTTCGAGCTTGACGAGGGGCGTCGCCAGCGGCTGCTCAGCGGGCTGGACGAAATTGGTGAGACTTTGCAATATGCTGGGCGTATAAAGGATTACGAGGCCGGAAGACGGCGGGAGGAGCCCTGGGTTTTCCGTGCCTGAGCACTGTTCCCTCCCTATAACAATAAAAGAGGTCAGAAGGTGGAATTTGCCAATGCGGAACTTGATCGGGTCAGGGTGTGCCTGATCGGCAACTCCAAGCTGAGCCGGCTGGTGCATAGCCTCATCCCCGAGTTCGAGGCCCTGGCCAGCATCACCATCATCGACAACATCTTCAACGATGCGGTGCGCGCAGCGCGGGATCTGATCGAACGCCAGGCGGTGGATGTGTTCATCAGCGCCGGCGCCAACGCCTTCTATCTGAAGGACACCTTGCCGATACCCGTACTGGGGCTGAAGGTGGAGCAGGCGGACCTGATCCAGGCGGTACTCACTGCCCGGCGGATTTCCTCGCGCATCCTGCTGCTCACCTACGAGCGGCAGGAAACCAACGTCGAAATGCTCGGACTGTTCGATGACTTCGAGCTGTCGCACCACACCTACAGCACCGCCGAGCACGCCAAGGAACTCTTCCATAACCTGCGCGACCAGGGGTTCGGCGTGGTCATCGGCTCCAGTTATGCCTGCGATCTGGCCGAGCAATGGGGGCTGGATTCGGTATTGCTGTATTCGCGCGAGTCCTGCCGCAACCTGATCCGCAAGGCGATACGCCACGCTGGCGCGGCCAAGCGCCAGCAACAGCAGCGTGCGCTGGTGCAGTTTCTGCTGGAGCAGTCGAGCAATGCCCAGATACTGACCAACCGCGAGGGCGCTATCGTGGCCTGGAATACCGGCGCCACCAACCTGGTACCTTCGATAGCGCGCCGCCGTTGGCTGGATGGCCTGGTTGATGCCAGGGTGCTGGAAGCCGACAGCATCAGCGCCGAAGGGCTGTTACTGGGTGAGCGCTTGTGCAGCCTCAGCAAGCAGCCGTTCGAGGTCGAAGGTGAGCGGGTCGGTTTCCTCTACCATCTGGTACCCAGCCCGGTGGCCCTGGAGAAGGGCGACAACCGCCGGCTGGTATACCACTCCAGCCGCATGGCCGACGTGCAGAACCAATTGCTGATCTACGGGGCCACGCCCAGTACCGTGCTGATCCGCGGCGAAACGGGTACCGGCAAGGAACTGGCCGCACGCCAGGTACATGACGTCAGTGCCCATGCGGACGGGCCCTTCGTCGCCATCAACTGCGGTGCCATTCCGGCCGAGCTGTTCGAGTCGGAACTGTTCGGTTATGCCGAGGGCGCCTTTACCAGCGCCAAGAGTGGTGGCAAGTCGGGCCTGCTGGAAAGCGCCAACGGCGGTACCTTCTTCATGGACGAGATCAACTCGCTGCCGCTGGCCCAGCAGGCCAAGCTGCTCAGGGTGCTGCAGGAACGGGAGGTCTCGCCGGTCGGCTCGCGGCGTTCCATTCCGCTGGATATCAAGTTCGTTGCGGCGGCCAACGTCGACCTGATGGAGGAGGTACGGGCGGGGCGTTTTCGCGAGGACCTGTACTACCGCATCAGTACCTTCCAGGTGCACATTCCACCGCTGCGTGAACGCCAGGAGGATATCCCGGTGCTCACCGAGTTCCTCATGCGCAACGAGTCGCTGCGCTACGGCATCGAGGTGGCCATCGACGAACTGGTCAAGGGCGTCACGCCGATCTTTCGGCGCTACCGCTGGCCCGGTAACGTGCGGGAACTGGAAAACTACGTCGAGCGCCTGGTGGTGTCGCTCAAGCTGTACGGCAACTGGGAGGTGCTGGTGGAAGCGCTGCCGCGAATCCTGCCCGAACTCTACGAGCAACCTCCGGCGGAGCCACGCGGTGGACACCTGCATAACATCGAGCAGGAGGAGATCGTCAAGGCCTTGCAGATGTTCGGCGGCAACAAGGGCCAGGCCGCAGAATACCTCGGCATCAGCCAGACTACGCTATGGCGGCGGCTCAAGCGCTTGCGTGGCGGCGAGGAGGAGCTATAGCCGGCAGCAGCTCAGTCTGCGCGCGCCCCGCGCATGGCGATGGCCTCGATCTCGAACATGAGTTGCGGCATCGCCAGCGCCTTTACCTCGACAATGCTGTCGGCGGGATAGGGCGGCGAGAAGTAGCGTCGCCGCAGCTCGACCACCTCGGGAAAATACTGCATGTCGGTCATGAAGATGGTGACCTTCACCACCTCCTCCAGCCCGGAACCCGCCGCTTCGAGAATGGCGCGCAGATTGCCGAAGGCGGTTTCGGCCTGTAGCCGAAAGTCGCCGGCACCCACCACCTCGCCCTGAGCATCGAGCGCGGCCTGCCCCGAGACGAAGATCCACTGGCCAACGGCGATGGCCTGCGACAGGGCGAAAGGCTCGAAGGGGTCCGGTTGGGTATGTATACGCTGCATGACAAGACTCCAGTGGCAGATGGCAGGGATAACGCAGCAAGAAACGCACCAGCAGGCGCAAAGCCTTGGTCCCAGCTGCCGGTTTGCCAATGGCTGTTCGCTGACAAGCAGTTGCCCACTGCAATCTGCAACGAAGCGCTTCATCCTGAACCGGCCCAGCGCCGTGACCGGGTACAGGGAGGCCGGGCTGGCGTGGCCGGCAAGACCTTGGCACTCATATTGCTGAAAGGGTTGTTGGCACCTCCGGTGGTGAAGGGCCGGAAGCTTTCGAGCTTCTGCCCGCAGCTGTGTACCGTCCGGAGAATCTGGGGGCAGGGGGAGAGCATGAATCGATTATGGGTCATGGCGGCGCTACCGCCGCTGGTCTGGGGCAGTACCTATCTGGTCACCACCGAATGGTTGCCGGCGGATCGGCCGCTGACCGCTGCGGTACTGCGCATCCTGCCGGTAGGGCTGTTGATGGTGCTGCTGACCCGCCACCGGCCGCAGCGGGCCGAGTGGCCGCGCCTGCTGTTGATCAGCGCGCTGTGCATGTCGCTGCTGCATTGGCCATTGTTCGTCAGCGCCTATCGCCTGCCGGGCGGGCTGGCGGCCTTGCTGATCTGCACGCAGCCACTGTTGGTGGTGGTCTTTGCCTGGCTGCTATTCCGCCAGCACACCGCCAGGCAGACGGTGCTGGGCGTGTTGCTCGGCCTGATCGGGGTTGCCCTGGTACTGGTCTCGCCAAGCCGGCTGGTCTGGGACGGGGTCGGCATCTTCGCCGCCACGGTGGCGGCTGTCAGCATGGCGCTGGGCACCCTGTTGATCAAGCGCTGGCAGATGCCCATCCCGCTGCTGGCCTTCACCGGATGGCAACTGCTGCTGGGTGGATTGCTGTTGCTACCGTTGATGCTGTGGTACGAGGGGCTGCCACCTGCGCTGCATGCCGGCGAGCTGGGCGGTTATCTCTACCTGGCGGTGCTGGGCACGGGGTTGCCCTATTTGCTGTGGTTTCGCGCTCTGCGCGGACTGGACCCGGTGTTCATGTCGATTCTGTTGCTGCTCAGCCCGTTGTCGGCACTGGTATTGGGCTATTGGTTCCTCGGCCAGGGGCTGACTGTCTGGCAATGGCTTGGGGCTGGTTGTGTGTTTGCCGGGATAGTGTTTAGTCAGTGGCGTTTCAGGACTGAGTGTTAAAGTTGGCTAGTCCATTTATCGATAAGCTGAGAGTTACAATGTTAAGTTATCTCCTGTCTAAACTCGTAATGCTTCGATTGCTATGCGGCGATGAAACGTGACCGAAACTACAGGATGTCCGCTTCTTGATTAGTTGGCTACTGGGGTCAGAAGCTCCCAAGAAGATTGACTGGCCCTGATTTATCCCCGTAGGTGCGGGGAACACCACCGGGTTATAAAGCGTCACCACTCCGGCATCGGTTAATCCCCGCAGGTGCGGGGAACACCGCACGTCCGGTGCCAGTTTCTCGATACTCGACGGTTAATCCCCGCAGGTGCGGGGAACACACCTTGGTTCTGACCCGTTTAGTTTGCGCTTTCGGTTAATCCCCGCAGGTGCGGGGAACACGCTGCAACCTCCATCTACACCTCACTTCTTCGCGGTTAATCCCCGCAGGTGCGGGGAACACGTGCTGCCGACCATCTACGGCGAGGAGGGCATCGGTTAATCCCCGCAGGTGCGGGGAACACCGCTTGCTGTACCCGGCGCGGATGGCCGCAGCCGGTTAATCCCCGCAGGTGCGGGGAACACTGTATGACCGGCACCCAGAGACCCCGGGCTTTCGGTTAATCCCCGCAGGTGCGGGGAACACAGATCGGCAGAACAGCGCGGGCTGGCCTTTACCGGTTAATCCCCGCAGGTGCGGGGAACACCGCAGCAAAGCTGTACGACGCCACGCGTTTATCGGTTAATCCCCGCAGGTGCGGGGAACACCTCATATCGTTTCTTGCTGGACATGATTCCTCCGGTTAATCCCCGCAGGTGCGGGGAACACCACCAGATATACCGCTGGCGGGTCCGGCCTTGCGGTTAATCCCCGCAGGTGCGGGGAACACGTTGGCGATGCGGTAGTCACGCTGCAGAACAGCGGTTAATCCCCGCAGGTGCGGGGAACACGCCAATCCGGTATCGCCAGCCTTGTCCGCTTTCGGTTAATCCCCGCAGGTGCGGGGAACACGCAAGCTGGATGGATGTCAGGAATGTTTCCATCGGTTAATCCCCGCAGGTGCGGGGAACACTACGCCGAATCCTGCACAAGACCGCGCTCCAGCGGTTAATCCCCGCAGGTGCGGGGAACACGATGAATCGCTGGCAGTGGATAAACACGCCGTCGGTTAATCCCCGCAGGTGCGGGGAACACGGATGACTGAGGGAGGGAATCGACACATTTGGCGGTTAATCCCCGCAGGTGCGGGGAACACGCCGGGTCAGTGATGGCGTGATCGGCAAGATCCGGTTAATCCCCGCAGGTGCGGGGAACACAGCCGAGGCTATGAACTGACATTCGGCGATGCCGGTTAATCCCCGCAGGTGCGGGGAACACATCGACACACCCCGCGAGGGAATGCCCATGTACGGTTAATCCCCGCAGGTGCGGGGAACACGGCATGACAAAGGCATCCAGCAACTTGCTGACCGGTTAATCCCCGCAGGTGCGGGGAACACCATGTCGTAACAGTTGCACATATCCCTCACCTCGGTTAATCCCCGCAGGTGCGGGGAACACGTACATGCTGGCGATGTCGCGCAGGTTGACCTCGGTTAATCCCCGCAGGTGCGGGGAACACCAGCTTGGTCATGCCGGTAGATAGGCTGTCCGCGGTTAATCCCCGCAGGTGCGGGGAACACCACCCCATGGACCTGAATGGCGGTGATCGGGACGGTTAATCCCCGCAGGTGCGGGGAACACGCAAGCACCGGCGCGGGGCCACGCTGAATGCGCGGTTAATCCCCGCAGGTGCGGGGAACACGCCGGACGCCTGATATCAACTAACCACGGCCCCGGTTAATCCCCGCAGGTGCGGGGAACACGACAGGGACGAATGGGTTGCCGAAAACGGTTGCGGTTAATCCCCGCAGGTGCGGGGAACACGTATCGGCAAGCTGGATCAGCTCAAGATGGAGCGGTTAATCCCCGCAGGTGCGGGGAACACGTCGTCACCGGCGTTATCCGCGCGCTCAGGCACCGGTTAATCCCCGCAGGTGCGGGGAACACTGATGCAACAGCGGCAAGGCTGCCTAGCTTTTCGGTTAATCCCCGCAGGTGCGGGGAACACGCCAAAAGCACCCTGAGCTACCCGATAATGGGCGGTTAATCCCCGCAGGTGCGGGGAACACTACCAGAGCATCAACGTCGATCACGGCAGCAGCGGTTAATCCCCGCAGGTGCGGGGAACACTGTCAACGCCCATAGAGACAAACACACTCCGGCGGTTAATCCCCGCAGGTGCGGGGAACACGGGAGCTCGCCATCCGCGATTGAGCGCATGATCGGTTAATCCCCGCAGGTGCGGGGAACACTCTGTCACGCTCGCGAATGTAGGCGTTGAATGCGGTTAATCCCCGCAGGTGCGGGGAACACTCCAGAGTGGGCGCCCTGGCCCCCGGCGTGTCCGGTTAATCCCCGCAGGTGCGGGGAACACAGGCTGACCAAGCGCGATCAGCAGATGGGTGACGGTTAATCCCCGCAGGTGCGGGGAACACATTTCCCAGACAACGCGATGCGCCAGCATAAGCGGTTAATCCCCGCAGGTGCGGGGAACACTTCGTCCAGGGTCATGCGGCCGCCCTCCACTGCGGTTAATCCCCGCAGGTGCGGGGAACACATCCCGACCTATGGGCGGCCCTGCTCGCCTGGCGGTTAATCCCCGCAGGTGCGGGGAACACATAGCTTGATTTCCACGAACGATATAGCCGTCCGGTTAATCCCCGCAGGTGCGGGGAACACCGGTTGCGGATACCCAGCGTCTCGCTGATGGCCGGTTAATCCCCGCAGGTGCGGGGAACACTCCCCAGAGCCTTCCTCAGTCGAGGTGGTCAGCGGTTAATCCCCGCAGGTGCGGGGAACACTCGTGCAGGTCGGCATCCGGCCACAGACCTACCGGTTAATCCCCGCAGGTGCGGGGAACACGATCCGCGCCCATTCGAGGGCGATAAGGACCACGGTTAATCCCCGCAGGTGCGGGGAACACTCTTAGCATAACCGACTGTTCCTTAAAGGAAAAATCGGCAGCTAAATTTCTACCAATTTTCCTTGTTAAAGATCGGGGGTATCAAGAGGGTGGAAAGCCACCAAGCGTAGGCCGTCAAATTCGACAGGTAAGCGCCGGTTGGCGCCCAAGGTTTGGAACTCATAACCGGATTCGTTATTGCTGGCCCAGGCCATTACCACGTTGCCCTCTTCGTGCCCTTCGCTGAGCTGCTGCCAGATCATTTCCCGTGTTCTTCTGGAAACATCACCGATATAAACGCCAGCTCGTACTTCGAGTAGCCAGATAGCCATTCGGCCTCGCAAACGAGGAGGAACATTCTCGGTAACGACGACCAGAAAACTCATTATTGTGCCCTGTGACCTGCATCGCCGATGCTTTCGGGGTTGGGTATTGCTGGTGGAACTGATTCGGGTGGTGCTTCTGGAGGTGATATTTCTCCTGCGGCCAGGACTTCTTCAATAGTGGGGATGATCTTTGCCAATATCTTGCTGGAACGAAACAGGTCGCGACAGCCCAGGCGTACTTCCCGTTCTGGCTGGTGCGGTGCTTTGGCGGCAATACGAAAGGCCAATGGTACTACTGTCTCGAACTTGAACAGGTCGGCAATATCGTAGACAAATGACAATGGTTTGCCGGTATGTATAAATCCCACGGCAGGTGCATAGCCTGCGGCCAGTACGGCAGCTTCGGTAATGCCGTACAGGCAGGATGTGGCTGCTGACAGGCAGCGGTTGGGGATATCTGCTGCGTCCCATTTGTTGCGATCGTAATTGCGCGATTGCCAGTTGACTCCGTACTGCTTGGCCAGCAATTTATAGGTCTCGCGTACTCTGGCGCCTTCGATGCCGCGCAACTGCTCCACACTGCGGCGTGCGGGTGCCGGCTCCTGAAAGCGTATTTCATACATCTTGCGTACCACTTTCAGGCGTAGGTCGTCATCCAGCGCCAGTTTGGCCTGGTAGAGCAGGCGGTCTGCCCGAGCGCCTCCCGGTTGGCCACTGGCATACAGACGTACACCTGATTCGCCCACCCATACCAGCAGGGTGCCCACGGTCGACGCCAGATGAACAGCAGCATGGGATACCCGTGTGCCAGGTTCCAGCATGATGCAGGCTACTGAGCCGACCGGGATGTGGGTTCGTATGCCGGTTTTGTCTATCACCACGAAAGCGCCATCCAGCACATCGATCTGTCCATACTGGACGAAAATCATGGATACCCGATCTTTCATGGGTAACGGTTTGAGAGGCGGTAACAGTGTGCTGGCCATGCTCAGTTGTCCTCACTGAGGAGCGGGGTGCGAGTGGTTTCAAGCAATACGCGCATTTGCCGAATGGCCAATTCATTCAACTTCTTCAGGCGGTCAGGCTGGGGTAAGCCTTCGGCAATAAAATGGGCATTCATTGTTTCCATATTGGCCAGACAGACCAACTGGTGAATATTGGCATGATCCCGGATATTACCCTTCAGGGTCGGGTTTGCATCTCGCCATTGCTTGGCGGTGACGCCAAATAGAGCCATGTTGAGCAGATCGGCTTCGCTGGCATAGACAAAGCTGATCTGTTTGGGAGACAAGGTTTCGGGGATCAGGTTTTCGCGGATCGCATCGGTATGGATCAGATAGTTGACCTTGGCCAGGTTGCGCCGGATATCCCAGCCCAGCTGTTGAAACTCCTGCTCCTTGAGGCGCTGGAACTCCTTGATCAGGTAAAGCTTGAACTCCACCGAAATCCAGCTGGCGAACTCGAAGGCAATGTCTTTCTGGGCAAAGGTGCCTCCGCCGTAGCGCCCAGCCTTGGAAATCAGTCCGATCGCACCCGTCTGCTCAATCCATTGCTTGGGTGTCAGGGTGAAACTGTTGAGACCGGCTTGTTTTTTAAAGTCATCGAATTCGATGACTTTAAAACTCGGATTGTTGAGCTGCTCCCAGATTCCGAGGAATTCGATAGTGTTACGGTTACGCAACCAGTTGCCGATAATGATGCCGGTTCGATCCCCACCCTTGTAGCGCGCAATGTCTGTAATACAGATATATTCCACACCATTCTTGGAATGGGTGGCGATGTCCTGCTCCAGTACCTGCAGCTTGGCTTTCATGGCTCGTCTTCTTCCCTGTTGTATCTACATGGGCTTGACCAGCAGCAGACCGCATCCGAACCCCTTGCTGTGACCGACACCTTCCAGTAATGCGGTGCGCAAACGTTCCGGGTCGCTGACCTGGGCTACGCCCTGATAATCGAGACTGGAGTATTCGATATTGTTGCCCTTGCGTCGGAGCCGGTGTTGACGATAGCCATTCTGCAGCAGGCTTTCGGGCCTGATCGACAACCCCCAGTGTTCGGCACGTTCCAACAACCAGGCCCGGCCGGCTGCATCGCGTATCTCTGACAGCCGCTCCTGTTGCTGGCCAGTCGCGCTCTGTTTGGCATGCATCAGGACATCATGCCGGCGAGAGCGGCCACTTTCCTGGCGCACGCTGACCGTAGGATTGGCACGCAGATCAAAGCGTAACCATGCCCCTTGTTCCAGTTGTGGTGCATAAGGTTTGCTCTTGATATCGAACAAGCCTGAGTCCGGTTGCGGTGGGCGGGCGGATACAACGTAGAAGCTGCGCTCGTCCTCCAGGCGTCGAAACAGAAAGTCCCGGGGCATGTCATCCCCGGGAAACAGCCGCCAGATCAATGCGTGATCCCGGTAGGGCTCACCGTGTCGTGCCAGATTGCGCAGCCAGTCATCCTGTCTCAGGCTGGCCACCAGGCGGACATGGGAAAAATAATGGCTCATGCCTGCTCTCCCTCGCTCAGAGCTACCCATTCACGGCGCGGTGCGAACTGCCAGCGAGTACGTGACAGCGGCTGGTCGTGGCGCACCGCTTCGAAGCTGGGTTGCAGACCTGCTTCCATACCGTCCTCCCAGTAGTAGCGCACCTGTTTTATGCGGAACGCCTGGCGATCCTGTCGATTTGGCCAGCTCTGCTGCGGCTGGTGCTTATCCAGCAACCCCAGCAATGAGGGCCATGTCATGTCATCCAGCGCCTCACGCAGAGTGGTGGTTGCCGCGCGTTGCGGTAATAACGGCAAGGCCAGTGGACAGGATTTGCGTCCCAGGTAGAGGGGAAAGTGCGGTTGGCGCAGTGCCTGCGCCAGCGTGTCCAGATCGGCAGGCGCCTCCGGCAAGGCTTCCACTGCCACCAGCGCCAGACTGTCGCAACGGTATTCCCGCGCAGAAAGGATGGTGTCTACCTTGGCTGCCGCCAGTTCCTGGCGGCGCGAGCGGAACTGGAACTTGCGCGGTGCAACGCCTACCTGAATCGTATGGTAGTCACGCAACGGTGAGCCTGTGCTCTCCAGCTTGATACCGAAGCGATAGCCAGCGGTCAGCGCTCTCTGACCAGACTCATCGTCTCGTGTGATGCCCAGTGTGGCACCCAGCAGCCCCAGCAGCGCAGAGCGAGAAGGGTGTGCCGCCGAGTGCCGCAATTCGCCCACCGCGATCTCGCCCCAGCTGGCCAGCGGCCCGTAGAGGCGCAGCAGCAGATAGTCTGTCATGGCTACTCCTGAGCAACGAAGTCAAGCAACTCGGCCAGCGAGCCTTCGCCCGTAAGCACATTGAACTGGTTTCGGCTGTCGGCACAGGCGCCGTAAACCTTGTCCATGTTGTCGCGTACCTGCTCCAGCACCTGTACCGCAGCATGGGCATAATCATCACCGGTGACCGGCTTGACGAAGGCCAGGGAAAGCGACCGGGGTTGCTGTGAACCCTTTTCCGCCAATGCATAGTGGGCATAGGCGCGGCTGGCGAAGCTGTTCTGCTTGCCGCTGGGGCCGACGGTCAGTGCGGCCTGCATGAGCGCGCGCAGTGCCTTTTGCGTGAGGGCTTCGTCGTCACCCAGATTCTGCTTCAACAGGTCACGGTCGATGCACAGGTACTGGTAGAACACGGCGGCGGCGAAGCCGGACTCACCAATATGAGCGGCGCCGGGATCGTCGCGGTTGAGATCATCGACTGCGGTGAAGTAGTCATCTTCGATGGCAGAAGCATGTACGCCCAGGGCATGGGCTACCTGTACTGCGGCCTCGCCGTTGAATTGCGTCTTGGAGGCCAGCATGCGCCCGAACATGGCAATATCCACTGCCGTCTGGGTGTGCAGCAGACTGTCCAGCTCTTCATCGGTAGGGGCGCGCTTTTCCTGGGCCAGCGTGGCAACCAGCGCATCCAGAGTAGCTCGCTCCTGCGGTGCAATATGCACCAATTGCTCGATTTCCAGCGGATTGTCCTTCTTCGCTGCGCCGTAGACTCTGGCGATCTGCCCGGCCCAGTCCCTAGCCTGCTTTTCAGCGATGCCCGCAGTGGTCAGGGCATCGAACACTTCGACACCCAGACGCTTGGTGCGTGTGCCGATGTTGCCGGCCAGCTCCTGCTGGAACAGCTCCGATGTGCGCCAGGCACGCTTGAGGCTTTGCGAGGATACCCGCAGACGTTCGATACCTCCCATGCGCGCGGTCTTGGGGTTACCCAGGTCGTCGCGGTTGAGGTTGGCGGGCGGGTAGGAAATCAGCATATGCAGCTGGACGAAACGAGTCATGCGGTCAACTCCTTGTTGGATACGGGTTCCACGGCTGCTGCCTGCTCCCGCTTGCTTAGGTAATAATCACAGGCCCAGTGAAACTTGATGCCATCACTGGCGCGAAGGGCGGATTGCCCGAGTTCCATTTGCCAGTTCAACAGGTCGTCGGCCAGCCGCGCTACATCCGCCGAGCCCTCGGCCAGTTGAACTGCGCGCCGCCAATGACGGAACAGGTCATGCAGAGTAGAGCTGCGTTGCATGGTCTTGAAGCGCAGCTCGCTCATCCTGGGGCGCTCATTGTCCGCGCCGTGGCCAAGATGCCAGGCTAGGCTTTTATTGTCCTGCGCATCGCTCTTAATGGTAGCCAGCACACCCGCCACCCACGCCACTCGTTCATAGCTGATGGGCTGGTCGGACAGAAAGCCTGCATTATCGTCCAGCGCAATCAGGCGCTCGGCCAGCAACAGGGTGGCGGCCTGACTCAGCAGTTCCTCGGCATCCTTGCAGCGACGCAGCTGGGCCCGCTCGCCGCGACCCATTGCCCAGAGTCCGCCGGGTAAAGGCGGATCTTCGGCCTGGCGTGGTTGCAAGGCTCGCCACCAATCGCGTACCCAGCGTTGCTGAGCGTCGTTCAGTTTGAGTCTTCTGGGTTTCATGCCGGCTCCTTGTGATGGCGATTTACAACTTCCCACAACGGCTTCAACGTCTTGCCGCTGTTGAGGTCCCTGGTTAACGCTGCCCTGGCCTTGATCACGCGCTGCATGTCCTGATGCTCGAATGGACTGCTCAATACCCAATGATCAAAGAGATCCAGCATCAGCCGACGTGTTTCCAGAAGCCAGCGGCGGTAGATAGGGGCCAGTTTTGCCTTGCTGTCGAAATCCAGCACGGCCAATTCATCCAGCAGTCGATAGAAAATGGCTTCCGAACCTTGCCAGAAGCTCTGTGGGACTGCGGGTTCATTACCGGCATCACCGGGACGGCGGAACCAGGCGGCCTTGACTTGTCTGTGTAATGTGCTCGCCATCTCCTCGGCGGAGTCGAGCAACTGTTTTACGGTCTTGGTGAAAGGGCGGAGCACATCAGATTCGATGACATGCACCGGCAGGGTGCTGTCGTACCAGCAAAGGGACTTCATGTTCGACATCGAAAATCCGAAGCACCATAGCCGCGCCTGCGGGCTGCGCACCTTGGTTGTGAAGTGGGACACCACCTTGGCGGCGTCAGGCTGGTGGGTGTCGTTGCCCAATACCAACCCCAGCCAGTCTCGATAGCCGCGACCGGCTTGGTGCCCCTTGCTGGATATGGGCGGTTTTTCACCCTTGGCGTCCAGGCTATAGGGCGTCAGCGGATGTACCCAGGTGCCGGTATAGTTGGTGCCGCCATGGCGAGTGCGGTAGTGGCGAATCAAGCGTACGTTCGTCGCGGCGCAGACAGCGCATGGGCCCTGATCCACAGTCGAAGCATCCAGTCGGATACGACGGGGCATGCTCCAGTAGGCTTGTAACGGATGCACGGATTCTGGCGGAGTGTCCTGCCCGCTCTTGTCGTCGCTGGTGCGGGTGGGTGCCAACCAGGGCAGCACGTCGCTCAACTCTTTCACCGGCGGATGGTCAAGGGCGTCCAGTGGTATCACATTGAGCCAGAGTTTCTGCCACAAGGTCGCGTTTTCATCGGCAGGCAGCAGTAGGGTGGTCAGCGGGCCGCCGCCACGCAGCGAGGTGCGAACGCCACGCCCGCCGGAAGGCGCATTGATCTGCAGAGTGAGCAGCGCCTGGGTGAAGCAGGCTTCGCACAGTCCATGATCTGATGCCGGCTTGTTGAAATAACGGTTGCTGGAGGAGCCGGCGTCGATTAACAGCTCCAGTACCGGTAGCTGGTTGACTTCATCCGGCAGCGCCAGATCCTGCATGAAGGCAGGGCCGTCGTTTTCCAGCAGAAATGCATGTTTGAAGGGTTCGAAGGCTGCCTGCAGTTCCTCATGGGTTGGTGGCCTGTTGTAGCGGTCTCGCCACTCCTTCACATCCCGTGGGGCGTAAGCGATTTGCAGCAGGCCGATCAGGAACTGATAGAGCGCGCCGCGAAAGTCCGGGCGGGGCGAGTAGATATCCAGCCAATTGGCATCACCTAGCTCCGCTACTGATACTGCACCTTGGCCACCACGACTGCAGATCCCTTGCAACCAACGCTCTGCTGTTAAGTTCATATCTAATCCCTGTCAATGCTGATGGTCAGCCTAAATCTCTTTATCGTGGTGATAAATCCCCACAACAGAAGTGCCCCTACAAAAAAGCTAACAGGCCAAGTTCTGCGCCTCCTGCCTCAGAAATCCCAAGTCCAGCTATAAAAGCTCGCATGCCCGTCTCCTCCAAATCCTGCAATGTTGGAGGAAGTAAAACATTGAGAGGTATTTTTTTCAAGGCTTGTTAGCTTTTTGAAATTTATTGTGAGGAACAAGCCCTTCACTTCAGATATCATTCTCCTAGCCACTTCCTTTCCTACAAGAGAGGATGAACCGGCTTGCTAGCTGTTCTAAGCATGTTCCCCGCCTTTGCGGGGATTAGTTTTATTGGAATGAGAGGTGTCAAAAATAGCGCCTCTCACCAACTCAGCCCGCTGCGCTGGTCATAACGCATCTCCAGAACCCTTCCCCGTTCATCTTGCACTTTCGCCAGCAATGCACCTTCTTTCTCCAACAACGGCAGAATGAATGCTGGCTCTTCCAGCAGTCGCCAACCGCTGCGCAGTTGCTGCAAAGCACTGTCGAATCGTTGTTGCCAATCCGGGGCCAGTGACTGGGCGTAGCCTGTGTGAATGCGCACTGCTGACTGCTCCCAGCAATAGGCGCCTTCATTGCGTAATGGCTGCAGTTCGCCGTCGCGCCATAGCGCCAGGTACAGGGTCAGCGTTTCATCGCCAAGCCGAGTCGGTACCTGATGCTCTTCATACCAGCGATCGCTGCTGTCAATGCAATAGCCCTTGTTCAGTTTCAGCGCATTGAAATGCGCCTGGCTTTTCATCGCCATGTCCTTGCCGGCCTGATCCTGGCTGGCCTTGCTCAAGGCGTCGGGCACTTCTTCGGCCTGTTCGCCATACACTGCTTCGACCAGTTCGCGCACGGCACCGGGTTGTCCCGCTTCGCCGGGAGTGATGATGCAGCCGGCGTGCAGCAGTGCGCGAGCACCCCGCCAGAGCGCACCGGCATCCGGGTAGACGAAGCAACCCTTGGGAAACATCGCTGCATACCAGTCTGCCTTGGCGTCGGCAACTGGCTCCGGTGTCAGCAGGCAGAGTACCGGGGCCGGGCGTTGCTCGACGCCGTCTGCAGCCGGGTTGCCATCGGCCTGTCTGGCATGGCGTTGCAGGCGCCCGGCGCGCTGGATCAGCAGGTCGATGGGGGCCAGATCGGACACCATCAGATCCACATCGAAGTCCAGGCTCTGTTCCAGGACTTGCGTGCCGACCAACACCCGTCCGGCCCGTTCGGCACCGGTGGAATGCTTGCCGAACCGTGCCAGCACCTCGGCCTCGATATCCAGACGGTCGCCCATGGCATAACGGCTATGGAACAGCTGCAGGTGTTCGGGTGGCAGATGCTCGGATAGCAAACGGTGGGCGCGGCGGGCGTCTGCCACCGTGTTGCGAATCCAGGCAACGCAGCGCCCGGCGCGGGCCTGCTCCGTGATCATCTCCAGTACGGCGGCTTCTTCATGCAGTGCCTGTACCTGCACTTTGCGCCGCACCTGTGGGCGGGTGGCGCAGGCATGCGCAACCAGCTCGCGACCAGCCCGTACCGCGAGGGGATAGCGTGCATCTGCGAGTCCTTCTCCGTCGTCGGTATTCAGGCCGAAACGGTAGGCGGCCAACAATCTGTCACGTGCCAGCAGCGGCAGGGTGGCCGACAGCAGGATGACGCTGCCGCCCTGCCGTGCATGGGCCGTCAGCAGGGTTTCCAGCAGGGACATCATATAGGCGTCATAGGCGTGCACTTCGTCCACCAGCAGCACTTTGCCCGCAAGGCCGAGCAGGCGTAATGACTGGTGCCGGGCCGGTAGTACTGCCAGCAGGGCCTGGTCCAGCGTGCCGACACCGACTTCGGCCAGCAGCGCCTTCTTGCGGTTGTCAGCGAGCCAGGCGTTGCATTGGGCACTGGCCGAGCCTTCACCGGGCTGATAGGTGTGATCGCTGGGCTGTTCTTGCAGAATGCTCTGGCGAAAACCATCTACCAGTTGCCGCGCGCCATGGGCGAGAATCAGCGACGGTTGCGCATCGCTTGCATACAGGCGTTGGTAGACGCTGCCGACGCGCTGATACATCTGGTTTGCAGTAGCCATGCTTGGGAGGGCGAAGTACAGCCCTTGTGCCCGCCCTGCCTGCATAAGGCGCTGGGTCAGGATCAGAGCTGCCTCGGTCTTGCCAGCGCCTGTTACGTCCTCCAGCAAGAACAGCTGGGGCCCGCTTTCCAGCTCCACCGTCGCCGCGTACTGCTGCAGGGGAGTTGGTTCACGCAGGTAGTCGAACAGGGCCAGGGGAGCAGGCCATTCACGCACTCCCTGCCCATGCAGACCTGCCATCGAGATGGCCTGAGTAGCCTGCGCCTGTGCATATGTCCAATACTTCGCAAGTGATCCCGGCTCGGCCCGATAGGGAAAGAACGCCTGGTTGGAGCCCAGCCAGTCCGCCAGTACCGACAGCCCCGCCAATCGCCATGTATGGCGTTTCAGGGCGACCAGATGTTCCCGGCCCGGCAGCGGAATATCTGTGGGTAACAGCAACTCTGCGATGTCAGCCATGAAGGATCGTGCGGCCCGGCGATCCGCTCGCAGAAAAAACTCGCCAGCGTCCTGGGCTATCAGCCCGCCGCCTTCGTGTTCTTGTGGTGGCTTGCCATGATGGCCGACCACGCTGCGCACCCAGACACTCCAGAATTCGCTGGCACAATCCGGCAGAAAGTCAGCTTGCATACTGTCAACGGCTTCTTCACGCCAGAACATCCACCCCAGGGTGTCATGCCGCTGGGTATAAGGTTTGTCCTCATCTGCCGGGACAAGGTCGGGTGACAGATCAGGTACCAGCCCCTGAAAGGCGCGGGCGAACTTGCCCAAGTCATGCAATGCCAGAAAAAAGACGAACAGGTGTTCGACGATTGCGGGAGGCCAGTCCAGTTCCTCGGCAAGGGAGTTCAGCGAAAACTGTGGCAAATCCAGCAAGGCACGCCCACAGGCTGATACGTCAAGAGAGTGGTAGGGCAGGAGATGGAACAAGTCCATGCCCTCATTGGCAGGAGACGCTTTACCCCAGTAGCGAAAATATGGATGCTCATCCAGCATGGTCCACTCTCCTGTCAGGCCATCAGTGATATTGCATGGTGCCACTATTAGCATGGATGTGCTGCGCTTTCATACCACAGTATCCCGCAGTTCTAACTTAAGGTGTTCCGCTGTAATTGCCGCTATGGGTTATGCTCTACCCCATAACCCACCCACCGGAGAAAGCCATGTCCCGCCTCGTTACCGTCGCCGCCACCCAGATGAGCTGCAGTTGGGACCGTCAGGCCAATATCGCCAGGGCTGAACAGCTGGTGCGTCAGGCCGCTGCACAGGGAGCGCAGATCATCCTGATCCAGGAGCTGTTCGAGACGCCGTACTTCTGTCAGAAGCCCAACCCGGAATATCTGCAGCTGGCCACCACGGTGGAGGACAACCCGGCCATTGCGCACTTCCAGAAGATCGCCCGGGAGTTGCAGGTGGTATTGCCGATCAGTTTCTTCGAGCTGGCCGGGCGGGCGCGCTTCAACAGCATCGCCATCATCGATGCCGATGGGCGCAATCTGGGGGTGTACCGCAAGAGCCATATCCCGGACGGCCCCGGTTATCACGAGAAATACTATTTCAATCCCGGCGATACCGGTTTCAAGGTGTGGAAGACCCGCTACGCGACCATCGGCGTGGCGATCTGCTGGGACCAGTGGTTCCCCGAGTCCGCCCGTTCCATGGCGCTGCAGGGGGCGGAAATCCTGTTCTATCCCACGGCCATCGGCAGCGAGCCGCATGATGCCTCGATCACCTCCAAGGATCACTGGCAGCGGGTGCAGCAGGGCCATGCCGGGGCCAACCTGATGCCGCTGGTGGCCAGCAACCGGGTCGGTCGTGAGGAGCAGGATGGTTATGACATCACCTTCTACGGTGCATCCTTCATTGCCGACCAGTTCGGCGAGAAGGTGCAGGAGGCCAATGCCACGGATGAGACCGTGCTGGTGCAGCAGTTCGACCTGGATCAGTTGGAACATATCCGCGCCGCCTGGGGGGTGTTCCGCGATCGTCGGCCGAATCTGTATGGCCCACTGAAAACCCTGGATGGTTCGCTGGAGTCCTGATTCATGTACACCTTGCACAGCACACCCCGCGCCGACGGCTATGCCATGCCCGCCGAGTGGGCTCCGCACAGCCAGACCTGGATGCTCTGGCCGGAGCGGCCGGATAACTGGCGCCTTGGCGCCAAGCCGGCACAGGCCGCGTTCGCCGAAGTGGCGCGGGCGATTGCCGGCTTCGAGCCGGTGACCGTCGGCGTGTCGGCGGCGCAGTACAGCAATGCCAGCCTGCAACTGGATCACCCGGCGATTCGGGTGGTGGAGATCAGCAGCGACGACGCCTGGGTGCGCGACACCGGCCCGACCTTCGTCACCAATGGCCAGGGCGGCCTGCGCGGTGTGGACTGGACCTTCAACGCCTGGGGCGGCTTCGACGGCGGGCTCTATTGGCCATGGAATCGTGATGACCAGGTGGCGGACAAGATCCTCGGCCTGGAGCGCTGCCCGCGCTACCGCACCGAGGGTTTCGTGCTGGAGGGCGGGGCCTTCCACGTGGATGGCGAGGGCACCCTGATCACCACCGAGGAGTGCCTGCTCAACCCCAATCGCAACGCCCATCTGCAACGCCATGAGGTCGAACAGATGCTGCACGACTATCTGGGCGTCGAATGCATCATCTGGCTGCCGCAGGGCCTGTATAACGATGAAACCGATGGGCATGTGGACAACTTCTGCTGTTTTGTCCGTCCCGGTGAGGTGCTGCTGGCCTGGACCGACGATCCGGACGATGCCAACTATCCCCGCTGCCAGGCTGCACTGGCGGTGCTGGAGCAGGCGGTTGATGCCCAGGGCCGGCAGCTGACCGTGCACCGGGTGCCGATCCCCGGGCCGATTCATGCCAGCAAGGCGGAGTGTGAGGGGGTGGACCAGGTGCCGGGTAGCCAGCCGCGCTCGCCCGGCATCCGCCTGGCCGGCTCCTATGTGAATTTCCTGATCGTCAATGGCGGCATCATCGCGCCGGCCTTTGACGATCCGCAGGATGCAGAGGCCCAGTCCGTGCTGGAGTCGCTGTTTCCCGAGCGCCGGGTGGTGATGGTGCCGGGGCGGGAAATACTTCTTGGTGGCGGCAATATCCACTGCATCACCCAGCAGCAGCCGGCGGTGTAAGCGAAGCGGCTGCCCAGCGGGGCAAAATCGGATTATAGTCTGCTCGCCTGTCCGGCAATGCCGTATTGTCGAGCGGGCCCTCTCAATCGAGTAGAAAAAGGACACCCCATGCACTTTGCTCATCGTGCCGTTGCCCTGCCGCTGGCCGGGTTGGCGATCCTGCTGTCTGGCTGCAATGAACCCGCTGCTAAAACCGCCGCGCCGGTACGCGATATGCCGGCCAGCCTGGCCGGAGAGCTGACCAGCCAGAGTAACGTCAACCTGAACGATGGTTCGCGCAACCAGAGTTTCGAACTGCAACTGCAGGCCGGTACGCTGTATCGGGTCAGTAGCAGTGGCGCCCTCAAGCAGCCAACCTTGCTGTTACTGTCCGAAGACAACCGCCCGGTCAGCGGACCGCGGGCCGAGCAGCTCTACCTGCAGCCGGAGCAGGACGGTCTCTACCGCCTGGCGATCAGCGGCAGCAGCCCCAGCGATTTCGGTCCGTTCCGCCTGGAGCTGAACACTGCGGAACTGACCAGCGAGGGTGAGCTGCAGCCGGGAGCGGATATCCTCGGACACCTGGGTTCCGGCACGAAGCAGGGCGGCAACCGCTACACCCTGCAGATTGCCGAGCCGGGGTTGTACGAGCTGCTGCTACGCTCCGACGAGTTCGACACGGTACTGAAACTGCGTGGTGCAGGTGTCAACCGTACCGATGACGATGGTGCCGGCGGTACCGATTCTCGCCTGCTGACCATGCTGCAGCAGGGCAGCTACCAGGTCATCGCCGGTGGTATCGATGCGGCTGATGAGGGCATCTACAGCCTGAGCTTCAAGCGCTGGGAGATGCCCGAGGGTATTACTCTCAGCGATGGGGACCAGCTGAAGCTCAATGAAGAGCGCTCCGGCATGCTCACCGGCCACCCGCAGAGTTATACGCTGGTGATCGAGCAGGCCGGGCTGCTGCAGGTGAGCATGCGCTCGGATGACTTCGACAGCCTGCTGGAACTGAATGGCCAGGGCATCAATACCCGCGACGATGACAGCGGCGGGGATCGTGATGCCTTGATCAGCGTGGCGGTCGAGCCGGGCAGCTACCGGATCAAGGCGGCGCAGCTCGATGGTGTGGACGGCATGTTCACCCTGGCTGCCGAGCTGTCCGAGGTGGCCATGCTGGGTGACAGCATCACGGCTGGCGAGACCCGGCTAGGTCGTCTGGTGACCGGACAGCCGGTCGCTACCCAACTGAACATCGGCGAGGCGGGGCTGTATCGCATTACCCTGCGCTCATCGCAGTTCGATGCGCTGCTCGGGTTGCAGGGTGCCGAGCTGGAAGAGCAGGACGATGACAGCGCCGGCGGCACCAACGCCCAGCTTGAGCTGTGGCTGGACGCGGGCGACTACCAGTTGCTCAGTGGCAGCTATGGCGATGAGGGAGAGGGCAGCTTCGTGCTGTCGGTCAGCGCGCCGCTGTAGGATCAGGCTGTTCCTGCTGCTCCTGTGCCAACTCGTCGAGCTGGCACAGGGTGCAGTCACCCTCATCCGGATGGTTGCTTTCCACATAGCGCACCCGGCGCCGTGCCGACTGCCGGTCGGCACTGACGCGATAACGCGGGCGGTCAGCTGATTCGCGCTGCATTACTGCCCCAGCAGCGCGCGGCCACGCTGTACCGCGGCCCTGACCTGGGCCGGTGCGGTACCGCCGATATGGTCACGCGCGTTCACCGAGCCTTCCAGGGTCAACACCTCGAACACGTCCTGTTCGATCTGGTCGCTGAAGCGGCGCAGCTCCTCCAGGCTCATCTCGGCCAGGTCCTTGCCGCTGTCCACACCGTATTTCACCGCATGGCCGACGATCTCATGGCAGTCGCGGAACGGCAGGCCCTTGCGCACCAGATAGTCGGCCAGGTCGGTGGCGGTGGAGAAGCCGCGGCGGGCCGCTTCGCGCATCACTTCGATGCGCGGCTGGATCGCCGGGATCATGTCGGCGAAGGCGCGCAGGCTGTCGCGCAGGGTGTCGGCGGCGTCGAACAGCGGCTCCTTGTCCTCCTGGTTGTCCTTGTTGTAGGCCAGCGGCTGGCTCTTCATCAGGGTCAGCAGGCCCATCAGGTGGCCATACACGCGACCGGATTTGCCGCGCACCAGTTCGGGCACGTCGGGGTTCTTCTTCTGCGGCATGATCGACGAGCCGGTGCAGAAGCGGTCGGGCAGCTCGATGAAGTTGAACTGGGCGCTGGTCCACAGCACCAGCTCCTCGGAGAAGCGTGACAGGTGCATCATCGCCAGCGAGGCGGCGGCGCAGAATTCGATGGCGAAGTCACGATCGGATACGCCGTCCAGCGAGTTGCCGGAAACGGCCTCGAAGCCCAGCAGCTCGCAGGTCAGGCTGCGGTCGATGGGATAGGTGGTGCCGGCCAGCGCGGCGCTGCCCAGCGGCATGCGGTTGACCCGCCTGCGGCAGTCGAGCAGGCGCTCGCGGTCACGGCACAGCATCTCGAACCAGGCCAGCAGATGGTGGCCGAAGGTCACCGGCTGGGCGGTCTGCAGGTGGGTGAAGCCGGGCATGATTACCGCCGCGTGCTGCTCGGCCTGCTCCAGCAGCCCGCGCTGCAGGCGCTCCAGTTCGGCGACGATGATGTCGATCTCCTCGCGCAGCCACAGGCGGATATCGGTAGCCACCTGGTCGTTGCGCGAACGGCCGGTGTGCAGCTTCTTGCCGGTGATGCCGATGCGCTCGGTCAGGCGTGCCTCGATGTTCATGTGCACGTCTTCCAGGTCCACCCGCCAATCGAACTGACCTGCCTCGATCTCGGTCTGGATCGCCTGCAGCCCGTCGATGATGCTGTCGCGCTCGGTTTCACTGAGCACGCCGACCTTGGCCAGCATGCTGGCGTGGGCGATGGAGCCCTGGATGTCGTGTTTGTACAGGCGCTTGTCGAAATCGACCGAGGCGGTGAAGCGGGCGACGAAGGCGTCCACCGGCTCGCTGAAGCGGCCGCCCCAGGATTGGTTGGTAGTCTGATCTTGGCTCATGTGTCGGATCGTTCCGCAGCTGTGATGTGAAAAGGCGCATAGCATAGCATTTCCGGCTTGCGCCATGGCGCCCGGCTGGCGGACACTGCGCGGATGAAGAATGGACTCTGGTCATTGTTGAGCAAGCCCCAGGCGGGGGAGGATTTCTTCCTCCCGGACCTGTGCTCGTCCGTGGCGGTGTTCACCCTGGTGGTGCTGGCCGAGCTGATGGTGCTGGTTCTGGTGCTGGCGCAGCCGATCGGCGACGGCTTCGACTGGCTGCAACTGGCGATGGCCTCGCTGTTCGTGCAGTGGATAGTGCTGCTGTCCGCGGCCCTGCTGTGTCGCCTGCGCAACTGGATGCGGCGGCGCCCGCTGGGACTGGCGATCGCCTGCTGCTATGCGGTGGTGGTGGGGCTGGCGCTGCTGTTCACCGTACTGGCCGACTGGGTATTGCAGCAGGGCATGGCTGGACGCCCACCATTGCATGGCGAGCAATTGCTGCGCCACGGGCTGATCGCGCTGATCATGACCAGCCTGCTGCTGCGCTACTTCTACCTGCAGCAGCAATGGCAGCTGCATAACCAGGCAGCCCTGCAGGCGCGCCTGCAATCGCTGCAGTCGCGCATCCGCCCGCACTTCCTGTTCAACAGCCTCAACAGCATCGTCAGCCTGATCGGCAGCCAGCCGGCACGGGCGGAGAGCGCGGTGCTGGACCTGTCCGACCTGTTCCGTGCCAACCTCACCGATACCGATGCACTGGCCACCTGGGGCGAGGAGCATCGCTTGTGCCTGGGCTACCTGCGCATCGAGCAGTACCGCCTGGGCGAGCGCCTGCAGGTGTCCTGGCAGGTCGAGGAGCTGCCGGCGGCGCTGCCGATGCCGCTGCTGACCCTGCAGCCGCTGCTGGAGAATGCCATCCTGCATGGCCTGCAGCCGAGCATCAGCGGGGGCGATATCCAGGTCAGCGGCCACTACCGCGAGGGCCGCGTTGAACTGCTGGTCTCCAACAGTTGTCCACAGCAATCGGAGCACCAGGGAGCCAGCATGGCCCTGAACAATATCCGCGCACGCCTGGCTGCCCTGTTCGGACCGGCGGCCCGGGTCGAAGCGTGGCAGGACGGGCCGCGCTACTTCAGCAGGCTGGTCTATCCTTGTAAGCAACCGTCCACTTAACGCACAGGAAGTCATTCAGGCATGAAAGTACTTATCGCCGATGATGAACCTCTTGCCCGGGAGCGTCTGGCCAGGCTGGTGTCCGCCTTGCCGGGCTACACCGCGCTGCCGGAGATGGCAGCCAATGGGCAGGAGGTGCTGGAACTGGTTGAAAAACTGCACCCGGACATCGTCCTGCTGGATATCCGCATGCCGGGCATGGATGGCCTGCAGGCGGCAGCCCGCCTGTGCGAGATGCCCGATGCGCCGGCGGTGGTGTTCTGCACCGCACATGGCGAATATGCGCTGGAAGCATTCGCCGTCAGCGCGGTCGGCTATCTGCTCAAGCCGGTGCGCAGCGAGGACCTGGCCGAGGCGCTGGGCAAGGCGCAGAAGCTCAACCGCCTGCAGCTGGCCAGCCTTGGCAAGGCCGGCATCGCCAGCGAGACGCAGCAGGCGCGCAGTCATATCAGCGCGCGTACCCGCAAGGGCGTGGAGCTGGTGCCGATCGAGGATGTGCTGTATTTCGTCGCTGATCACAAGTATGTGACATTGCGTCACAGTGCTGGCGAGCTGCTGCTGGATGAGCCGCTGAAGGCGCTCGAGGATGAGTTCGGTGAGCACTTCGTGCGCATTCACCGCAATGCGCTGGTCGCGCGCAACCGCATCGGGCGGCTGCAGCGCAGCTCCATGGGGCATTTTCATCTGCACCTGAAGGGCCTGCCGGACGAGACCCTGACCGTCAGCCGGCGGCACGTGCCGGGGCTGCGCAAACTGATGGAAGGACTCTGACGCCAGGTTGGCAGGCCGGCGCGCATGGATGATAGCCGGGGCATGGCGTATCATGCCGGTTGGTACAGGACGAGAATCCCATGAGTCGACATCTGCGAATCGCCACCCGCAAGAGCGCACTGGCCCTGTGGCAGGCCGAATATGTGAAAGCGCGCCTTGAACAACTGCACCCCGAGCTGACCGTCAGCCTGGTGCCCATGGTCAGCCGCGGCGACAAGCTGCTGGACGCACCGCTGGCCAAGATCGGTGGCAAGGGCCTGTTCGTCAAGGAGCTGGAAGCCGCACTGCTGGCCAACGAGGCCGACCTGGCGGTGCATTCCATGAAGGACGTACCCATGCAGTTCCCCGAAGGGCTCGGGTTGTACGTCATCTGCGAGCGGGAAGACCCGCGTGACGCCTTCGTTTCCAATACCTTCGAATCCATCGATGCGCTGCCCCAGGGCAGCGTGGTCGGCACCTCCAGCCTGCGCCGTCAGGCGCAACTGATGGCCCGCCGACCGGACCTGCAGATCCGCTTCCTGCGCGGTAACGTCAATACCCGCCTGGCCAAGCTGGATGCTGGAGACTACGACGCCATCATCCTCGCCGCCGCCGGGCTCAAGCGCCTGGGCTTCGACCAGCGCATCCGCAGCGCCATCGCCCCCGAGCTGAGCCTGCCGGCGGGTGGGCAGGGTGCGGTGGGCATCGAATGTCGCAGCGATGACAGCGAACTGCACGAGCTGCTGGCGCCGCTGAATGACCTGGACAGCGCCCTGCGGGTACGCGCCGAGCGTGCGCTGAACAATCGCCTGAACGGTGGCTGCCAGGTGCCAATCGCCTGCTATGCCGAGCGCAGCAATGGCGAGATCTGGCTGCGTGGCCTGGTTGGTGACCCGGATGGCCAGCGACTGCTGACCGCCGAGGCCCGCGGACCTGAATCCGAGCCGGAGCAGCTTGGCGTCGCGGTGGCCGAGGACCTGCTGCGCCAGGGTGCGCAACAGATTCTTGATGCGGTTTACCGGGAGGCCGACGGCCAGTGAGCGATGTGCTGCTGACACGTTCGCCGGAGGATAACCACCGCCTGGCTGCACTGTTGCAGCAGCACGGCATCACGGCGCGGAGCCTGCCGCTGCTGCAGATCGAACCGCAGCCGGAGACGCCGCAGCAGCGCAGCCTGATGCTGGAGCTGGACCGCTATCATGCGGTCATGGTGGTCAGCCCGATTGCTGCCCGCCTGGGCCTGGAGCGGCTGGATCAATACTGGCCGCAACCGCCGCTGGGGGTCGAATGGTTTGCCGTGGGCGGGGGGACCGCCGCGGTACTGGAAGACTACGGACTGCCGGTGCAGATCCCGCAGGACGGCCAGGACAGCGAGGCGTTGCTGCGCTTGCCGGCCTGGCAGCGCCTGCTGGGCCTGCCCGATCTGCGCGTACTGATCTGGCGTGGTGAAGGTGGTCGCGAGCATCTGGCCGGGACCATCCGCGACGCGGGCGGTCGCGTCGATCTGCTGGAGCTGTATCGGCGCGCCATGCCGACGGCGCTGGCAGAGCAGCTCGGCAGCGCTGCCGCGGATGACTGCCGGGGCATAGTGATACTTAGTGGCCAGGCACTGCAGCATTGGCAGTGCGCGGCCGGAACAGCATGGGAGCAGCAGCGTCACTGGCGCTGCTGGGTCCCGGGGGAGCGGATCGCCGCACTGGCGCAGCAACTGGGCTGCACCGATGTGGTGTCCTGCCAGGGTGCCGACGACGCCAGCGTGCTGGCGGCGGTCGTTGCTCACCCGCTCACGCCATAAGGGGAAATGCGTGGAACCGACCAAAGACAATAATCAGCAGAACGCCAACCCGCCAGCCACCGATGCCGTGCCGACAGCGTCGGCAACCGCAGCGCAGCAGACCGGCGACAAGCCTGCCGACAAGGCTGCCGGCAGCAGTGGCACCCCACCGCCCCGGGTGCCCCCGGCGAAGGCCCGGAAAACCACGGGTGGCGGACGTGGCGTGGGCCTGCTGGCATTGCTGGTCGCCGCCGCGGCGCTGGGTCTGTCTGGTTGGCAGTGGTACCAGACACAGCAGTCCGGCCAGGCCCAACAGCAGCAACTGGAAAACCGCCTGACCGAGCTGGCCAACACCCAGCGCCAGAACCAGAGCAGTGCCGAGCAACGCCTGCAGGGACTACCGGTGGCCGAGGAGTGGCAACAGCTGCAGCGCCTGACTGCCGACCTGCAACGCAGCCAGCAGGCGCTCAGCCAGCGTCTGGATACGCTGCAGGGGGATGCGCGGGCCGACTGGAAACTGGCCGAGGCCGAGTACCTGCTGCGCCTGGCCTCGCTGCGCCTGCTGGCCGCCCAGGACGTGGCCTCGGCCCGGGAGCTGCTGGAAGCGGTTGACGATATTCTGCAGACCCAGCCGGACAGCGGCGTGTTTGCCGTACGCGAGCAACTGGCGCGCTACCAGACCCAGCTTGAAGCCTTGCCGCTGGTCGACCGCTCCGGGCTGTTCCTCAAGCTGGCCGCGCTGCATGACCAGGTGGCCGAGCTGGTGGCGCTGCCGGTACCGGTATTCGACCCGGACGAGGTGACCCCGGAAGAGGAATTCGAGGATCGCCTGGCCCGGCGTACCCGTGGTGAACGCATGCTGATGCGCCTGGAGCGCTACGTACGGGTCGACTTCCAGCGTGGCAAGGTAATTACACCGCTGCTCGACGAGGCCGAGATGCAGCGCGTGCGGCGCACCCTGCAACTGACCTTGGAACAGGCCCAATGGGCGGTATTGCGGGGCGAGGGCGAGATCTATCGCGACAGCCTGGAGCGTGCCGGCGGCATGCTCGAACAGTTCTTCGAGCTGGATAACCCGCAGGTGCGGGCCGTGCAGAGCCGCTTGATGCAACTGGCCGGCGAGCGTGTCAGCGTCACCGCGCCGGACCTGGCTCCGCTGCAACAGGGGTTGGCGGCCTATATGCAGAGCCGCAAGAGTCCCGCCGCCAGTGGGGAGAGCGCCGATGAGTAAAAGCTATATCGCGGTGCTGGTGGTCCTGCTGATCGCTGCCTTGCTGGGCATGGCGGTCGCCGAGGACCCCGGTTATCTGCTGATCGCCTGGCGCAATATGTCGGTCGAAACCAGCATCTGGGTGGGGCTGGCCTTCGTGCTGGCCCTGTGGCTGCTGTGGGCGCTGCTGCGGGCCACGGTGCGGGTGATCAACGCCTCCAGCCGCCGGGTCAATCCATGGTCGCGGCACAACCGTGCCCGGCGGGCCAACCAGGTCACTACCCGCGGCCTGCTGGAGTTTGCCGAAGGCCATTGGGCCAACAGCCTGCGCCTGCTGCGCCGCGCCGCGCCGCATGCCGATCAGCCGCTGATCAATTACCTGGCCGCTGCCCGCGCCGCACACGAGATAGAGGATTATCGCGAGGCCGACAGCCTGCTGCGCGAAGCCTATGAAACCACGCCCCAGGCCGATGTCGCCATCGCCGTGACCCAGGCGCAGTTGCAGATCGCCCGCGGCCAGCTGGAGCAGGCCCTGGCGACCCTGACCCGGGTGCGCAAGGAACATCCCAAGCACCTGTATGCGCTCAAGCTGATGGGGCAGTTGTATCTGCGCCTGGAGGACTGGGAACGGCTCGAACAGCTGCTGCCGGAGTTGCGCCGTCACCGCCTGTACAGCGAGGCGGACCAGCAGACCCTGGAGCGTCAGGTCTATGTCGCCCTGCTGACCCAGGCCGCGCAGCGCAGCGAGGGGCTGGCGGTCGGCGCCGCCAACCCGGTGAGCAGTGTCTGGGAGCGGGTGCCCAAGCCGTTGCGGCAGGATGCCGGGCTGATTGAAACCTACGCCCTGCAATTGCGTGCCTCCGGCGCCGAGGTGCATGCCGAGAAGGTGCTGCGCGAGGCGTTGTCGCACTTCTACAGCGATCGGTTGGTGCATATCTACGGCCTGGTGCGCGGCGCCGATCCGGCCCGCCAGCTGGATACCGCCGAGCACTGGCTGGCCGATCATGCGCATGACGCCACGCTGCTGCTGGCACTGGGCCGGCTGGCGCTGCGCAACAGCCTGTGGGGCAAGGCCCGTGAGTACCTGGAGGCAAGCTTCGCCAGTCGCCGGGATATCCAGACCTGTGCCGAACTGGTACGCCTGCTCGAACACATGGGCGAGACCAAGGCGGCGCAGCAGGTACTGCGCCAAGGCTTTGCGCTGATGACCCACGATCTGCCACAGCTGCCGCAGCCGCGAGCATCCGGGGTGTAGCGCCCCGGCCTGCATTCGGGCGCTATACCCCGACGCCGTGCTCAGCGTGGCGCGTAGGCGAACACATCCGAATGGATCTGCTGCTCCACTGCGCCGGCGGCGAGCAGCGCGTCCAGCGTGGCGTAGACCATGGGTGGTGAGCCGCACAGGTAGAAGTCGTAGTCGGCCAGGTTGCTCAGGTCCTCGCATACCGCCTCGGACAGCATGCCCTGGCGGCCCTCCCAGTCTGGCACGTCGCTGACCACCTGGTGCAGGTACAGGTTGGGCTGTTGCTGCCAGTGCGCCCAGTGCGGTGCCTGGTAGAAGTCCTCCGGCTGGCGTACCCCCCAGTACAGGTGCATGGGCAGTTGCAGGCCCTGATGCAGGCAATACTGGGCCAGGCTCTGCATCTGCGCCAGGCCGGTGCCGGCGGCGATCAGTACCAGGGGCCGCTGCGGCAGGCGGGGCAGGCTGCAGTCGCCCAGCGGTGCCTTGATGCGCACCAGGCGCTGCTGGCGGATATGCTCAACCAGCGCCCGGGTACTCTGCTCGCGGACCAGGATGTGCAGCTCCAGCACGCGCTCCTCGTGCGGGGCGGAAGCGATGGAGAAGGCCGACAGCTCGCCATCGAAGCGCTCCAGCAGCAGGTACTGGCCGGCATGGTAGCGTAGCGGCTTGCCCGCCGGGGTGCGCAGCAGCAGGCGGCAGACATCGCCGCCGACATCCTGGATCTCGATCAACTGACAGGCCAGGCTGCGCAGTGGCAGCTCATCCGGCCCCAGCACACCTTCCCAGAGCAGCTCGCAATCCTCCAGCGGTTCGGCGACGCAGGTGAACAGCTCACCGCTGCGCCGCTCGGTGCCGTCCTGGCGCACCCGGCCGCTGATCAGGTTGGCGGCGCAGATATGGCAGTTGCCGTTGCGACAGCTCTGCGGCGCATCGAAACCCAGGCGCCGGGCGGCGTCGATGATGCGCTCGCCGGGCAACAGCTCGATCACATGCCCGGAAGGCTGCAGGGTGACTTTCATCAATCGATTCCCAGTTCGGACCAGATGGCGTCTATGCGCTGTTTTACCGCCGGGTCCTGCTCGATGGCGGTACCCCATTCGCGGCTGGTCTCGCCATGCCACTTGTTGGTCGCATCCAGGCCCATCTTGCTGCCCAGGCCGGAGACCGGCGAGGCGAAGTCCAGGTAGTCGATCGGCGTGTTGTCGATCATCACGGTGTCGCGCTTGGGGTCCATGCGGGTGGTTATGGCCCAGATCACATCGTTCCAGTCGCGCACGTTGATGTCATCGTCGACCACGATGACGAACTTGGTGTACATGAACTGGCGCAGGAAGCTCCATACGCCGAGCATCACTCGCTTGGCATGGCCGGGGTACTGCTTCTTCATCGACACCACCGCCATGCGGTAGGAACAGCCTTCGGGCGGCAGGTAGAAGTCGGTGATCTCCGGGAACTGCTTCTGCAGGATCGGCACGAACACCTCGTTCAGTGCTACGCCGAGTACCGCCGGCTCATCCGGTGGACGACCGGTATAGGTGCTGTGGTAGATCGGCTTTTCCCGCTGGGTGATGCGCTCCACGGTGAATACCGGGAAGCTGTCCACCTCGTTGTAGTAGCCGGTATGGTCGCCGAACGGACCCTCATCGGCCATCTCGCCGGGGTGGATCACCCCCTCCAGCACGATCTCGGCCCCGGCCGGCACCTGCAACTCGGAGCCGCGGCACTTGACCAGCTCGGTGCGCTGGCCGCGCAGCAGGCCGGCGAAGGCGTATTCGGACAGGGTATCGGGCACCGGGGTCACCGCGCCGAGGATGGTCGCCGGGTCGGCGCCCAGGGCCACCGCCACCGGGAACGGCTGGCCGGGATGCTTCTCGCACCACTCGCGAAAGTCCAGCGCGCCGCCGCGGTGGCTGAGCCAGCGCATGATCACCTTGTTGCGACCGATTACCTGCTGGCGGTAGATGCCCAGGTTCTGCCGATCCTTGTTCGGCCCGCGGGTAACCACCAGCCCCCAGGTGATCAGCGGCCCGGCATCGCCGGGCCAGCAAGTCTGCACCGGGATCTGTGCCAGGTCCACGTCATCGCCTTCGATCACCCGGGCCTGGCAGGGTGCATCACGCACCACCTTGGGCGCCATGGAGATGACCTTCTTCACCAGCGGCAGCTTGGACCAGGCGTCCTTCAGCCCCTTCGGCGGATCGGGTTCCTTGAGGTAGGCCAGCAGCTTGCCGATCTCGCGCAGCTCGCTGACATCATCGGCGCCCATGCCCAGGGCGACCCGTTCCGGGGTGCCGAACAGGTTGCCGAGTACCGGCATGTCGAAGCCGGTGGGGTTCTCGAACAGCAGTGCCGGGCCGCCCTTGCGCAGGGTGCGGTCGCAGATTTCGGTCATTTCCAGCACGGGGGAGACGGGTGTCTGGATGCGCTTCAACTCGCCGCGCTGTTCCAGGCCCTTGATGAAGTCTCGCAGATCGGAGTATTGCATGGCAGCTTCAGGCCTCAAGCTTCAAGCGGCAGGCTGACCGTGGTCAGCGCTGCCGCCCGTGAATGGGGTGTGCTACAGATACTGACACTGCGGCAATTCGGCGAGGCCGGCTTGCCGCTGGTAGCTGGCCGCTGATTTACTTGCGCTTCATCGACAGGAAGAACTCGTCGTTGGTCTTGGTGTCCTTCAGACGGTCGAGGAGGAATTCGATGGCGGCGATCTCGTCCATGGAGTGCAGGATCTTGCGCAGGATCCACATGCGCTGCAGTTCGTCCTCGCTGGTCAGCAACTCTTCGCGACGGGTACCGGAGCGGTTGATGTTGATCGCCGGGAACACACGCTTCTCGGCAATCTTGCGATCCAGGTGGATCTCCATGTTGCCGGTACCCTTGAATTCCTCGTAGATCACCTCGTCCATCTTCGAGCCGGTATCGACCAGCGCGGTGGCGATGATGGTCAGGCTGCCGCCTTCCTCGATGTTACGCGCGGCACCGAAGAAACGCTTGGGCTTCTCCAGCGCATGGGCGTCGACACCACCGGTCAGCACCTTGCCGGAGCTGGGGATCACGGTGTTGTAGGCACGGGCCAGACGGGTGATGGAGTCGAGCAGGATGATCACGTCCTTCTTGTGCTCGACCAGGCGCTTGGCCTTCTCGATGACCATCTCGGCGACCTGCACGTGACGGCTCGGCGGCTCGTCGAAGGTCGAGGCGACCACTTCGCCGCGCACGGTGCGCTGCATCTCGGTCACTTCTTCCGGGCGCTCGTCGATCAGCAGTACGATCAGATGGCACTCGGGATTGTTGCGGGCGATGTTGGATGCCACGTTCTGCAGCATCAGCGTCTTGCCCGCCTTCGGCGGCGCCACCAACAGACCGCGCTGGCCCTTGCCGATCGGTGCGCACAGATCGATGATGCGCGCCATCAGGTCCTCGGTGGAGCCGTTACCGGCTTCCATCACCAGGCGCTCATCGGGGAACAGGGGGGTCAGGTTCTCGAAAAGGATCTTGTTCTTGGTGTTTTCCGGGCGGTCGAAGTTGATCGAGTCGACCTTCAGCAGTGCGAAGTAGCGTTCGCCATCCTTCGGTGGGCGGATCTTGCCGGAAATGGTGTCACCGGTGCGGAGGTTGAAGCGGCGGATCTGGCTGGGGGAAACATAGATATCGTCGGGGCCGGCGAGGTAGGAGGAGTCAGCCGAGCGGAGAAAACCGAAACCATCCTGCAGAATTTCCAGTACGCCGTCGCCGTGTATGTCTTCACCGCCTTTGGCGTGCTTCTTGAGGATGCCGAAGATCACATCCTGCTTGCGCGATCGGCCCATGTTCTCGAGGCCCATCTGGTCAGCGGTTTCCAGCAGTTCGGTTATAGGTTTTTGCTTGAGTTCAGTCAGGTTCATAGGTTCGGTGAGTTGTGGCGTCTTTCGGCAGGACGGGGTTAGTAACAGCCGCCATGTGAGTATGGGGCGATGGTTTGGCAAGTAGGGAAGCCAGTTGCCGCAGGGTGCGACAGGGAGTTGGAAAGCAAATCTAGCACCGCTGCGCGACGCCGTCTACATTTGCGATCAAGAAAATGCATCCCCGGCGGGCCGGGGATGCATGGCATATCAGATATTGCTGTCGAGAAAGGCGGCCAGCTGGGACTTGGACAGGGCGCCTACCTTGGTCGCTTCCACATTGCCATCCTTGAACAGCATCAGCGTCGGAATACCGCGTACGCCATACTTCGGCGGGGTGTCGGTGTTCTCGTCGATGTTCAGTTTGCAGATCTTGAGCTTGCCTTCGTAGTCGCGGGCAATGTCATCCAGGACCGGGGCTATCATCTTGCACGGGCCACACCATTCAGCCCAGTAGTCGACCAGGACAGGGCCGTCGGCCTTCAGCACTTCAGCGTCGAAGCTGCCGTCGGTGACGTGCACGATCAAATCACTCATGAGTTTCTCCAGGGAAAAGGTTCGCTAGCTGATGCAGATGGAGCGGATGATAACATCCCCCTGCGCAACTGTGAAACGCACGATAAACCGGTATCCGGCCGCGCAATTTGTCGCATGAGGCGGACACTGGCGGCCGAGGGGGGTAGAATTCCCCCACGACAGATAGGGGAAGCGCATGGTGCAGACAGAACACACGGATTTTCCGTTGGTGGCGACCATCGACCTGGGTTCCAACAGTTTCCACATGGTGCTGGCCCGGGTGGACCACGGCGAGATACGGATACTCGAACGCATCGGCGAGAAAGTGCAACTGGCGGCTGGTCTGGACGATGACGACAATCTCAGCGAAGAAGCCATGCAGCGCGGGCTCGATTGCCTGCGGCGCTTCGCCCAACTGATCAATGGCCTGCCGGCGGGCGCGGTGCGCATCGTCGCCACCAACACGCTGCGTGTGGCGCGCAACCGCGCGGTGTTCATCCAGCAGGTCAAGCAGATCCTCGGCCACCGGGTGGAGGTGATTTCCGGGCGCGAAGAGGCTCGGCTGATCTATCTCGGGGTGGCCCATACCCTGGCCGATGACGCCGGCAAGCGCCTGGTGGTGGATATCGGCGGAGGCAGTACCGAATTCATCATCGGCGAGCGCTTCGAGTCGGTGCTGCGCGAGAGCCTGCACATCGGCTGCGTGTCCTTCGGCCGCCAGTTCTTCGCCGATGGGCGCATTACCGCGTCGCGCTACAGCCAGGCGTATACCGCCGCGCGGCTGGAGCTGATGCAGATCGAGCAGGGTATCCAGCGGCTGGGCTGGCAGGAGGCGGTGGGCGCCTCGGGCACCATCCGCGCCATCGGCCAGTGCATCCGCAGCGCCGGGCTGGGCAATGGCGAGGTCAATCGCGAGGGCGTGCAATGGCTCAAGCGCAAGGTACTCAAGGCTGGGCAGGTGGACAAGCTGACCCTGTCCGGGCTCAAGGCCGAGCGGCGGGCCGTGTTGCCCTCCGGGCTGGCCATCCTCGAAGCACTGTTCGACGCACTCGACGTGCAGTGCATGCAGCACTCCGAAGGGGCGTTGCGCGAGGGCGTGCTGTACGAGCTGCTCGGTCGTCACCAGCATGAGGACGTGCGCGAACGCACGCTGTCGGCCCTGGCCGAGCGCAGTCATGTCGACCAGGAACAGGCGGCGCGGGTCGAGCACAAGGCGCTGAGCCTGCTGCACAAGGTGGCCGAACCCTGGGGGCTGACCGACAGCAAGCAGGCCGACCTGCTGCGCTGGGCGGCGCGGGTGCATGAGGTGGGCCTGGACATTGCCCACAGCCAGTACCACAAGCACGGCGCCTACCTGATCGAACATGCCGACCTGCCGGGCTTCTCCCGCCAGGAGCAGCAGTCGATGGCGCTGCTGGTACGCGGCCACCGGCGCAACCTGCCGGGCGAGGAGCGCATGGCCGAGCTGGGCGAGGATGGCCCGCCGCTGCGCCGGCTGTGCATGCTGCTGCGCCTGGCAATTCTCTACCACCACATCCGTGGCTACCAGGACATGCCGGAACTGGAAGCCGAGGCGGATGAGCACAGCATGACGCTGTGCTTCCCGCCAGGCTGGCTCGAGGAAAACCCGCTGACCCAGGCTGACTTCGCCCAGGAAGCGCAGTACTGGGCGAAGATCGGTTACACGCTGACGGTACGCTGAGGCGAGCTGGCCAGTTTCTCCAGCAGCGTGCCCTGCGCGCTGCGCGGGTTCTGGTTGCCGGTCGGGCTGCTGCGCAGGTAACTGCCATCGCTCTGCAGTATCCAGGCCTGGGTGTTGTCGCTCAGGTGCACCTGCAGCTCCTGCTTGGCCCGGGTGATCAGCTTCTTGCCTTCCAGCGGGAAGCAGGTCTCCACGCGCTTGTCCAGGTTACGCTCCATCATGTCCGCGCTGGACATCCACACCTGCTCCTGGCCTTCGTGCAGGAAGTAGTACACCCGGCTGTGCTCAAGGAAGCGGCCGATCACCGAGCGCACGCTGATATTGTGCGACACGCCGGGCACGCCGGGGCGCAGGCAGCACATGCCGCGGATGATCAGGTCGACCTTGACCCCCGCCTGGGAAGCCTTGTACAGCGCCTTGATGATCTTGGCATCGGTCAGCGCGTTGGCCTTGGCGATGATGTGTGCCGGCTTGCCGGCCTGGGCCGCCAGGGTCTCGCGGTTGATCAGTTCGAGCAGCCGGCGCTTCAGGGTGAAGGGGGCCTGCAGCAGCTTCTTCATGCGCTGGGCCTTGCCCATGCCAATCAGCTGGTTGAACAGCTTGTGCACGTCCTCGGTCATGGCCAGGTCCGAGGTCAGGATGCTGTAGTCGGTATACAACCGCGCATTGCCGGCATGGTAGTTGCCGGTGCCCATATGCACGTAGCGGCGCAGGTCGTTATCTTCGCGGCGCAGGATCAGCATCATCTTGGCGTGGGTCTTGAAGCCGACCACGCCGTAGATCACCACCGCGCCGGCCTGCTGCAGACGGCTGGCCAGCTGCAGGTTGGACTCCTCGTCGAAGCGCGCACGCAGCTCGATGACCACGGTGACTTCCTTGCCGTTGCGCGCCGCCTCGACCAGGGCGTTGACGATCTCCGAGTTGGCACCGGTACGGTACAGCGTCTGCTTGATCGCCAGCACGTTGGGGTCCTGGGCGGCCTGGCGCAGCAGGTCGACCACTGGGCTGAAGGACTCGTAGGGGTGCAGCAGCAGGATGTCCTGCTTGCGGATGGCCTGGAACAGGTTGTCGGCGCTGGACAGCAGCTTGGGAATACCCGGGCTGAACGGCGGAAACTGCAGTTCCGGATGATTGTCCAGGCCGGTGATGGAGAACAGCCGGGTCAGGTTGACCGGACCGTTGACCTCGTACAGCTCCGACTCGCTCAGGCCGAACTGCTTGAGCAGGAACTCCGCCAGCGGCTTGGGACAGTTGTCGGCCACCTCCAGGCGTACCGCATCGCCATAGCGGCGTGACAGCAGCTCGCCGCGCAGCGCGCGGGCCAGGTCATCGACCTCGTCGGGATCGACGATCAGGTCGGCGTTGCGGGTCAGGCGGAACTGGTAGCAGCCAAGTACCTTCATGCCAGGGAACAGGTCGTCGGCATGGGCGTGGATCATTGATGACAGGAACACGAAGTTGTCGCCACCGTCGCACAGCTCGTCGGGGATGCGGATCAGCCGCGGCAGCGAGCGTGGCGCCGGGATGATCGCCAGGCCACTGTCGCGCCCGAAGGCGTCGATGCCCTCGAGCTGCACGATGAAGTTCAGGCTCTTGTTCACCAGCAGCGGGAACGGGTGGGTCGGGTCCAGTCCGATCGGACTGATGATCGGTGCGATCTCGTTGCGGAAGAAGCGCCGTACCCACAGGGTCTGCTTGTAGGTCCACTGCCGGCGCCGCACGAAACGGATCTTCTCCCGTGCCAGCGCCGGCAGCAGGATATCGTTGAGGATCGAATACTGCCGGCTGACCTGCTGGTGCGCGATCTCGCTGATCTTGCTCAGCACCTGTTGCGGTTGCAGGCCATCGGGGCCGGTCTGCTCGCGGGCGAAGGTGATCTGCTTCTTCAGCCCGGCGACGCGGATCTCGAAGAACTCGTCCAGGTTGCTGGAGAAGATCAGCAGGAACTTGAGCCGCTCCAGCAGCGGGTAGGATTCATCCAGTGCCTGCTCCAGCACGCGGATATTGAACTGCAGCTGGGACAGCTCGCGGTGGATGTACAGCTCGGGCGCATCCAGCGAGGGAACAGGCGTTTCCACCGGCTCCGGCGCGGCGACAACGGCCGGTACGGCGGACACCTGGTTGCGGGGTGCGGCAGGACTGTCGTCCGGCTGCGTGGTGGGGGTGTCGATGTGCAATTCAGGCGCGTTGTCAGTGTCCCGCATGGTGTCCTCTGGTAGTTACTCCCGCCCGCGCAGTTGCCGGGCGGCGTGTTTTGCATAGTACGTGAGAATGGCGTCGGCGCCGGCCCGCTTGATCACCGTCAGCGACTCCATGATCACAGCCTCGCTGAGCCAGCCGTTGGCGATCGCCGCCTGGTGCATGGCGTATTCGCCGCTGACCTGGTAGACGAAGGTCGGTACCTTGTGCACGTCCTTGACCCGGCGCACGATATCCAGGTACGGCATGCCCGGCTTGACCATCACCATGTCGGCACCCTCGGACAGGTCCTGGGCCACTTCGTGCAGGGCCTCGTCGCTGTTGGCCGGGTCCATCTGGTAAGTGGCCTTGTCGGCCTTGCCCAGGTTGCCGGCCGAGCCGACCGCATCACGGAACGGGCCATAATAGGCGCTGGCGTACTTGGCCGAGTAGGCCAGGATGCGCGTATGGATATGCCCGGCCGCTTCCAGTGCCGCACGAATCGCGCCGATGCGCCCATCCATCATGTCCGATGGAGCCACCACGTCGGCACCGGCATCGGCATGCGACAGCGCCTGCTTGACCAGCGCCTCGACGGTGATGTCGTTCAGCACATAGCCCTGCTCGTCGATGATGCCGTCCTGGCCGTGGGTTGTGAAGGGGTCCAGGGCGACGTCGGTGATCACTCCCAGTTCGGGAAAGCGCTGCTTCAGCGCGCGGGTGGCGCGTTGCGCCAGGCCCTCGGGGTTCCACGCCTCGGCGGCATCCAGCGACTTGGCCGTGGCCGGGGTCACCGGGAACAGCGCCACCGCCGGAATGCCCAGCTCGACCAGTTCGGCTGCTTCCTCCAGCAGCAGGTCGATGGACAACCGCTCGATGCTCGGCATGGAAGCCACCGCCTCGCGCTGCTGGCTGCCCTCAAGCACGAACACCGGATAGATCAGGTCGTCGGTGCTCAGCCGGCTTTCGCGCATCAGGCGACGGGAAAAGTCATCCTTGCGCGAGCGGCGCATGCGGGACAGGGGAAACGGGCGGTTGGCAGGCTGAAAGTTCACTGTAGCTCCCAGGGTGTAGAACACCGGTCTGATGGTGGAACGGAAGACCGGGGCACCGGCGACGCTGGGAACGGGTGACGCTGCATCCAGCCCGGCGAATGCTCAGGCCTTCCTTATACGTCGAGATTATGACGGAATTGAGACAGTAAACGTAGGGCCATCTTGTCGCGCAGCGCGGCATCGGCCTCGCTGCATATCTCTACGCGGTTGCGGCCCAGCGCCTTGGCCCGGTACAACGCGGCATCGGCGGCGGCCACCAGCGCGTTATAGTCATGCCCATAGAGGTTGGTACCGGCCACGCCCAGGCTGATGCTGAGCATGACCGGCTGGTCGGAGATGTTCTCGGTATGGCTGTTGACCGCCAGGCGGATGCGCTCGGCCACCTCGCCGGCATCACCTACGTCGAGGCCCGGCAGCAGCAGTACGAACTCCTCACCACCGAAGCGGCCCAGCAGGTCGCCGGCGCGCATGTGCAGGCGGATACGGGTGACCAGGTGACAGAGCACGGCATCGCCGGTCTGGTGGCCGAACTCGTCATTGATGCGCTTGAAATGATCGGCATCGAGCATGATCAGCGTTGCCGGCAGTTGGCGCTGGAAGGTGACGTCGAGCAGCCCCTGGGCCTGGTCGTGCATGCTGCGGCGGTTCAGCGTGCCGGTCAGGGCGTCATGTTCGGACAATTGCTGCAGCGCCATGATGGTGCGGTAATGGGTCATCAGGATGAAACCGCCGGCCATGCCGATCTGCGCCACCATCACCCCCAGCAGCGTGGCATTGTGCAGCGTCCGGCTGGTGGCCGCGTAATCCTGCAGCAGCCCCTGGAAGCCGGCGGTGGCCCGCAGCAGCAGGCCGATGCCACTCAGCAGCATGATGCCGCCGGTGAACCAGTAGGCACGCCGCAGCGGCGCGCGTGCCGGTACCAGCAGCTCACGTGCCGACAACAGGCACAATACGCCCAGGCAGATGGCGGTGGTGGTCAGTCGGGCCGCGGCGCTGTCCTGCACCTGATGCAGGTGTCCGAGTATCAGCATGGCCAGCAGCGCTGCCAGTATCGGTCCGGCCTGTGGCTGGCTCAGCCCCTTGAACGCGCGTACACCGAGCCAGATGACGCCCAGGCCCAGTACCATCAGCCCGGTGGCCAGTATCTGGGAAATGCTGTGGTGCAACAGCCCCTGGCTGATGTTCAATACCAGCCCCATGGTCAACGCCAGGTTGCCCAGCGCCCAGTGCCGCAGGCCTTTCTCGCTACCCGAATGCCAGGCGGCCATGATCAGCACCAGGGTCATGCCCAGGGTGACCAGGACCAGCGCCAGTGCCAGGGAAAATGTGTTCAGCTCGGTTTGCATATGGCGGGATCCATCCTTGTCCGACTGTGCGGGCTGGCACCATTTTCCTGGATAACCAATGAGACTAATGTGCCTGGTTAACAGATTAAAGCGCAATTTTTGCAGGATGTGCGGCGGTTGGCAGAACAGATATGGCTTTATGCCATGACATGGCTGTAGCTTGCGGAGTAATTGAAGAGAGGTGGTGATGCGTATTTGGCAGCGAGGGTTGCTGGCGTCTCTGGTGGTCATCTGGGCCGCAGGGCTGGGCTGGGCCTGGTGGTGGTTCGACGGTCGGCATGCTACCACCTTCGAGCGCCCGGCGTACTTCGACGGCAGCGCTGTGCCGGGACCCTTCGCACCGGGGCAGATCCAGGTGGTGCATGTATGGCAGAGCGGTTGCCCGTGCAATGCCGGGCATGAGGCCTACATCAGCGAGATGACCGAGCGCTTCAGCGCACGGGGTGTGCGCTTTGCCCGGGCCGGCAGCCTGCCGGGTGGCCGGGGCGACATTCTTGCCGATCTGCCGCATTGGCCGCTGCCAGAGGACTGGTCAGGCTGGCCGGGTGGGCCTTCGGTGGCGATCTGGGATGCCCGGGGTCGGCTGGCCTATGTCGGACCCTACAGCGATGGGGCAAGTTGCAACCAGGACAGCAGCTTCATCGAGCCGGTATTGCAGGCATTGCTGCAGGGGCGGGCGGTGAATATCACTCGGCAGGATACGGTGGCCTGTTTGTGTCAGCTGGATGAACAGGCATTCGGTGGCTATCCACTGCAGCCATGAGTGCTACTTGCCCAGCCCCTGGGCCAGCAAGCGGTCCAGGGCGTTGGCGAAGGCCTGCTTGTCCTTGTCGTTGTAGGGCGCCGGACCGCCGCGTCCGGCCAGCCCGGCGCCGCGCAGTTCGTCCATCAGGTTACGCACCGCCAGGCGTTCGCCGATACTGCCCTTGTCGTAGATCTCGCCCCGCGGGTTGATCGCGGTGATGCTGCGCCGCACCAGTCCGTCGGCCAGCGGGATATCCGCGGTCACCACCAGATCGCCGGGTTGCGCATGTTCGATGATGTAATGGTCGGCCTCGTCCGCACCGCCGGGCACCACCACCTGGCGCACCCCCGGCGCGGGCGCCAGGCCCAGGGCGCTGTTGGCCACCAGCACCAGCTGCAGTTCGCGGCGGCGGGCTGCCCGCAGCATGATCTCGCGTACCGGGCGGGGGCAGGCGTCGGCGTCGATCCACAAAGTCATGATTTCAGGCCTCGGACAGTTGCGTCTGCAGCTGCTCCAGTGCCTCGTGGGCTTCCAGCCACTGCATCTCCAGCTCATCGATGCGCTGTCGGCACTCGGCCTGTTCGGCCAGTAGTTGCTTGAGGCGTTCGCGCTGGGTGTCGCTGTACAGGTCATTGTCGGCCAGGGCGGCTTCGATGCCGACCATCTGCTGCTGGGCCTGGTCCAGTCGTTTTTCCAGCTGGTCGGCGGTCTTTTTCAGTGGTGCCAGGCGTTGGCGCTGTTCGGCGGCCAGGCGCCGCTGAGCCTTGGCGTCGACCTTGGGGCCGGCCGCGGCCGGCGTGCTGTCGGCGGCCAGACTGGCCTGTTGCTGACGGAACTGGGCGAGCCAGCGGGTGTAGCTGTCCAGGTCCTGCTCATAGGTGGTCAGCCGGCCATCGGCGACCAGCCACAGCTCGTCGGTGGTGTCGCGGATCAGCGCGCGATCGTGGGATACCAGCAGCATGGCGCCTTCGAAGTTCTGCAACGCCACGCTCAGGGCATGGCGCATTTCCATGTCCAGGTGGTTGGTCGGTTCGTCGAGCAGCAGCAGGTTGGGTTTCTGCCAGGCGATCAGCGCCAGTGCCAGGCGCGCCTTCTCGCCACCGGAGAAGTGCAGCACCGGCTCCTCGGCACGACTGCCATGGAAATCGAAGCCGCCGAGGAAGTTGCGCAGCTCCTGTTCGCGTACCTGCGGAGCCAGGCGCGCGAGATGTAGCAGCGGGCTGGCCTGTGGATCTAGGCTGTCGAGCTGATGCTGGGCGAAATAGCCGATCGCCAGGTGCTCGCCGGTCTTCAGCTCGCCGCCAATCAGCGCCAGGCTGCCGGCCAGGGTCTTGATCAGGGTCGATTTGCCGGCGCCGTTGGGGCCGAGTACGCCGATACGTGCGCCGGGGGCGAGCTGCAGTTTGACGTCCTGCAATACTGCCGCGCCGTTGTAGCCGAGCACACCTTCGCGCAGGTCGAGCAGCGGGTTCGATTGGTGGTCGGCCTCGCGGAAGCTGAAATTGAACGGCGAGTCTACATGCGCCGGGCTTAGCAGCTCCATACGTTCCAGGGCCTTGAGCCGGCTCTGCGCCTGGCGTGCCTTGGTCGCCTGGGCGCGGAACCGGGCAATGTACTTCTGCATGTGCTCGCGCTGGGCCTGCTGTTTCTCGAAGGCGGCTTGCTGCTGGCTCAGGCGTTCGGCGCGAGTCCGTTCGAACTGGCTGTAGCCGCCACGGTACAGCGTCAGTTGGCGCGACTCCACATGCACGATATGCTCGACCACCGCATCCAGGAAGTCGCGGTCATGGGAGATCAGCAGCAGCGTGCCCTGGTAGCTCCTGAGCCAGTCCTCCAGCCACAGGATGGCATCCAGGTCCAGGTGGTTGGTCGGCTCGTCGAGCAGCAGCAGGTCGGAGGGGCACATCAGCGCCTGGGCCAGGTTCAGGCGCATCCGCCAGCCACCCGAGAAGTCCCCGACGCGGGCCTCGCACTGTGCCGGACTGAAACCCAGCCCGGACAGCAGTGTGCGCGCCCGGCTGTCGGCGCTGAAGCCATCATGGGCTTCCAGTTCGGCATACAGGGTGCCAAGCTGGGCAGCGTCCTGCTGCTGTTCGGCGGTGGCCAGGCGCTGCTGGATCTGCCGCAGGCGCTGGTCGCCGTCCAGCACGTAGTCGACGGCGATGCGCTGCAGATCATCGATCTCCTGGCGCATGTGGGCGATGCGCCAGTCCGCCGGCAGCGAGCAATTGCCGGCGTCGGGCGTCAGCTCGCCGCGCAGCAGGGCGAACAGGCTGGATTTGCCGGCGCCATTGGTGCCGAGCAGGCCGACTTTCTGCCCCGGATGCAGGGTCAGGTTGGCATTGTCCAGCAGGCGCAACGGGCCGCGTTGCAGGGTCAGGGAGTCGATCTTTATCATGGCGCGGAGTATATCAGTGTCGATGGGGTCTGCGATGGCTGGATTGAGTGATTATGCCGGCTGGCTGTATGCCCGGCCGGGGATGCAGCAACTGCTGCTGGGGCTGCAGGATGAGGCCGGGCAGGATGTGTTGCTGCTGCTGACCGCCTGCTGGCTGGGGCAGCGGCGGGCGGTGGCTGATCCGCAGCTATGGCAGAGGCTGCAGGCCAGCCAATCGCCCTGGCGACAGCAGGTGATCGCGCCGCTGCGCCAGGCCCGCCGGGCCTTGGCCGGGGCTGAGAGCACTGCGGACTTGTATGCCCGGGTCAAGGACTGTGAACTGGCCGCCGAGTGGTATCAGCTGGAGCGGCTCGAACGGCTGTGCCTGCCGCTGGACAGCAGCACCGAGGCAACGCTGGCCTGTATCCGCGCGCAGCTGGCGCTGTGCTGCGAAGGGCTGCGTGACCCTCGGCTGGAGCAACTCGCCGAGGTCGCTGCCGGATAACCCGGCAGCGGGCTGTCGAGCGCCTGCTCGACGACTGCGTGGCTGTAGCCGCAGGTGGCTGCTGGTCACTCGCTCGATGGTTCAGCTGGCGCTGTCGGGGTAGGTGCGGCAGCCGCTTTCCTGCTGCGTGAGCGGCGCTGTGGTGGGCGCTTGGGGGCTTTGCTCGCCGCCGGGTCATTGCGTCTTTCGATCGCCTGGGTCACCTGCAGGTCGATGCGATCCAGCCCCTTGGCCAGCCGCAGGGTCTGGCGCACATCATTCTGCAGTTGTCGGACGTAATCCTCGGCGTCGCTGCGCGACTGGGTCAGGACCGCCATCCCGGCGCTCAGCTCGTCTATCTTGCCGCGCAGTTTGTCCGTGGTCTTGCCGTTGGCCTCGGGGTCGACGGCCGCCAGCTTCTGCTGTGCCTGGTCGAGCCGCTCCTGCTGCCTGGCATGTTCGCGTTCGAGCTTGTCCAGCGCCTTGCGGGCGTCCGCTTCCGCCTGGCTGCAGGCTTCGGCCAGATGCTCGTTGAGCGTGCGCGTCAGTACCTGCAGCAGGTGCAGCGGTGTCTGTACCCGGGCGGATTGCTTGTCTTCGGTTTTGCCGGTCACGGATTACTCCATCGTCTCGGTAACGCAATGGCTGCTGCGATAGGCGTTGTGCAGCACTTCGATCAGACAGTCTTCCAGCTCGAAACGTTCGAGCAGCAGGCCGCCCATCTTCAGCAGGCGCGAATGCATGACATCTTCCTTGAGCACGCGGGTATTCTGCGCGCCGTAGTAGTCATTGAAGATGACCGCGAACTGGGTAATGGTCTCGATGCGTGGCATCACCTGGGCCATCAGGTCCAGGGCACGTTCATCGCCGGCTTCCTCGGCGCCGCGCACCAACTGCTCATAGACGGCAAAATGCCCTGCCGACACGTAATCGAGCAGGGCAATACAGAAGTTGTTGAGGGATTGCTGGATGCTGATGGAGGGGTCCGTACGGTCGCGCAGGGCGGTGTAATGATCCACGAGCACCTGGCGTTCAGCCAGCCAGCGGTCGATGAGCTTGTCTACTCCGCCCCAGCGTTCCTGAGCTGTTTTGCACTTTTCCAGCATGATCCACCTCGTCTTGCCTTGTGAGCCGGGATTGGGATAGCTGTTCCCGTGGAGGCAACAGAATAGGCCAGTCCGTGCTGCGGTATCAAGCGTGGTGACCGACAGGTCGGATCAGTCCTCGCGGCGCAGCAGCTGCACCAGTCCGAACAGGGCGAAGCCGATGAACGCCAGCAGGGTGCACTCGGCAATACTCAGGCCGAGGAAGGTCCAGGTCACCTTGGCGCAGTCGGCGGTGCCGCTGAACAGCAGGGTGAGCATTTCCATCATCGGCAGCACGTCGATCATGTAGTCGAGGCTGGGCAGGCAGGATGGTAGCTGGTCGGCAGGCTGATGCTGCAGCCAGATCTGCCGGCTGGCGGTGGCACCGCCGAAGATCGCCAACAGGGTGATACCCACGGCATAGGCGCGGGCGGCGCGGCTACGCTTGCGCCCGGCCTTGGGTTGGGGGTTGTGCAACACCGCTGCCAGGCAGGTCAGGCCGATGATGAAGAAGGCGAAACGCTGAACCATGCACAGAGGGCAGGGCAGCAGGCCCATCACGTATTCCATGTAGTACGCCGCAGCCAGCAGCAGCACACAGGCGATGAAGGCGAACAGATACAGCGGGCGTGAAGCTGGCAGGGTCATGCGCACATCCAATGGCCGGGGGAGCGGTGCAATACCTTAGTTGATGCGAAGGGAGCCTGACAAGCGCCAACCGAATGGCGCTTGGTCGCTCCCTGCCCCGAACGGCTTCTCCTTGGCCCCCCACCATCCTTCGCCACCCCGTCATCCTTCGCCCCCTCCCCGTCATCCTCGGCGCAGGCCGAGGATCCATGGTGCCGGTTGACTCGAAGTGGCCGGTGGATCCTTCGCCTTCGCGAAGGATGACGGGAGGCGGGAGCGGGGGCGAAGGTTGACGGGATTCCGGGAATGACGCCGGAATGGAGGCCCTCAGGCGTTGGCGGTTTCGGCGGCGCGGCGCTGTTCGGCCTGGGCGAACAGGGCGTCGAAGTTGACCGGGGCCAGCATCAGGGGAGGGAAGCTGCCACGCAGTACCAGGTTGTCGATGGCTTCGCGGGCATAGGGGAACAGGATGTTCGGGCAGAAGGCGCCGAGGGTATGGCGCATGCCAGCCTCATCCAGTCCGCTGATGGCGAAGATGCCGGCCTGCTGCACTTCGGCGATGAAGGTGACGTCTTCTTCACCGTTGGTCACAGTGGCGGACAGGCTCAGCACCACTTCATAGATGCCGTCCTGCAGCTGGGTATGACGGGTATTGAGGTCCAGGTTGACCTGGGGGTTCCACTGGTTCTGGAATACCGCCGGCGCCTTCGGCGACTCGAAGGAGAGGTCCTTGACGTAGATGCGCTGCAGATTGAACTGCACCTGCGGCTGGTTGCCCTGTGCGCCATTGGCGGTTGCGTTGTTCTGTTGTTCGTCGGCCATGATGGGTCCTTGTTGGTTCCAGTGGTGTGGTCGCCTCTGAAAACTACTGCGCTCGGCCATGCGGCGTTGAAACCTTCCTCAAAATGCTCATTTACCATGTGTAAACTGCGCTTTTTCGTCAGCTTTCGCCTTGCCTGGCCTTCGCTCGCTACGTTTTCAGAGGCTCCCTGATTATTCAGGCATCAGCCTGCCAGCATTGTATCCAGTTTGCCCGAACGTTCCAGCGCTATCAGGTCGTCGCAGCCGCCGACGTGGGTGCCGCCGATCCATATCTGCGGTACCGAGGTGCGGCCGGCCAGGCGGGCCATTTCCGCGCGTACATCGGGCCGGCCGTCAACGTTGATCTCGTTGTAGCTGGCGCCCTTGCTGCCGAGCAGTTGCTTGGCGCGGATGCAGAACGGGCAGTAGTTGCTGCTGTAGATGGTGATGTCAGTCATGTCATTTAACCAGGGGCAGGTTGTCCGCGCGCCAGCCGCCGATGCCCTGTGCCAGCCGGTTGACCTGCTGGTAGCCTGCCGCCTTGAGTTGCTTGGAAACAGGACCGGCATTCTGGCCGTTGGCGCATACCAGGATGATGGGTTTGTCCTTGTGCTTTTCCAGTTCGACCATGCGGGTGGCGAAACTGTCCAGCGGAATGTTGATCGAATCGACGATATGGCCGGCAGCGTAGTCCTTCTTCGGCCGCACATCGACCACCAGCGCGTGCTCGCGGTTGATCAGCGCCGTGGCCTGCTGGGCGGTAATGGCCTTGCCGGCCTTGCGACCTTCGGTGATGATCAGCAGCGCCAGTACAACCAGGAAAGCCGTGGTCAGCCAATAATGGTTGCCTATGAATTCGATAAGGTGCTGTAGAAACTGCATGGATGTATGATTCCGGAACCGTTGAAGCCCGCCAGTATACACAGCCCGGGCATGGGGCAGAACCTCCGCCATGCATGACACGCCGGTGCCGGGCAAGTAAACTGGCGGCAGCACGCCTGCCGGGGCACGGCAGCGCACTCCCTTGCCTCTTCTACACAGTGAGTTAATCGGATGACAGCAGCTCCCAAACCCGTGGTATTGATGATTCTGGATGGCTTCGGACACAGCGAGTCGCCGGAATCCAATGCCATCATGGCCGCCAACACACCCGTCTGGGATCGCCTGTGGGCGAACGCGCCGCGGACCCTGGTGTCCGGCTCGGGCATGGATGTCGGGCTGCCGGACGGGCAGATGGGCAACTCCGAGGTCGGCCATATGAACCTGGGTGCCGGGCGCGTGGTGTACCAGGATTTCACCCGGGTCACCAAGGCTATCGCCGATGGCGAGTTCTTCGACAACGCGGTGATCTGCCAGGCGGTCGACAAGGCGGTACAGGCCGGGCGCGCCGTGCACGTCATGGGCCTGCTGTCGCCGGGCGGTGTGCACAGCCATGAGGAGCAGCTGGTGGCCATGGTCGAGCTGGCCGCCCGCCGGGGTGCCGAGCAGATCCACGTGCATGCCTTCCTCGATGGCCGCGATACGCCGCCGAAGAGCGCGGCGCCCTCGCTGGCGCTGCTGGAGCAGGCTTATCAGCGCCTGGGCAGAGGCCGTACTGCGACACTGATCGGCCGCTACTTCGCCATGGATCGGGACAACCGCTGGGAGCGGGTCGAAGCGGCCTACAACCTGGTTGCCGAAGGCCAGGGCGAGTTCCACGTCGACAGTGCCGGGGCTGGTCTGCAGGCCGCCTACGCCCGTGGCGAGAGCGACGAGTTCGTCAAGGCCACGGTGATCGGCGCTCCGGTGCGGGTGGAGGATGGCGATGCGGTGGTGTTCATGAACTTCCGCGCCGACCGCGCCCGCGAACTGACCCGCGCCTTCGTCGAGCCCGACTTCACCGGCTTCGTCCGCCAGCGGGCGCTGAACATGACCGGCTACGTCATGCTTACCCAGTATGCGGCGGATATCCCGGCACCCTGCGCCTTCCCGCCCTCGACCCTGGACAACGTGCTGGGCGAATACCTGGCCAGCCAGGGCAAGACCCAGCTGCGTATCGCCGAAACCGAGAAATACGCCCACGTCACCTTCTTCTTCTCCGGTGGTCGCGAGGAGCCGTTCGAGGGCGAGGAACGTATCCTGATCCCGTCACCCAAGGTCGCCACCTATGATCTGCAGCCGGAAATGAGCGCGCCGGAAGTCACCGACCGCATCGTCGAAGCCATTGAGCAGCAGCGCTATGACGCCATCATCGTCAACTACGCCAATGGCGACATGGTCGGTCATACCGGGGTGTTCGAGGCCGCGGTCAAGGCCGTCGAATGCCTGGACCAGTGCATCGGCCGTATCGAGGCGGCGCTGGCCAAGGTCGGCGGTGAAGCGCTGATCACCGCCGATCATGGCAACGTCGAACAGATGGCCGACAGCAGCACCGGTCAGGCCCATACCGCACATACCTGCGAGCCGGTACCCTTCGTCTACGTCGGGCCGCGCAAGGTGAGCATGCGTGATGGCGGCATTCTCTCCGACGTGGCGCCCACCGTACTGACCCTGCTCGGTCTGGCGCAACCGGCGGAAATGACCGGTCGCTCGATCCTCACCCTGCACAGCTGAGCACCGATCCATGTCTCTGCGTCCCGCGACCGGCAAGTCCCGCGCGGCTGTCCACTGGGCTGCCGCGGTGTTGTCTGCGCTGCTGGGCATGTCGGTGTTGCCGGTGCTGGCCGAGCAGCCGGTGGATGCCGATGCGGCCCGCGCCGAGCTGAAACAGACCGAGGGCGAGATCGCCCGGCTGAAGAAGCTGCTCGGTACGCTCAAGCAGGAAATGTCCGGGCTGGAGGGCGATCTGCGCAAGAGCGAAAGCGAGATCGGTCGGCTGCGTCGGGAAAGTGGCGAGATCGAGCAGCAGATACGCGAAGGCGAGACCCGCCTGCAGGACCTGCGCCAGCAGGCCGCAGAGCTGCAGCTGGCGCTCGAGGCCCAGCAGGAGCAGATCGCCCGGCAGGTACGGGCCGCCTATATGGCCGGCCGTCAGGACTATCTGAAGATGGTGCTGAACCAGGATGACCCGGCGCGGGTGGCGCGCATGCTGCGCTACTACGGCGACGTCAACCGGGCGCGGGTGGAGGAGATCTCGCGCTATACCCAGACCATCGAGCAGGTCCGCCAGGCCAGCGCACAGATCGCCGAGCAGCAGGCTGTGCTGCAGAAGGACCGCGAGAGCCTGGCGCTGCGCCAGCGCGAGATGCAGGCTGAGCAGGACAAGCGCAACCAGGTGCTTGCCAGCCTGCGTGGCCGTAGCCAGTCACAGCAGCAGCAGATCAACAGCCGCGAAGCCGAACGGGCAGAACTGGCGGCGCTGATCAAGAAGCTCGACGAGGCTATCACCAGCATCCCGACGCCGGCCGGCAGCCTGCCGTTCGCCCAGGCCAGAGGCAAGCTGCCGCTGCCGGTCAGTGGCCAGATCAAGGCGCGCTTCGGCAGCCAGCGCGGTGCCGATGCCCGGCTCAAGTGGGATGGCCTGCTGATCGGTGCCCGTGAAGGTGCGCCGGTGCATGCGATCCATGGTGGCCGGGTGGTGTTCGCTGACTGGCTGCGCGGTTCCGGGCTGCTGCTGATCCTCGATCACGGCAATGGCTACCTGAGCCTGTATGGACATAACCAGAGCCTGCTGCGTGAAGTCGGCAGTTGGGTGCAGCCAGGCGAGGCCATCGCCACCGTGGGTAGCAGTGGCGGGCAGGGCGAGGCGGCACTGTACTTTTCCATCCGCCACCGCGGCCAGCCGCTGGACCCGGCGGCCTGGTGTATGCTTTCCAGCTAGGTAGCAAGCCCAAGAATGCTTTGAAAAATCCGCTGCCCTCGGTCATGCTGCCGGGGTCCGTTGACGTTTCGCTGCCGCGACATGGCGCGATCAACATTACGGCGGCGCTGCCGATATGCTTGTGCATCCTGTTCTGAGTGGGGAGAGTTTTGATGACCGCTGTGCGTAAATTGTCCATCGCCTGCCTGAGTCTGGTGCTCGGCATCCTTCCCGTGCAGGCCCAGGACAGGGATGCGGCGCCGCTGCCCCTCAACGAACTGCGCACCTTCACCGAGGTGCTGGAGCGGATTCGTACCTCCTATGTCGAGCCGGTGGACGACGCCACCCTGCTGGAGAATGCCATCCGCGGCATGCTCGAAGGGCTCGACCCGCATTCGGCCTACCTCGAACCGGAAGCCTTCCAGGGCCTGCAGGACACCACCACCGGCCAGTTCGGCGGGCTGGGCCTGGAGGTCGGCCAGGAGGATGGCTTCATCAAGGTCATCTCGCCGATCGACGATACCCCGGCCTCGCGCGCCGGCATCGAGCCGGGTGATCTGATCGTCAAGATCGACGACCACCCGGTCAAGGGTATGAGCCTGATGGATGCGGTGGAGCGGATGCGCGGGCCGGCCGGCTCGAAGATCACCCTGACCCTGGTGCGTGGCACCGGTCGGCCCTTCGATATCGAACTCGAGCGTGCGGTGATCAAGGTCCGCAGCGTGCGCACCGAAACCCTGGAGCCAGGCTACGCCTACCTGCGCATTACCCAGTTCCAGAACAATACCGGTGACGAGGTTCGCCGCAGCCTCAAGAGTCTGACCGAGAAGGGCGAACTCAAGGGGTTGGTGATGGACCTGCGGAACAATCCGGGGGGCGTGCTACAGTCTGCGGTGGAGGTGGCCGACGCTTTCCTCAGCGATGGCCTGATCGTATATACCAAGGGCCGCCTGGCCAACAGCGAACTGCGCTTCAACGCCACCTCGGCCAACCCCGGCAAGGATATCCCGCTGGTGGTGCTGATCAATGGCGGCTCGGCGTCTGCCTCGGAGATCGTCGCCGGTGCCCTGCAGGACCGGGGGCGGGCGGTGATCATGGGTACCGACAGTTTCGGCAAGGGCTCGGTGCAGACGGTGCTGCCGCTGAACAACGACCGCGCCCTGAAGCTGACCACGGCGCTGTACTACACGCCCAGTGGCCGCTCGATCCAGGCCCAGGGCATAGTGCCGGATATCCATGTGGAGCGGGCCCAGCTGACCCGCAGCGCCGATGAAGCGAGCTACCGCGAGGCCGATCTGCTGGGACACCTGAACAACATCAATGGCGAGGAGCGCCCGACCCTGCGCAAGCCGGCCACCGGTGAGACCGCCGAGCGCGACGCCGACTATCAGCTGAACCAGGCCTTGAACCTGCTCAAGGGGCTGAATATCACCCGCGGTCGATGAGGATCTGGATAGCCGGGCTGCTGGCACTGCTGCTGGCGGCCTGCAGCGAGCCGGATTCGCCAGCGGTCGACAGTGGGGAGAGCGGCGAGGCGAGCACGCCGGTGGTAGTGGATGAGGCGGATTCGGCCTATTACGACCAGTTGCGGGCGCGCTGGCTGGAATTGGAGCATGCGGACCGGGCCGCGGCCGCGCAAACGCTGGAACCGGAGCCGGAAATACTGTCGCAGCCGCTACCTGAGTCAGCGCCGATCACGCCCGTGATCGATGCTGCGGCCATCCCGGCCATCGCCATCATCATCGACGACGTCGGCCACAGCCTGGCCCAGGGGCGGCGCCTCATCGCCCTGCCGGTACCGGTTGCGCTGGCGATACTGCCGCATACCCCGGCCGCCCAGCGCCTGGCCGAGGAGGCCGGCGCCGCCGGCAAGACGGTCATGCTGCACCAGCCGATGGAAAATGGCGCCGGCCTGTCGATCGGGCCGGGAGGCCTCTACGTCGGCATGCCTCGCGCCGAGCTGGAGCAGGTTCTGCAGGGCAACCTGAACAGCTTTGTGCCGATCCAGGGTATCAATAATCACATGGGCAGCCGGCTGACCGCCGAGCGCGAGGCCATGGACTGGGTAATGCGGGTGCTCAGGGAGCGCGGCCTGTTCTTTATCGACAGTCGTACCACCAGCGAGACCCAGGCCGCCTTCGCCGCCGAGGCCGCCGGTGTACGCCACCTGTCGCGGGATGTATTCCTGGATAACCAGCGCACGCCGCAGGCCATCGATGCGGCTTTCAACCGGGCCCTGGTACTGGCGCGCCGGCAGGGCAGCGCGCTGATCATCGGCCATCCCTATGCGCAGACGCTGGATTATCTGGAGCAGCGGCTGGCGGATGACCTGCTGCACAGCGAAGGGGTGGAGGTGGTCAGCGTGGAGGAGCTGCTGGCGCGCAAGTATCGGCGCTGAGGGCGACCGCCAGTCCGCTATCGCCCCTGGCGCTACACCCCGCTGCCCGCTTACAGTCTTACTTCAATCCCGCGCTCGGCCATATAGGCCTTGGCCTCGGCGATGGTGTATTCGCCGAAGTGGAAGATGCTGGCAGCCAGTACCGCATCGGCGCCGCCGAGCAGCACGCCATCGGCCAGGTGCTGCAGGTTGCCGACACCGCCGGAGGCGATCACCGGCACGCCTACCGCGTCGCTGATGGCGCGGGTCACGCCCAGGTCGTAGCCGCTCTTCACGCCGTCCTGGTCCATGCTGGTCAGCAGGATCTCCCCGGCGCCCAGCGCTTCCATCTTCTTCGCCCACTCCACCGCATCCAGCCCGGTGGGCTTGCGGCCGCCATGGGTGAAGATTTCCCAACGGCCGGGCTCGCCGGGAGCGGAAACCCGCTTGGCGTCGATGGCCACGACGATGCACTGAGAACCGAAGCGATCGGCCGCCTCGCCGACGAACTCGGGGGTGAACACCGCCGCGGAGTTGATCGAGACCTTGTCGGCGCCGGCATTGAGCAGGTTGCGGATATCCTGCACGGTGCGCACGCCGCCACCCACGGTCAGCGGGATGAACACTTCGCTGGCCATGCGCTCGACGGTATGCAGGGTGGTGTCGCGGCCCTCATGGGTGGCGGTGATGTCGAGGAAGGTGATCTCGTCCGCGCCCTGCTCGTTGTAGCGGCGGGCGATCTCCACCGGGTCACCGGCATCGCGGATGTTCTCGAACTTCACGCCCTTGACTACACGACCGTTTTCCACGTCGAGGCAGGGGATGATGCGTTTGGCCAGTGTCATGCCGATTCTCCGGTGCTTGTTCAGTTTGCCGCAGCGTCGCACAACGCCTGGGCTTCGGCCACATCCAGGGTGCCTTCGTAGATGGCCCGGCCGGTGATGGCGCCGATGATGCCGGGTGCGCGGGCGTCCAGCAGGTTCTGGATATCGCCCAGGTTGTGGATGCCGCCGGAGGCGATCACCGGGATGCTGGTAGCGTTGGCCAGGGCGGCGGTGGCTTCCACGTTGCAGCCCTGCATCATGCCGTCCTTGGCGATGTCGGTATAGACGATCGCGGAGACGCCGTCGGCCTCGAAGCGCCTGGCCAGGTCGATCACCTGCAGTTCACTGACCTCGGCCCAGCCATCGGTGGCGACGAAGCCATCCTTGGCATCCAGGCCGACGATCACCTTGCCCGGGAAGGCGCGGCAGGCCTCGCCGACGAATTCAGGCTGCTTGACCGCCTTGGTGCCGATGATCACGTAGCTGACCCCGGCGCGCACGTAATGCTCGATGGTGTCCAGCGAACGGATGCCGCCACCGATCTGGATCGGCAGCTCCGGGTAGCGCCTGGCGATGGCGGTAACCACTTCGCCATTCACCGGCTTGCCCTCGAAGGCGCCGTTCAGGTCGACCAAGTGCAGGCGGCGGCAGCCGGCCTCGACCCATTTGGCGGCCATGGCAACCGGATCGTCGGAAAACACCGTGGCGTCGTCCATCAGGCCCTGACGCAGGCGTACACAGGCGCCGTCCTTGAGGTCGATAGCGGGGATGATCAGCATCACTGTTTCCTTCAGAAAAGGGAGCGACAGGCTCATGACCTGCCGTTCGGGTTTACCAGCGCCCGTCCCAGGCCAGGAAATTCTGCATCAGTTGCAGGCCATTGGTATGGCTCTTTTCCGGGTGAAACTGGGTGGCGAATATATTGTCCTGGGCCAGCGCCGCGGCAAAATCCACGCCGTAATGGCAGCGGCCGGCCATCTGCGTGGTCTTGCCCGGGCGGGCGTAGTAGCTGTGCACGAAATAGAAACGGGCATCCTGTTCGATGCGGTGCCACAGCGGGTGGTCGATGGTCTGCTTGACCTGATTCCAGCCCATGTGCGGCACTTTCAGCCGCTGCTCCTGCTCGCGCAACTCGTCACCGAAGAACTTCACCTCGCCGGGGAACAGCCCGAGGCCCTCGACCCCGCCGTTTTCCTCGCTGCGTTCGAGCAGCATCTGCATGCCGACGCAGATGCCCAGCAGCGGCTTTTCCGTGACCAGCTGGCGTACCACCTGGTCCAGGCCGAGGCGCTGCAGCTCATGGATGCAGTCACGAATGGCGCCGACGCCGGGCAGTACCACCCGGTCGGCATCGAGAATCTGCTGCGCCTCGCTGGTGACCAGCACCTGGCGCGCACCAGCGTGTTCCAGCGCCTTGGCAACCGAGTGCAGGTTGCCCATGCCGTAATCGATGACGGCGACTGAGCCCATTTACAGCGAACCCTTGGTCGAGGGGATACGGTCGCCCATGCGCGGGTCGATCTCCACAGCCATGCGCAGGGCGCGCCCGAAGGCCTTGAACACCGTCTCGATCTGGTGGTGGGTGTTGATGCCACGCAGGTTGTCGATGTGCAGGGTGACCAGCGCGTGGTTGACGAAGCCCTGGAAGAACTCCTGGAACAGGTCGACGTCGAAACGGCCCACTACCGCGCGGGTGTAGGGCACGTGCATCTGCAGGCCGGGACGACCGGAGAAGTCCAGCGCCACGCGCGACAGCGCCTCGTCCATCGGTACGTAGGAATGCCCGTAGCGGCGCAGACCCTTCTTGTCGCCGACCGCCTTGGCGAAGGCCTGGCCGAGGGTGATGCCGACGTCTTCCACGGTGTGGTGATCGTCGATGTGCAGGTCGCCACGGCACTCGATGTGCATGTCGATCAGGCCGTGCCGGGCAACCTGGTCCAGCATGTGCTCGAGGAAGGGAACGCCGATATCGAAGTGGGCCTGGCCGGTACCGTCCAGGTTGATCTCCACTTTGATCTGCGTTTCCGAGGTGTTGCGCTCGACACTCGCCTTGCGCTGCTCCATGGCAATTCTCCACAGTATTTCATTCAAGGGCGGGCATTATACGCGTACGCCATGGGGTGGGGCTATAGAAACGGCTGCTTTGGCGACGGTTGAAGAGGTGGCAAGGCTGCCGTACAAGCTTTACTCTGAACGCATTCTGACGTCTGTCATGGGGAGCAGTCATGAAAAAACTAGCCAAGATCCTCGGCCTGGTAGTGCTGGCCGTGGTCGTCCTGGGTATCGGGGTGCTGTTCTTCCTGACCCGCATGTTCGACCCGAACGACTACAAGGAGCAGATCCAGCAGGCCGCCCGGGACCAGGGCAATGTCGAACTGACCCTGGGCGGGGATATCGGCTGGTCGCTGTTTCCCTGGCTGGGTATCGAACTCAAGCAGGTAGGGCTGGCCCCGGTCGAGCACCCGGAGCAGCTGCTGGCCGAGGTCGGCAGCCTGGGGCTGGGAGTGGAAGTGTTGCCGCTGTTGCGCAAGCAGTTGCGCATGAGCGATGTGATCGTCGATGACATCCGGCTGAACCTGGAGGTCGATGAGAACGGCGTGGCCAACTGGTCGACCATCGGCCCGCAGGGCGAGGCGCAGGCTGCCGGCGACACCGAGGACGCGGCGCGCGCCGAGGCCGAGGCCGAGGCGCAGCAGCATGGCCGGCTGGATGTGGCGGTGCAGAGCGTGCGTATCACCAATGCGCGGATCGAATATACCGACCGGCGCACGGCCCAGCATTTGCTGCTCGAGGACGTCAACCTGAGCACCGGCGCGCTGCTGGAGAACCAGCCGTTCGATGTGTCCTTCCTCGGCCTGCTGGTCACCGGCCAGCCAGCCATGCGCGTGCGCATCGACCTGAATACCGTGGCCAACTTCGACCTGGACAAGGAGCTGTACCGGCTGGATGGCTTCGACCTCAAGCTCGACGCCAGCGGCGACCCCTTCAACGGCCGTGCCGTGGGCATGCGCCTGCAGGGCGACAGCGTGATCGATCTGCAGCAGCAACTGGCCGAATTGAAGCAACTGCGCCTGTCGCTGGCCGACCTGCGGGCCACCGGCGAGCTGAGCGCCAGCCAGCTGGACAGCGACCTGCAACTGGCCGGCAATATCAATGTCGCCGAGTTCGATGCCAGGGCGCTGCTGCATGCGCTGGGCCAGGAGCTGCCGGCCATGGCGCGGGCCAACGCCCTGAGCAAGGTGGCGCTGAGCGCCAGCCTGGACGGCGGCAGCAACAGCCTGATGTTGCGCAACATGACACTGCTAGTCGATGGTACCGAGCTGAGTGGCAGCATGGGCCTGGCGGATATCGAGCGCCAGGCGCTGCGCTTCGAGTTGCGCGGCAACAGCCTGAATATCGACCATTACCTGCCGCCTGCGGAGGACAAGCCGGCGACGGCGGCGTCGCAGGGGGGCAGCAGCTCGCAGACCGCACCGGAACCCTGGAGCAACGAACCGGTCCTGCCGCTGGAGACCCTGGCCGGACTGAACGTGAACGGTAGCCTGGACCTGCAGCAGGTGCAATTGACCGGCCAGAGCATCGCGCCGTTCAAGATGGCGCTGGAGGCGGCCAATGGCGACCTGCGTCTGAAGCAGTTCGAGGGTGGGGTGTTCGGCGGGCAGTTCGCCGCCACGGCTGCCATCAACGCCAGCCGCTCGCCGGCGGCCCTGAGCCTGAATGGCAAGCTCAGCGGCATGGACTCGCTGGCATTGCAGCGCGCCTATGAGATGCCGGAACAGTTCCGTGGCCGGCTGAACCTGGACACGGACCTCAAGACCCAGGGCAACAGCCAGCGCCAGTGGATCAACGGCCTCAATGGCAACCTGCGTTTCGATGTCGCCGACGGCGCGCTGCTGGGAGTGAACCTGGAACAGCAGCTGTGCCAGGCCATCGCCCTGGCCAACCGCGAAGCGCTGAGCGCCCCGCACGGCTCGGAAAACACGCCTTTCAACAAACTCGGCGGCAGCTTCGCCATCGTCAATGGCAACGTCAACAATCGCGATCTGATCGCTGCCCTGCCGGGTATCGCGGCCAAGGGCAACGGCGACATCAACCTGCCCGAGCAGCGCCTGGACTACCGTATCGGGCTGTTGCTCGAGGGTGACAAGAGCGACATGCCCGATCCGGCCTGTCGGGTGAACCAGCGCTATGTCGGCATCGAATGGCCGATTCGCTGCGAAGGCTACCTGCACAATGCCGCCAAGAGCTGCGGCGTCGATACCCAGGGCGTGACGCGCATTGCCGGTCAGCTGCTGCGCAACGAGGCCGAGCGCAAGATCGAGGACAAGGTCGGCGAGAAGCTGGAAGAGAAGCTCGGCGATCAGGCGCCGGCGGTACGCGATGCGATCAGAGGACTGTTCAACCGGTGAGCGAGCAATTTTCCGAGGCCGTACTGGCCTGGTACGACCAGTTCGGTCGCAAGGACCTGCCCTGGCAGCAGGACATGAATCCCTACCGCGTCTGGGTATCGGAGATCATGTTGCAGCAGACCCAGGTGGCGACCGTGATCCCCTATTTCCAGCGCTTCATGCAGGTGCTGCCGGACGTGCACGCGCTGGCGGCGGCGGAGCCGGACGAGGTGTTGCACCTGTGGACCGGGCTGGGCTACTACAGCCGTGCGCGCAACCTGCACAAGACCGCGCAGATCGTCGTCGAGCAGCATGCCGGGGAATTCCCCGCCAGTGTCGAGGGGCTGGAGGCGCTGCCGGGTATCGGCCGCTCCACCGCCGGCGCCATCGCCAGCCTGAGCATGGGTCTGCGCGCGGCGATCCTGGATGGCAACGTCAAGCGGGTGCTGGCGCGTTACCACGCGGTCGAGGGCTGGCCCGGCGAGAAGGCAGTGCATGACCGGCTGTGGCGCATCGCCGAGCGCTACACGCCGCAGCAACGCTTCAATCACTACACCCAGGCGATGATGGACCTGGGCGCCACCCTGTGTACCCGCAGCAAGCCATCCTGCCTGCTGTGCCCGGTGCGTACCGGTTGCCAGGGGCGCATGTTGGGCCAGCCCACGCTCTACCCCAACTCCAAGCCGCGCAAGGCGTTGCCGGTGCGCCAGTGCGTGATGCCATTGCTGGTCAACCCGCAGGGTGATATCTGGCTGCAGCGGCGTCCGGACAGCGGCCTGTGGGGCGGGCTCTGGTGCCCGCCGCAGCTGGATGACCAGGCTGCGCTGGATACACTGTTGCAGCACCTGGGCTGGCAGGTGCATGAGCGACAGGAGCTGGAGCCTCTACGCCACACTTTCAGTCACTTCCATCTGGATATCCAGCCGCTGCTGGTGCGGGTACTGCCGACCCCGGGCGTGGCCGAAGCCGGGCAGGTCTGGTATAACCTGCGCCAACCTTCCCGCCTGGGGCTGGCCGCACCGGTCAGCAAGTTGCTCAAGCGGGCAGAACGAATCCTGGACCCGGTTGCCTGAGAGGAGATACCCATGTCGCGCACGGTGATATGCCGCAAGTACAAGCAGGAATTGCCCGGCCTCGATCGCCCGCCTTACCCCGGCCCCAAGGGCGAGGCGATCTACAATGACGTCTCGAAGAAGGCCTGGGAGGAGTGGCAGGCGCACCAGACCATGCTGATCAATGAGCGGCGCCTGAACATGATGGATGCCGAGGATCGCAAGTTCATCCAGCAGGAGATGGACAAGTTCCTGGCCGGCGAGGACTACGCCCAGGCCGAGGGCTATGTGCCGCCGGAATCCTGATTTTTCGGGCGCAGAGCCTAAGCGGCTGAAAAAAGTGAAAATATCTGCGACCGATGCTTGACATGCACGGCCCCGAATCGTTTAATAGCGCCCCGTTGCCCAGGTAGCTCAGTCGGTAGAGCAGGGGATTGAAAATCCCCGTGTCGGCGGTTCGATTCCGTCCCTGGGCACCATTATTCCAAGCCCGCTGGCTTCCACCAGCGGGCTTTTTTATTGGTCTGTCGCCAGTGACCGTGCAGTCAGCGTGGTGTGGCGCGCCCTGCCGCGCATGCCTCGTCAGGCGGGGCGGTGACTTTGGTCGGGCCGGCACAACGGATTCTTGGTCGAACCCAGCGGCTGTGCTAGCTTTGCCGCATGACAGCAATGCTGCGGATGAAATTGGCGACGGGCCCGGCTCCTGCGTCCGGCTCGACTGGCCGGTGCCGCTGCACCAAAACGGAATAACGACACGTGACACCCCCTGCTCTCGAAGTGCGTAACCTGCACAAGCGCTATGGAGACCTTGAGGTACTCAAGGGTGTGGATCTGGTTGCCCGCGACGGCGACGTGATCTCCATTCTCGGCTCCTCCGGCTCCGGTAAAAGTACCCTGCTGCGTTGCATCAACCTGCTGGAAAACCCGCACGCCGGCCAGATCCTGGTCGCTGGCGAGGAAATCAAGCTCAAGCCGGGCCGCGATGGCGCGCTGGTGGCGGCCGACAATGCGCAGATCAACCGTCTGCGTGCCCGGGTCGGATTCGTCTTCCAGAATTTCAACCTGTGGCCGCACATGAGCATCCTCGACAACATCATCGAGGCACCACGCCGGGTACTGGGCCATTCCAAGGTCGATGCCATCGCCGCCGCCGAGGTCTTCCTGGAGAAAGTCGGCATCGCCGACAAGCGCCACGCCTTCCCGGCGCAGCTGTCCGGCGGCCAGCAGCAGCGCGCGGCCATCGCCCGCACCCTGGCGATGCAACCGCAGGTCATCCTGTTCGACGAGCCGACGTCGGCGCTGGACCCGGAAATGGTGCATGAGGTGCTGATGGTAATCCGGGCGCTGGCTGACGAAGGACGTACTATGCTGTTGGTTACCCATGAAATGGGCTTCGCCCGTCAGGTGTCCAGTCAGGTAGTGTTTCTGCACAAGGGACAGGTAGAAGAAATCGGCACGCCGGAGCAGGTCTTCGATGACCCGCGTTCCGAGCGTTGCAGACAGTTCATGTCCAGCCACAAGAAGGAGCAGTATCGATGAAAAGCTACAAGGCAGTTCTCCTGGCGGCAGTGGCCGCCGTCTTCCTCGGCGGTCAGGCAGTGGCAGCGGAAAAGCTGCGCATCGGCACCGAGGGCGCCTATCCGCCCTTCAACGAAATCGACAACACCGGCAAGGCGATAGGGTTCGACCTGGATATTGCCCACGCCCTGTGCGAGAAAATGGGTGCCGAGTGCAGCGTGGTCACCTCCGACTGGGACGGCATCATCCCGGCCCTGAACACCCGTCGCTTCGACTTCCTGGTCGCCTCCATGTCGATCACCGAGGAGCGCAAGCGCGCGGTCGATTTCACCGATCCCTACTACACCAACAAGCTGCAGTTCGTCGCGCCGAAGAGCAGCGACTTCACTGTCGACAAGGACTACCTCAAGGGCAAGACCATCGGTGCCCAGCGGGCAACCATCGCCGGTCAGTGGCTGGAGGAGGACTTCGGTGACGTGGTGAAGATCCGCCTGTACGACACCCAGGAGAATGCCTATCTGGACATGGCCTCCGGTCGTATCGATGGTGTACTGGCTGATGTGTTCGTGCAGTACGAGTGGCTGCAGAGCGAGGCCGGCGCCAACTTCGAGTTCAAGGGGGACCCGGTGTTCGACGACGACAAGATCGGCATCGCGGTACGCAAGGGTGATCCACTGCGCGAGCGGTTGAACGAGGCGCTGCAGGCCATCATCGACGATGGCACCTACGAGAAGATCAACGCCAAATACTTCCCCTTCAGCATTTACTGATGGCCGACCGGGCCCTGCGGGGCCCGGTTTCGCTGTTCAACAGACCTGACGCTCATGCTCGATTTGCACGGATTCGGTCCAGCCCTGCTTGAAGGGACCTGGATGACCATACGTTTGTCCCTGGCCTCGGTGGCCCTGGGGCTGCTGCTGGGCCTGCTCGGCGCCAGCGCCAAGATTTCCACGAGTGCCCCCCTGCGCGGCGTGGGTGGCTTCTACACCTCGGTGGTGCGCGGTGTGCCCGAAACCCTCTGGGTGCTGATGGCCTACTACGGCACCACCTCGATGATGAACTGGCTCGGCAGCCACTTCGGCAATCCCTACCTGACCCTCAGCCCCTTCGCCGCCGGCACCATCGCCCTGGGCCTGTGCTTCGGCGCCTACGCCACCGAGGTATTCCGTGGTGCGCTGCTGTCGCTGTCACCGGGGCAGCGCGAGGCTGGCCTGGCGTTGGGCATGTCGCGCCTGCGCATCTTCTGGCGCATCACCCTGCCGCAATTGTGGCGTGTGGCCCTGCCGGGGCTGGGTAACCTGTACCTGATCATGCTCAAGGACACCGCGCTGGTATCGCTGATCTCGCTGGAGGAAGTCATGCGCAAGGCGCAGGTGGCGGCCAATGCGACCAAGGAGCCGTTCACCTTCTACTTCATGGCGGCGCTGATCTACCTGGGCCTGACCGTGATCATCATGGGAGCGCTGCACTGGTTCGAGTATCGCGCCAACCGGGGCTATACGAGGACTGAACTGTGACCTGGGCCGAACGCTGGGAAATGATCGTACGCTGGGCGCCGATGCTGTGGGACGGCACCCTGGTGACCTTGCAACTGGTCGGCATCGCCGTGGTGGTCGGCTTGTTCTTCGCCATTCCGCTGGGCCTGGGGCGGGCGTCCCGGCACTGGTATATCCGCGCATTGCCGTACAGCTACATCTTCTTCTTCCGCGGCACGCCGCTGCTGCTGCAGTTGTTCCTGGTGTACTACGGGCTGTCGCAATTCCAGGTGGTACGCGACAGCGCGCTCTGGCCCTACCTGCGCGAACCCTACTGGTGCGCGCTGATCACCATGACCCTGCACACCGCAGCCTACATCGCCGAGATCCTGCGCGGGGCGATCCAGGCGGTGCCGCCGGGCGAGGTGGAAGCGGCCCGGGCGCTGGGCATGTCCCGGCGCCAGGCGTTGTGGCACATCATCCTGCCGCGTGCCGTGCGCATCGGCATGCCAGCCTACGGCAACGAGGTCATCCTCATGCTCAAGGCCAGCGCCGTGGTCTACACCGTCACTCTGCTCGACATCATGGGCGTGGTGCGTACCCTGAACGCGCGTACCTACCAGTACGAGATGTTCTTCCTCATCGCCGGCCTGATCTACCTGGTCATCACTCTGGTGTTCACCCAGTTGTTCAAGCTGGTCGAGCGCTGGTTGAAAGTGGATGCCAGTCGCAACCGCTGAGGCGGGCACCGATTACGCTGCCCGTTTCGCCCAGCTCGACGCCTGGCTCGACGAGCACCAGGCGCTGTGGCGGGCCAAGCCCTTCACCAGCCCGCAGCTGCCCTGGGAAGCCGACTGGCCCGAGCTGGCCGCCTGGCTGCGCAGCCGCACCCTGGAGCAGGCCGAGGCGGCGCACAACCAGCCCCATGTGCTCGATGCACCCGAGCCCTTCGCCAGCCTGGCACGCCGCGCAATCGAGCTGAGCCGGCTGCCGCAGTGGCATCTTTCTGCCGAGTCTCTTACCGGGTTGTCGAGCCCCCGCTCGACGACGGGCGACCATAACAGGCTGCCTGAGCTGCTGACCCGCCACATCCCCGGTCGCAAGTGGCAACAGATCAGCCATTTCGCCGCCTGTGTGCACCAGCAATGGCAGCAGCCCACCCGGCACTGGCTGGACTGGTGCGCCGGCAAGGGCCACCTGGGCCGGCTGCTGGCCTGGCAGGGCGGCCAGCAGCTGACCTGCCTGGAGCGTGACCCGGAGCTGAACCGGCAGGGCGCCGAACTGGGGCTGCAACTGGGGATAACCAGTCAGCACCTGGATGCCGACGTGCTGCAGGAGTCGTCCTGGCGATATCTGCGGCCGGAGCATGGCGTGGTGGCCCTGCATGCCTGTGGACAGCTGCACATGACCTTATTGCAGCAAGCCGCCGCCCAGGGCTGCAGCCACCTGGCACTGTCGCCCTGTTGCTACAACCGCATCGACCACCCCGACTACCAGCCGCTATCGGCCACAGCCCGCGCTGGCCGGCTGCGCCTGAGCCGCGACGACCTCGGTCTGCCACTGCAGGAAAGCATCACCGCCGGCCAGCGCGTGCGCCGGCTGCGCGACCAGTCCATGGCCTGGCGGCTGGCCTTCGACCTGTGGCAGCGGCAGGCCCGGGGTGTCGACAGCTACCTGCCTACACCGCCCCGGCCGGAAAGTGCATTGAATGCCGGTATCGCCGCATTCTGCCGCGATCTGGCCGCCCATCATCAACTGCAGTTAGCCGAGCCGGATAGCTGGCAGGAGCTTGAGCAGCAGGGCTGGCAACGCCTGGCGCAGGTACGCAACCTGGAACTGCTGCGCGGCCTGTTCCGCCGTCCACTGGAAATCTGGCTGTTGCTGGATCGGGCCTTGTTCCTGCAAGAGTCAGGCTATCAGGTAAGGCTGGGCGAGTTCTGCGAGCACCAGCTTACCCCGCGCAACCTGCTGCTGATCGCGGAAAAGCCCGATACACAGATCACACCCACCCTGTGAACCGGTTGCGCACAGAGTTATCCACAGATTTTGCCCATGTCGAGTTATCCCCGGTCCTTGTGCATAAATGTGTTGATGACCCCTTGGCAACCGGTCGGGAACCGCTTGTGACGCGGCTTTCGGAGAAGTGTTCAAAAAATGGCCAGGGTGAATAAGTGATGAGTGACAAGGACTTATGAGGCTAATGTCAAGTGGCGGAAGAGAAGTCATGCACAAGTGTGAGATATGGCTTTTCTGAGCCTGATTTGTCTGCGTATCGGCCTGCTACAGCAGCACTCATCGTCGTTGCGAGCCACCTGATGGCGGGGTAATCCGGCTACTCCATGTTAGTGGATTGCGTCACCGCCAGGCGGTTCACACTGACAAAGGAGGAACTCAGTGGTCATTGCGAGGCTGACGGGCGTGCCAATCCCATTTCTCCGAGTCGGCGCTTGCCGCAGTAGCTGCCGAAACGGCGATGTGATGTACAGCTCACTACCACCCTGTCAACGGGTTGCGCACAGAGTTGTCCACAGGTTTTACCTGCGCCGAGTTATCCCCGGTCGCTGTGCATAAATGTGTTGATGAGCACGTGGTAACCAGCTGCGAACCTTGAATGGTGCGGTCTGCAGACCTTCGTACAAAAAATGCTCAATGTGAGTGTCGCTATGGAAACAATGGGTTAGCAGGTCATTGTCAAGTGACGCTGGAGAAACAATTCACAAGTGAGGCATGGGAAAAAGGCTGAATATTTTCACCGCTTCCACCGTTTCGTCACTTGCAGCACTTTACAGATTGCCCCGACTCTATATAATGCAAACCCGCGCCGGTATAGCTCAGCTGGTAGAGCAACTGACTTGTAATCAGTAGGTCCCGAGTTCGACTCTTGGTGCCGGCACCATATAGATAAAGGCTTGCAGCGATGCAGGCCTTTTTCGTTGTGCGCCAGGCATGGCGCGTTGCGCGTTAGCGCAACCCGCTTGGCTGTGGTGGCCAAGCAGGTGACTTGGAGGTG
>NZ_JACLGO010000011.1:0-94502 GCF_014219065.1 Halopseudomonas xiamenensis
CGCTGATGCAGAACCAGACAACCTACCAGCCAAAAACAGCAGAATAAGGGGTTGCCTGGAACCATAGAATCTCCCACGCCAACACGACCACCACGACCACCACGACCACCCTGACAGGTCCATTTTGGACCTGTAGGAAAACCATACAAGCCCCGCCCCGGGGCGATGAGAGTTGACGGTTACGCTGATGACCAACCCATCGCGGCGAGGCGCCGCTCCTACAGAGAGCCCACAGAGGGTAGCCAGGTATAGTGGCAGTAGCGCTATACCAGCGGATAACCCAGGCGCTGACGAAGTACCTGCTCCAGGCGCCGAGCCACCTCATCGATACTCACCGGCTCTGCTACCAGCTCGCTGAGCTGGGTCATGCGCAGGCCGCTGTAACCACAGGGATTGATGCGCTGGAATGGCTGCATGTCCATATCGACATTCAATGCCAGACCATGGAATGAACAGCCTCGGCGTACGCGCAGCCCCAGCGAGGCGATCTTCGCGCCATCCACGTAGACACCAGGAGCATCCGCCTTCGGTGCCGCTTCCACGCCGTAGGACGCCAGCACCTCGACCAGACTCTGCTCCATGGCCGTAACCAACTCCCGCACACCGAGCCCCAGCCGCCGCAGATCGAGCATCAGGTAGCCGACCAGTTGACCGGGACCGTGGTAAGTCACCTGGCCGCCACGCTCAACCTGGATCACCGGAATATCCCCCGGCGCCAGCAGGTGCTCGGCCTTGCCGGCCTGCCCCTGGGTGAACACCGGCGGGTGTTGCAACAGCCAGATCTCATCGGCGGTCTCGGCGTCACGCTCGGCGGTCAGGCTGCGCATGGCTTCCAGGGTGGGCTGGTACTCGACCAGCCCCAGCTCCCTGACGATCAGTTGCGGCATCACAGCACCATGTGCACGTGGCCGGTGGCCTTGAGGTCGGCGTGCAACTGCTGCAACTGCTGCTCACCGGTGGCGGTCATCACCAGGCGCAATGACTGGAAGCGACCATTCTTGCTGTCCTGTACCACCAGGGTCGCGACATCCAGTTCGGTATCGTGCTGCCTGACCACAGCCAGCAACTGCTCGATGACGCCATCACCGGCGGTGCAGATGACCTTGATCGGGTACTGGCAGGGAAACTCGATCTTCGGGGTATCGGGAGTCTTGTCGCTCATGCCTGTCGCCTCAGTTGAACAGACCGTAGAAGAACAACCGGATGCTATCCCACAGACGTCCGAACAGGCCCGCCTGCTCGACATCGGCCAGCGCTACCAGGTCAGCGGTGTGCACCACTTCATCACCCAGCTTGACCTCAACCTGGCCTACCACGTCGCCTGCAGCCAGCGGTGCCTTGATCACCGGGTTCAGGGTGACCGCCGCCTCGAGCTTGTCAGCCTGCCCCTTGGGCAGTGTCAGCACCAGGCCATCGGCCAGGCCGGCCTCGACCGAACTGTCCTGGCCAGACCAGACCCGCGCGGTGGAGACCACCTGGCCCGGCTGGTAGAAGCTCTTGGTCTCGAAGAAACGGAAGCCCCAGGTCAGCAGCTTCTGGGTCTCCGCGGCGCGCGCCTGCTCGCTGACGGTACCCATGACCACCGAGATCAGCCGCATGCCCTCGCGCTCGGCCGAGGCCACCAGGCAATAGCCGGCTTCATCGGTATGCCCGGTCTTGAGCCCGTCGACCGACTTGTCACGCCATAGCATGAGGTTGCGGTTGGGTTGGCGAATGCCGTTCCAGACGAACTCCTTTTCCTTGTACAGGGTGTAGTGCTCCGGATCGTCATTGATGATCGCCTTGGCCATGATGGCCATGTCACGGGCACTGGACACATGGCCCTCAGCCGGCAGGCCGGTGGCGTTCTCGAAATGCGAATTGCGCATGCCCAGGCGCTGTGCGTGGCTGTTCATCAGGTCGGCGAAGGACTCCTCGCTGCCGGCGATATGCTCGGCCACTGCGACACTGGCGTCGTTACCGGACTGGATGATGATACCGCGCAGCAGATCGATCAGCGGTACCCGGTTGCCCACCTCGATGAACATCTTCGAGCCGCCCATGCGCCAGGCCTTCTCGCTGATAAGGACTTCGTCCTGTTCCTTCAGCTGGCCACGCAGGATCTCCATGCTGGCGATATAGCTGGTCATCATCTTGGTCAGGCTGGCCGGCGGCAGCGGCTCGTCGGCATTGTGCTCGACCAGCACCTTGCCGCTGTTGGCATCGACCAGCAGATAGCTGGACGCGGCCACTGTCGGTGGTGGCGGCATCAGCGGCGCACTGGCTTGCGGCTGCGGCGCCGGCTGCGGTGTCTGGGCCAGGGCCGCCGGCGTCAGCAGCACGGCACTGGAAATCAACAGGGTATGGATAATTTTCTTGAACATGGTGCTCACTGTATTGATATGTGTATTTCGCAAGGACTCAATTACTGCTGACCAGCGTCGGCGTACCGAGGTTGGCCAGACGCAGGGTTTCCATCAACTGCTGCGCCTGGTCATGATTGTCTACCGGGCCCAGTCGTACCCGGTGCAGGGTGCGCGCATCGACCTGTACCGGGCTGACGAACACCGGCGCCTGGACCAGGCCCTGCAATTGCGTACGCAATTGCTCAGCGGCCTGCCCCGAGGAGAAGGCCCCGACCTGCAGGTAGAGCCCGCCCGCCGCCGGCGCTGCCGGCTGAGCGCTGCTGGTCACCGGCTGCTGCTGGGGCTGCGGCTGGGCGCGCACCAGGTAGCCCGGGTTATTCTCCTGCTGCCAGACCACCGGATCGATGCCCTCGACCTTGACCCGCGCCGTGCCCGTATCGGCAAAACCCAGCTTGACCGCCCCGGCATAGGACAGGTCGATGATGCGGTCCGAGTGGAAAGGCCCGCGGTCGTTGACCCGCACTATGATGCTGCGCTGGTTGTCTACATTGGTGACTCGCACATAGGTCGGCAGCGGCAGGGTCTTGTGCGCGGCGGTCATGCCATACAGGTCGTAGGGCTCGCCATTGGCGGTCAACTGGCCATGGAACTTGGTGCCATACCAGGAGGCCAACCCGGTTTCCCGGTAGTTGCGCCCGTCCTGCATGGGGTTGTAGTTACGTCCCAGCACCCGGTACGGACTGGCCTTGTAGGGGCCGGTATGCGGGGTGGGTACCGCGTCCGGAATCTGCGAGACATCCCGGAAATAGGCCGGCGCGCCATCCTGCGCCGGCCGCGGCGTACTCACGGTACTGCTGGCGTCGCCCTGCCGGACTGACGATGATGAGCAGGCCGCCAACATGGCCATCAACAGGCAGATGGCAGCGGCACCCGAAGCACGACGCAGTGGATTGTTCATTGGTCCCTCGCTTCCCTTATCAGGTCGGCCAGCTGATGCACGACCATAGCGTACATGACGCTGCGATTGTAGCGGGTAATCACATGCAGGTTGTGCAGGCCCAGCCAGTATTGCTGATGATCCCCGGCGTCGAACTCGAAGGCCATCACCTCGGTGGCATCGTCCAGCTCCACCTGCGGTGCCCAACCGAGCTTCTTCAGCTCGGCGACGCTGATCTTGGCTTCCAGGCCACGCTCCAGGGTAAAGCCCTTGGCATAGTCATCACCGGATACCCTGGCCGGCACAGCGACGGTTTCACCATGCCGCCACTTGTGCTCGGCGAAGTAGTTGGCCACGCTGCCGATGGCATCCACCGGATTGTTCCAGATGTCGCGCACGCCATCCTCGTCGAAATCCACCGCATAGGCCTGGTAGCTGCTGGGGATGAACTGCGGAAAGCCCATGGCACCGGCGTAGGAGCCGGTCAGTGTCAGTGGATCGACCTGCTGCTCACGGGTCAGCACCAGATAGGACTTGAGCTGGCGCCGGAAGAAGTCTGCCCGCGGCGGGTAGTCGAAGCCCAGGGTGGTCAGTGCATCGATCACCCGGTGGCTGCCCTTGTTGCCGCCGTAGAAGGTTTCCACGCCGATGATCGCCAGGATCACCTCGGGCTCCACGCCATAGACTTCCTCGGCGCGGGCCAGTGCCTCGGCGTGCTGCTCCCAGAACGCCACGCCATCGGCTATGCGCTTGTCGGTGATGAATATCTTGCGGTACTCATGCCAGGGCCGCACGCGCTCGGCGGGCCGGGAAATCGCTTCCAGGATGGCATCCTTGCGCTCGGCCTGCTCCAGCAGTTGCCGTACGTGCTGCGGGTTGAAGCCATACTCGGTACGCATCTCCTCGACGAAGGGCTCCACCGCCGGATGCTCCGCGGTATAAGGACCGGCCATCAGCACCGGGCTGACGCCGGCAGTCAGCAGAGCAACCAGCGCATTGCTGCGCAACCAACCTGAAACGTGATCAATCATGAGCAACCCTGATTCTCCAGAAAGACGGTTCATCCATGACTCATCCACTTGCGGTGCGTGTGAATGGACATCAGGATGCCGAAACCCACCAGCAACGTGGTCAATGAGGTGCCGCCATAGCTGATCATCGGCAAGGGTACGCCGACCACCGGCAGCAGGCCACTGACCATGCCGATATTAACGAAAACGTAGACAAAAAACGTCAGCGTGATGCTGCCCGCCAACAATTTGCTGAAACTTTCCTGGGCCTGGTGGGTGATGTACAACCCGCGGGCGATGATCAGCAGATAGACCAGCAGCAGCAGTGCCACGCCGACCAGCCCGAACTCCTCGGCCAGCACGGCGATGATGAAGTCGGTATGCCCCTCCGGGAGGAAGTCCAGGTGCGATTGGGTGCCCTGCAGCCAGCCCTTGCCGAATACCCCGCCGGAACCGATCGCCGCCTTGGACTGGATGATATTCCAGCCCGCTCCCAGGGGATCACTCTCGGGATTGAGGAAGGTCAGTACGCGCTGCTTCTGGTAACCGTGCATGACGAAGAACCACATGCCCACTGCACCCGGCACCAACGCCAGCAACGCACCGAGCACATAGCGCCAGCGCAGCCCTGCCAGCAACAGCCCGAAGATACCGGAGGCAGCGATCAGCAGTGTGGTGCCCAGATCCGGCTGTTTGAGGATCAACACCACCGGCACGAAGATGATCAGCAGGCAGATGCATACGTGCTTGAAACGGGGTGGCATTTCCCGCCGCCCCAGGTACCAGGCCACGCTCATCGGCATCACCAGCTTCATGATTTCCGAGGGCTGGAAGGTGATCAATCCCGGAATCCTGATCCAGCGCTGCGCGCCCTTGGCCTCGGTCCCCACCAGCAGTACCGCCAGCAGCAGCAGCACGGATACCAGATAGGCCGGCGGCAACCAGCGCTCCATGAAACGCGGCTGGAACTGGGCGACGAGCATCATCGCCGCCAGGCCCACGGCGTAATGCGCCCCCTGGCGGTAGACCATGGCCATGCTCTTGCTGCTGGCGGAATACAGCACGAAGCCGGCGACGCCAGCCAGGATCAGGATCAGCAGCAGCAGCCAGGGGTCCAGATGCAGGCGCATCCACAATGGTTCGCGGCGCAGCCCACGGGGATCAGGTGCGGATATGCCCGCCAATGGCTTCATGGCTCGCCCTCCTCGGCGAAGGTTTCCGGCTCGGGATCAGGCAGCAGCCAGGCATCGAACAGGGTCCGCGCCACCGGCGCCGCCACCCGCCCGCCGGACTCGCCGTTCTCGACCATCACCGCCACCGCGATCTGCGGATCGTCCACCGGGGCGAAGCCGACGAACAGGGCATGATCTCGATGCCGCTCCTTGAGCGCTTCGGAGTCATAGCGGGCACCCTGGGCGATGGCCACCACCTGCGCGGTACCGGTCTTACCAGCCATGCGATAGGGCGCGCCGGCCGCCGCCGCGCGTGAGGTACCACGCTCACCATGCATGACGCCCTCCATGGTCTTGATGATGAAATCCCAGTCACCGGGATTCTTCAGTACCACATCCTGCGGCGTATCACTTTCATCCGGCGCTCCCCCTTCGGCATGCAGCAGCATGCGCGGGCGTTTCCACACCCCACGGTTGGCGATCAGTGCGGTGGAATGCGCCAGCTGCAATGGCGTGGTCAGCATATAGCCCTGGCCGATGCCGGTGATCAATGTCTCGCCGGGATACCAGGGCTGGCGGCGCGAGGCGCGCTTCCAGTCCCGCGACGGCATCAGGCCGGCGGTTTCCTCGAACATGTCCAGCGACACCCGCTGCCCCAGGCCGAACTGGCTCATGAATTCATGCAGGCGATCGATGCCCAGCTTGTGCGCCAGGTCATAGAAATAGGTGTCATTGGAGCGCGCCATGGCCAGCTCCATGTCTACCCAACCATCACCATAGCGGTTCCAGTTACGGTACTTGTGGGTGTTGTTGGGTAGCTGATAGAAGCCCGGATCGTATACCCGCGCGGTGCGCGTGGTGACACCGTAGTCCAGGCCAGCGAGGGCAACGATCTGCTTGACCGTCGAGCCGGGTGGATACAGGCCGCGCAGCACACGGTTGAACAGCGGCTGGTCGAGCGAGTCACGCAGCGCTCCGTAATTGGCATGACTGATGCCGGTGACGAACAGATTCGGGTCGAACCCCGGCTGGCTGACGAAGGCCAGCACCCCGCCGGTTTTCGGCTCGATCGCCACCACCGCGCCCCGGCGGTTGCCCAGTGCCTGCTCCGCCACCGCCTGCAGGCGGCTGTCCAGGTGCAGGGTCAGATCCTTGCCGGACTCGGGCTCGGTACGCTTGAGCACCCGCAGCACCCGGCCACGGGCATTGGTCTCGACCTCTTCATAGCCTACGGTACCGTGCAGCAGATCTTCGTAGAAACGCTCGACCCCGGTCTTGCCGATATAGTGCGTACCGGCATAGGCAACCTGGTCGATGCGCTCCATTTCCCGCTCGTTGATACGCCCGACATAGCCCACCGCATGGGCGAAATGCTCGGCCAGCGGATAATGCCGCACGAAGCTGGCCTGCACCTCGACACCCGGCAGGCGGAACTGGTTGACGGCGATACGGGCGATCTGGTCCTCGGTCAGGCCGAACATCACCGGTACCGCCTCGAATGGCCGGCGCGCCTGGGTCAGGCGGCGACGCAGTTGCTCGATATCCTCGTCGCTCAGCTGCAGCAGGGTCTTCACCAGCTCGATGGTGGCATCCAGATCCGGACTGCGCTCACGAGTGATACTCAGACTGAAGCTGGGCCGGTTCTCGGCCAGGGCGATGCCGTTGCGATCATAGATGCGGCCACGCGAGGGCGGGATCGGCTGCACGTGGACCCGGTTGTTTTCCGACAGCGTGGAATGATGTTCGTACTGCACCACCTGCAGCCAGTACATGCGCGCCAGCAGGCCACCGGTGGCCAGCACGATCAGCAGCACGGCAAGGATGATCCTGCGCTGCACGATGCCGGCGTCGTTGAGATGGTCCTTGATGCGAATCGGCTTGGCCATGTATCACTTGTGGTAGGGGTGGCGGTTCAGAATGGTCCAGGCACGATACAGCTGTTCGGCGAGCAGGATGCGTACCAGCGGATGCGGCAGGGTCAGCGGCGACAACGACCAGCGCTGGTCGCTGCGCGCAGCCACCTCGCTGGCCAGCCCTTCCGGGCCGCCGACCATCAGGTTCACCGTGCGCGCGTCCAGTCGCCAGCTTTCCAGCTGCTCGGCCAGCGCTTCGGTCGACCATGGCCGGCCTTCGACCTCCAGCGTGACGATGCGTTCCCCGGGCTGGGTCGCCGCCAGCATCTGCTCGCCTTCGCGGCGCATCAGCCGGGCTACGTCGGCATTCTTGCCGCGGGTGGCCAGGGGAACCTCCACCAGCTCCAGCGGCAGATCGGCCGGCATGCGCTTGGCATACTCCTGATAACCCTGCTCCACCCAGCGCGGCATACGCGAGGCCACGCTGATCAGGCGAATACGCAAGAACGCCTACTCCGCGGTCGGTTGCTGCTGTTGCGCGCGACGCGATTCGGCACTCTGCCAGAGGCGTTCCAGGTCATAGAACTGGCGGGTGGCCGGTTGCATGATATGCACCACGATGTCGCCCAGGTCCACCAGCACCCATTCACCGGAATCCTTGCCCTCGACGCCCAGTGGCCGGCATCCGGCGGCCTTGGCCTTCTCGATGACGTTGTCGGCCAGCGCGCTCACCTGACGGTTGGAGCCGCCGCTGGCGATAATCATGTAATCGGTAACGCCGGTCAGCTCGCGCACGTCGATGCGTACCACGTCCTTGGCCTTGAGCTCTTCCAGCGCGCCTTCCACGGTCTTGACCAGATCATCAATCTGCATAATGGTGTTCAGTTCCTCAAATCAGGGCCGGTATAGCCCATTGGTTTCAATATAGCCAAGCACCGAGTCGGGCAGTAAAAAGCGCGGTGAGCGCCCTGCCGAAATCAGTGAGCGAATATGCGTGGCGGAAATCGCCAGGGGTGTCTGTGCCAGACACAGGATCTCGCCGCAGGTAGCGGTCAGCGCCGAGGCATCGCCGACACTGCGCGCCGCCAACAGATCCTTGAGCACCTCGGGCAACTCCTGATCCTGCTCCGGCCGCTGCAATACAACCAGGCTGGCCAGCTCCAGCAGCGACTCCCAGCGGTGCCAGCCGGGCAGCCCACAGAAGGCATCCCAGCCAACGATGAGAAACAACGTGGCCTCGGCACCCAGCTCGGCGCGCAATGCCTCCAGCGTCTCGACCGTATAGGACGGGCGCTCGCGGCGCAGCTCGCAGTCATCGACCAGCAACTGGTCATCCGAGGCGGTCGCCAGGCAGACCATCTCCAGTCGCTGCTGGGCAGTCGCACCGGGACTGTCCCGGTGCGGCGGCGTGGCGTTGGGGATCAGCCGCAGCTCATCCAGCGCCAGGTATTCACGAACCTCGACGGCGCTGCGCAGGTGTCCGAAATGAATCGGATCGAAGGTCCCACCCAGCAGCCCCACACGTAATGTCACTGACGAATATGCCCGTCGCCATAGACCACGTATTTTTCACTGGTCAGCCCTTCCAGGCCAACCGGGCCACGGGCATGCAGCTTGTCGGTGGAGATGCCGATCTCGGCACCCAGACCGTACTCGAAGCCATCGGCGAAGCGGGTCGAGGCATTGACCATCACCGAGCTGGAGTCCACCTCGGCGAGGAAGCGCCGCGCCCGCGTGAAGTCCTCGGTGACGATGGACTCGGTATGCTGCGAGCTGTAGCGATTGATATGCTCCATCGCCTGGTCCATGTCCGTGACCACACGGATCGACAGGATCGGCGCCAGGTATTCGGTGGACCAGTCCTCCTCGGTCGCTGCCAGTGCCTGGGACAGGATGGCGCGGGTCTGCTCGCAGCCACGCAGCTCGACACCCTTGGCGGCATACAACGCGGCGATGCGCGGCAGGAACTCGGCGGCGATCGCCTGGTGTACCAGCAAGGTCTCCATGGCATTGCACACGCCATAGCGGTGGGTCTTGGCGTTCAGCGCAATGGCCTCCGCCTTGTCCAGGTCGGCGCGGTCGTCGACGTAGACGTGGCAGATACCATCCAGGTGCTTGATCACCGGCACCCGCGCATCGCGGCTGATGCGCTCGATCAGGCCCTTGCCGCCACGCGGCACGATCACATCGACGTATTCCGGCATGCTGATCAGCGCGCCCACGGCGGCGCGGTCGGTGGTTTCCACCACCTGCACCACTTCCTGGGGCAGCCCGGCGGCATCCAGCCCCTGGCGGATGCACTCGGCGATCGCCCGGTTGGAATGAATGGATTCCGAGCCGCCACGCAGGATGCAGGCGTTGCCGGCTTTCAGACACAGGCTGGCGGCCTCGACGGTCACATTCGGCCGCGATTCATAGATGATGCCGATCACCCCCAGCGGTACGCGCATGCGCCCGACCTGGATGCCCGAGGGCAGGTACTTCATGTCGCGGATGGCACCGATCGGGTCGGGCAGTGCCGCCACCTGGCGCAGACCTTCGACCATGCCCTGCAGGCCCGCCGGCGTCAGCGCCAGGCGATCGAGCATGGCCTCGTCCAGGCCGTTGTCACGCCCGGCCTGCAGGTCCAGCGCGTTGGCCACGATCAGACTCTGCGCCGCCGCCTCGATGGCATCGGCGGTGGCCAGCAGCGCCTCGTTCTTGACCGCCGTGGTGGCCCGGGCAATGACGCGCGATGCGGCGCGTGCCTGACGGCCCAGTCCGGTCATGTACTCCACTACCTGATCAGCACTCATTTCATTCACCAAGCATCTGCGACAACAAGGCCCGCATTATACCGGTCCCTCCGGAGGCTGGACAGGGCGAACCTGCTATCATCGCTGATATGTCTGCGACTAATTCTTTCCATCAAGCTCCGAACCCTCTGCCACGAGGGTTCTTCCAACGTGACAGCCGCGAGCTGGCGGTTCGCCTGCTGGGCAAGGTCATCCGTCATTATCACCAGGGGCACTGGCTGTCGGCACGCATCATCGAGACCGAGGCCTACCTGCGCGAGGAAAAGGGCAGCCACGCCTCGCTCGGCCTGACCCAATCGCGCCGGGCGCTGTTCATGGCGGCCGGCACCCTGTACATGTACTACGCCCGCGGCGGCGACTCGCTGAACATCAGCGCCGAGGGTGAAGGCGATGGCGTGCTGATCAAGTCCGGCTATCCGGTGGTCGACGATATCAGCGGCCCGGACAGCCTGGCACTGATGCAGCAGCTAAATCCTGCGGCCAATGGCCAGCCACGCCCGGCGGCGCGACTGTGCAATGGCCAGACCCTGCTGTGCCGCTCGCTGCACCTGAAGGTGCCGATCTGGAACGCCCAGGTGCCTGACCCGCAGCAATTGGTCATCGATGACGACGGTTATCGCCCGCAGCAGATCATCCAGACCACCCGCCTGGGCATTCCACTGGGCCGGGACGAGCACCTGCCCTACCGCTTCGTCGACAGCGCCTATGCGCCCTACTGCACGCGCAACCCGCTGGGCCGGACGCGCCAGGAAGGGCAGGACTACCATCTGCTCGACGACGTACCCGATTGAATGGAAAGCCTGCTGAGCGGTGAGCTGATCATCTGGCTGGGCAGTCATACCCGCTGGCTGGGTCTGGCCATCTTTCTCATCGCGCTGACCGAATCACTGGCGGTCGCCGGCCTGGTGGTGCCCGGCGTATTGCTGCTGTTCGCCGCCGCGGCACTGGCCGGCAGCGGCAACCTCGGCCTGCTCGCCACCCTCGGCTGGGCCTTCGGCGGCGCGGTCTGCGGCGATCTGCTCAGCTTCGCCATGGGTCGCTGGTTCCACCAGGACATCCGCCGCCTCGGCATCTTCGCCCGGCACCCGCAATGGATCGACCGCGGCGAAGCCTTCTTCCGCCACTACGGCATGTCCAGCATCATCCTCGGCCGCTTCATCGGCCCGATCCGTCCGATCATCCCGATGATCGCCGGCATGTTCGACATGCCCACCTGGCGCTTCCTGCTGGTCAACATCCTCTCGGCCCTGGCCTGGGCCCCGGTCTATGTGCTGCCCGGTTATCTGGCCGGCAACGCGGCACGCTGGCCGGTGCCCGAATCCTTCTGGAGCGAGGCGCTGCTGCTGGCCGGCGGACTTGCCGGCTTCGGCTTCGCCCTGCTGATGCTGCTGCGCAGCCAGCAGCGCTGGAGCAGCCTGGCAGCGGCCGCGCTATGCCTGGTCGCCTGGCTTGGCCTGGTGCTCAGCGCGCCCTGGCTGAACGTGTTGTATGGCACCCTGCAGCAATGGCTGGGCGGCAGCGGCCCGACGCTGACGATCCTACGCAGCTGGCTGGCGCCGCTGAGCAACGAGGCATTCCTGTTGCTGAGCTATCTGCCAGCACTGTTGCTGCTCGCGATATTGCGCCATGGCTGGCAGTTGCTGTTGCTGCTGATCAGCGCGCTGCTATGCCTGGCATTGGGATTGCTGCCAGAGGCGGGGTCGACCCGACTGGCGCTGCTGTTGTCGCTGATATTCGGGCTGGCCATGCTCGGCAACCGCGACCAGAGCTTCTGGCTGCGCCTGAGCTGGGGCCTGTACGCCATACCGCTGTGCCTGCTGCCCATCACCGCCTGGTTGATCCTGCCAGTAGCAGCCCCCGTGGTGCTTGCCAGCCTGTTGCAAGCCGCCTGCGCCAGCCTGCTGGCGATCTGGCTGCTGGAACGCAGCGGCCCCTTGCGCGCCCTGCCCCGGCCGTGGTCGACATTGCTGCCCGGCTGGCCATTACTGGCAGGACTGGCGCTGCTGCTCGGCCTGTAACACAGCCATAGCCCGACGCGGCGGTAGCGGCATTCAGCAAACCAATGACACCACCGGCGCGTTGACCTTTGCGGCCCGCCCTTGCCAACATGGCTAAGCTGAATCCAGACAATAACTCCCTCTCCCCTTGCGGGAGAGGGCTGGGGAGAGGGGGAAAGCTTTCTACTCCGAAAACTCACCCACCCTCAATCACCCCCAACAACAAAACCAACGGAGCACACCATGACCGCCGTACCCGTATCCGAACTGACCTCCTACATCGGCAAAGACCTGGGCCATTCCGAGTGGCTGCTGATCGACCAGCAACGCGTCAACCAGTTCGCCGAGTGCACCGGCGACCACCAGTTCATCCACATCGATGAAGAAAAGGCCAAGCAGACCCCGTTTGGCGGCACCATCGCCCATGGCTTCCTGTCGCTGTCCCTGATCCCGGCCCTGTCGGCTGGCCTGGCGATGCGCCCGGAGGGCCTGAAGATGGCCGTCAACTACGGCCTGGACAGCGTACGCTTCATCCAGCCAGTGCGCGTCGGCTCCCGCGTACGCATGCAACTGACCGTGATCGACGTGACCGAGAAGAACCCCGGCCAGTGGCTGGTCAAATCCCGCGCCACCCTGGAAATCGAAGGCATCGACAAGCCGGCGTATATTGCCGAGACGCTGGCGCTGTATTTCGTCTGACCCGAAACCTGACGGTGTAGCGCCCCGGTCGCGTTCGGGCGCTACGCCAACCCAAGCCTACAAACGCACCCCGACATTGACCATGGCCGCGGCAGCCCCCAACAGCACCACGTCCACCCCTACCCGCTGGTAACTGGCCCCGACTGAGGGAATCACTGCCGGAGCCACGCCGAAACGGTTGAGGGGTATCTTGTCGCGATACTCTCCCCGGTAGCCATACAGCAGCCCCGCCGTGAGCTTGGCATTGAAGGGCGTACCCGCAAACTCGAAACGCTTGCCGGTATAGCCGTACCAGGACCGCTCACCAAAGGAGTGCTGAAAGGTCGCGGCTCCCCACAGATAGCTGTCATCCCGATGACGCTCCAGGCCGATCAGGTCCTGATTGTTGTTATGGTCTGGCTGGGGATCGAAGTGCGTGGTCCATACGCTCCCCTGCACATACCAGCCTGGCTCCGCCGGTTCCGGTGCTGCCAGCTTGCGCGCCAGCTCCAGCGGGCGTTGCAATAGCGCCGAACTGTCGGCTGCGCCTTCCCCCTCAACCTCGTCCCCGGCCAGCAGCTCTGCACTGCTGAACAGCAGGGCCAGGCCAAGGGTGAGATGCCTGCTGAGGAGAGCGACATCGGATGGCAGCCTACGGGTCGAACGATAGCGGGCTGGGTAGTACGGAGCACTGTTGAACAACATGATGAGACGAGTTTCCACGATGACAGTAACCTACGCAGCTGACCGGCTGCGCGATGAAAAGTTCGCGAAGCCCGAGTGTCGGGCTACTGCCAATCCAGACTGATCAACAGCCACTCATTACCGCCAAGCTCCCATTCGCTACGTACCTGATAATAATCGAGCCGCTCTGGAATCAACCCTTGCGCGCCGGTAACCGCGACCTGAGCCGTACATTGGCCCCGATAGTTGAAACCGGCATCCAGCTGGCACTGACGGTTGAGGACGATGATGTTGACGTTCTTATAACGCAGAAACAAGCCAAGCATCTGCTGGTGAATGGCCTGCTTGTTGTAATACTGCTGAGCCATGAAGTCGTCATGCAACTGCTTGACCACAGCGCCAGCCTGCTTGTTTTCCAGATTGCCCTGCAACTGTTTGGCCGCCTCATTCAGGGCGCCTTCGGGTGATGGCAAGCTGCAGGCGGTCAGCATGAGGGTTGCCAGGGCCAAGAGCAGTCCTTTGACGGGGTGCATAAATGCTTCTCCTTGATGTTGATACCGCATCATGGCGTAATGCTATTTCAGAAAACAGTGAATTATTCCCTGCCCGTCATCCTTCGCGAAGGCGAAGGATCCACCGACCGCTCCGACTCAATCGGCACCATGAACCCTCGGCCTCGGCTTTGGCATCCTGCGTCGCCCTATCTCCTGCATCCATGCAGTCAAGACCGAGGGGTGAACTGAATCCGGTCTTGTCGTCGCACAGGCGCGCGACAACCCCAGGGCCATGATTCGCTGATCCCGTGCGCAACAGCCTGAAAACCACAAAGCCCCGGCCGATCCGACCGGGGCTTTGTTTTGTCTTGCTGTTACTTATTCAGGACAGGCTCCCAGGTTGGCCTGGATGATTGCCAGGTCCTGCGCGTCGGTCAGGCCGTCATGGTTGAAGTCGTACATGCTGGACTGCCCCCATTCCGAACTGAGCTGCGTGTAGTTGTCGATATCCTGCTGATCGACAACGCCATCGCCATTACCATCACCGGGACAGGCCTTGTGCGAACTGAGCAGCAGATCGAGTCGATGTTCCAGTTCATCGAAGTGCTGCTGCTCGGCGGTAGTGAGTCCACCGGGGCGCTGTCGCAGGTCGTCCCCTTCGCGATCCAGGTCAGGTTCTGGTGCAGCCTGGTCGATACGGTAGAATTCCTCGGTTTCCACCGGCACGCTGCCATCGGTTGCCGGGTCGTAATCCAGCGCCTGGTTGCGCACCAGCTTGTAGTCATCGTTGCGCATGGCCATGTAGTCGGTGGCACCCATGGTGATCTTGTTCTGCTCATAGTCGCCGGGGGCATCTTCGTAGATGGCCTGGTTGACCTGCCAGCAGTGATCCACTTCCTTGAGAACGCCATTGGTACCCACGCTGGCCTCCGGTCCCCACCAGACGCCGCCGTTGTCGGCGCAGACCTGGGCTGACATGGGAGTATGGGAACAGAAGTTGCCATTGAACACGCAAGGCCCGTTCACGGCATCGTTGGCCAGGATATTCAGCCCACCATGGGTGAAGTTGACTTCACGCACGCTGTCCCGTTCGGGATTGGTCAGGTAGGACAGCATCTCCTCGGCATCCGTACCGTGGGGCACCACCTGGTCCAGATCCACACCGGCGACATCGGCGAAGAACTGGAACAGGTCAACCGCATTGACCATATGTTCCACATTGCGATCCGGCTGCTCGACCAGCGGGCCGGAAATGACCAGCGGCACCCAGACGCCGGTCTGATAGGCGGAGCCCTTGGCGCGGGTCAGATCAAAAGGGCCTTTGACCGTGGGAGCGAAGGAGCCATTGTCCCCCACCACGACCACCATGGTATTGCTGGTCTGGGGGTCGTAATTCAGGCTGCCATCGTCCCCGCGCGTGGCGATACCGGTTTCCACCAGCAGGCGCCCCAGCTCGGTGTCCAGCGACTCGATCATGGTATCGGTGATGTTCCTCTGATTGAGCGGTGCATCGGAAGTGCAGTTGGGGGTGAGGATGCTGGCCGCTCCGGAGGGAACCAGCTCAGCCGGCGGATGCTGCAGTGGTGTATGGGCTGAACTGAAGCTGAGGGTGGCCATCCACGGCGTGCCATCACTGCGAGTATTGATCCAGTCAATGGCAGTATCCACTTCTATGGTCGCCCGGTAGCCGCGAGAACGTGGGTCCGTCAGGCTCACATCCTCGGCCTCACCATCCCGGTTGATCAACAGCTTGGAAACATAGTGAGCATTTTCCAGATCGAAGTTCACGTAGTCCGGCGGTGAAGCCTCACAGGGCTCACTCGGCACCAGTACGCCGCCCTGGGTCAGGCATCGCAGCCCGGCCGGATCGCCGTGAACCTCCCCGGCCATCTCGGTACAACTGGTGCCGCCGCCGGCCTGGGGAATATAACAGGCCCCGGCATGGACGCCGCCGGGCGCGCCTACCCCAGGCACAAAGCCGCAGGAATACTGGTCAGTGTCGCCAACACCTCCGGCGGTGGTATCGATCGACGCCGGCAAGCCGCCCCATCCGTAGAAGGTGTCCCAACCCAGTGCAGTGGGAGCTTCAAAGCCGGCCGGGTTGTTTTCCGGACCGCCGAGGTGGAACTTGCCGAACATGGCGTTCTCATAACCGGCGGTGGCCAGGACCTTGGGAATGGTCATCGCATAGGGAGACACATGGGAGTTGGCCAGGTCGTTTGGCCCAATCGCCTGCAGCACGTTGGTGCGCATCGGGTACAGACCGGTCATGAAGGTCGCCCGGCTGGGCGAGCATTCGGGCATGGCCCAGGCGTTGCGAAAGCGGATACCTCCATCGGCGATGGCGTCGATGGATGGCACCGCTGGCGCCTTGGCCCCGCCATAGCCGAAGGACTCCATCTGATCGATACCGACGTCATCCATGATGACGAACAGGATGTTGGGCGGCTGGTCACCTGCCGGCGGATCATTGGATGATGATGAACTGCTGCCGCTGTCGAGCCAGCAGGATGCCAGCGACATCGAAGCAACCAGCAACGCACCTTGACGTAAGAGTCTGAACTGCATGGCATATCCCTCTTGCTTTTATATCAGGTCAGTGACCCAACTGTCGCAGCAGCGGGTCTTCCGGGTTTTGTGCAGCCAGCTCCGCCAACAGCGAGTCTGCCTCCACTTGGTTACCTGCCGAACGCAGGTAGCTGATCAATGCCTGCCGTGTCCGGCGGTTGGCCGGGTGCTCCTCCAGCTGGCTGCGCAGCAGCGCCAATGCGTCTTCCACCTGGCCGCTGCTGTGCAGGGCAACCGCCAGCACATAGCCATATTCGGCCTGTTCCGGCGCCAGTTCATGGGCACGCTGCAGGGCTTGCAGTGCCGCCCCGCGCTGGCCCTGACGCACCAGCGCCAGGCCGTAGGCATGCTGCAGTGACGGCTCCCGCGGATACTGCGCGATACTGTCTCGCAGCAGCGCCAATGCCGCCTCGGGATCGCCCAGCGCCTGCTCCTGCCACTGCGCCAGCATGATCCGTGCGGGATGGAAGGTCGGGTCCTGGCGCAGCGCCTGTTGCAGTGCCGGCTCGACCTCGGCCTGGCGCCCGGTCAACTGATAGATGCCGGCCAGATTGAGTTGGGACTCGGCCCGCTCCAGCATGCTGTTCTGGCTCTGCTCGTACTCGGCGATCAGTTGCTGCAGCACCTGCGGCTCGACATTGGCCTCGCCAGCCAGTTGCAACAGTTGCCAGGCCGCCTCCAACCGTACGGCCCGCACCGGATCATCGAGCAAGGCGCTCAACAGGCTGATCTGCTGGTTCGGCGCTGTCAGGGAGCCGAGCAGCCCGGCGGCGGTGTGGCGCACCTGGGGCGAGGGCGAACTCAGTGCCTCGACCACAGCGCGCTGGGCCGCAGCGGAGGGATAGCTGGGCAGCTCGCTGAGCAAGGTGGCACGGCGAATATCCGCCAGTTCGCTACGCGCCAGTTGCCGTGCCAGGGCTTGCGCGGCACCCGGCAGCCCCTGCCGCGCGGCATGCAGGTCGCGGGCGTAACCACCGTCGCGCGGCTGGGCATCGGGGTACCATTGCTGGAACATTGTCACGACCTTGTCCTCGGCCTGCTGATGGCAGCCGAGACAGGCATCGGAGTGCCCCAGCTGACGCGCCTGCAACGGGTCTGGCGAGGTGAAGCTGTGGTCGTGGCGCAGGTCGTTGACCATGTACAGCTTGCCGGGCATGTGGCAACTGACGCACTGGCTACCCGGCGAACCGACCGGATGATGGTGGTGGGAGGGGTGGTCGTAGTTTCTGGCCTGCAGTCCGCTGGCGTCGATCGCACTGCGCGTCGCCTTGCCGCCCGGATTGTGGCACTGGGTACAGACCGCGTTGGCCGGCGCTCGCAGCTGGGTGCTGTGGGGATTGTGGCAATCCGAGCAGACCACCCCGGCAGCGTGCATCCGGCTCTGCTGGAAGGAGCCGTACTCGAACACTTCGTCCTGGATCTTGCCGTCCACTTCATAGAGATCGGCGCTGAGGATCACCGGCAGGTAGTCATCCAGCAGATGATTGCCGTGGGTGTAGCCATTATCCAGCGTCATGCGGCGGCTGTGGCAGCGGGCGCATGTTTCCGGCTGGTTGTCGGCCGCCCCTACCCGATTCTGCTCGAAGCCCTTGGCTGCACCGGCTTTGGTGCCGGTCTCGCCTCCATTCTCGGCCCACTGCAGATGCCCCGCAGCCGGGCCGTGGCAACTCTGGCAGCCCACACCCAGCGCATGCCACTGGCTGGAATAGGTGTTGGTGGCCGGGTCGTAATCACGCTTGAAGCCGGTGGTGTGGCACTCGATGCACATGAAGTCGGCGTTCTGCTGCGCCCCACTCCAGTGCAACCGATGGTGGTGATCCACGCCCTCGCCATCGTACAAATGGAACCAGCGCTGCTCGGGCACATCCCAGGCCGCGCCATGGGATTGCAGACGGCCATCGGTCAGTTGCAGGAAGTATTGCTGCAGGGGTTCGACACCGAAGGTATAGGCAACCGGATAGTCGGTAGCCTTGCCCTGCGCGTCAGGCGTGTTGATCCAGAAGCCACCATCACGGCGGAAAAAGCGGCTGGTTTCGGTGTCGGTGCTCAGGGACTGCTGGTCGAAATTGCCCAGTACGGTGCTCTCGGTGGCCGGTTGCATGGCCAGTTGATGGTGAGAGCCCTGCCAATCGGCGAATTGCTCGGCGTGACAACCCTGGCAACTGGCCTCATCCACCCAACCTGGGGTTACCGGCAGCGCGGCGGGCGGCGGCAACTGGTCATCGGCCAGCGCTTGCCATACGGCGCCGAATGCAATGACGGGTACCAGCAGCCACAGACTTCTTCTTATCATGGCTCATCATGGCTCTTGTTCATTTCATTATTATTGGAAGACTGTGGAAACGAATCGCTTCTCGGGCAATCCACTGGCTGTCATCGGCTCAGCAGCAGTGGCTGGTCTTCCCTGGGGAGGCAGTCTAGCCGATAACCCATCTGCCACCAAGCAAAATTAGAGCTTTTACTCGATAATTTTATCACACCCTTTGATGCTGCTCACTTGGCGCTCGGCATAGGTGTCTAGCTTTCCCTGCCCTACTCGCCCCAGCGCTTGAGCAGATCCTGCTCGATACCCAGTTGGTTGAGTATCCGCGCCACGACAAAATCCACCAGGTCGTCGATGGACTGTGGCTGGTGGTAGAAGCCGGGGCTGGCCGGGAGGATGATCGCGCCCATGCGACTGAGCTTGAGCATGTTTTCCAGGTGGATGGTCGAGTAGGGACTTTCCCTGGGTACCAGGATCAGTTGCCGGCGTTCCTTGAGGGTGACATCAGCGGCGCGTTCGATCAGGTTGTTGCTGGCACCGGTGGCGATAGCCGACAGGGTGCCGGTACTGCACGGGCAGACCACCATGGCGGCGGGCGCACCGGAGCCGGAGGCGACCGGGGACATCCAGTCCTGCTTGCCGAACACGCGGATCTGCCCTGCCCTGGCCTGGTAATGCTCGGTCAGGAAAGCCTCCAGCGCCTGTGGCTTGGGCGGCAGCTGCAGCTCGGTTTCGGTAGCGACCACCAGTTGCGCGGCCTGGGAGATCAGGAAGAATACCTGCACATCGGCACGCACCAGGCATTCCAGCAGGCGCAGGGCATATTGCGAGCCGGACGCGCCGGTAACCGCGAGGGTGACACGCCGCTCAGCCATGCTTCGCCTCCAGCGCCTGCTTCATCTTCTGGTGAATGCCGCCGAAGCCGCCATTGCTCATGATCACGATACGAGTGCCGGGCTGCGCCTGGGCCACTACCCGGTCAATGATGGCATCGATATCGGTCATCACCTGCGCCGGCACCGGGCTGTCCGCCACGACCGGTTCCAGCGACCAGTCCAGCCCTTGCGGCTGATACCAGATCACCTCGCTGGCCTGCCGCACACTGCCCGGCAGCGCACTCATGTGACTGCCCAGGCGCATGGTGTTGGAGCGCGGCTCAATGATCGCCAGCAGGCGCTCGCTGCCGATACTGGCACGCAGACCGGCCAGGGTGGTGGCGATGGCCGTGGGGTGGTGGGCGAAGTCGTCATACAGGGTGATGCCGTTGGTTTCGGCAATTTTTTCCATACGCCGCTTGGGGCTGGCGAAGCCGGCGAGCGCGGCAATACCCTGCTGCGGCGTGACGCCGACATGCCGGGCGGCAGCCAGCGCGCTCAGGGCATTGGCCACGCTGTGGGCGCCGGTCTGCTGCCACTCAGCCACGCCCTGCAACTGGCCGTCCAGCCAGACTTCAAAGCGCGAGCCATCCTCGGCCAGCAGCCGCGCCTGCCAGTTGCCGCCCTCGCCGGTGGTCTGGCAGGGCGTCCAGCAGCCCATGTCGATCACCCGTTGCAGCGCTGCTTCCTGCTGCGGATAGATGATCAGGCCGGAAGACGGCACGGTACGCACCAGATGGTGGAACTGCCGCTCGATCGCCGCCAGATCGGGGAAGATATCCGCATGGTCGAATTCGAGATTGTTCAGGATCGCGGTGCGCGGACGGTAGTGGACGAACTTGGAGCGCTTGTCGAAGAAGGCGCTGTCGTATTCATCCGCCTCGACCACGAAGAATGGCGTGTCGCCCAGCCGGGCGGAAATGCCGAAATTCTGCGGCACACCGCCGATCAGGAAGCCCGGCGCCATGCCGGCGTCTTCCAGAATCCACGCCAGCAGGCTGGAGGTGGTGGTCTTGCCGTGGGTGCCGGCCACTGCCAGTACCCAACGATCCTGCAGCACATGCCGGGCCAGCCACTCAGGGCCGGAAACGTAAGGGATGCCCTTGTCCAGCACATACTCAACCGCCGGATTACCCCGCGACATGGCATTGCCGATGATCACCAGGTCGGGTGCCGGGTCCAGATGCGCCGGATCGTAGCCTTCCGTCAACTGGATACCCTGGGCCTGCAGCTGGGTGCTCATGGGGGGATAGACGTTGGCATCGGAGCCACTGACCTGATGCCCCAGATCCCGCGCCAGCAGCGCCAGCGAACCCATGAACGTACCGCAGATACCGAGAATATGCAGATGCATCGAGCAGTCCTGTAAGCGAAGGATTGAGGGGGTGATACTAGCATGGCGGGTGAGGTGTGGGGGTGGGTTCCCCCCTCTCCCCAGCCCTCTCCCGCGAGGGGAGAGGGGGCTTGATCGTGCAAACCGGCAACATGGATAACAGATCGGACCGATAGCATGGGTTACACAGCAATGTTGCTTTGGACTCCAAACTGACCCAATGCACAATCTGTCTCCCTCTCCCCTCGCGGGAGAGGGCTGGGGAGAGGGGGAGCGAAGCACCACTTCGGCAACAAACGCCACCCAGCGGCCAACCATGCAAAGCTCCCCACATTCCGCTATCATGCGCGCCATTCTTTTGCCCTGAGAGCTGTCGTCATGCAACCGCAACACCGATGCGGTTGTCTATCCGACATCAGCCACACACCATGGAGTCAGCATGACCGTCAAGAATGCCTTTTATGCCCAATCAGGCGGGGTAACCGCAGTGATCAACGCCTCCGCGGCCGGGGTCATTGAAACTGCCCGCCAACATCCGGACAAGATCGGGAAAGTCTACGCTGGTCGTAATGGCATCATTGGCGCTCTCACCGAAGATCTGATCGACACCAGCCTCGAGTCGGCAGAGAACATCGCTGCTCTGCGCCACACACCCTCCGGTGCCTTCGGTTCCTGCCGCTACAAGCTGAAGAGCCTGGACGCCAACCGTGCCGAATACGAGCGTCTGATCGAGGTGTTCAAGGCGCACGACATCGGTTACTTCTTCTATAACGGCGGCGGCGACTCCGCTGATACCTGCCTGAAGGTATCCCAGCTGGCCGAGACCATGGGCTATCCGATCCAGGCCATCCATGTGCCCAAGACCGTGGACAACGACCTGCCGATCACCGACTGCTGCCCCGGCTTCGGCTCGGTGGCCAAGTACGTCGCCACCTCGATCCGCGAAGCCGGCTACGACGTGGCCTCCATGTCCGCCACCTCGACCAAGGTGTTCATCCTCGAAGTCATGGGCCGCCATGCCGGCTGGATCACCGCTGCCTGCGGCCTGGCCAGCGAGGCCGAGGGCGAGGCGCCGCATATCCTGCTGTTCCCCGAGATCGAGTTCGACGAGGCGGCCTTCCTGGCCCGCGTCGATGAGTGCGTGAAGACCCACGGCTACTGCGTGATCGGCGTCTCCGAAGGCATCAAGAACAAGGACGGCAAGTTCCTGTCCGAATCCGGCCTGACCGACGCCTTCGGTCATGCCCAGCTCGGCGGCGTGGCACCGACCATCGCCAACCTGGTACGTGACAAGCTCGGCTACAAGTACCACTGGGCCGTGGCTGACTACCTGCAGCGCGCCGCACGGCACATTGCCTCCAAAGTGGACGTGGAGCAGGCCTATGCGCTGGGCAAGGCGGCGGTCGAAATTGCCCTGGACGGCAAGAACGCCATCATGCCGGCCATCCGCCGCCTGGAAGACACGCCCTACCGCTGGGACATCATCGAAGCCCCGCTGAGCGACGTGGCCAACGTCGAGAAGTTCATGCCGCGCGATTTCATCAGCGAGGACGGCTTCCATATCACCGACGCCTGCCGCGAGTACCTGTCGCCGCTGATCCAGGGCGAGGACATTCCGCCGTTCAGCAATGGCCTGCCAGCCTATGTGCGCCTGCAGAACCTGCCGGTCGAGCGCAAGCTGGCGCCGTTCAAGGTCTGAGCCCGACCGGGCCCGTTCGCCGGTTCCGCGAGAACCGCGGGCGGGCCAGGCAGCGAAAAGCGGTATACGCCAAAGGTTTAACTTGGTAAAGGCCGCTCAAGCGCCTATAATCTCCGCCCATATTTTTCATGGCGTCAGCAGCACCGGCAGACGCCGATCCCATTTCACCATGCCCCGCATCAGGTAACCCATGAGCTACGACCAGATCCCCGCAGGTAAAGACATCCCCAACGATATCTACGTCGCCATCGAGATCCCGGCCAACCATGCGCCGATCAAGTACGAGATCGACAAGGATTCCAATACCCTGTTTGTCGACCGCTTCATGGCAACCCCGATGTTCTACCCGGCCAACTACGGTTTCATTCCGAACACCCTGGCCGATGATGGCGACCCGCTGGACGTACTGGTAGTGACCCCGCACCCGGTAGCACCAGGCTCGGTCATCCGCTGCCGCCCGGTTGGCGTGCTGCACATGACCGACGACGGCGGCGGCGATGCCAAACTGATTGCCGTACCCCATGACAAGCTGAGCGTCCTGTACAAGGATGTGAAGGAACACACCGACCTGCCCGAGCTGCTGATCCAGCAGATCCAGCACTTCTTCGAGAACTACAAGGATCTGGAAGCCGGCAAGTGGGTCAAGATCGACCGCTGGGGCAACGCTGACGAAGCCCGTGCGGAAATTGTAAAGGCAGTAGACGCTTACCAAAAATAAGCGTTTAGCCCGATAAGAAGCCGGCCACAAGCCGGCTTTTTTATTGCCTGCCACCTGTCGAGCCCACTCATGCTCTGGATACCCTTCACCCTCGCCGCCGCCTTCACCCAGGCGCTGCGCAATGCCCAGCAGAAGCAGCTCAGCCGCGAGGTCAATGCCGTCGGCGTGACCCTGGCGCGGTTCATCTGGGCGCTGCCATTGGCGCTGGGCTATCTCCTCGTGCTGTACGCCGTGGAGCCGGTGGCCGTGCCACAGTTCACTACCCGCTTCATCTTCACTGTCAGCGCAGCGGCCATCTCGCAGATCCTGGCCACGGCGCTGATGGTGCTGTTGTTCCAGCGGCGCAGCTACACTGCCGGCGTTGGCCTGGCCAAGAGCGAGGCCCTGCTGGCCGCCGTGCTGGGCTCGATATTCTTCGGCGCGCTGCTCGGCCCAATCGGCTGGTTGGGCATTGCCGTCGGTGCGGCTGCGGTGTGGCTGCTCAAGGGGCGCAGCAAACCCGGCTCACTGGACCTGACCACCCTGCTGGTGGGGCTGGGCAGCGGTTTGTGCTTTGCCCTGACCACCCTGTGGGTGCGCGACGCCTGTCATCAGCTGGACCTGCCGTTCCTGCATACCGCCGCCTGGGTGCTGGTATGGACCATCAGCATCCAGGTTGCGGTGCTGGTCGGTTGGCTGTTGCTGCGTGACCGTCCGACCCTGCTCAAGGTGTGGCAGCGGCCCGCGCTGGTGTTCCGTATCAGCCTGTCCAGCTCCATCGCCTCGCTATGCTGGTTCACCGCGGTCAACCTGGAGGAAGTGGCGCTGGTCAAGACGCTGGGCCAGATAGAGGTGTTCTTCACCCTGCTGCTGTCGCAGCACTGGCTGAAGGAGCGGGTATCGAGCCGGGAAAGGCTTGGCCTGCTGCTGATCGTCACCAGTGCCGTGCTGGTGGCGGCCCCTTCTCTGATCGGCGGCTGACCTCATCGCCTTGCCGCCTCGGCACGTCAATGATGGCGCCGCGCTTGCGTCTTGCATACAATCACTGCCCGCGCCGCGCCAGCAGCGGCTTTCCGTCCATTCTGAAACGTTGCCTGCCCATGTCCCAGACCATCGCTTCCGCGCCAGCTCCGGCCAACTCACGCTCGCGCGTCATGTTCGCCAGCCTGGTCGGCACCACTATCGAGTTCTACGACTTCTACGTCTATGCCACTGCGGCCGTACTGGTCTTCCCCTACCTGTTCTTTCCGCCGGGCAACGAGCGGGTGGCGCTGCTGGCATCTTTCGCCATTTTCGGTGCAGCGATGATCGCGCGCCCGCTCGGCGCGGTGTTCTTCGGGCACCTGGGTGACAAGATCGGGCGCAAGACCACGCTGATCTATGCCCTGCTGACCATGGGTATCGCCACCTTCCTGATCGGCCTGCTGCCGACCTACCATGCTATCGGCTGGCTGGCGCCACTGTTGCTGGTGATCATGCGCCTGGCCCAGGGCTTCGCCATTGGCGGTGAATGGTCTGGCGCGGCACTGGTCGCCACCGAGAACGCCCCCGTTGGTAAGCGCGCCCTGTTCGGCACCTTCCCGCAGTTGGGTGCACCACTGGGTTTCATCATCGCCAATGGCCTGTTCCTGATCGTCGCTGCCGCACTGCCGTCGGATAACCCATCACGGCCATCGGACGCCTTCCTCGACTGGGGCTGGCGTATCCCCTTCCTGTTTTCCGCGGTCATGGTGATCATCGGCCTGTGGATTCGCCTGAACCTGGTGGAAAGCACGGCCTTCTCCAAGGCCGTATCCACCGGCAAGGTGGTCAAGCTGCCGCTGGGTGAAGTGATACGCCGGAACTGGCGCGAGCTGATCCTCGGCACCTTCTACATGCTGGCCACCTATGTGCTGTTCTACCTGATGACCACCTTCTCGCTGAGCTATGGCCGCGCACCGATCGAACCGGCCGCGGACCAGTTGGGCGGGCTGGGCTACAGCTACAACAACTTCGTGCTGATGCTGATCTTCGGCGTGGTGTTCTTCGGTATATTCACCCTGCTGTCCGGCCTGCTGGCGGACCGGCTGGGGCGGCGCAAGACGCTGATCCTGGTCACCCTGGGCATCATCCTGTTCGGCCTGCTGTGGGTGCCGTTGCTATCGGCAGGTTTCGTTGGCGTGATGCTCTGGCTGGTGTTGGGGTTCAGCCTGATGGGCATGACCTTCGGTCCGATGGGCGCGCTGCTGCCCGAGCTGTTCCCGACCAACGTGCGCTATACCGGCTCGGGCATTTCCTACAATGTGTCCTCGATCCTCGGCGCCGCCGTGGCGCCGTTCATCGCGGTCTGGCTGTGGGGTATCGGTGACGGCAGCCCGTTCCTGGTCGGGATCTATCTCGCCTGCATGGCCGTGCTCACGCTGCTGGCGCTGATCATCGGCAAGGAAACCAGGGACGTCGATATCAACCACTGAGCTACACTGTCCGGGCAGCGTGGGTCATCGACCAGGAGAAAGTCATGTTCAGATATTGCAAGACCCTGATGCTGGGCCTGTGGCTGGCGGCTGTCGCCAGTCCGGCCAGCGCACTGGAGGTAGGCGAGCCGGCACCGGACTTCGCCCTGCCCGGCTCCGATGGGCAGACTCACCGGCTGGCCGACTATCGCGGCAAGCAGGCGGTGGTGCTGGCCTGGTTTCCCAAGGCCTACACCTCCGGCTGTACCATCGAATGCAAATCGCTGGCGGAAAATGGCCATCTGATCCGCGAGTATGACGTGGCCTACTTCATGGCCAGTGTCGACCCGCTGGACAAGAACATCGGTTTCGCCGAATCCACCGGTGCCGACTTTCCGCTATTGAGTGACGAGGACAAGTCGGTAGCCCGCGCCTACGGGGTGCTGCACCCGCTGGGCTTCGCCCGACGCCATACGGTGTACATCGGCAAGGATGGCCGGGTGCTGAAGATCGATACCGACGTCAAGCCCGCCACCTCGGCCGAAGACATGGCTGCCACGCTGGGCGAACTGGGTGTGGAGCGGCGCGCCGGAACGGAGCCTCGCTAACGGGTTGTCGAGCGCTGCTCGACGACGGCGGTGTCTCCTGCCACTCCGTGAGCGTAGCGCAGGCGCGCTACACCCCGAAAGGATTGCCGAGCGCTGTCAGCCCTTGCCGATCCGGCTGAAGTCCGGCTTGCGTTTCTCCGCGAAGGCGCTGAATGCTTCCTTGGCTTCCTCGCTGCGCAACTGCGCCGAGAAGATCTTGCTCTCGCGCTCCATATGCTCCAGCACCCGTTCGGTATTGCGCATCAGTCCCTTGGCCAAGGCCAGGGCGCCGGCTGGCTTCTGTGCTATCCGATCGGCGATGCGCTGGGCTTCAGCATGCAGTTGCTCGCGACCGACCACCTTGTTGGCGATGCCCCAGGTGCAGGCATCCTCCGCCGAGACCGGCTCGCACAGGGCGAACATCTCGAAAGCCCGCACGTGGCCGATACGCAGCGGCATCAACAGGCTGGAACTGGCCTCCGGCACCAGCGCCAGGTCGATGAAGGGGGCGATAAGCTGGGCATCCTCGGCCAGTAATACATAGTCGCAATGCAGCAGCATGGTGGTGCCCACCCCCACCGCCTTGCCCTGCACCGCCGCCATCACCGGCTTGCTGGCGGTGGCCAGGTTGCGCAGAAAGCGCTCGACATGTCGTACGGCAGGCCCCTTGCCCACCGACTGCGCGGCGAACTCCCCCAGGTCATTGCCGGCGGAAAATATCTCGCCATCGGCCCGCAGCAAGGCAACCCGGATATCTGCCTCGGACTCGGCGCGCTCCAGCGCATCGGCAAGCGCACCATACATCGCATTGGTCAGTGCGTTCTTCTTGTCCGGCCGGGATACGGTGATGGTCAACACGCCGGCATTCAGCTCAGTGGTCACTTCGCTCATCAGTTGCTCCTGATTTCTTGGTCTTGTGAATACCCGTAAAGGACCGAGAGTAGACGCCGGCCAATACCCGAGTCCACCCAATCACTGGCCCTGTGTCAGCTGTATCGGATTGATGAATGGCGGCCGGACTCTGTAAGGAAGAGCGCAGCACCGACCTCGCTCAATCGGCGTCGTCCGGTCCACTTTGGGTACGCCACCAAGTGACGGCCTGACGGCTTATCTCGGCCACCGGCAGGGTCGCATCAACGGTCAGCACCGCCGGCTCATCGGAAGGTCGCTCCAGCGTGGCGAACTGGCTGTCGACCAACTCCACCGACATGAAGTGCCCTCGGCGAGCGGATACCCGTCGCCGCACCTCATCCGGGTCAAGATCCAGAAACACGAAGCCCAACCCCGGCACAGCAGCGCGCAGTTGGTCGCGATATCGGCGCTTCAGTGCCGAGCAACTCAGTACCGGCCGCTGCCCGGCCCGCACCGCCGCGGCCAGCTCTTCACCCAGACGGTCGAGCCAGCCAGCCCGGTCCTCGTCGGTCAGCGGCTGGCCTGAACGCATCTTCTCGATATTCGCCGTACCGTGAAACTGATCCCCTTCGATATGCACAGCGTCAGCACCTCGGGCAATGGCATCGGCAATAGTGCTCTTGCCGCAGGCGGTCACTCCCATGACCACCAATGCAGTGATCGTCTGCTGCATGAAGGCTGTTCCTCCCAGCGTCGTGAATGATTGGCACTGTCAGTCTAGCCAAGACAGCTAATGACCAATCATTCTGCAAATGAATGTTCAGTCACTATCCGGGCGATATGTGGAAACCAAGGCTGATTCAATTTGGCAAGGCATAAACGGCAGCAAGCGCTCTGGACCAGAAGAGACATATTATAAAAATGACTCACAAACAAAGATTAACCCAAATAAATTTCATTTTGCCACTATATATATTATTGACTCTACGCATAACCAATTTAGGTTACGTCTCGATATTCGCTGCCTATACTGCCCTGCGTTCCCGACCCGGGACGCCATGCCCTTTCGTTACACCCATGGATGTGAATCGCAGCGGATACGCTCGCTGCGGAGCAAAGGATCTGCCTCGGAAGGCTCAAAACAACAATAACAGGAGTTCAATTCATGTATCGCATGACCAGACCAGGCAATCGTTCGATTGTATTGGCCGTTTCCTTGGTACCCTTGCTGCTGGCCGGCTGTTTCGGCGGCTCTTCTTCCTCCTCGAAACCCAGGGTGCTTACCGGCACTTTTATCGATAGCGCCGTTTCGGGGCTCGATTACCAGGGTACCGATACCGCCGCCAGCACCACGGATGACCAGGGTCAGTTCCAGTATCGGCAAGGGGAAACCATCAGCTTTTCCATCGGCGACCTGCCGCTGGGCTCCGCCAATGGTGCAGAGGTACTCACACCGCTGAGTATTACCGAAGGGGCAGCGTCAGCGACGGATCAGCGGGTAACCAACAAGCTCATCCTGTTGCAAAGCCTCGATGCCGATGGGCAACTGAACAACGGCATCCAGCTGACCGATGCCATCCGCGATGAAGTGTCCCAGCGGGCGGCACAAATCGATTTCGACCAATCACCCAGTGCTTTTCGCACCAGCCTGGAGCCATTGCTGGAGGCACTGGAGACAACTGGCGCGTTTTCCGATACCGATCCGCGACCACGTACCGTCACGGCCGCCGCTGCAGCCGTGGAGCATTTCACCCGTGCAACCAGTGTGCGCCATCTGGTGCAGACCACTGGCGGCGAGCTGCGCGGCTTCGAAGCTGACGAGAACACCTGGCAGTTTCTCGGCATTCCCTATGCCCAACCGCCATTGGGCGATCTGAGATGGCGCGCGCCCCAGCAACCCGAACCCTGGACTGGCGTGCGCGACGCCATCGCCTGGAGCGACCAGGCCGCACAGAATCCCGGTCTGGAGCGCTTCGGTGAAGGCGGCATGAGTGAGGATTCGCTCTACCTGAACATCACCGCACCCAAGGATGCCGATAGCCTGCCGGTGATGGTCTGGTTCCATGGTGGCGGCTTTACTTCGCTGACCAGCAACACCAAGCCCTTCAACAACCCACGTGCACTGGCCAGCAAGGGCATCGTCCAGGTATCGGTGAATCATCGGCTCGGGCCTTTCGGTTACATAGCCCACCCGGAACTGAGCGCGGAAAGCGGCTATGAAGGCTCCGGAAACTATGGGCAGATGGACCTGGTTGCAGCGCTGCAGTGGGTGCAGGCCAATATCGAGGCGTTCGGCGGCGACCCGGGCAATGTGACCATCTTTGGCGAGTCCGGCGGTGGCCGCAAGGTGCTGTCACTGATGTCCTCGCCCCAGGCTGCCGGCCTGTTCCACCGGGCCGTCAGTCAGAGCGGCACCCTGCATCCCGATACCCGTACGCTGGAGGCTGCCGAAGCCGTCGGCATGCAACTGCAGCAGCGGCTGCAGGCCAACTCCCTGGAGCAGATGCGTGAGCGCAGCTGGCTGGAAGTGATGCAGGCCGGTGCGGCACTGGTGCCCTATACCAACATCGACAACCACTACCAGCCCTACAGTGAACGGGAAGCCTTTGAAAGCGCCAGGCAGAACGATGTTCCCTTCCTGTTCCTGGTCACCACCAATGATACCGAGGAGCCCATCGCCACCGTGCTCAACGTGTTTCCCTGGATGGCCGAGCTGAATACCGCGCCGCAGTACGCCATGCATTTCAGCCAGCAGCCCGCCGGCTGGAAGGCTCGCGGCGTCACCGCCTACCACGCGGCGGAACTGGCCTATCTGTTCAACATGCCGGAAAGCGTCATCACCCACTACCTGCTGGGCCTGGTCATCGACCCGGCCACCGGCCAGTCGCTGGAGATCGGCGACCTGAATGGCAATGGCGTCAGCGGTTCCCAGGGCGATGCGGAGGATATCTTCGCCTCGGCCGGCTTCGATGAAACCGACGATGCGGTGATCGAGCGGATGATGACCATATGGAGCAATTTTGCCAGGACGGGTGATCCGAGCATCGCCGATGAGCTGGAATTCCCGCTGTACGACGCGCAGGCCCAACGCTATGTCGAAATGGGCGCCGAAGCGGAGGTCAAGACCTGGATCTCGGATGTATTTACCGATGAATGACGTCCTTCCAACAACAATAATCAAAGGAGTTCGCATGAGTACTCAGCGCAGTAGCACCCGCCGTGGTGTTGCATTGCTAGGCGTTATCCCGGCCTCGTTGGCTGTTCTGCTGGCAGGCTGCTTCGGTGGCTCGTCATCATCCTCATCCTCCGGTCCCGGAACCCTGACCGGCACCTTCGTCGACAGCGCCGTGTCGGGGCTGGACTACCAGGGCAGCCGCACCGCCAGCGGCAGTACCGATGAGGACGGCCAATTCAACTATACCCAGGGGGAAACCATCAGCTTTTCCATCGGCGCGCTGGAACTGGGGGCCGCCGAGGGCGCGGAGATACTGACGCCGCTGAGCATCACCGACGGCGCCAGCTCGGCGCAGGACCAGCGGGTGAACAACAAGCTGATCCTGTTGCAGACCCTCGATGCCGATGGCGATCTGAATAATGGCATCCAGCTCACCAGTACCATCAGCGCGGAGGTGTCCTTGCATGCTCCCGACATTGATTTCGACCAGCCAACCGCTGATTTCCGTGCCAGCCTCCAGCCGTTGGTAACAGCACTGGAAGACGCCGGGGCGTTCTCCGATACCGATCCCCGCCCTCGTGCCATCACCTCCGCTGCGGATGCCCTCGCACACTTTCAGCGCGCGACCAGCCCGCGGGTAACGGTCAGTACCACGGGCGGAGAGTTGCGCGGGTTCGAAGCAACCGAGGATACCTGGCAGTTCTTGGGTATTCCCTATGCCGCGCCGCCGCTCGGTGAGCTGCGCTGGCGCGAACCGGAGCCGCCGGAGCCGTGGTCAGGCGTCCGCGACGCCGTTGCCTGGGCGGACCAATCGGCACAGGACATGGCATTGGAAGGCATCAACGAAGGGGGCATGAGCGAGGATTCCCTCTACCTCAACGTCACCGCACCCAAGGATGCCGAGGGCCTGCCGGTGATGGTCTGGTTCCATGGCGGTTCCTTTGCCATTCTCTCGGCCAACTCCAGGCAGTACAACAACCCCGACAGCCTGACCAACAACGGAGTGGTGCTGGTCACGGTAAACCATCGCCTGGGGCCCTTCGGCTATATCGCCCACCCGCTGCTGAGTGCTGAAAGCGAATATGGCGGCTCCGGCAACTATGGTCAGATGGATCTGGTCATGGCGCTGAAATGGGTGCGGGACAATATCGCCGAGTTCGGCGGTGATCCTGGTAATGTGACCCTGTTCGGCCAGTCCGGCGGCGGTGGAAAAACTTACTCGCTGATGAATTCTCCCCAGGCGGTCGGGCTGTTTCACAAGGCCATTGTGCAAAGTGGGGCATCACCACTCGATACCATGGGCGAACCAGGCGACTCTCTGGTTATTTCAGAGAGTATTGGAACCGCCTTGTTTGACCGAGTAGGGGTAACCAGCCTGGAAGAAGCCCGCGCCCTTCCATGGACAGCCTTCGCCGAGGCGGACAAGACACATGATATTCCGCGTCAGACTTATCGTCCGAATGTCGATCATTACTACCAACCCAGGACCTACTATCAGAACGTGGTCGATGGCATGCCGAGTGACGTCCCGTTGATGGCGGGCGTGACCTCGGGCGACTACCCGGACCTGCGTGCGGCTCTGCCCATCTGGCTGGAACAGCGTTCGGACCTCTATCAATCAGATCAGTACATCTACAAGTTCAGCCGGGTACCTGATGGCTGGGCCGACATGGGTCTGCAAAGCTGCCATGGCTGTGAGCTGCCCTATCTATTCAACCATCCGGAGGGTATGGTGCAGAACTTCCAGCTCGGCCTGGTGACCACTCCGGACGGCAGCCGACCACAGATTGGCGATCTGAATGGTAACGGTGTCACCGGTAGTCAGGGGGATACGGCGGATGTTTATGCATCCATGCAATGGGGCCCCGAGGATGCCACCATTGCACAGCAGATGATGCTGATGTGGACCAACTTCGCCAAGACCGGAAACCCCAGTACCAACGGTTTGGACTGGCCAGCCTATACCTTGTCCAACGATACTTTTGTCGAGATCGGCCCGGAGACCGAGACGACCATAGAAACCGGACTGGCAGACGCGGTCAGGTAGTATCAGCCCTCGACCAAGCGACAAAAAAGGGCAGCTCTCGAGCTGCCCTTTTGCTGCGTCCCTGTCAGAAGAACACCGTCAACACGATACTGAAGATCAGCGAGGCCACGATACCGATGGGCGCAGCACGGAACAGCAGCTGCGAGAACATGCCCGAGCGAGCTTCCTCACTGGGGCAGGCACCGAGCATCAGGCTGCCACCGGAGGAAAATGGCGATATGGAAGTCGCCTGGGCACCCGCAACGATGCAGATGAAGATGATCATCGGATCAATTCCCAGGTTGCCGGCAATGGATGGCACGATCGGAAACAGAGCGGGCGTCACCACACCCAGTGTGCTGGAGAAAATCGACATGAGTGCGGCAACGATGCCAAACGCCACCGGCACCAGGCCTGTCGGAATGTTGGTACCTATCCAGGACGCCAGCATATCGATAGTTCCCGCCTTGATCGCAATGGAAATCAACATGCCCACACCGCAGATCATGACCAGCGTGCTCCACGGCACCGTAGCCATGGCCTTGCGTTCATCACCCAGCTTCAGCAGCAGAGCAATCACCGAGAAGACGCTGGCGATCAGCCCAATATCTATCTTGCTGTTGATGAAGGTGGCAGTTGCGCTGTCGGGAAAGATCAGATGCGCGATGGGCGCCAGCAATACCAGCACCATCATCAACACAGTCAGCCACAATGTGGTCTTCTGCTGCTGGTTGAACGGCGTCGGCAGGCTTACCGCCAGGCTCGCACCCTGCATGGCTTTTCTGTGACCGGTGAAAAACACCAGTACGGTGATGACGATCAGCGGGATCAGCATGGTACTGGCGAAGATGCCGAAACTGTTGATGAAGGCGACTTCCTCGGTGACACCGGAGTTGACCATCAAGCTGCGAAAGATGATCCCACTCTGGCTGGATACGAAGTTGGCGCCGCCAAGCGCGCCATAGTTGACCGACATCGCCCCAATAATGAGGCTCATGCGGGTTTTCTCGCAGAGCATCAGGGTAATGGGTGCCATGAATGCCAGTACCGTGTAGTAACCGGCGCCCATTGCCGCAATCAGCGCCGCCGTGAGGAAAATGGCATAGGGCAGCAAATGTGGCGCGTTTCGACAACGGTAAAGCAGGTGCTCCGACAGCTTCTCCAGTGTGCCGTTGACAATGGCAAAGCTGTAGAACAGACACACGGCGAAAATGATGAAGAACATTTTCAGCGGCCACATTTCGATGACTTCGGAAGGGCTCAGGCCCATAACGAAACAGCCGATAATGTAGGCAAATGCAATGGCGAACAGGCCAATATTGATCCTGGTCTTGTAGCCCAGGGCGATGGCGGCAACGATGGCCGCAACCACAATGAAACTCGTCATGCTGAAGTACCTTTTTGCACTTGTTTGATCACGCGAACCCGAACAGCTTGCCGGGGTTGTTCACCAGCACCTGGGTCCGGTGCGCAGGAGTCGGCAGCAGCGCCTCGATGATGGAATACTGCGAGACGTAATTGACCTGCTCCTCGAACTGGGTATGCGGCCAATCGCTGCCCCAGAGGAATCGATCATGACCACCGCAGGCATCGACCAGAACCTGAAGACTGGCTGCTGCCTGCTCAAGCGTGAGGTTGTTGCGATAGGTAGCCGAAAGCTTGATCCAGACCTGTTCATTGGCTAGCAGGCCGAGGAATTGCCCATGGCGGTTGTTGGCCGGGTCAATCAGCCCCTTGGGCAGGCCGAAATGGTCGATCACCACCGCCACGCCGGACTCGAGAATGCTGGGGACGATCAGCGCCAGATCCTCCATCCCCCGCTGGATCTCGACCGACCAGTGGCGGCGAGCCAACTTCTGGAAGAACTGCTGCCAGCGTGGCAGGGAAAAATCCTCCAGCGCCAGGCCAACCAGATTCAAGCGTACCCCGACCGTACCAGAGGCCTCCAGTCTATCCAGCTCCGCATCGCTGATCTGCGGGTCGACCACCACCACCGCACGCAGTTGCTCCGGATAGCGGCGCACCGCCTCGAGCATGAAACTGTTGTCAGTGCCAAGGAAGCTTGGCTGGATCAGCACGCCATGGGACAGGCCACTACCCTTCAGGTGGGCCAGATAGTCTTCCACCAGCGCATCATAGGAAGGGCTGTAGCGACGGTCAGCCGCCATGGGCAGATCATGACGAAAAATATGGGCATGGGTATCAATCCCGGTTACTGCAAGCGGGGAGGACTTCATGAAAATACCTTTGTGTTTGTTATGGCGCAGGGCTCGCCTGGAGATATACTCATATATATGACTAGAGGACAATATTAGTGACGCTGCGAGCTGTCAAATCTTTTCTCCTGCGACCTTGGTGGTAAGATGACGCCTTCGGACACCTGGATATGCGCATGCCCGCGAGAATGAGACCTGACGAACGCCTGCCGTTGTACCAGCAGCTGAGCGATGAAATGCTGGCCAGGATTGCCGCCGGAGAATGGTTGCCCGGCACGGCTATTCCAAGCGAGACGGAGCTGACCAGGATCCATGGCGTAGCCATTGGCACGGTCAGAAAGGCCGTGGACACCCTGGTCAAGCAGGGAATACTGGAACGCAGCCATGGCCGCGGAACCTTCGTGCGCAGACCGCAATTTTCCGAATCGTTTTTCCGTTTTTTCCGCCAGGTGAATCCTTCCGGCAGCCAGCCCGTGCCCCAGAGTCGTATTCTCTCCCGGTCGCTTGAGTTGCCCCCGGAGGCAGTCAGACAAGCTCTCGCTCTGGAACAAGGCGAAGCCGCCGTGTACCTGACACGCGAACGGATCATTCAGCCAGACCGCCTGTTTCGCGAGCAGATCTGGTTGCCCCAGGCCAGGTTCTTTGCCTTGCTGAACATTGACCCGGGCATGTTCGCCAACATGCTCTACCCCTTCTATGAGGAACAGTGTGGTCAATTGATCGCCTCCGCCCGGGAAACCCTGACCATCGAGTCGGCCGATACAGACACTGCGGATATCCTGGGTATTACCCCGGGCCAGCCCGTGGTGGCGATAGAGCGTATCGCCCTGGGTTATGACAGTACGCCGCTCGAATACCGCCTGTCGCGAGGCGCTGCCGAAGGCTTTCGTTATCAGATCGACCTACGTTGAACGGGCGCTCATGAACCTTCCATGATCCAACGCTCCGATATTCCCCTGCTGCTGACCGGCAGCATGGCCGCCCTGGCCGGCGTCGGCCTCGCCCGCCTGGCCTATACACCCTTGATTCCGGTATTGATCCAGCAAGGCTGGTTCGATGCCACCGCCGCTGTCTACCTGGGCGCCGCCAATCTGCTGGGTTATCTGCTCGGCGCGTTATCGGCGCATTGGCTGTCCGAGCGTTTCCGGCCGCGGGCAGTGCTCGCTGTGTGCTTCACCATCATTGGTCTGAGCTTCATCTGCAGCGCCGCTCCCGCCAGTTTTGCCTGGTTCTTCATCTGGCGTCTGCTGTCCGGTATAACCGGGGCGATACTCATGGTGGTCGGCCCTTCCCTGGCGCTGACCCGCGCGCCGATCGAGCGCCGGGCAGTGGTCGGGCCGCTGGTGTTCTGTGGCGTTGGCCTGGGGGCCCTGCTGTCAGCCACACTGCTACCCCTGCTGATGGAATTCAACCTGATGTGGAGCTGGCTGGCGCTGGGCAGCCTGGCGCTGATGACCGGTATCGCCTGCGATTACGGGCTGGCGCGTCTGCCACCGGCCGCAGCGCCAACCACCACCTCGCCAGCGGGCGCCCCACCGGTGCTGGGCACCACGATAGTACTGGTCATGCTGGCCTATGCCATGGACGCAACCGGCTTCATTCCCCATACCGTATTCTGGGTGGACTATCTGGCACGCGAGCAAGCCCTGGGTGCCCAGGCCGCCGCGCTGCAGTGGGCGATATTTGGCGCCGGCGCCATCGTCGGTCCACTGTTCGCAGGCGTGCTGGTCCATCGTCTCGGATGGCATCGCGGTCTGACCATAGGTTATCTGCTCAAGTCCCTGGCCATTGCACTACCGTTCTTTGCTGTTGGACTGGCCAGCAACTCGATCTCCTCGTTCATGGTGGGCGCCTTGGTTCCCGGTCTGGTTGCGCTGACCTCCGGGCGCCTGGCCGAACTCGGCGGGCCGGCCCAGCACAAGCGCCTGTGGGGATACGCGACTGCGGTGTTCGCGGTCATGCAGGCCGTTTCCGGCTATGCCATGTCCGGCCTGTATGCGCTACTGGGTACCTACCAGCCGTTGTTTGCCCTGGGCGGCGGCTTGCTGGCCGTGGGCATGCTGTGCGTGATGCTCAGCGGACGTTTTCAGCCCGCCAGGAAACTATCGAATTAATCGATTGGAACAAGGTAAGAATCGCGCTTTATTCATCACTTTGTTTGAACGAGAATAGCCACATCAGCCACCTGAAGGCTCCTGATCAACGCAATTCCTGGAGAGATAAGTCATGCGCAATTTCCACCTGGCGATCGTCGTCGGCAGCAATAATCGTGAGTCCATCAACCGTCAGTTGGCCCAGGCCCTGGCCAAACTGCTGCCGGCGCACTTTTCCGTCAGCTATCCGCAGATCGACGACCTGCCGATGTATCACCAGGAGCTGGAAGGCGAGCGCCCTGCCAACGTCAACCGCTTCACCGATGAAATCCGCGCTGCCGATGCCGTACTGGTAGTTACCCCGGAGCACAACCGCTCCCTGCCGGCGGTACTGAAGAACGCCATCGACTGGGGCTCCAAGCCAATGGACAAGAACGTCTGGCGCGACAAGCCGGTCGCCATCACCGGTGCCTCGCCGGGTGCCATGGGCGCGGCCCTGGCGCAACAGCACGTACGCCAGATCCTCGGTGGCGTGCTCGGCTCGGTGGTACTGGGCGGCGAAGCCTATATCCAGTTCAGCCCTGATCTGCTCACCAGCGAGGGAGAGATCGGCCCGCGCAGTCGCGACTTCCTGCAGAATTTCATGAATCGCTTCGTTACCCTGGTGGAGAAGCTCGAGGGCTGATCCTGCCCTACCCTCTCCCGCACCATTGCAAAACCAGCAAGGTGCAGCAATCCATCCAGGCACCGAGCTGCCTGATGGATTGCTACTCCGCTACGTATTCATCAATGCCAATCTCAGCAGTTACCGCCCTGACAGAGATACCTGCCCTTCCAAGCATCTACGACTCTACTGTTGCCCTCGCTTCCGATGGCGAGCCGCTTTTGTCAACGCCCCAGTGCTTTGCCACCAGACTAGCCAGAAGCCCCGCCAGGACACCAAGACTCAGCGCAGCCGACAGCTCAATGAACGAAGCGAACTGAGGTGGCAGCGTGGAAGCAAAAAAGCAGACCAACCCAAGAAAACATGCCAGTAGATTACTAATGGTTGGCAGCAAGCGCATGGATAAAATCACGAAAGTTGCAGCAAGCACAATCAGCGGGAGAGTCAGCTCTCCCAGATAGGGAGTTACCACACCAGCTACCAGGGCAGCTGCTATGCCAATGGCCAAACCGCTGAGCACACAGGCCAGATTGATCATCCCATCTCGGGGCGTAATACCTCGGGTGAAGAAAGCGATCCAACCCAGGAACGTCGCCCATATGGGTACATCAAGTATCAGCAAGCTGATGGTGGCTGCAATACTCGCTACTATTGATTCCCCCAAAATAGCTTTGAAGGTGTTTACTCTCAGGGTATTAATCATGATTTTACACCTGGTCTCTGTAGTCAGACAGTCTCACACCAGTTGGGCAAACCTTGAAACGCCTTGCTCGTCCGATACCCGCTGAGGACTCAGGCTATTTGCCAAACCCAGTAGATTAGCCAGTGCCGGGATGAGGACCAGGGCGCCCAACATGTTCCAGATGAACATGAATGCCAGCAGGATGCCCATGTCGGCCTGGAATTTGATCGGTGAGAAAGCCCAGGTCGCCACGGCGATACCCAAGGTGACGCCGGTCAACACCACAACCTTCCCTGTCGACAGCAAGGCGGTGTAATAGGCATTGGACAAGGTTGCCCCCTGGCGCAGATGAACCAGCGTGATACTCAACACATATAGGGCATAGTCCACACCGATTCCTACACCCAAAGCGATCACCGGCAGGGTTGCCACTTTGAGTCCTATACCCAGGAATACCATCAGGGCTTCGCAGAGAATCGACGTCAGCATCAGCGGCAGAACAGTACATAGCACTGCCCTCCATGACCGGAAGGTGATGAAGCACAGTGCGATGACGGCCGCGTAGACCATGAAGAGCATTTGCACGTTGGCGCGCTTGACCACGATATTCGTAGCCGCCTCGATACCAGCGTTACCCGCGCCGGACATGAACTGCAGCGTATCGGTGTTGTGCTCGGCAGCAAACGCCTCGACAGCAGCAACCACCCGGCTAAGGGTTTCTGCCTTGTGATCAGACAGAAAAACGTTGATGGTCATCAGATCGCAGTTCTGGTTGAAAAGCTCACGTGGTGCCCGAGTAATGATCGCGTTCAGCAGCCCCTGATTGCTGGGAATCCCGTACCAGGCAAGATTGCCTTCGTTCATGCCTGCAGCAGCAGTCTTGCTGAGCGCCGCGAGTGAACTGCTTGATACCACGCCAGGCAACATCTGCAACTGAGACTCCAGGGCGTCAACCTTGACCAGCGTTTCATAGTTGGCGCAGTAGTATTGCGGAGCCTTGACCATGACGACATATTTGTCGCTGCTGGCCGCATAGTTGCTTACCATGAAAGCATTGTCCTGGTTGTAACGGGAATCAGGACGTAACTCAGGCGCACCGGGATCCAGGTCACCGATCTGCAGTTGAAAGCTGGTAACGAAACCGAATACCCCCAGCGCCAAGCCAACCATCACAGCTATACGTGCCCATTTACGCTGCGTGAAGTGATCCAGGAATGACCACAGCGGTTGGCGGTTGTGCTCGATATTCTCCAGAGCCCTGGTTTCACGCTCGGCCTCACGTCGTGATGCAGTTGCACTTACGCCGGTATAGGACAGCAGTATCGGCAGCAAAATCAGGTTGGTGAAGATCAACACCATGACCCCAATGGTGGCGGCGATCGCCAGCTCCTGGATCACCGGGATATCGATAATCATCAGTACGCCAAAACCGACCGCATCGGCCAACAGCGCCATGAGACCAGTGAGAAACAAGCGACGGAACGTCAGTCGTGCAGCGATAACCTTGTCGGCGCCACGCCCTATATCCTGCATGATGCCATTCATTTTCTGAGCACCATGGCTCAGACCGATGGCGAAAATAAGAAAGGGTACCAGGATCGAGTAGGGGTCCAGTTCCAAGCCGAGCAGTGGCAATAGTCCCAGCAGCCAGGCGACGGCAATGCTCGAACATAGCAGTACCAGCGCGGTGCTGCGCAAACAGCGCGTGTACCAGAAGATAACCAATGCACAGATAACGAAAGTGAATGCAAAGAAGACCTGCATCAGCTTGAGACCATCAATCAGATCACCCACTACCTTGGCAAAGCCGGTTATATGGATCTTGATGGTGTCGGTCTCATATCGTTGACGCAGGTCTTCCAACTGGGAAGATAGTGCGTGGTAATCGATCGGCGCGGCACCCTTATTGCTCGCGTCCTGCAGAGGCAGCAGGATCACGCTGGAACGCATGTTGGATGCTACCAGATGCCCAACTTCTCCCGACCTAGCCACATTCTGGCGCACCTGATCGATACTTTCTGAAGAGCCATCATAATCATCAGGGATAACCGGGCCACCATCAAAACCCTCCTCCGTGACCCCTATCCAGCGTGTTGCTGGAGTCCACAGGGATTTCATATAAGGGCGATCAATTCCGGGTACCAGAAACAGCTCATCGCTGATATTTTTTACCGTCTCCAGATATTCGGGGTTGTAGATAGTGCCTTCAGTAGTATGGACGGCAACACGTAATGTGTTGCCTCCCTCGCCGAGCTGATTACGGTATTTGAAATAATTCTGGATATAAGGGTGACTAACCGGAATCATCTTTTCGAATGCAGCATTCAGCCGTAGATCACCTGCCTGATATCCGAGAAAAATACTGATGAGCAGGCAGGCGAGCACCACAATCGCACGATGATTGAATAGAAGACGCTCAACAACACCGCCGGTGCGCTCATCGAACACTGGGTTATCGCTGGCTTGCTTGACTGAATCACCGTTCATGATTCGGCTCCATTGTATTGTTGGCGCTTGAGGGACGAACCAGACCACGAGTACTGGATAAGACTATCTGGTCATTGGCGAGGGTAGATATCCCACTGAGATAGATCGGCTGCTCAAGCGTAGTGACCTTGAATGTTTGCCCGCCATCCTGACTGGAGAGAATGCCGCCGGATTCATCTACCAGCAGGAGCGTCCCATCATTCAGCCTGATTCCCGATGTGAGGTTGGCGGAACGATTGTTAGTCACCGGGCGCCAATGCTGCCCCTTGTCTTCGGAGAGATAGGCCTTTCCTCTCAGGCCGTAGGCCACGAGATTGCCGGATCCTGCCAACACCCCGAAAAGACTGCCGCTGGCGGGCGATTCGAGAGCGGTAAAATGACCACCCCGATCAGAGCGCAGCAGAATGCCTTGCTCGCCGGCAATAAACACCGCTCCATTCAGTTCCTCAATGTCATACAAATGAAGTCCCATCGGATTGTCGATCCGATGCCGGATTGGCCGCCAACTTGCGCCGCCGTCACTGGTGGCAAAAGCCAGGCCGTAGGCACCGACTGCCAGACCTTCGTGCTCATCAAAGAAGTGCAAGGCGAGAAATGGTTTGTCGGGACCGTCGGCAACCAGGTACTCAGCATCTATCACACGCTGCTCAGTATCTTCGTCAGGGTTGGCTTGATGAGCCTGCTGCGCCGCCTCAAACTCGATTTTTGCCGCCTGCTCCCCATCCAATTGTTTTTGCCAGGTCAGGCCACCATCTTCTGTATGCAGAATCACTCCCGCGTGACCTACTGCCCAGCCTTTGTGCTCATTGGCGAATACCACTCGTGTCAATGTCACACTGACCGGCGTAAGGATCTGCCTCCACGTCTGGCTTTCATCATCGGAGACAAGGACGAACCCCCGCTCTCCAACTGCCACCAAGCGTGAGCCAGCACGGGTGATATCCAGCATCAGCGAATGTTGAGCGAGGGGGCTGATCATGGAAGTTCGCTCGAAGAGCCTGCCCTCATCCGTACCCTTATCTGCATGCGCCGCCATGCTGCAGGCAGTGAGACTGAATGCAAGCAGTGCAGCCAACCTGATGCGATACCGTTGAAGATATATGCTTTTTTTCATTATTTGACCTTCTGGAAAGTGTGGAAGGCGCGTCGAGCGCACCTTCCACGCCTACCGTCAGCGAGCAGAGCCAGCGGCTACAGCGTTGCCGGTAAAGAAGTTTTCCGATTTGCGAGAGACAACCCTGTAGTTTTCACCATTGAGCCCCTGCACCATGCTGTAGGTATTGGCCTGCAGGTTATAAATGACCACCGGCTTGACAACGACGGCAGGAATTGCCGGCACTGCGAACGGTAGAGCCTGGCTCACACGCCATAACTTGTCTTCAGCGTCATAGCCATCAGTGAGCGCAATAGTCCAGCTATCCTCGTCTATGAAAAAGCGACGTTTGGGCACCGCATGCCGTTTGCCCGATGCCAATGTCGCTTCCACTTCCCAGACCCGGTGCAGCTCCCAGCGCATTGCCTCAGAGTTCAGCACTCCCTCGGTATAAACCGCTTCCCGTGGCTGTGCATGGAAGCTGTTGAGGTTATAGGGAATGTACATTTCCTTTTTTCCGACAAGCTTCCAGTCATAGCGATCTGGATGACCAATAAAGCCATGCACTTCATCAAAGTAGTTGGCGCCTGATGCAACAAAGTCAGGTGTGTCATAGCCCACCGTTGGAGCTCTGCGCACACGGCGTTGACCCACCAGATACTGCCAGGCGTCTCGCGGCGATGCGGCATTGATACTGTCATGCGTTACCAGCGCTTCGCCGGCCTTGAATGGAGGCTCATTGGTCAGGAAGCGCAGCAGAACATATTTGCCGTGCCAGTCTGCAGCGTTACCGTCCTGGTAATAGTAGGGGTACTGCCAGTTTTCTACCCCACGACTGGCCAGAGTGCGAGATCCATCCGAGTTGCCAATGATATTCAGATAGCCATGCTCGATTGATTCAGCCTCCACTCTCAGCAGGAAGTTCCACAGTACCTCGCTGCCGTTCTGCGGTATCGGGAAAGGGATACCACCGTAACAACCTTCTACTGACAACCCCTCATGGGTCAGCTTGCATTGCGTAGCGTTGGTGAAGGTATTGTCATAGACCCATTGCGGCGCCGCAGCCGTTCGATGGCTGGGGTACACCTTCAGATAAAAACTATCCGGAAATTGCTGAAGCAGCGCCCTGGTCCCCTCATTCAACTTATCGGCATGCTGATCTGCATTCTCCGCCGTAATGGTGAAAAGTGGTTCCTCACCGGGGAACAGATTCGCTGGTACATCACCGAACTTGTCGCCCGGAACATCGGCGGTCAAACCGCCAGTCCACTCGGGGATACTGCCATCACTGTTACCTGCTCGCTCCGCACCCAGCGGAGTGAGAGTGGATTTGAGCGCATTGGCTTGTTCATCAGAAACACTGGCATGGGCATAATTGATAGCCAAGCTGAGTGCCAGAAAAGCATGAAGTACAAACTCAGGTTTTTTCATCTTGTTCTCCAGAGAGTTTGGGTCAGAAGGTGCGCTGAATCGAGAAAGCGATGAAATCCCGATCCTTCAACGTCTGCTTGTAGGTATATTCATTTGTCTCATCAATGATTGGCGCACCAGCACCGAAGAAGTTGGTATAACTGAGTGAGGCATACCAGAGCTTCTGGTAATCAGCCTTGAGTCCGATAGTGACGTCACCACCACGCTCCGGACTGAAGGCAAGCGGTGTCACCGAAGAACGACCGTAGGGTGTATAGCCGACAGTAATCGGAACCTGCACGTCTACCTGGGGGAAGACCTGGAAGTACTGAGGCTCGAAGGTAAAACGCATGCTGTATGCATCACGGGTGGCGTTGGGGTCGATCTGTTCCTTGTTTTCCTTCACCCGCAGCCGGCGGTTGAAAGCCAGTTCGCCGACAAATGACGCCGCATCCCAGTAGTTATTGCCACTGAACAGATTGATCATCGATACCTGGGCATGCAGCGAATCACCAATCGGGTAGGCTGGGTTGGAGTTGTTGTCAGCCCCCATACCGGCGATAACCACGCCTCCCGTCGCCGTCAGCGGAGTATCCACCCGCATGGACAATTCACCAGCAACGTTGGCCTCCCCGATCAGCGTACTGAAACTGGCTCCGTAGACCTTCACCTCCTCAGCGTAAACGTTTACATAACTGTCATCGTTCCCCGGAATCAACGCGGCAGGGCGGAAATAGAAAATGGGGGATTTATCATGAAATCTGGCGGCATACAGCCCGAGCTCCCAATCCTGCAGGTTGAACTTGATCTGCGCACCAAACTGGCCTGAGTCACGTGCATCGATATCCTTGCCGCGCATCAGACGACCGGTAGGAAAATAAACGCTCTCGGCGCCCTCACCGACAAAGTCACCTACGTTGAAGTAGCTGCCCGAACCGGGAAGCCGGTTCTCATTCCATTCAAATTGATAGTAGGCTCCTACCATCACATTATTGCCGAGCTGCCAGTTGAACGAGACCTGCTCGGTCGGCATGAGGATCTCCTTGAACTGCGAGCCGGGCACAGATTGAAGCTTGATCAGGTCGACAGTCGATTGAGCGCCGGCAATCCCGTTGGCTCCGAAGAACAGGCTTTCACCATATATTTCGGTGAACTGGCCCAGGCGGCCAAACAGTCGACTTGAGCCGATATCAACACCTCCGTAAACGAAGAAGTCCAGAAGCTCCCCCTTACGCCCATGCAGTTTCTCGGTGTCCTTGGTGAACCTGTTATGACGCACACTGACCTGGTTGGCAGTGATCGGCGAATCATGGTCTGTTGACTCGTTGTAGACGGTGTCATACCAGGCAGCACCGCTGACACGCGCGCCGACGTCCCCATATCGGATATCCAGCTCAGTCATCAAGTCCAGTCGATTGGAGATCAGGCCTGAGCTGAAGTTACGGTCACCATCGTCAAGGTTGAAGTTCGGGTTCGAGGTACCCGGCCCGACGACGATATTGTCGTCGTACCCCTTTACCCGGAACGCATTACTGTACTTCACGGTGGTGTCCAGCCTGGTCGTCAGGCCTTCGACTCCCGTATCAAACTGAAATGCCTGGGCATTGAGCGACGCGGATAGAGCAAGTGCGGCGCCGATGGCACTGAGCGTAAAGGGCGGCAGATTTCGCCTGTGATTTTGCTGCATGGTAGTGGTCTCTCTGTTTTTATATTTATTCAAAGTGGTTCTCATCGAACCCGGCACATCAGCGGCGCTGATGTGCCATCCTGCTTCTGGGCATCAGCGTCATCCACTGGCCTCTGTTAACGCATCCAGGCCGGCTTGAGCGATCTGGGCATCGAAGGCTGACTTGACCCCGCTCACCGCAATCCCCCCAACGACATCACCCTGGTAGATGATCGGCAGACCGCCGGTCATGGGAACGACGTTCGCAAGAGAACTGGTGCCAGCGATTCCACTCGACAACATGTCTTCAAAAAAACTGGTAGGCCGACGAAACAACGCGGAACAACGCGCCTTGTCGATGGCAATCTGAACCGAAGATCGGGAAGCATCGGGCAGACGACGAAAGGCAATCAGGAAGCCGCCCTGGTCGACAACAGCAATGGAAACGGACCAGCCATTACTCCTCGCCTCCAGCGCAGCTCTATCAAGCATTTCCTCTGCATCACTCAAGTCGAGTTCGGGCTTCATACGCATGATCGATCTCCTCACTGCGGGATGCACACCCGCTACGCATCAATTCAATTTATTGCATATTTATCAAATTTGTGCACAAACGGTACTCAGCCTTTGAAGCCAAGTCAAGCACCAAAATTCTTCGTAATCGTCATTCATTCTGGACTACTGATAACTTGGCGAGGGCTAGCGCTCTGTATCACTTTCGGAGTACGCATATTGCACAAGAACATGCACAATTTGATCTTGTCGAGTTATCCAGATTGGCATAGGCTGACCTCCAGCATCACCATCGCTTGGGTGAATCTGTGCAAGCTGGCGTTCCAGCTATTGCATTGCGATGTGGTTAAAAAAGGAGAGTCTGCTATGTCCGGTGCCTTGGCACATATCCGGGTACTTGATCTTTCGCGCATTCTGGCTGGCCCTTGGGCAGGACAGATTCTGGCTGATCTGGGGGCTGACGTGATCAAGGTCGAACGCCGTGGCGTAGGGGATGACACCCGACACTGGGGGCCACCCTACCTACGCGATGAATCCGGCATGGATACCTCGGAATCTGCCTATTTCATGTGCGCAAACCGAAATAAGCGGTCATTAACCATCGACTTCACCCAGCCCGAAGGGCAACGCCTTGTTCGGGAGCTGGCAGCACAATCAGATGTAGTGCTGGAAAATTTCAAGGTGGGTGGCTTGGCCGCTTACGGCCTGGACTACGCCAGCCTGCGCGAAGTCAATCCGCAACTGATCTACTGTTCCATTACTGGCTTTGGCCAGGAAGGCCCCTACGCTCAGCGTGCCGGTTATGACTTCATGATCCAGGGTCTGGGGGGATTGATGAGCCTCACCGGGCGCAGCGCCAATGAGGCAGGTGCGGGTCCGATCAAGGCTGGCGTTGCTCTGACCGACATATTGACCGGCCTCTATGCTGGCAACGCTGTTCTTGCGGCATTGGCATACCGCGACCAGACTGGCGAGGGTCAGTATATTGATCTGGCCTTGCTCGATGTTCAGGTTGCCTGTCTGGCCAACCAGGCGCAGAACTATCTGACTACCGGAACTCCGCCGCAACGTCTCGGCAATGCCCATCCTAATATCGTCCCGTATCAGGACTTTCCGACTGCCGATGGCAACTTCATTCTGACGGTGGGTAATGATGGTCAGTTTCGCCGGTTCAGCGAGGCTGCCGGATGCCCCGAATGGGCGGATGATCCGCGCTTTTCCACCAACCAGGGGCGTGTGGCCAATCGTGCCGAGCTGATCCCACTGATCCGTCAGGCTACGGTTTTCAAGACGACTGCACAATGGATCAGTACATTGGAGCAGGTCGGCGTACCCTGTGGGCCGATAAATGATCTGGCGCAGGTTTTTGCCGATCCGCAGGTTCAGGCTCGTGGTCTGCGGATTGATCTGCCGCACCCCTTGGCCGGGAGCGCACCTCAAGTAGCCAACCCAATCCGCCTGTCCGCTACGCCCGTTCAGTATCGAAATGCTCCACCGTTGCTTGGGGAGCACACGGAAGAAGTGTTGGGCGATGTGCTTGGCCTCACTGCCGAGATGATTGACCGGCTGCGTCGGCAACATGTCATCTAAAAAGCCTCACTTGCCTTGGCAAAATCGCGGGCTGCCCATACAGCACCCGAGGTAGCCTCCATACCAACTGCAGATGATCAAGAAAATAATAACAGGAGTGACATACCATGAAGATCAGACGACTGGTAACCGGGCATGACGCATCCGGACATGCCATTTTTCTTTCCGATGAAACAGCACCCCGAGAACATGACTTTGGTGATATTCCAGGTCATGGCATCGCGCAAGTGTGGATAACAGATACTTCATCAGGCAGCCCAACAACCACAGCAGATCCTACGCTGCGCCATGCTTCCATCCTTCCCGGGCCGGGTCAGACATCTTTACTGGTGGTCAGCCTGCCTCCAGATGATGTCATGACCGCACCTCTGAACCCGATACGCGCCTACTCCGAGTTGGCGGAAAAGCTACCCGGCCTGTTCGAGTGTTTTGAAGCTGACAATCCGGGCATGCACAAGACCCCTACTCTCGACTACGCAGTGCTGCTTGAAGGTGAGCTCTGGCTGGAGCTTGATAATGGTCAGGAGAAGCGCCTGGCCCCGGGAGATGTAGTGATTCAGAACGGAACCCGGCATGCCTGGCGTAACAAGTCAGACAGGGTAGCCAAAGCTGTATTTTTCATGGTTGGTGTAGAGCAATAGAGCATGTGTAAAGGCTATGAAAGTATGGACAAACCCGTCACCGTCAGAGAGCTGGAAGAGTTGGGGCGGGTACGGCTGTCGAAGCACTTCTTCATGCGGGACTTCCTTTTTTCTGAAATCAGTCAGATAGAAAGCATTGCCAATATTCCGGAATTTCCCGATAAGGCAGTTGCGGCAGGCCACGAGCTATGTGAACAGTTGCTGGAACCGCTGCAGGAACGATTCGGACGCATCTGTATTCGCTCGGCCTACCGCTCACCTGCCGTCAACGCCAAGGGCGCTGACAATAACCGTCAGTACAGTTGTGCCGATAATGAACAGAACCATGCCTCTCATATCTGGGATTATCCTGACTCACAAGGGTACGCCGGAGCAACAGCCTGTATCGTTGTACCTGCATTACTCCCCTGGTACAGCCAACATGGAGATTGGACTCCGTTGGCATGGTGGATTCACGATCACCTACCTTACACAAGCCAGTTCTGGTTTCCCCAACTCGCCGCATTCAATCTGCGCTGGAGTGCCAACCCGAATACCTTGAAAAGTATTGGTAGCAAGGTTGTGAACCCGTACACTGGCAATACAGCTCCACTGGTGACAGATGGCATCGCATCACTGCCCCCGCATGAACGGGCACAACTGGTTAATCGATGGCTGGCGAGTCTCGAAATCAACCCCGCACCGTATCGCAGAGACTGACAATGCCTGCGGCCAGAAACTGGCGAGCAGGCTCATCAATCAGTCGGCCATCCTTTATCTTTCCGGCCACGGCACCAACGACAATCTGCGGGTATCTGACCAGCTTCGCCTGAACGGCCCAGAGCGTTTCATTCAGTTGCTGCTGCGCTCGGACACCACCGGTAAAGGCAGGCGACGCAGTCATGACCAGCACAGGCTTATTCTTGAGAACAGAGTTTCCATGGGGGCGTGACAGCCAGTCCAGGGTATTCTTGATCACCCCTGACATACCGTGATTGTACTCAGGCGACGCAATCAACACGCCATCGGCGTTTGCCACCATTTGCCTCAACAGAGAAACGGAAACCGGAGTGGAACTTTCCGTCAGATCAAGGTCTTCGTTATATAGCGGGATATCATGCAGCGATGGAATTTCCATCACTGCGTGGGCGGGCAACAGCTCTTCAGCCACAGTGCGCAGAACGACATCGTTGCTCGATGCTTTACGCAGGCTGCCACACAAACCCAGCAAGTGGACGGTTTGCATTCCCCTCTCCTCATGCAGAAAAACATCACAATACTGAGCAAGGCAGGTGCCTCGCTCAGTTCAGTTCAGTTCAAGGACGTATGACGTAGTTGCTGAACCCACCACTGCGGTTCTCGATCCCGCTGATTGCTTCGTTTATCTGATCGAGTGGGAAAACCTGGTGCTCAAAGAACGAAATATCCAGCACACCGGATTCGACCATATCTGCCATCGCCTGACCCTGGCCACTGGTGAACCAGGCCGAGCCGCTGATATGCAGATCATTATCCATGATCCAGTGCAGATCCAACGGCACATCACCAGCAATGGCACCAATGTTCACCAAATGCCCGCTCCGATGCAGCGCACGCACGGAGTCGACAAGGTTATCCGCTGGTGCACCAGGCCCCATGCAGTCAATTACCGCATCCACGCCCTCACCTGCGGTGATTTGCTCAACCCACTCCGAGGTCAAGCCGTCATCGAGGGAGTGGATTTCAATGCGGCCTGGCGCCGCCAGATCCTTCACTCGCTGGAAGAGCGTTTGGTTGCGCGCAGTCCCCAGTATCTTACGCGCGCCCATGGCCAAGGCCAGCGCCACCGCGCCCAGACCCAGGGTGCCACTGATACCGTTGATCAGCACGGTGCTGGTCGGACCAACATTGGCTTTGAGCAGCGCTCGATAAGCGGTCCCCAGGTAACCCAGGCGTGCAGCGGTTTCGAAACTCATGCTGTCCGGAATCTTCACCAGGCTGTATTGCGGCGCTGGCATGTATTCACACAGGCCGCCGTACGGGTAATCTTCGAACATACGCGGGCTGCGAGGCGTAAAACCGAAATAGCCATTGAAGGTATAGGCCGAACAGCCCGTGGTGTTGCCTGACCGGCAGGAACGGCAGGAACCGCAGTAACGCGCCGGATTGACATATACCCGATCACCGGGCTTGAAGTCATAGACCTGGTCACCAACCTGCTCGACAACACCGGCAGGATCCAGACCAAATATCGCTGGCAGCTTTGGCAATGGCAGATGGGGAAACCAGGTTGTCCAATTAGTCAGAATATTGTGCAGGTTCGGGACGATACCACAGGCCTCAACCTTGACCAGAACCTCGGTAGGCCGAATGGCTGGTACGGGTATCTGTTCAAGCTCCATCGGTTGTCCGCACTCATGCATTCTGGCGGCGCGCATCATTTTTTTTGTCATGGGTTTCTTTCCTTTCTTATTGTCAGATTTTTCATCTAGCGGGCCAGCCGGCCCACCGTCTCTGCAACTGTTCGCTTCGTTACCGCAACCCGTCGTCACCCTTAACGTCGGCAGCAGCCAGACCACCAAGGCGAGCGTGAATGCGACCACCCGTAGCCATAGCCAGACCGAAGGCGATCTCATCACGGCGCGGACCATCCCATAGCGTCATTTCCGCCACGCCGAAATGGCTGCGAACGTAAGCCGCATGAATATGCCCCAGCGGAACCATTATCCGTGTACCAGGACCACCTATGCCCTTAGCGGAAGGAACAATAGCCTTTGGCTCGCCGAGCGCTTCGCGCATGGCCCAGCCCCCGGCCTCATGCCAAACGGCGCCATGCTCAAGCTCGCCATCCTCACCCACGATGGCGGCCTTGCCATAGGCCTCAATCTTGTCCAGACCACCCAACGCCTTGATCAACCTGCCAGCAAGATCAGCGCCCAGCCCACGTAGTTCCTGCATGAAGGCATTCAGATCTTCTACGTAGCGCCCCGCATAAGGGTTTTCCACAATGGCCATCGCAACCGCAACCCTCAACGGCTCGGCAGCCACCGGGCCACGCTCATGGAGGATATCTTCAACATCCAGCTTAAATTTACGAACCTTAACCAGTGACATGTTTATGCTTCTCCAGGCTTCTTCGCGAGATATTAGTTCATAGGGCTTCCCTAGTATGCATTTTATGAGTTATGGTGCAAGAACATTATTTTTGTGCACAAAATGGAGAACAAGAATGAAGCTCGTATCTTATCAATATCGTGGTCAAGCCAGTTACGGGGCCGTTGCAGGTGATCGGATTATCGATCTGGCTCAACGATTCCCTACTGCTCCCGATCTGAAAACGCTGCTGGCTGACGACAGCCTCTTGGCTCAAGCCCACGACTGCGTTCTGGATGCCAGCGGCGATATTGCTTTGTCTGAGGTGCAGCTTGAACCGGTCATCCCGGCACCAGGCAAAATCATCTGCGTCGGAATCAACTATGTCGCTCACGCCGAGGAAGCCGGGCGCAAGGTGGGAAAATATCCGGTCATATTCCAGCGTTTCGCTGAAACACTGTTGGCAGCAGGCGCGCCCCTTGCACGTCCCAAAGTGTCTTCCGAATTCGACTTCGAGGCCGAGCTCGCCGTAGTGATCGGCAAAGGCGGTTCACATATTGCCCCAGAAGATGCCATGTCCCATGTGGCTGGCTACACCTGCTTCAATGATGCCAGCGTACGGGACTGGCAGTTCCACACCCACCAGTACGGCATGGGCAAGACTTTCCGTGGCACAGGTTCGCTCGGCCCTTGGCTGGTCACTGCCGATGAGATTGCCGACTATAGAGAGCTGGAAATTCGGGGCTTGCTCAATGGTGAGCAAATGCAGCATGGCCGCCTTTCCGAGCTGGCCTTCGATATTCCCCACCTCATCTCCTACGTTTCCCAGGCGCTCGACTGGAACCCAGGTGACATTCTCGCCACAGGAACACCCAGCGGCATTGGCTTCAAGCGCAACCCACCGATCTTTCTCAAACCAGGTGACGTTTTCGAAGTAGTCATCTCGCAGATTGGCACCCTGGCCAACCCTGTGGTTGACGAAGCCTGAACCGATAATCGACCTTCAAACAAGAGATACATAGACATGGCTACATTGCCCAGAATCAACTTTACCCACACAGGCACCTTCTGCTCCGACCTGGACAATATGGTCGAGTTCTATTGCCAGAAGCTCGGCTTCGTGGTCAGCGACAAAGGGGTCGCATCAACCGGCCACCGCCTGTTTTTCCTGACCCAGAATCCGGAAGTTCATCACCAGCTGGTGCTGTTCGATGGCAAACCAGACGATCTGGCATTCAACCCGATCAACCAGCTTTCCTTCCTGCTTGACTCGCTGGAAGACCTGAAAAGCTATTACGCCTTTGCCAAAGCCAACGGCATTGAAGGTATCGATCAGGTTGATCACGGTAATGCTTGGTCCATGTATTTCAAGGACCCGGAAGGCAACCCTATCGAGATGTACGTAGACGCCCCGTTTTATACCAACCAGCCCTGTCGTGAGCCGTTGGATCTGAATCAGAGCGCCGAAGAGATACTGAGCCGTACCGAGGCTATATGCCGGCGCCGACCCGGGTTTCAGACTCGCGATGAGTGGATACAGGCAACCCGTGAGCGCATCGCCGAGCAACGCGTCTCCTGGTAATCTCCATCCGTGCGGCTCGCAAGGGCCGCACTCCAGCTCGGAAATGAGCCATGAACAAGAATCTCATTGCAGGAAACTGGTGCGAGGGGCGTAGCGTTCGGGAGAATATCAACCCCTCCGACCTGTCCGATATCGTCGGAATCTATGCCCAGGCCGATGCTGAGGATACACAGCGCGCCATTGAGGCAGCCACCCGGGCCCAGCCGATATGGGCCGCGTACAGCAGCCAACAACGCGCTGACGCACTCGACCGGATCGGTACGGAAATACTCCAGCGCCAGACGGAACTCGGCGAGTTGCTGGCACGTGAAGAAGGCAAGGTCCTGCCCGAAGCGATAGCAGAGGTAAGCCGCGCCGGGCATATTTTCAAATTCTTCGCTGGCGAGGCCATGAGGGTTACCGGAGAGCACTTGGATTCTGTTCGCTCCGGGATCGAAGTTGACATTCTGCGCCAACCCGTTGGCGTCGTCGGCATCATTACGCCGTGGAATTTCCCGATTGCCATACCCGCCTGGAAAATTGCTCCAGCCCTGGCCTATGGCAATAGTGTGGTGTTCAAGCCAGCAGATCTGGTACCCGGCTCAGCCTGGGCGCTGGCTGATATCATTCATCGCAGCAGCTTGCCCGACGGCACCTTTAACCTGTTGATGGGTAGAGGAAGCGTAGTTGGCCAGACAATGCTGGAATCGCCCAAGGTTCGGGCAATCAGCTTCACAGGCTCAGCGGATACCGGCCAGCGCATCATGCAGTCTGCCGGTACGCGGATGGCTAAGTTGCAGATGGAAATGGGTGGCAAGAATCCGCTGGTAGTGCTGAATGATGCCGAGCTGGATCGAGCCGTGGAGTGTGCCGTACACGGTGCTTTTTTCTCCACTGGCCAGCGTTGTACCGCATCATCACGCTTCATAGTGGAAAAAGGCATTTATCCTCACTTTGTGCAAGCCGTAGTCACGCGCCTCGAACAGCTGCGGGTAGGCCATGCGCTGGAGGCCGGTATTGATATCGGGCCAGTTGCCGACGCATCGCAGTATGAGCAGGATCTCAACTATGTAGACATAGGCAAGGCCGAAGGCGCATTTCTTGCCTCGGGTGGCGTCCCATTGAAACGGGAGACAGAGGGCTTTTATATGAGCCCGGCGCTCTTTACTGACTGCGACCCGCACATGCGGATCGCCCAGGAAGAAATTTTCGGTCCCGTAGCCTGCGTCATCCCGGCCGACAATTATGAGCAAGCCCTGGAGTTCGCCAATGCCACGCCCTTCGGTCTGTCTGCAGGCATCTGCACCACATCTCTGAAACATGCCACTCATTATAAGCGGCACGTGCAAAGCGGCATGGTCATGGTGAACACCCCCACCGCCGGCGTGGATTATCACGTGCCATTCGGCGGTACCAAAGCATCAAGCTTTGGACCGAGGGAACAGGGCCATCACGCCATCGAGTTTTTCACCACAACGAAAACCGCCTACACACAAGCGTAAGTATTGACGCAACCAAGAACAAGAAGACTGGAGACAAATATGGATTACGACCTGATCATTGTCGGCATGGGCCCCGTAGGTGCCACAGCCGCCAACCTCGCCGGTCAATGGGGCCTGAAAACGTTGGCGCTCGATAAGAGCGATGTGGTCTTTGAAAACCCCAGAGCAATGGGGTTCGATCAGGAAGTCATGCGCACGTTCGATAATATCGGCATCGCAGATACTATCGCTTCCCATGTCATGCCTTACCGCGCGTCCCATTATCTGAACGCACAGGCTCGGCTGATCCGTCATATCGATGCAGCCAAGCCGCCCCACCTGCTGGGCTGGGCGCCCAATTATGTATTCACTCAACCGCCAGTGGAAAAGGCCATTCGCGCCAATCTCGGCCAGTTCCCCCACGTAGATGTTCTGCTCGGCACCGAGGTGATTGATGTACAGCAACAGGGGGCTGCAGTATCAGTGCAGATACGCAGCAAGGACGGTGAAACCCGCGACCTGAGCTGTGCCTATGTTCTGGCCTGTGATGGCGGAACCAGCCCGATTCGGACCCAACTGGGACTGCAGATGGAGGACCTCGCGTTTGACGAGCCCTGGCTGGTAGTCGATGTCCTGCTCAAGGAGGGTGCCGGTGAATCACTTCCGACCACCAACGTGCAGTACTGCGAAACCGCACGACCTTCCACTTTTGTCATCGGGCCCGGCCGTCATCGACGCTGGGAGTTCATGATAAACCCCGGTGAGACCCCAACAGACATCTCCCGCCCAGAGGCTATTCAACACTTGATCTCCCGTTGGCTGCCAGCGGCGGACTATGACATCTGGCGCGCCTCAACTTACCGTTTCCACGCCCTGGTACTGCAGCAATGGCAACGGGGTCGGGTGTTCTTCCTGGGCGACGCAGCGCATATGACTCCGCCCTTTCTCGCCCAGGGCATGTGTCAGGGCATCCGTGACGCGGTCAATCTGCTCTGGAAAATCGCCATGGTTCATCGCGGTAATGCGGCATCCACCCTTCTCGATAGCTACCAGAAGGAGCGAGCACCCCATGTGCGGCGTACTACTGAGGTCGCTAAGGAGCTGGGACAGATCATTTGCGAAAGAGACCCGACAAGCGCCGCAGAACGTGATCACCGATTGCTGCAGGGGATGAATACAGCGCGGAGCTATACCGTACGCCAAGCCCTTATTCCGGGACTGCAGGATGGCCTTATTGCAGACAGCGGACCAGCCGGAGAATTGTTCCCCCAGCCGCAGGTAACCAACAGCGATGGGAAGGTGGATCTGCTTGACCGTTTCACTGGCCAAACCTTCCGTCTGGTGATTGCCAGTGCCTTCCCCGATAGTCGAGAGCTGTTGCACAACCTTCAGCACAATCTGAATGGCCATGACCTGCCGATCACCGTTGTGCAACTGACAGATTCCACACCCCTGGCACCGGAGCAGTTTCGGGAACATCATGGACTGCTGAAGCAATGGATGACGGAAAGGGGCTGTCAGGTATTACTGGTGCGGCCGGATCACTACCTGTACGGCGGCGCCGAATCGCTGCAAGATGCCATTTTGCTGCTTGAGCGCCTTCTCGGAGATCTGCACAACTGACGTGAGAACAGAGTCCGACGATGCTCTTGCGGGCATCGTCGGCTCAGTCATTGCAGAGTGGTATTGTGCTGACGAAGTACCGCGGCCACATTGGTCAGTGTTTTACCGATATGCATCCTCAATAACCCGACAGCTTTGTCAATGTCACGTGAGAAAGCGATATCCATCAACTGCTTGTGCTCGTCACCCTTGTGACGTGCAACAGTGCGATGCAGCGCAGAAAAGCGGCGATAGCGTTCTGCCTGATTGAACAGTGAATCAACCATGCGCAGCAGTTGAGGAGAGGGACACGCAGAAAACAAGGCGAAGTGGAACGCCTTGTGTCTAGCCGACCATTCATCATCCAGCGCTACAAAGGCACCTTCAAGCTTCTTTTCAACCAGCCCCAGACGATGGTACGCGCCAAGAACCTCAGCCTCCCAGGCATCGTCACCATAGCGAATAGCGTCGGCCAGCGCTTCGCCCTCCAGCAACTGGCGCAAGCGGGTAATCTCCTGAAAGTTCTCCAGCGAAAGCCCGGCAACTCGAAAGCCCTTGTTCTCGCTTGATTCAACTATGCCTTCCTGCGTCAATCTGTTCAGCGCTTCACGAATAGGCGAACTGCTCAGACCATAGCGTTGCGACAACTCCGCAACCTTCAATTTTTCACCGGGAGGCAACTCGCAACAGATGATCGCCTGCTTCATTTGCTGCAGGGCGACTTCGATCAATGAGCGGCTAGCTACGTTTGACATTCAGGTATGCCTAATTTAATTGCAATGAATGAAATTTTATGCGCAAAAATTATTTTATGCAATTTCATTCTACCCTCAGGCATGAAATCACCTTGTTGTTTACAATACATATGAATATCCATATATTCGGTTTTCCATATATCCAAGTGAGCAGTTCCCATGCTGTCCCCCACCACTGTTTTCAAATGCCTGGCTGACGACACCCGCCTACGCACCATGCTGCTGATCGCCGAGGAAGGCGAACTCTGCGTATGCGAGCTGACCTGTGCCCTTGACGAAAGCCAGCCGAAGATTTCCCGCCACCTATCGCAACTGCGTAACTGCGGCCTGCTGGAAGACCGGCGCCAGGGGCAGTGGGTCTATTACCGCCTGCAGCCAGGTCTGCCGGGCTGGGTAGTTGGGGTCATTCAGGTCACCCTGGATGCCAATCGCCACTGGTTGGAAGCCGACCATAAGCGCCTGGAACAAATGGGCGACCGCCCCGAACGCGCAACTCTCTGCTGTTGAATATGAAGGATCACTCTATGAAAGTGCTTTTTCTCTGCACCGCCAATAGCTGCCGCAGCATTCTCTCGGAAGCCGTGTTCAATGCCATGGCGCCTGCCGGCTTCAAGGCCTTTAGCGCGGGCAGTTTTCCCAGTGGCCAGGTTCATCCACTGAGTCTGAAGACGCTGGAGCGGGCCGGTATTACCACCGATGGTCTGTACAGCAAGTCCAATGACGCCCACCAAACTCTGGCTCCCGATGTTGTCATTACCGTCTGCGACAAAGCCGCCGGTGAAGCCTGCCCGGTGTTCTTCGGCCCGGCAACCAAGGCCCACTGGGGGCTGGCCGACCCGTCTGAACTGGATGGCAGCAGCGAACAGCTCGATGCCGCCTTCGATCAGACCGTGGCGATTATTCGTACACGGGTCAGAGCTTTCCTCGCCCTGCCCTTCAAGCAGTTGAGCCCGGAGCAACTAAAGACTGAGCTGACAGTTATCGGCTGTCTGGGAGACTGAGCATGAGCAACAGTCGTCTGTCCTTTCTGGATCGCTATCTGACTCTATGGATATTTCTGGCCATGGGCGTAGGTATTGCGCTGGGCAATCTGTTTGCAGGTTTTCCCGATTGGTTGAACAGCCTGTCGGTAGGCTCGACCAACATTCCCATCGCCATCGGTCTGATCGTGATGATGTACCCGCCACTGACCAGAGTGAAATACGAAGAACTGCCGCAGGTGTTCAAGAACAAGCGCATTTTAGTATTGTCGCTGGTGCAGAACTGGGTGATCGGCCCGGTACTCATGTTTGCGCTGGCTGTGATCTTTCTACGCGATTATCCCGAGTACATGACCGGTCTGATCCTCATTGGTCTGGCCCGTTGTATTGCCATGGTGCTGGTGTGGAACCAGATTGCCGGCGGCAGCAATCAATATGTTGCCGGGCTGGTGGCATTCAACAGCCTGTTCCAGATTCTGTTTTTCAGCCTGTATGCCTGGATTTTTCTCGGCTTGTTGCCGCCGCTATTTGGTTTGCAGGGCAGCATTATCGACATCAGCTTTATCGAGATTGCCAAATCAGTACTGATCTATCTGGGTGTGCCCTTTCTCGCTGGCTATCTGACCCGCAAATGGCTGATCAGCCGCAAGGGCGAAACCTGGTTCGAGCAACGCTTTATCCCGCGTATCAGCCCCCTGACGCTGGTTGCGCTGTTGTTGACCATCGTTGCCATGTTCAGCCTCAAGGGTGACATGGTGATGCAACTGCCGCTGGATGTAATCCGTATCGCCATCCCGTTGACCATCTATTTCGTGGTGATGTTCTTCATCAGTTTCTGGATGGGCAAATTACTGCAAGCCGACTATCCGCGCATCACTGCGCTGGCCTTCACCGCTGCCAGCAACAACTTCGAGCTGGCCATTGCGGTTGCCATCGCCACCTTCGGCCTCGCCTCACCCGTGGCCTTCGCCACGGTGATCGGTCCCCTGGTGGAAGTCCCGGTACTGATTTCGCTGGTCGGCGTAGCCTTGTGGCTCAAACGCCGCTGGTTCGAACAACCCACCGCCATTGCCCAGGAGTGAACATGCAGGATATGTCATTACCCAATCTGCAGCAGGGTCAATCAACGCTCGATCTGAGGCATGGTCAGGCGTAGCGCAGGCGCGCTACACCCCGATGTGCATCAGCCAGCCGGAGCCAACTGATCGGTACGCGCCGCCATGATGAAGTCATTGCGGTGCAGCCCGCCGATCTTGTGCGTCCACCAGGCCACCCCGACCTTGCCGTATTCCAGCAGCAGGGCCGGGTGATGGCCCTCGGCCTCGGCCAGCTCTGCCACCCTGTTGGTAAAGGCCAGCGCGGCGGCAAAATCCTTGAAGTGGAACTCGCGCCACAACTGCTCTACCCCCTCCACTTCCCGCACCTGCCAGTCGGGAATCTGCGGCTGCAGCTCCCGGCGCTCCTGCCCAGTCACCTTTGGCGCGTCCGCCCGGCAGGCATCGCAATGCTGCTCTGTCAGCTTGGTCATTCTCTGTCTCCATAACGTGTTCTCACTCCCTCCAGATTAGATCATCTCGCCTCAGGCAACCTACCGGCACTACGTCGGCTTTTGGCCGCAGCGACTGGAGCAGCGCGCATTCATGGCCAACACTGTAGGGAGTACCCTTCCCGCGACCCGACATGGAGCAAGCAAGATGACCGCCAACGCAGCCTCTGGCCAATCCGGCATCGACACTCTCACCGGTGCCCGCGATCTCAGCCATTTCGAGCGCCGCAGCTACAGCGGCGACCAGGCCGAGCAGGCCGCCTTCGAACGCATGGTCGAGCTGAGCAAGCAGGTCGCCCGGCATCTGCGCGCCGAGGGACCTGGCGTGGTTGCGGTGATTGCCGGCCATGTGTGCTGGGTATCACCGCTGTTCACCGCCGCCGAACCGCTGGTCTCGGCCCTGGGGCCGGACCTGGAGCGCACCGAGTTCACCTATGCCTTCTTCCCCTCCCATACCGATGATCTCACCGCGGAGGAGCTGGAGGACATTGCCGATGCGATCCAGCTGTGGCTGGATAACCGGGATTTTCGTCAGTTGGATCAGGATATACTGGACAAGGCATTACCGATCATCATCGAGCGCTGGACTGATGATGATTGCCGGCATCTGATCTGAGGCAGACTACCAGTGCGCAGGTATGCGCCACATTGCCAACATTAAAATAAATGCAAATCATTATCGATATCTGTATCATTCCTTCCCCTCGATACACCCACAGCCCGCCTCCGCCGCGGGACGGAAGGAATATCAATGAGCCACTCTGCACACCAGTCTCGTCATCCACGCCACCTTGCCCTGCTCTCGCTGCCCCTGTCCATCACCCTGGCGCTACCGGCGCTGGCAGCCGAAAGTGACCCGCCCGGCGCGGAAACCGGTGTGGTTCTGCAGCCCATGTATATCGAGGGCGCGCTGGGCAATGCCCTGGGTGAAACCGAGGGTTACCGCGCCACCCACAGCAGCGTGGCCACCAAGACCAGCATGCCGCTGTTGGAAACCTCCCAGAGCGTATCGGTGGTCACCCGCCAGCAGATGGACGACCAGGGCGCGCAAAGCGTGGCCCAGGCCCTGCGCTATACACCAGGACTGATGAGTGCGCCCTATGGCGCGACCAGCCGCTATGACTACGTGGCCATGCGCGGCATCACCGACGGTGCGGTGGACAACCTCTATCTCGACGGCCAGAAACTGCTGGGCGACAGCGGCACCTACAGTACGCTGCAGGTCGATCCCTGGTTCGTCGAACGCATCGATATCCTCAAGGGGCCATCCTCGGTGCTCTACGGTCGCAGCCTGCCGGGTGGGCTGGTGGCCATGACCAGCAAGAAACCGGGCTATGATCAGCACCGTCAATTGCAGCTGTCCTATGGCAGCCATGACTACAAGCAGGCGGCCTTCGACATCGGCGCCCCGCTGGATGAAGCGCGGACGCTGAACTATCGGATGGTCGGTGTGGTACGGGATGCGGCCAACCAGGTGGACGACATCAAGAGCGAGCGTTTCGCATTGATGCCCTCGCTGAGCATCGACTTCACCCAGGATACCCGCCTGACCCTGCTGGCGATGCTGCAGCATGACCCGGAGGGCGGTTACCACGGAGGCCTGCCGGCGGAAGGCTCGGTCACCTCGCGCAATAGTCAGCGCATCTCCCGCAGCTTCTTCGAGGGCGACAAGGATTACGAGAAGTTCGAGCGCCACCAGTACATGCTCGGCTATCAGCTGGAGCACCGCTTCAATGACGTGGTGTCCGCCCGGCAGAACTTCCAGTACCTGGACTCGACCGTCGAATCCGGCCAGGTCTACCAATATGGCTACGTTTCCGGGACCGACGGATTAGACCGCTACTACACGGGCGCTGATGAGACGGTGCATGCCTGGAGTGTGGACAACCAATTGCAGTTCGAATTCGAGACCGGGGCACTGTCTCACACCCTGGTCACCGGCCTGGACTACCAGCGCCGCAAGACCAAGGTCAGTTACGACGCCGGTAACAATCTGCCACCCATAAACCCGTTTACCGGTGCAATCAGCCCGGCAGCACCGGTGTTTTACCACCAGTATGACGAGGCCCGCACGCTGAAGCAGACCGGCCTGTATATCCAGGACCTGATCAGCCTGGACAACTGGCGGCTATCGCTGGGCGCACGCCAGGACTGGGTCGATGTCGGCTTCGACCAGACCCGTTCGATGTATGGCGACCAGGGCGCCGATGCGCGTATCCGTCACTTCTCCGGGCGCGTCGGCCTGCTGTACGCCTTCGACAATGGCCTGTCACCCTATGCCAGCTTTTCCCAGTCATTCAACCCTAATGCCACGGCTGCCTATAACTACGACGAGGACGATGAACTATACAGTCTCGCCCTGCTGAAGCCGACCGAAGGCGAGCAGACCGAAATCGGCCTGAAGTTCCAGCCGCAGGGCACCCAGGACCTGTATACCATCGCCCTGTTCGACCTGACCCAGTCGAATCTGGCCAACAAGGATTCCGGTGAATTCTTCTACCGCGCGGTTGGCGAGATCACCTCGCGCGGCGTCGAGCTGGAAGCCCGCTTCAAGCCCATCGAGCCGGTCAACGTGCTGGCCAGCTACACTTGGATGGACGTGGAGTACTCGAAGGACTTCACCGGCGCCGCCGAGGTCAACAACCGTGGCAATACACCCAACGCGGTGGCACGCAACATGGCGGCGCTATGGGCCGACTACAGCTTCGCTGGCGGCCCGCTGGCCGGGCTGCAGCTCGGGGCCGGGGCGCGCTATTTCGGCAAGAGCTGGGCGGATGCGGAAAATACCCTGCGCATCCCCTCGCATACCCTGTTCGATGCCTCGATCGCCTATGACCTTGCTCAGCTTGGCATGCATGGGCTCGGCCTGCGGGTCAACCTGAACAACCTGACCGACGAGACCTACGTGGCCGCCTGCAACAGCCTGACCCAGTGTTACTACGGCGATGAGCGCAACGTCATGGCCACCCTCACCTACGACTTCTGACCAGTCTGTTGGCGCAAGCTGCAGGCACGAAGGGCACGCCTGCGTCGAACGGCCCTGTAACGGACAATCCCGCAGCTACCGGCCCGGTAGGCTGCGGGATCGTCGTTTCAGCACCCTGCGGATTTAGAACACCATCCCGAGCTTGACGCCGAACTCGTTGCTTTCCAGTTCGGTGTTGGCGGCCAAGGTGTTGCGGTTCTTCAATTCATAGTTGGTCTGGGTGTAGTAGAGACCGGCAGTGACCGGCACACCGAAACCGCGATCCCAGAGGAAGTTCAACTCCGCGTAGGGGTTGTACTTGTTCTTCAGGTCGGCCGTCTCGCTACCAACGCCCTCGAGCTTGACCTTGCCTTCACCTTCGATGCTGTAGCGCGTACCCACTTCCAGACGGGTGGTCAGGGTATCGCCCTGGTGATGCCAGCCAATGGCAGCCTTGGCGAAGGGACTCTTGTTGCTCAGCTCGACATCACCACCACTGCGATCCATCTCGAAGCGGCTCCAGTCATAGCCAGCACCGATCAGCAGGTCAAAATTGCTGTTGTCGGTCAGCGGCATGCGCACGCCGAGATCGAGGTCCGCCCGTGCATCCTTGATCTTGTTATCGCTGCTCTCTTCGCCGTAACGGGCATCCGCACCGAGCTGGAAGATCATGCCCGGGCCGCCGGTCATCTTGTTACCGTAGTTGTAGAAGATACCAGCCTTGCCGACGTTCTCGTCGCGACCATCGACATCATCGTTGTCCGAGTTCATCTCATAGTTATTGTAGGCAGCGATGATACCCAGGTTAGATACCGGTCCTTCCGCAGCCATGGCATACATGGGGCTCAGTATCAAACCCACAGTCGAAGCCTTGATCAGAGTCGTGCTAAGGCGCATAAGGAATTCCTCTTTGGTTTTTGCCTGAATACCGTCGGACAGAGGCGATTGCCAATAGTTCGACTTTTTTGCATCAGCTCAAGCGGTTAGGCTTGGAAGTTCAAGCCGTCTGATATACTGCCGGGCCGCTGGTCGCCTGGCTTTGCGCGATCCAGCACCCGATCAGTGCAGGGGTTTGAATTTTTCATGGCCGACCGTTACTTCGATCAGTTGGGCAGTCATTTCGCCCGCAAGATCTACTCCAGTCCCAAGGGCGCAATCCGTCTGGCGGTGCTGACCCGCGACCTGCAGGAATGGCTGCCGGAGATCGACGCCGCAGGCCAGCCGCTGCGAGTGCTGGATGTCGGTGCCGGGCTGGGACATATCAGCGAATGGTTGCTGCAGCGCGGCCACAGCCTGACGGTGTGCGATCCATCCGCGGAAATGCTCGACGCCGCCAGCAGCCGGCTGAATGACCTGCCACGGGCAGCCGGCCAGACCCTGGAGTACCTGCAGCTGCCGTTGCAGCAACTGCCCGAGCGCGGCCAGCATCATGATCTGGTCATCTGCCATGCGGTGCTGGAGTGGCTGGCCGACCCGGCCGCCGCCCTGCATTGCCTGCGCCAGCTGGTGCATGACGGCGGCGCCGTGTCGCTGGCCTTCTACAACCGCGACGCACTGATCTACAAGAACCTGATCAAGGGCCAGTTCCGCAAGTTGCAGCGCAACCAGCTGGCCGGTGAAGGCAAGCGCAGCCTGACACCACAGCAGCCGCTGGACCCGCGCCAGGTCCGGCAGTGGATCAGCGACGCCGGCTTCACCGGCCTGCATGAAACCGGGGTGCGGGTATTCCATGACTACATGCCGGAACCCTTCAAATCCGAGGCCGATACCGCCCAGGTAGTGGAGCAGGAACTGCTGTACAGCCGCCATCCGGCCTACCGGCACCTGGGACGCTATCTGCATTGCTGGCTCAGGCCGGCATCCAGCGATCCCGCCGCCACAGCCAGATGAACCAGCCGCCAAGTAGCGCGCCGCGCGCCAGCATGAACAGATAGAAACCCAGCCAGACACCATGATTGCCGCTGTCGCGCAGCAGCCAGGCCGCCGGCAGGTAGATCAGCACCACCGCCAGCAGCATGGCGTTGCGCATCGCCCGGGCGCGGGTGGCACCGATGAACAGCCCATCGAGCAGATAGCTCCACACCGCCACCAGCGGCATCCAGGCCATCCACGGCAGGTAGGCGAAGGCCACCTGGCGGATCGACTCGACGCTGGTCAGCAGGCTGATGATCTGCCCGCCGAACAGGTTGAACGCCAGCACGAAGCCGATGCCCACCAGCAACGACCAGGCGGTGCTGACCACCAGCACCCGCTTGAGCGCCAGTCGGTTGCGCTGGCCCAGGGCGTGGCCGCCCAGCGCCTCGACCGCATGCGCCAGTCCATCCAGGCCGTGGGAGGTGAGCAGCAGGAAGTTCAGCAGCACGGCGTTGGCAGCGACCACCGAGTCACCGAGACGGGCGCCCTGCAACACCAGCAGGTAGAACACCGCCTCCAGCGCCAGGGTACGGATCAGGATATCGCGGTTGACCTTGATCAGCGGCGCCGCGCCACGCAGCCACAGCGCATCGCGCCAGGGCATCAGGCCGGGATAGCGCGCCAGCACCGGCCGCAGCAGCCACAGCCCCAGCGCCAGCCCGGCATAGTCGCCGATCACCGTTGCCCAGGCCGCTCCCGCCACACCGAAATCCAGCACCACCACGAACAGCACATCCAGCAGCACGTTGGTCAGGTTGACGGTGATCAGCAGATACAGCGGCGCGCGGGCGCGCTGGGCGCCGATGAACCAGCCGACCAGTACGAAGTTGGCCAGCGCCGCCGGCAGGCTGACCAGGCGGATATTGAAGTACAGGCGCGCCTGTTCCAGCAGCTCCGCGCTGCTGTCGAGAAAGTACAGCCCCGCCGCCAGCAGCGGCTCGTGCACCAGCCATACCAGCAGCGCCAGCAAGACTGCCAGCCACAGCGGCTGCAGCAGCACCAGGCGCAACTTGTCGCCGTCATCCGCGCCGCAGGCCTGGGCCGCGAAGCCGGTGGTGCCCATGCGCAGGAAGCCCGCCGCCCAGAGGATGAAGGTCATCAGCGTGGCACCCACTGCGACCCCACCCAGGTAGTGAGCACCATCCAGGTGTCCGACCACGGCGGTATCCACCAGGCCGACCAGCGGCACGCTGATATTGGACAGGATCATCGGCGTCGCCAGCGCCCACACCTGGCGATGGGTGGGACGATGGCGCGCAGCGGAGAACAGACCGGACAGGGTCACGGAGCAGACAGCGCTCTGATGCCTGCCTGGACCGAGTGTGGCACCCCGGCCCATGGTCGGGTGCTACGCCGGCGTGTTCCTGAAGCCTGTCGTCGAGCGGGCGCTCGACAACCCGGAGCGGGGACTGTTACGGGACTTGCGGTCACGGCATCAACCACCGGCCCGCTTGGTCTTGAAACCCTCGGCGGCCAGCCAGTCGCACAGCATGTCGGCGCGGTCGCCCTGGATTTCGATCACTCCGTCGACCACCGAGCCGCCGCAGCCGCAGCGCGCCTTGATGCGCTTGGCCAGCGACTTGAGTTCATCGGCGGGCAACGCCAGGCCACTGATGGTGGTCACGGTCTTGCCGCCACGGCCCTTGGTCTCGCGGCGCACCCGCGCCACGCCGTCACCGGCGGGCACCTGCGGCTGGCCACAGTGGCAACTGTCGACCGGCTGCCGGCAGTCCGGGCACATGCGCCCGCTGTCGGTGGAAAACACCAGCCCGCCAAGCGAGCCGAATCCTGTCTGACGCTTGCTCATCGCACCTTATCTCAACCCTGTTGCAGCAGACGACGCAGGTCGATCAGCCCGGCGTTGGCGCGCGACAGGTAGTTGGCCATCACCAGCGAGTGGTTGGCCAGCACGCCGAAGCCGCCGCCGTTGAGGATCACCGGACTCCACATGGCCTGCTGGGTGGCTTCCAGCTCGCGGATGATCTGGCGCAGGCTGACCAGCGCGTTCTTGTTGTTCAGCACCTCGGCATAGTCCTTCTCCACCGCGCGCAGCAGATGCACCAGTGCCCAGGCGCTACCACGTGCCTCGTAGAATACGTTGTCGATTTCCAGCCAGGGCGTGCGGGTACGCTCGCGGCCACCGTCGGTCAGCGGCGTGCGCGCCACACTGGCCGACAGCCGCTGGGACAGCGAGCCCAGGCGGGTACTGACATCATCGATCCAGCCGGCCAGGTTGTCGGCACGGGCATAGAAGCTGGCGTTACCGCTCTCCAGCCGGGTGATGTAGCTGTTCAGCGCCTTGATGCCATCGCGATACTCGCTTTCGCTGGCCGGCATGGCCCAGCTGTTGTGGTCGAAGTGAAAGCGCGGTTCGGCACGGGCCAGGTCACGATCCTCGGTGGACTGGGACTGCGAGCGGGCCATGTCACGGCGCATCGAGCGGGTCATGTCGCGTACCTGCACCAGTACGCCGAATTCCCAGCTGGGCATGTTGTCCAGCCAGATGCCGGGCGGGGTGATGTCGTTGCTGAGAAAGCCACCGGGCTTGTCCAGCAGCGTACTGGCCAGCGCCTGCAGCGTACGCGCGGTATGCGAGCCGGTAGTCAGCATCTGGTTGTTGCCCACCGGCAGCACGGTCAGGTCCTCGAGATCCGGCTCCCGGCTCCAGTACCAGCCGACCAGCACACAGATCAACAGATAGGCAATCAGCGCAATGCCGACGATCTTGCCCAGCAACCGGCCATTCTCGCTATCGAAGCGGTCCGCCAAGCCACCGGCACCCTGCGTACGTCTGAAAAATTTCATCGACCTCTCCCCTCTCACTGTGCAGCCGCAAGCATATCACCTGTGCCAGCGCATCACACCGCGCAAGCACCGGGAACAGGCCCTATAATAGCCGCTCCCGACCACTCAGGATGGACTTTCATGGCCGCCATCGGACATTTCAACAACCTGCCGATCGTCAAGCACACCGGCTTCGGTCTTTATCTCGACGGCGGGCCGCATGGCGAGATACTGCTGCCCAATCGCTATATCCCCAAGAATGAGCCCACCGAGGTGGGCGACTGGCTGCGGGTATTCATCTACCGCGACAGTGAGGACAAGCTGATCGCCACCACCCAGTCGCCCAAGGTCAAGGTCGGCGAATTCGCCAGCCTCAAGGTGGTCGAGATCACCCGTGTCGGCCTGTTTCTCGACTGGGGTCTGCCCAAGGACCTGCTGTTGCCCCACTCCGAGGAAAAGCGCCCGCTGCAGGTCGGTGATTACTGCGTGGTCTACGTCTACCTGGACAAGCACAGCGAGCGCATCACCGCCACCGCACGCCTGGATCGCCACCTGGACAAGACCCCAGCCCATTACCAGGTCGGCGAAGCGGTCGATCTGCTGATCGTCGAACCCACCGACCTGGGCTACAAGGCCATCATCAACCACCGCCACTGGGGCCTGCTGCACAAGAACGAGGTGTTCAAGTTCATCCGCGGCGGCAAGCGCGAGCGCGGCTATATCCGCGAACTGCGCGCCGATGGCAAGATCAGCCTGAGCTTGCAGCCGGTAGGCCGCGACGCCGCCGACCAGCTGCAGCAACTGATCCTGCAGACGCTCGAAGAGCACGACGGTGTACTGCCCTTGAGCGACAAGAGCCCGGCACCGGAGATCGCGCGCCTGTTCGGTGTCAGCAAGGGCAACTTCAAGAAGGCCATCGGCGGTCTGTATCGCCAGGGACGCATCGTCATACATCCCGACCGCATCGAGAGTGTCGAGCGCAGCTGAAAAATCTGGCGGCAGTTTGTCACTGGCATTAAGCGCGCCAGGCCTTATCATGAGCGACAAACTCCCTACGGATATGCCTATGCTGTTTCAACGCCTGTTGCTGGTTTTCCTCCTGCTCGTCAGTGGCTCCGTGCTGGCCCAGTCGCCTTCGAACAACGCCGCGCTGGGCAGCCTGTTCGGCAATGTCGGCAGCAGCAGCGCCACCCAGTTCCTGCCGGTGCATGAGGCCTTCCGCCCCGGCATCGTCGAGGCCCGGGCCGAGCGTATCCAGCTGCAGTTCGACATCGCTCCCGAGTATTACCTGTACCGCCACCGGTTGAAGTTCGAGCTGCTGGGTGGCGATGGCCAGATCAGCCAGACCCACCTGCCGGACGGCATCCACAAGACCGACGAATTCTTCGGTGACGTCGAGGTCTACTACACCAGCCTGGAGGTGCGGCTGGATATCGCGCCAGGCAGCACCCCGGCCAGCCAGCTGCGCGTCGAATACCAGGGCTGTGCCGATGCCGGGCTGTGCTACCCGCCGGAAACCGTGCTGTTCGACCTGCCCGGCGGCAGCGCTGGCGGCGCAACGGCGGGCGACCCGGCCAGCCGCGGCGACCAGTCGCTGTGGTGGTCGTTGCTGCTGCTGTTCGCCGCCGGCCTGGCACTGACCTTCACCCCCTGCGTGCTGCCGATGGTGCCGATCCTCACCAGCATGGTGCTGGGTCGCGCGGACATCAACCGCCCGCGCGCCTTCGCCCTGTCGCTCAGCTACGTGCTGGGCATGGCGTTGACCTTCGCCCTGGTCGGCGCGCTGATCGGCCTGTTCGGCGCGGCGCTGAATATCCAGGCGCGCCTGCAGTCGCCCTGGGTGCTCGGCGCCTTCGCGGTGTTCTTCGTGCTGTTCGCCCTGGCCATGTTCGATGTGTTCAACCTGCGCCTGCCGGCCTTCATCCGCGAGCCAGCGGAACGCCTTGGCAGCCGCACCCAGGGCGGCTCGATTCCCGGCGCGGCACTGATGGGCGTGCTGTCCTCCCTGGTGGTCTCGCCGTGTATTTCCGCACCGCTGGCCGGCGCCCTCATCTATATCAGCGCCACCGGCGATGCCCTGGGCGGCGCCCTGCGGCTGTTCGCGCTGGCCATCGGCATGGGCGTGCCACTGATCCTGGTGGCGATGTTCGGCAGCGCACTGCTGCCACGCTCCGGGCCCTGGCTCAACCAGGTCAAGCAAGCCTTCGGCTTCGGCCTGCTGGCGGTGGCCATCTGGCTGCTCGAGCGGGTCATTCCGGGCCCGCTGAGCCTGGCATTGTGGGCCGCACTGGCCGCTGGCATCGCCGTGCAACTGGGCCTGTTCGAGCGTGGGCCGCGCAGCGGTATCGGCCGCGCCGGCCAGACCGCTGCGCTGCTGCTGGCCATCTATGCCGCCGCGGCGCTGTTCGGCGCCCTGTCCGGCGCCTCCGACCCGCTGCGCCCGCTGCAGTCGCTGACCACCGGCACAGCGCAACCGGCCACTGATGGCGGCAGCTACTTCAACAAGGTGTCCAGCGCCGCCGCCGTTCGCCAGCAACTGGCCCAGGCCAGGGAGCAGGGCCTGCCGGCGATCGTCGAGCTGTCCGCCGACTGGTGCATCAGTTGCAAGATCATCGAACGGGAAATTATCAACCACCCCAGCGTACGGGCCGGCCTGGATGGCTTCGTGCGCATCCAGCTCGACGTCACCGACAATACCGCCGAGCAGCGCGCCTGGCTGACCGAACAGCAGCTGTTCGGGCCACCGGCGTTCCTGTTCTATGACAGCGCCGGGCAGGAGCAGGCGCAGTTGCGCATTCAAGGGGAAGTGCCGCGCGAGACCTTCATTCGGCATATGGAGGGGGCGCTGGGGGCGGGGTGAGATTGCTGCTTCCCCCCTCTCCCCCAACCCCTCTCCCGCAAGGGGAGAGGGGAGCAAAACAGTGATCGCTGGTAACTTCTGTGAAAAGACTGATGCCATGACTCCCATTAAGTCTTGGAGTCATGATCAACAACCACCTTGCAGATCAGCGAGGTTCTTCAACAATATTCGAACATGCGCAACCGATATTGCCGGCTTGCACAATCAACCCCCCTCTCCCCCTTGCGGGAGAGGGGTTGGGGGAGAGGGGGAACCACCCAACTTCCCCAAAAACCCAGCCATCATGCAGTCATCTGATGACATTCCACTGCTTCTGGACAGCCCTTTGTTAATCCGGCAAACTCTGCGCTCATCAATGACCACCGAGTCAATCGCCAACGCCGCCATGGAATATCGCTGATGGCCAGTATCCTGCTCCTGCACGGACCCAACCTGAACCTGCTCGGCACCCGTGAACCGGGCGTCTACGGCTCGGCCACCCTGGAGCAGATCAACACCCGTCTGGCCGAACAGGCCCGGCAGGGTGGGCACCGTCTGCAGAGCCTGCAGAGCAATGCCGAGCATGAACTGATCGGGCGCATCCATGCCGCCCGGGACGAAGCGATCGATTTCATCATCATCAATCCAGCTGCATTCACCCACACCAGTGTGGCAATACGTGACGCGTTGCTGGCGGTGAGCATCCCATTCATCGAAGTGCATCTTTCCAACGTGTACCGGCGAGAGCCTTTCCGTCATCACTCCTATTTCTCGGACATTGCCGAGGGCGTGATCTGCGGACTGGGAGCCGAGGGCTATGCCCTGGCCCTGCAGGCGGCCATACACCGCATCGAACAAAACTGAAACGACCAACATTGCCCTGGAGCGCAAGAATCAATGGATATCCGCAAAGTAAAGAAACTCATCGAACTGCTTGAAGAATCCGGCATCGACGAGCTGGAGATTCACGAAGGCGAGGAATCTGTCCGGATAAGCCGCCATAGCCAGAAAGCCGCCATGCCGCAACAGTACTTCCAGGCCCCGGTAGCCGCTGCCCCTGCTCCGGCAGCAGCCCCGGCACCCGCCGCACCGGCCGCCGAAGCCGCGCCGGCCGAGCCGTCCGGTCACCTGGTACGCTCGCCGATGGTCGGCACCTTCTATCGCTCGCCCTCCCCCGAGTCGCCCTCCTTCGTCGAGGTCGGCCAGACCGTCAAGGCTGGTGATGTACTGTGCATCGTCGAGGCGATGAAAATGATGAACCATATCGAAGCCGACAAGACTGGCGTCATCCAGGCCATCCTGGTCGACAATGGCCAGCCCGTGGAATTCGATCAACCCCTGTTCAGCATCGCCTGAGCCCGACCCGGAGGCTGCGATGCAGAAAGTACTCATAGCCAACCGCGGCGAAATTGCACTGCGCGTCATCCGCGCCTGCAAGGAGCTGGGGTTGAAGACCGTGGCAGTGCACTCCACTGCCGACCGCGAACTCATGCACCTGGCCATGGCCGACGAAACCGTCTGCATCGGCCCGGCTGTTGCCACCGAGTCGTACCTGAACATTCCGCGCATCATCAGCGCCGCTGAAGTGACCGGCGCCGACGGCATCCACCCCGGCTACGGCTTTCTCGCCGAGAATGCCGATTTCGCCGAACAGATCGAGCGTTCCGGCTTCACCTTCATCGGCCCCAGCGCCGAGGTGATCCGTCTGATGGGCGACAAGGTCTCGGCCATCGCCGCGATGAAGAAGACCGGCGTGCCGACCGTGCCCGGTTCCGACGGCCCGCTGCCCGATGATGAGCAGGAGTGCCTGAAGATCGGCCACCGCGTCGGCTACCCGGTGATCATCAAGGCCGCCGGCGGCGGCGGTGGTCGCGGCATGCGCGTGGTGCACAAGGAAGAGGATCTGATCAAATCGATCCGCCTGACCCGCACCGAGGCCGGCGCTGCCTTCGGCAACCCGATGGTCTACCTGGAGAAGTTCCTGACCAACCCGCGTCACGTGGAAGTTCAGGTACTGTCCGACGGCCAGGGCCATGCCATCCACCTGGGTGACCGTGACTGCTCGCTGCAGCGCCGTCACCAGAAGATCATCGAGGAAGCACCCGCTCCCGGTATCGACGAGAAGGCCCGTGCCGAAGTGCAGGCCCGCTGCGTGCAGGCCTGTATCGACCTGGGTTACCGTGGTGCCGGCACCTTCGAGTTCCTGTACGAGAACGGCCAGTTCTTCTTCATCGAGATGAACACCCGGATTCAGGTCGAGCACCCGATTTCGGAAATGGTCACCGGTATCGACCTGGTCAAGGAACAGATCAAAGTGTGCGCGGGCCAGCCGCTGAGCCTGACCCAGGACGACGTGGTCATCCGCGGTCATGCCATCGAGTGCCGGATCAACGCCGAAGACCCCAACACCTTCATGCCCAGCCCCGGCACCGTGAGCTTCTTCCACGCCCCCGGCGGCAACGGCGTGCGGGTAGACTCGCACCTGTACAGCGGCTACAAGGTACCGCCGAACTACGATTCGCTGATCGGCAAGCTGATCACCTACGGCGCTACCCGCGACGAAGCCATGGTGCGCATGCGCAACGCCCTGGACGAGCTGGTGGTCGATGGCATCAAGACCAACACCCCGCTGCACCGGGAACTGGTACGTGACGCCGAGTTCTGCAAAGGTGGAGTGAATATCCACTACCTGGAGAAGAAACTCGGCATCAGCTGACAAGCTGCAAGCTGCAAGCTGCAAGCTGCAAGCTGCAAGCTCACAGAGTATGATGTACGTTTTGGGGAGCGACCTGTCGCTCCCCTTGTCTTTTCTGCTTCGCGCTAGTCGCTGACAGCTTGAAGCTCTTCCGAAGGAAGCCCCTATGCCCTGGCTGCAACTGCGTCTTGCCATTACCCCCGATCAGGCCGAGCCGATGGAGGATCTGCTGCTGGGGCTGGGCGCGGTCTCGGTGACCTTCATGGATGCCGAGGACCAGCCCATTTTCGAGCCGGACCTGGGCACCACGCCGCTGTGGTCACACACCCACCTGCTGGCCCTGTTCGAGGCCGACACCGAGCGTCAGGCGCTGATCGAGCAGTTGCGCCAGCTGTGGCCGCAGGCGCTGCCCGAACACCAGTTCGAGGATATCGCCGACCAGGACTGGGAGCGCAGCTGGATGGACAACTTCCAGCCGATGCGCTTCGGCCAGCGCCTGTGGATCGTCCCCAGCTGGCATGAGGCACCGGAGCCCGAGGCGGTCAACCTGCTGCTGGACCCCGGCCTGGCGTTCGGCACCGGCACCCATCCGACCACCGCCCTGTGCCTGGAGTGGCTGGACAGCCAGGACCTCGACGGCCTGCAGGTGATCGATTTCGGTTGCGGCTCGGGCATCCTGGCGATTGCCGCCCTGCTGCTCGGCGCCGAGCAGGTAGTCGGTACCGATATCGACCCCCAGGCGCTGGAGGCCTCGCGTGACAATGCCCGACGCAACCAGTTGGCCGATGAGCGCCTGCCGCTGTACCTGCCGGCGGACATGCCGGCCGAGCCGGCCGATGTGCTGGTCGCCAATATCCTCGCCGGCCCGCTGGTCAGCCTGGCCCCGCAATTGACCAGCCTGGTCCGGCCTGGTGGACGCATCGCCCTGTCCGGAATTCTCGCCGAGCAGACCGGGGAGATTATCGCCGCCTACCGCGATGCCTTCGAGCTGGACCCGGTAGCCGACAAGGACGGCTGGATCAGGGTCACTGGCGTGCGCCGCGACGTGGCGCCATGAGCCACTTGCCGGCACAATATGGCGCACGCCCATTCACTGCCTGACAAGGATTCCGCCCGCATGAGCGAGCTGCTGGTCACCCAATGCCCCTATTGCCAGACCCGCTTCCGGCTCACTGCGGAGCAGCTGAATGTGGCCGCCGGCAATGTGCGCTGCGGCGCCTGCCTGGAGGTGTTTCATGCCGGTGATGCGGCTGCCGCCATGCAGCAGGATCTCCCGGCGCGTGCCGAACCTGATCCAGCGCGACCCTCCAGCCTACTGCAAGATGACCTGGACGAGCCAGACCTGGCCGCCCTCGGGCTGGACGAATCGATCATCGACGAGGTCAACCCCACCGGTATGACCGGCCACCGGCAGTCAGGGCTGGAAGCGGCACTGCCCGCCAGTGATGACCAGCCGCCCACCGAGATCGACACGCCCTCGCCCGCCGAGCCGTTCGCCGACCTGCACGAGGATTTCCTCGCCACCCCGCCGGCCCGGGATTTCGGCCCCGACTTCGATCACAACCGGCTTGGCGACCAGGACCTGGATGCCGACGGCGAAAGCCATGACGATCACGACATCTTCGATCGCGATCGACCGACGACAACAGCGCCAGCCGATATCTCCCCGGCCCCTGATCGGCAGCACGAAGAACAGTCGCCCACTGTCGACACCCAGCCGGATCTGGCCGACGCGCCAGCGGCCGACAACCCGCAGCCGGAGCGGCGCGAGCCGCAGCTCACTGCGCTGCGCCTGGAACTGCTGGAGGAAGAGCTGCTGAGCGGGCCGCCAGCCCGCCCCCGGCAACGCACCTGGCTATGGAACAGCCTGTGCCTGCTGGCCCTGCTGGTGCTGGCCGGGCAGTTCTTCTACTACAACTTCGATGCCCTGGCACGTGACCAGCGCACCCGCCCACTACTGGAGAACCTGTGCCTGATCGCTCGCTGCGAGCTGCCGGCCAGGGTCGACATCAGTCGTATCCGCAGCGCCAACCTGCTGGTGCGCCAGCACCCCGAGTTTCCCAACGCCCTGGCGATCGACGTGATTCTCTACAACCGCGCGGATTTCGAGCAGCCGTTCCCGGTATTACAGATGCACTTCACCGATGCCGGCGGACGGGAAGTCTCCGCGCGCAGCTTCCGACCGGAGGAATACCTGTCCGGCGAGCTGGCCGGAGTACGCCTGATGCCGCCACAGACGCCGATCCATGTCGGACTGAGCATGCTCGACCCCGGCCCCCAGGCCAGCGGCTACCGACTCGAGTTTCTCAGCCCCTGACCGGCAGCTGGTCAAATATCAGCCAGACAGTCTTTATATGGTCATCGGTAGCAGGTATGATAGCGGCCCTCTTCACTTTTCTGACCCTGCCCGAACATGTCCTGCGGTTCCGGGGCATAACCCATTGACCACCGAGTACAGGGATGGACCAGCAGTGATCAGTATCGGACCTCACCAACTCACCAGCCGCGTCATACTGGCCCCCATGGCCGGTGTCACCGACCGCCCGTTCCGCCGCATGTGCCGTGAGCTGGGCGCCGGGCTGGTGGTCTCGGAGATGGTTACCAGCGATACTCGCCTGTGGCACAGCCGCAAGTCCCGTCAGCGCCTCGACCACAGCGGCGAACCCGGCCCGCGCTCGGTGCAGATCGCCGGTGGCGACCCGCAGATGATGGCCGAGGCCGCCCGCATGAACCGCGACAATGGCGCGCAGATCATCGATATCAACATGGGCTGCCCGGCCAAGAAGGTCTGCAACAAGGCCGCCGGCTCCGCCCTGCTGCGTGATGAACGACTGGTGACCGAGATCCTCGAGGCGGTGGTTGGCGCCGTGGATATCCCGGTCACCCTGAAGATCCGCACCGGCTGGGACCCGGCCAACCGCAACGGTGTCAGCATCGCGCGTATCGCCGAGCAGAGCGGTATCCAGGCCCTGGCCGTGCATGGCCGCACCCGCAGCGAGCTGTATACCGGCCAGGCTGAGTACGACACCATCGCGCAGATCCGCCAGGCGATATCCATTCCGCTGTTCGCCAACGGCGACATCGACTCGCCGGAGAAGGCCCGCCAGGTACTCGAGCACACCGACGCCGATGCGGTGATGATCGGCCGCGCCGCCCAGAGCCGGCCGTGGATCTTCCGCGAAATAGAACACTACCTGAGCCACGGCCAGCACCTGCCCGAGCCCGGGCTGGCCTGGCAACAGTCGCTGCTGCTGCAGCACCTCGAAGCCCTGCACCAGTTCTACGGTCCCGAGCAGGGCGTGCGCATCGCCCGCAAGCATGTCGGCTGGCAAGTGCAGTCGCTGCCCGGCGCCGAGGATTTCCGCCGCAGTTTCAACCGCATGGATTGCGCGACCCAGCAGCGTCAGGCGATAGAGCAATTCTTCAACCGCTTGATGGACAGAGGCCTCGCGGCATGAATGACCTGAACACCTCCCAGATTGACGGAAAGCTACCCGTGACCGAGACCACCGACCCCGATCTGTCCGTACGCCCAAGCGACGCACTGGCCGGCCCCCAGACACTGCGCGACAGTGTGGAACAGGCGCTGAGAAACTATTTCGAGCACCTGGACGGCCAGGATGTCACCGATGTGTACAACATGGTGCTGGCGGAAATCGAAGCGCCGCTGCTGGAAAGCGTCATGGACTACGTCCGTGGCAACCAGACGCGGGCCTCGGAAGTGCTGGGCCTGAACCGCGGCACCCTGCGCAAGAAACTCAAACAGTACGGCCTGCTCTGAGCAGGCCGACGCCTTCGCTTGCAGCTGGTAGCTTTGCAGCTGCTTTTCACCAACAGGATATGGACCCAAGATGACCCACCAAACCACCCGCCTGCCGGTACGTCGCGCGCTGATCAGCGTGTCGGACAAGACCGGCGTTGTCGACTTCGCCCGTGAACTCAGCACCCTGGGCGTGGAAATCCTCTCCACCGGCGGCACCTACAAGCTGCTGCGCGACAGCGCTATCGATGCCGTGGAAGTGGCCGACTACACCGGCTTTCCGGAGATGATGGATGGGCGGGTGAAGACACTGCATCCGAAGATCCATGGCGGCATCCTCGGCCGTCGCGAGCTGGACGGCGCGGTCATGGCCGAGCATGGCATCCAGCCGATCGACATGGTGGTGGTCAACCTGTACCCCTTCGCCGCCACCGTGGCCAGGCCCGACTGCACGCTGCCCGATGCCATCGAGAATATCGATATCGGCGGTCCGACCATGGTCCGCTCGGCGGCCAAGAACCACAAGGACGTCGCCATCGTGGTCAACGCCGGCGATTACGCCAGTGTGCTGGCCGCTCTCAAGGATGGCGGCCTGACCTACGCCCAGCGCTTCGACCTGGCGCTCAAGGCCTTCGAGCACACTGCCGGCTACGACGGCATGATCGCCAACTACCTGGGCACCATCGACCAGGGCCGCGAGACCCTGGGCACCGAGGACCGCGCGGCCTTCCCGCGCACCTTCAACAGCCAGTTCATCAAGGCGCAGGACATGCGCTACGGCGAGAACCCGCACCAGAGCGCGGCCTTCTACCGTGAGGCGCAACCGGCCGAGGCCTGCATCGCCACCGCAGTGCAGCTGCAGGGCAAGGAGCTGTCCTACAACAACGTGGCCGATACCGATGCCGCGCTGGAGTGCGTGAAGAGCTTCAGCAAGCCGGCCTGCGTCATCGTCAAGCATGCCAACCCCTGTGGCGTGGCCGTGGTGCCGGAAGATGAAGGCGGCATCCGCAAAGCCTATGACCTGGCCTTCGCCACCGATAGCGAGTCGGCCTTCGGCGGCATCATCGCCTTCAACCGTGAGCTGGATGGCGAGACTGCCAAGGCTATCGTCGATCGCCAGTTCGTCGAGGTGATCATCGCCCCCAGCGTCAGCGCCGAGGCCCGCGAGGTGGTCGCCGCCAAGGCCAACGTGCGCCTGCTCGAATGCGGCCAGTGGCCGGCCGAGCGCCCCCTGGATCTGGACTACAAGCGCGTCAACGGCGGCCTGCTGGTACAGAGCCGGGACACCGGCATGATCACCGAGGCCGATCTCAGGGTGGTGACCAAGCGGGCGCCGACCGAGAAGGAAATCCACGACCTGATCTTCGCCTGGAAGGTGGCCAAGTTCGTCAAGTCCAACGCCATCGTCTATGCCAGCAACCGCCAGACCATCGGCGTCGGCGCCGGACAGATGAGCCGGGTCAATTCCGCCCGCATCGCCGCAATCAAGGCCGAACATGCCGGCCTGCCGGTCGAGGGTGCGGTCATGGCCTCGGATGCCTTCTTCCCGTTCCGCGACGGCATCGACAATGCCGCCGCCGTCGGCATCCGCGCAGTGATCCAGCCCGGCGGCTCGATGCGCGACCAGGAAGTGATCGACGCAGCAGATGAAGCGGGCATCGCCATGGTATTCACCGGGATGCGCCACTTTCGTCACTGAGTAAGGGTGCCGGTCGCGTTGAGGCCAACTACAAGTTCGTCATTGCGAGGAGCGCAGCGACGCGGCAATCCATCGAGCAGACTGCACGGCCCATGGATTGCTTCACCCTTGCAGGGTTCGCAATGACGGAATAAGCAGAGGAAGACAAGATGAACATATTGATTATCGGCAGCGGCGGGCGTGAGCACGCCCTGGCGTGGAAAGTGGCGCAGGATGAGCGCGTCGAGAAGGTCTTCGTCGCCCCCGGCAACGCCGGCACCGCGATCGAGGCCAAGTGCGAGAACGTCGCCATCGACGTGCTGGAACTGGACAAGCTGGCGGACTTCGCCGCCGCCAACGTCGCGCTGACCATCGTCGGCCCGGAGGCACCGCTGGTGGCCGGCGTGGTCGATCTGTTCCGCGAGCGCGGCCTCAAGTGCTATGGCCCGACCGCTGGCGCCGCCCAGCTGGAAGGCTCCAAGGCCTTCACCAAGGACTTCCTGGCCCGGCACGCGATTCCCACCGCCGCCTATGCCAACTTCACCGAAGTCGAGCCGGCGCTGGCCTACCTGCGCGAACAGGGCGCTCCCATCGTGATCAAGGCCGATGGCCTGGCTGCGGGCAAGGGCGTGATCGTCGCCATGACCCTGGAAGAGGCCGAGGCCGCGGTGCGCGACATGCTCGCCGGCAATGCCTTCGGCGCCGCCGGCTCGCGGGTGGTGATCGAGGAGTTCCTGGATGGCGAGGAAGCCAGCTTCATCGTCATGGTCGATGGCGAGAACGTGCTGCCGATGGCCACCAGCCAGGACCACAAGCGTGTCGGCGATGCCGATACCGGCCCCAATACCGGCGGCATGGGTGCCTACTCCCCGGCGCCGGTGGTGACCAACGCGGTGCACCAGCGGGTCATGGATGAGGTCATCTGGCCGACCGTGCGCGGCATGGCCGCCGAAGGCAACGTCTATACCGGCTTCCTGTATGCCGGCCTGATGATCGACCAGACTGGTGCGCCCAAGGTCATCGAGTTCAACTGCCGCTTCGGCGACCCGGAGACCCAGCCGATCATGCTGCGTCTGCAGAGCAGCCTGGTGGAACTGGTGGAAGCCGCGCTGGATGGCAAGCTGGACAGCTGCGACGCCAATTGGGACCCGCGCCCGAGCCTGGGTGTGGTGCTGGCGGCCGGCGGCTACCCCGGCGACTACACCAAGGGCCATGCCATCACCGGGCTGGACCAGGCGATCAGTGCCGACGGCAAGGTGTTCCATGCCGGCACCGCACTGCAGGATGGCCAGGTGGTTACCCAGGGCGGCCGGGTGCTGTGCGCCACCGCACTGGGCGAGAATGTCCGCGCGGCCCAGCAAGGTGCCTACGAGCTGGCGCGCAAGATCAGCTGGGATGGCTGCTTCTACCGCTCGGATATCGGCTACCGGGCGATAGAGCGCGAGGCCTGAGTCCACCCTCTGCGGTCCCGGGGCCCCAGGCCCCGGGATGCTGTCATTCTCGGTTCTCTCCCGCCATATCATCCGGCCAGCCCTTGCGCTCGGCAGTCCTGCTCCGCAGAATAGCGGCATGAACCAGGGACAGGACATGAATACGTGAAGCAGATTTTCAGATTGTGGCTCGGCAGTCTGCTCGGCCTGTGCCTGCTGCTCGGCAGCGCCTGGGCCCATGGCGGCGGCGTAACCGCCGGTTACCAGACCTTCGTCGACACCAGCGGTCAGCTGGGTCTCAATGACATCCTCTCCAACCGCTATGCCAACCTGTTCGTACCCAATGCCGAAGGGGCGCTGAAACTGCCGGGGGCAGGTTCGGCATTATGGGTGCAGGTACCGCTGGAACATCGGAACACCTATCTGCTGGAGCTGCACAACCCGTCCATCGCCCGCATCAATGTGTACCTGCTCAGGGACGACCTGCTGCGCACCAGTCACTCCGGCGGCACCGCCGATATCCGCAGCAGCATGCCCCTGCCCCACGGCGGCTTCGCCTTTCCGGTCAATGTGCACGATAGCAGCCGGCAGAAGCTGCTGGTGCGCCTGCAGAACGATTATCCAATCAGCACCCATATCAGCCTGATTCCCCTGAGCGAGGCGACCAAGATCCATACCCGGCATCAGGCCCTGCAGGGCATGCTGGTCGGCCTGTTGCTGGCGCTGGCGCTGAACTCGCTGCTGCAGGGCCTGCTGCGGCGCGACCCACTGCACCTGCTGATGGCCATCAGCGCCCTGCTGTTCGGACTCAGCAGCTTGAGCAGTATCGGCTGGGCATTGCATAACTGGACGTTCCTGCATGGCCAGACCGGCACCCTGTTGAGCCTGGCCGGCTTCGTGGTGCTCGCCGCGGCGCTGCATGGCCTGCACCCGGTGCCCGGCACCTCGGGCGATCACAGCGAGCGGATCGCCATCCTGGTCGCCGGTGCGCTGCTGCTGTTGCTCAGCATTGCCCAGCCGGTACTGGCCGAGTCCATCCTGTCGGTGGTACGCATCGGCCTGCCATTGACCATGCTGGGGCTGAGCGGCCTGGCTCTGCTCAAGCGCGAGACGATCGATCATCTATTCCTTGGCGGCACCCTGCTGCTGATCGGCAGCTGGCTGCTGGAGCAGATCTTCGGCGCGCACCCGCACGAGCTGAACCACCTGGCCGACCTGCTGCTGTGGGGCGCTCTGCTGTGCTATGTGTGGAGCCTGTATCGGCAGTTGCAGCGCAGCACCCTGAAACAGATCAGCCAGCACCATGCCGAAACCTCCTTTCTGGCCCAACGCAGCGCCAGGGCCAGGTTCCTGGCACGCATCAGCCACGAAATTCGCACACCGATGAATGGTGTGCTGGGCATGTCCGAGCTGCTGCTCGATACCGCATTGTCCGCCAAGCAGCGCGACTACGTGCAGACCATCCACAGCTCGGGCAACGATCTGCTCAACCTGATCAACGACATTCTCGACCTGTCGCGCCTGGAATCCGGGCAACTGATCCTCGACAGCCTGCGTTTCGACCTGCACTCACTGATCGAGGATTGCCTGGAGAGCTGTCGCCACCGCCTCAGCAACCAGCCGATCGAGCTGATCAGCTTCGTGCACCCGGACGTACCACGCATGATGGAGGGCGATCCCGCGCGCCTGCGCCAGATCATCATGAGCCTGCTGAGCAATGCCATGCTCAATACCGACGAGGGCGAGATCCTGCTGGTGGCGGCATTGGAGAGCCAGGCACCGGAGCAGGCGTTGCTGCGCTTCGCCATCCAGGACACCGGACATGGCATGGATAGCGAAGCACGCAGCAGCCTGCTCGACGAGGCCGTTCCCAGCGAATTGCTGGTGGACATGATCGAACGCCAGGGCCAGCTGTCGCTGTATATCTCGCAACGCCTGGTGCGCATGATGAATGGCCAGTTGGGCATCAAGAATGCCCCCGGCGAAGGTAGCACCGTGTGGGTGATGCTGCCGGCGCGCTTCTTCGACAGCCCGGCCGAGGTGGACCAGCAGGGCCATTGCCTGGTCGATCGCAGCATCCTGATCGTCGATGACAACGCCACCTGCCGCAAGGTCCTGCAGCAGCAGGCCAGCGCCTGGCAGATGATTCCCCGCACCGCCTCCAGCGGCCGCGAGGCGCTGGCCCTGCTGCGTGCCCAGGCGAACCTGGACAGCCCCTTCGATATCCTGCTGGTGGATCAGTCCATGCCCGGCATGAGCGGCCTGGAACTGGCCAGCAAGATCAAGGACGACCCCACCATCAGCACCGACCTGCTGATCATCATGCTCACCGGCATCAACCAGTTGCCCAGCCGCATAGTCGCGCGCAATGCCGGGATTCGCCGGGTGCTGAACAAGCCGGTGTCCGGTTCCACCCTGCGGGCCACGCTGATCGATGAATGGCAACAGCATAGTGCCCAGAGCAACGCCGCAGCCGTTGTGGAAGAATCGCGTGCCGAACCGGCCGAAGGCACCTTCCAGGTACTGGTGGCCGAGGACAACGCGGTGTCCAGCCGGGTCATCCACGGCATGCTGTCCAAGCTCAAGGTCAGCTGCGACTCGGTGGACAATGGCAGGAAGGCGGTAGAGGCGGTCAAGCAGGGGCATTACGACCTGGTGCTGATGGATTGCGAGATGCAGGAAATGGACGGTTTCACCGCCACCGAGCAGATTCGGCGCTGGGAACGACAGCATGCGCTGGCACCGGTACCCATCATCGCCCTGACTGCGCATATCCTGCCCGAACACCGTGAGCGTGCGCGCCTGTCGGGCATGGACGGACACATGGCCAAGCCCGTCGAACTGGCCCAGCTCAAGGCCCTGCTGGATTACTGGATGGAGCACCGCACCCCGGAACCGCGCGAGGGCTGAACCGCCTCTGTCGTCGCGCAGGCGCGCGGCAACCCACAAAGGCGCGATCGGGGTGTAGCGCGCCTGCGCTACGCCAGCAGCCTCCCAGCGGCGGGGACCTGTCGGCGAGCAGGCGCTCGCCAACCCAACCGGGTGTAGCGCTAATGGATCAGTTGACGGCGACTTCTTCCGCGGCGGCGCCACTGCTGGCGGCGGCATAGCTGACCAGCAGACTATGAACTATGGTGCGTATGGACATGGCAGTTCCTCCTGTTGAACTGCCCCTATCCTGCCCCAGCACCGCAGCGGCGGCCATTGCAGTTTATCAATGGCCGCCATAGGCAGATCAGCGCGACGGTCGGTTGCTCCCACCCCGACGCTTGCCCTTGCCCGCACCGGTATCGCGCGGCGGCAGGCCGGTATGCTGGGTCAGCAGGCGCCCGCCCTTCTTCGCGCCGGCCGGCGCATTGCCCGGGCGGCGTCCAGCCGACGAACCTTCGACCGCCGGCTGGTAGGTGGGGATCAGGTGCTGCTTGCTGTTACCGATCAGGTCGGCACGGCCCATCTCGGTCAGCGCCTCGCGCAGCAGCGGCCAGTTCTTCGCATCGTGATAGCGCAGGAACGCCTTGTGCAGCCGCCTCTGGCGCTCGCCCTTGACGATACCGACCGCCTCGCTCTTGTAGCCGATCTTGCGCAGCGGGTTCTTGCCGGAGTGGTACATGGCGGTGGCGGTCGCCATCGGCGAAGGATAGAAGGCCTGGACCTGGTCGGCGCGAAAACCATTGCGCTTGAGCCACAGCGCCAGGTTCATCATGTCCTCGTCGGTGGTACCGGGGTGAGCCGCGATGAAGTAGGGAATCAGGTACTGTTCCTTGCCCGCTTCCTTGGTGTACTTCTCGAACATCTTCCTGAACGCGTCGTAGGTGCCGATCCCCGGCTTCATCATCTTCGACAGCGGCCCTTCCTCGGTGTGCTCGGGCGCGATCTTCAGGTAACCGCCGACATGATGGGTCACCAGTTCCTTGACGTATTCCGGCGAGCGCACTGCCAGGTCGTAGCGCAGCCCCGAGGCGATCAGGATGCGCTTGACCCCGGGCAGTTCCCGCGCCTTGCGGTACAGCCCGACCAGGGATGAGTGGTCGGTGTTCAGGTTGTCGCACACGCCTGGCCAGACGCAGGACGGCTTGCGGCAGGAGGCCTCGATCTCCGGGCTCTTGCAGGCCAGGCGGTACATGTTGGCGGTCGGCCCACCGAGGTCGGAGATGGTCCCGGTGAAGCCCGGCACCTTGTCGCGGATCTCCTCGATCTCATTGAGGATAGACTCGTGCGAGCGGCTCTGGATGATGCGCCCCTCGTGCTCGGTGATCGAGCAGAAGGTGCAGCCACCGAAGCAGCCACGCATGATGTTCACCGAGAAGCGGATCATGTCATAGGCGGGAATCTTCGCATCGCCATAGGCCGGGTGCGGTATGCGCGCGTAGGGCAGCCCGAACACGTAGTCCATTTCCTCGGTACTCAGCGGAATCGGCGGCGGATTGAACCACACGTCCCGCTCGCCATGGCGCTGCACCAGCGCCCGGGCGTTGCCCGGGTTGGTTTCCAGGTGCAGCACACGGTTGGCATGGGCGTAGAGCACCGGGTCGTTGCGCACCTTTTCATAGGACGGCAAACGGATCACCGTGCGGTCGCGCTCCAGGCGCGGATGGTGCAGCAGCTCGACCACCTGCACCGCGTCGTCGCTGCCGGGCACCTCGTCCTCGGCCTTGGCCTGCTCCACAGCGCAGGCAGCGGTGTCCTGGGTGTTGACATAGGGGTTGATGATCTTGTCGATACGGCCGGGGCGGTCCACCCGGGTCGAGTCCAGCTCGAACCAGCCCTCGGGCGTATCCTTGCGAATGAAGGCGGTGCCGCGTATGTCGGTCAGGCTGGCGACCTGCTCGCCCTGGCTCAGGCGCTGCGCCACTTCCACCACCGCCCGCTCGGCGTTGCCATAGATCAGGATATCGGCCTTGGTGTTGATCAGCAGTGAGGGCCGGACCTTGTCCTGCCAGTAGTCATAATGGGCAATGCGCCGCAGCGATGCCTCGATCCCGCCGAGGATGATCGGCACATCCTTGTACGCCTCCCGGCAGCGCTGGCAGTAGGACAGGCTGGCCCGGTCGGGACGCTTGCCGGCCTTGCCGCCGGCGGTGTAGGCGTCGTCGGAGCGGATCTTGCGATCGGCGGTATAGCGGTTGATCATCGAGTCCATGTTGCCGGCGGCCACCCCGAAGAACAGGTTCGGCTTGCCCAGCTTCATGAAGTCGTCCTTGCTCTGCCAGTCCGGCTGGCTGATCATGCCGACGCGAAAGCCCTGCGCTTCCAGCAGGCGGCCGATGATGGCCATGCCGAAGGACGGATGATCGACATAGGAGTCACCCGTGACGATGATGATGTCGCAGCTGTCCCAGCCGAGCTGGTCCATTTCCTCGCGGCTCATCGGCAGAAAGGGCGCCGGACCGAAGCACTCGGCCCAGTAGCGCGGATAATCGAACAGGGCCCTGGCCCTGGGCATGCTCAGTGCCATGACTTACTCCTCCCCGTAGCCCTGGTAGGAACCGGGCGCGAGGTTTTCGAATCGGGTGTATTTGCCTATGAAGGCCATGCGGCAGGTGCCGATCGGGCCGTTACGCTGCTTGCCGATGATCAGCTCGGCGATACCCTTGTCCTGGGTGTCGGGATGGTAGACCTCGTCGCGGTAGACGAACATGATGACGTCGGCATCCTGCTCGATCGCACCGGATTCACGCAGGTCGGAGTTGATCGGGCGCTTGTTCGGGCGCTGCTCCAGCGAGCGGTTGAGCTGCGACAGCGCCACCACCGGCACGTTGAACTCCTTGGCCAGCGCCTTGAGCGAGCGGGAAATCTCGGAGATCTCGTTGGTGCGGTTCTCCGAGGAGGCGCCACCGATGCGCATCAGCTGCAGGTAGTCGATCATGATCAGCGACAGGTCACCGTGCTCGCGCACCACACGCCGGGCACGGGCGCGCATTTCCATCGGCGACAGGCCGGCGGTGTCATCGATGAACAGCTTACGGTCATTGAGCAGGTTCACCGCCGAAGTCAGCCGCGGCCAGTCGTCGTCGTCCAGCCGGCCGGAACGCACCTTGGTCTGGTCGATCCGCCCCAGCGACGACAGCATACGCATGATCAGCGATTCGCCCGGCATCTCCAGCGAAAACACCAGGCAGGCCTTGTCGCTGCCCATGACCGCGTTTTCCACCAGGTTCATGGCGAAGGTGGTCTTGCCCATGGACGGACGACCGGCGACGATGATCAGGTCCGCCGGCTGCAATCCCGAGGTCATGCCGTCCAGGTCGGTGAAGCCGGTGGACAGCCCGGTGATCGAGCCTTCGCTGTTGAACAGCGTGTCGATGCGGTCGATGGCCTTGGTCAGCAGGGTGGTGACCGATTCCGGGCCACCGCTCTTGGGCCGGCTCTCGGCGATGGCGAAGATCTTGCGCTCGGCCTCGTCCAGCACCTCGTTGGGCTGCATGCCCTTGGGGTTGAAGGCGGTATCGGTAATCTCGGTACTGACACTGATCAACTGGCGCATGGTGGCGCGCTCACGGATGATCTGTGCGTAGGCGCTGATATTGGCCGCCGATGGCGTGTTCTTCGCCAGCTGACCAAGATAGGCCAGCCCACCGACCTGGTCGATCAGTCCCTCGCGGTCCAGCTCCTCGGCCAGGGTGACCACGTCGAACGGCTGGTTGCGCGCGGCCAGGCCCACCAGCGCCCGGAAGATCAGGCGGTGGTCGTGGCGGTAGAAATCGGTCTCACTGACCAGCTCGGCGACCCGCTCCCAGGCGGTGTTCTCCAACATGACGCCGCCAAGCACGGCCTGTTCGGCCTCGATCGAATGCGGTGGAATCTTCAATGCGGTGGTTTGCAGATCCAACTCGGGACGCGCGGCGTAAATCTGATCACTCATGGGCACAGGCTCGAATCCTGGATGGGCGGGCTTCACAAACAACAACACGGCGCCGTCTTGCGACAGGCGCCGTGCTGGCAAGTCTACCAGAGCAAATCACCCGATCGCGACCACAGGTCGGGACCGGGTGACAGGTCTTGCAGTTGCGGGGTACCGCTTAGCCGGCAACAACCACCAGCTTGACGGTAGCCTCGACGTCGGTGTGCAGGTGCACAGCCACGTCGAACTCACCGACAGCGCGCAGCGGGCCTTCCGGCAGGCGCACTTCGCTTTTTTCCAGCTGAACGCCAGCGGCGGTCACGGCATCAGCGATGTCGCGAGTACCGATGGAACCGAACAGCTTGCCTTCCTCACCAGCGTTGGCGCTGATGGTGACGGTCAGATCGGCCAGCTTGGCTGCGCGGGCTTCGGCCTCGGCAGTCTTCTCGGCAGCGATCTTTTCCAGCTCAGCGCGACGCGCTTCGAAGGCTTCGATGTTGGCGGCGGTAGCCGGGGTTGCCTTACCGAACGGCAACAGGAAATTGCGAGCGTAGCCAGCTTTGACGGCGACCTTGTCGCCCAGGCTACCCAGATTCGCGATCTTTTCGAGCAGGATAACTTCCATTGCGATGACCTCTTTGAATTCAACCTTGGCTGTTCGAGTCGTCATCACCGCGCGAACCCGAAGGTGGCCGCATGCGTGAGCGAAAGTCGAACAAGCTATCTACAAATGCCAAAAACACAATCAGCGGGTAGGCGAACCGGATGAACAGGACGAACAGCACATAACTCCCGATCAACCAGCCTGTACCCAGATTCTTGATACCAACCACACCATGCAGCAGGGCAAACCCGGCCACCAGCAGCGGTACGCTGGCCACCGGCGACAACATGGCCAGTTGCGGCCACTGCGGCGCCAGCACCACCACGATCAGCAGACCGATACTGGCCAGCGGCGTCAGGCGCAGCTGATGAAACTCCTGGCGGAAACCACCCGGGTTGTACAACCGGGCCTGCCAGGACCGTGCGATCATCAGGCTGAACAGGACCATCAGCATATGCATGGCCCCCATCACCCCGCCGAGCACCGGGATCATCAGCTCATCCAGGCGCGCCAGCAGTGCTGCCCTGGCTGCCTCGTCGAGCTGCACGCCCATCTGCCCGAGCAACTCCGGCAGCATCTCGCGGAACCCGGCGGCCAGGGCCTGCAGCGGTTCGCCAAGCGCCATCAACAGCGCCACGGCGAATACCACACCCAGCGGCACCGCCAGCAGCAGCACCCGGAGCCAGTCGTTGTGCTGGCGCAGCACCACCGCCAGGGCGGAGCTGCCGAGCATGACCAGCAAGGGCGTCAGGTCCCCGAGAAAGGACCAGACCAGTGCCGGCAACATGCCCCATACAAGAATCGGTAACGCCTCGGACAGCCCACGACGCAGGATTACCAGCGCCAGGGCCGCCGCACTGAACCAGAACAGCAGTGGTATGGCCGCGGCGATCGCTACTGCAAGAGTAGCCTCCCTGCGACCGCGCATGATGTATTCAGCCAGACCACGCATAGCGGTTCAGTATCCCCTGATTACAGGTTCGATCTGCTACTCAACGACCGTGACTGTCGGTGTAGGGCAGCAGGGCCAGGTAGCGGGCGCGCTTGATGGCGACAGCCAGCTGACGCTGGTACTTGGCCTTTGTACCGGTGATACGGCTGGGTACGATCTTGCCGGTTTCGGTGATGTAGGCCTTCAGGGTGTTGAGATCCTTGTAATCGATCTCTTTAACGCCTTCAGCGGTGAAACGGCAGAACTTTCTGCGACGGAAAAAACGTGCCATGGCAGCGTCTCCTTATAACTGGAATGGGGAACCGAAAAACTTACTCGTCGTCACCGGCATCGGCGTCGTTGCTGTCATCAGCATCGTTACCGGCGTCGTTGTCGTCGTCAGAACGCTCGCGGCGCTCACGACGCTCACCACGACCAGTGTCTTCAGGCTTGAGCATGTCGGACTGTTCGGTGACGGCTTCGTCACGACGGATGACCATGTTACGGATGACCGCGTCGTTGTAACGGAAGTTTTCAGTCAGCTCTTCCAGTGCCTTGGCGCTGCACTCGACGTTGAGCATGATGTAGTGAGCCTTGTGGATCTTGTCGATCGGGTAGGCCAGTTGACGGCGGCCCCAATCTTCCAGACGGTGGATCTTGCCGCCGTCTTCTTCGATCAGCTTGGTATAGCGCTCGACCATGCCGCTGACTTGCTCACTTTGATCCGGATGAACCAGAAATACGATTTCGTAATGACGCATTAGGTGCTCCTTACGGGTTATAGCCAGCCACCCAAAATGGTCTGGCAAGGAGTAGAACTCAGGTTTGGGGCGGCCATTCTAGAGAAGTGGCCCGAAACTGGCAAGGAAAAGCGGCAGTGCAGGCAAACGCTAGCGCCGCGCCCTACCCGGCGAGGTTGCAATACTGGCCCTTGAAATACAGCAATGGCTGCGTAGCAGTTGCTTCCTGCAGATTCAGTGCTTTCACTTCACCGATCACGATCAGGTGATCGCCTGCGGCATGTTCGGCGTGAATCTCGCAATCCAGCCAGTGCAGACTGCCGGCAATGATCGGATTGCCCAGCGGCGATGCCTGCCATTGCACTCCGCGCCACTTGTCCGTGCCTTGCCGGGCGAACTGGTTGGATATCCCGGCCTGCTCGTCGGACAGGATATTGACGGCGAACCGGCCGGCCTGGCGAATGCCGGGGTAGCTGGCCGAACTGGACATGACGCTGAATGACACCAGCGGCGGGTTCATCGACACGCTGTAGAACGACTGGCAGGTGAAGCCCAGCGGCTGGTCATCAATGTGTGAGGTGATGACCGTGATACCGGATGCGTAATGCCCGAGCGCCTTGCGAAAGCTCAAGGGCTCGATGGCGGTACTGGAAAGAGACATGACAGATCCTGAACAAGGCGGTGCGGCTCGACAGTGCCGGGGCAGCCTGAAGCCGCCCGGCCATTGCCGCTGACTTAGATGGACAGTTCTCTGCGGACGATGTCGGCGCCTGCGCTCAAGGCACTCAACTTGCCCCGCGCCACCTGGCGAGGCAGCGGGGCCATGCCACAGTTGGTGCAGGGATAGAGCTTGTCGGCATCGACAAACTGCAGTGCCTTGCGCAGGGTATCGGCCACTTCCTCTGGCGTTTCAATGGTATTGGTCGCCACGTCAATGGCCCCCACCATCACCTTCTTGCCACGGATGAGTTCGATCAGGTCCATCGGCACATGGGAGTTGTGACATTCCAGCGAGACCATGCCGATACTGGATTTCTGCAGCTTGGGGAAAGCCTCTTCATATTGCCGCCACTCCGAGCCCAGCGTCTTCTTCCAGTCGGTATTGGCCTTGATGCCATAGCCATAGCAGATATGCACGGCCGTTTCGCACTTGAGACCTTCAATGGCCCGTTCCAGGGTAGCCACCCCCCAGTCATTGACCTCATCGAAGAACACATTGAAGGCCGGCTCGTCGAACTGGATGATATCGACACCAGCCGCTTCCAGCTCCCGGGCCTCCTGATTGAGGATCTGGGCGAACTCCCAGGCCAGCTTTTCACGACTCTTGTAGTGACCATCATAGAGCGTATCGATCATGGTCATGGGGCCAGGCAGAGCCCATTTGATGGGCTGGCTGGTCTGCTGCCGCAGGAACCTGGCATCCTCGACAAACACCGGCTTGCGCCGGGCAACGTCCCCGACCACCGAGGGTACGCTCGCATCATAGCGATCACGAATCCGCACGGTCTCGCGTTTTTCAAAATCGACACCCTCGAGGTGCTCGATAAAGGTGGTGACGAAATGCTGGCGGGTCTGCTCGCCATCACTGACGATATCGATGCCGGCCTGTTGCTGTTCGTGCAAGGACAAACGCAAAGCATCCTGCTTGCCCTCGACCAGCTCCTCACCCTGCAGTTTCCAGGGTGACCAGAGGGTCTCAGGTTGCGCCAGCCAGGAAGGCTTGGGCAGGCTGCCAGCGGTTGACGTGGGTAACAATTTTTTCATGACAGAGGACCTTGTGTTTTCGATTAGTCAAAGAGCGTAATTGGCCGACCACTGCTCAAGCACAGCACGGTATGGCTTGATGAACTGCTCCTCGGCAAACTTCCCCTGCTCGACAGCCAGCCGGCTGCGTTCCTCTCGGTCATAAACAATCCGGGTCAACGAATAATCCTGGTGTTTCAAACTGGGTTGATAGGATTTGCCTGCTGCAGAGTTCGCATTATAGATCTCGGGCCGATAGATTTTCTGAAAGGTATCCATCGTGCTGATGGTACTGATCAGCTCAAGATTGGTGTAATCGCCAAGCAAATCACCGGCAAAATAGAAAGCCAAAGGCGCCACACTGTTCGGCGGCATGAAATAGCGAACCTTCAGCCCCATTTTCCTGAAATATTCATCAGTCAGGGAATATTCGTCCTGCTGGTATTCAAAACCCAATACAGGATGCTGATTTTCAGTCCGATGATAGGTCTTGCTACTCGACACACTGAGACATATGACCGGCGGCTTATTGAAGTTCTCCCTGTAAGCGCTCGAATTCACGAAGCACTTGAACAGCTTGCCATGCAGATCGCCAAAATCATCCGGCACGCTGAATCCGGGCTGATCTCTGTTGTGCTCCAGCAGCACCACACTGAAATCATAATCCCGTACGTAGGAGGAGAAGTTATTCCCTACAACACCCTCAATGCGCTCATTGGTCTTGCGATCGACAATATTCGTTTTCAATATCTCGATCAACGGAAGAGCACCACCAGCACCTTGCGCATCGATATTCATCTCGACGGAAATGATTTCAAGCTCGACAGCATAACGATCGCCCCTGGGGTTACCCCAATGCGCCAGGGCGTTGAAGCGATTGTCAATCATGTTCAAGGCGTTGCGCAGATTCTCCTGGCGATTGGTCCCTCTGGCCAGGTTGGCAAAGTTGGTAGTAATACGCGTATTGTCGGCGGGGCGGTAATTCTCATCGAAACGAATACTGTTAACAGCAAAACTGAAATCTTTGTTCATCGCAACCTGGCATCCTGATTATCGAGCTGGAACCTGAATTTATTTCTTGTTCTCGAGAACACTCAGATTCTCTTTTCCGGCTTTTCACTCGGTAATATTTACATCGTGTGGTATTTGCGACGCATTCTAGGCTGCGGCCCTGGCCCAGTGAAAATGAATTGATTTCACCGGACCTTTAGTCATATTCATGATGAGCTGTTGGCGCTGGTGACGGCCGCGGCATCGAACAGCAGCTACCCGGTGAAACCCGGACCGCCACAGCCAGGAGAGGTGAGGAAAAGCTAGGGCATTCCTGCAGTACGCTGGCGCACCGCCTCGAACAGACAGATACCCGCCGCCACCGAGACGTTCAGACTGCTGACGCCACCGGCCATTGGCAGCTTGGCCAGGTAATCGCAGTGCTCGCGTGTCAGGCGGCGCATGCCGGCGCCTTCGGCGCCCATGACGATCACCGTGGGCACGCTCAGGTCGACCTGGTACAGCAACTGCTGCGCCTCGCCAGCGGTGCCGACCACCCACAGCCCGCGCTGCTGCAATTGCTTGAGCGTGCGAGCAAGATTGGTCACCGCCACCAGCGGTACGGTTTCGGCGGCGCCACAGGCGACCTTGCGTACCGTCGGCGACAAGCTGGCGGAGCGATCACGGGGGATGATCACCGCCTGCGCGCCCGCCGCATCGGCACTGCGCAGGCAGGCACCGAGGTTGTGCGGATCAGTGACGCCATCGAGCACCAACAGCAATGGCACACCCTGGTGCCGATCCAGCAGATGACCGAGCATTTCCTCGGACCACAACTGGCTCGGCGTCACCGCAGCGACCACCCCCTGGTGCACGCCACCGGCGGCCAGCCGCTCCAGCTCCTCGGGCAGCACCCGGTCGCTGTCGATGGCCTCGGCAGCCGCCAACTCCAGCACCGCCTGCATCCGCGCATCCAGCCGTCCGCGCTGCAGGATCAGGCGTTTGACCCGCTTCGGTGACTGCTCCAGCATGGCCTGCACCGCGTGCAGGCCATAGATGTATTCCAACTCGCTCATGAATGCTTCAACTGCCCATCAATTGATCTTGCGCTTGCGCGGGGCCGAGGGCTTCTTGCCGGCCGGCTTGTGCTCCACCGCGCCGCGCTTGGTACCAGCGCGGGTCGCGCTCAGGGCCGGTTTACCGTCCCGCCCTCTTCCCGACTTGCCCGACTTCGGCTTGCCGGGGCGCGCGTTCGCCTCCGCGGCCTTGCGCGCCTCGCTCAGCAGCTTCTCGCGCACCGCACGACTGTCCTTGGCGTTAGGTGCCACCGGCCGGTCGGAGGCCATCTCGAAGTCGATCTTGCGCTCGTCCAGATCCACCCGTACCACCTGCACCCGGATCGAATCACCCAGGCGGAAGGTACGGCCGGCGCGCTCGCCGACCAGACTGTGGTGCACCGCATCGAAATTGTAGTAGTCGGCCGGCAAGGCGGTGACATGCACCAGTCCCTCGACGTAGATATCGGTCAGCTCGACGAACAGGCCGAAGCCGGTCACCGCGGTCACCAGGCCATCGAAGTTCTCACCGACGCGGTCCTGCATGAACTCGCACTTGAGCCAGCTGACCACGTCCCGGGTCGCCTCGTCGGCGCGCCGCTCGTTCTGCGAGCACTGTTCGCCCAGGCGCTCCAGCGCCGCCAGGTCGTACGGATAGATCGCCGCCTTGGGCAGGGTACCGGCGCCGGAACGGCGCACCAGGTCGGTTTTCCTGCGCGAGCGGATCACCGAACGGATGGCGCGGTGCACCAGCAGGTCCGGGTAACGCCGGATCGGCGAGGTGAAGTGGGTATAGGCTTCGTAGTTCAGACCGAAGTGCCCGGCGTTGTGCGGCGTATAGACCGCCTGGCTCAACGAGCGCAGCATGACTGTCTGGATCAGCTGGGCATCGGGACGGTCCTGCACCTTCTCCAGCACCGCAGCATAGTCCTCGGGAGTCGGGTCGCCCTTCTTGCGGGTCAGCGACAGCCCCATGGAACCGAGGAACTGGCGCAGGCGCTCGACCTTCTCCGGCTTGGGTCCGTCATGCACCCGGTACAGGCCGGGAATCTCCAGGTCCTGCAGGAAGCGCGCGGTGGCGACGTTGGCACACAGCATGCACTCCTCGATGATCTTGTGCGCATCGTTGCGGGTGGTCGGCAGGATCTCGGTGATCTTGCGGTCGTCGCCGAACAGCATGCGCGTCTCGGTGGTTTCGAAATCGATCGCACCGCGACCATGCCGTGCCTTGGCCAGCGCCTTGTACAGCTCGTACAGGTTCTTCAGGTGCGGCAGCACCTCGGCATATTCGGCACTCAGCGCCTTGCCTTCACGGCTGCGCGGGTGCTCCAGCATGCTCGACACCTTGTTGTAGGTCAGCCGTGCATGGGAATGGATCACCGCTTCATAGAACTCGAAATCGGTCAGTTCACCGCTCTTGGAGATGGTCATTTCACAGACCATGGCCAGACGGTCGACATTCGGCATCAGCGAACACAGGCCGTTGGAGATTGCCTCCGGCAACATCGGGATGACTTCGCTGGGGAAATACACCGAAGTGCCGCGCAGCTCGGCTTCGGCATCCAGCTCCGAGCCCAGCGGCACGTAGTGGGAGACGTCGGCGATCGCCACATACAGCTTCCAGCCACCGGCGAACAGGCGCCAGCCGCTGGCCTTGCGCGGCTCGCAATACACAGCGTCATCGAAGTCGCGGGCATCCTCGCCGTCGATAGTGACCAGCGGCAGATGTCTCAGATCGACCCGCTTGGCCTTGTCCTTCTCGACCACGTAGTCGGGCAGCCTGGCCGCCTCGTCCACCACTTCCTGCGGCCAGACGCTGGGAATATCGTAACTGCGCAGCGCGACTTCGATCTCCACGCCCGGCGCCATATAGTCGCCGACCACTTCGATCACTTCGCCCTGGGCCTGGCGGCTCATGGTCGGCCAGTGGGTGATGCGCACCTCGACATACTGGCCGGATTTGGCCCCGCCGGCGCAGCCTGGCGGTACCAGGACTTCGTGATTGATCCGGGCGCTGTCGGCAGCCACGTAGCCGATGCCGCCCTCTTCGTAATAGCGGCCGACCAGCAACTCATGGGCCCGCTCGATCACCTCGACGATCGCACCCTCGCTGCGTCCACGGCGATCGACACCGGTAACCCGACCGAGTACCCGGTCACCATCGAACACCACGCGCATCTGCGACGGCCCGAGGAACAGGTCCTCACCGCCATCGTCGGGCACCAGGAAGCCGAAGCCGTCCCGGTGGCCCTGCACCCGACCGCTGATCAGGTCGAGCTTGTCCACCGGGGCATAGGCGCCACGCCGGGTGTAGATCAGTTGGCCATCGCGCTCCATGGCGCGCAGGCGCCGGCGCAGGGCCTCGATCCCATCTTCGTCATACAACCCGAATTCCTGCTGCAACTGTGCCCGCGTCGCCGGCGCACCGCGCTCGGCCAACAGCTTGAGGATCAGTTCACGACTGGGAATGGGGTTGTCGTATTTCTCTGCTTCACGTTGCGCCGCCGGGTCCAGTTCGACCCAGTTGGCCGCACCAGCAGCAGTGCTCGATGCAGGCATCGAGTCTTGAGGTTTGGTCTTTTTCGTCATAGACGCCTATTGAACCGCGAAACGCGGTTTCTTGCACCATATTTCCCGTGGGATAATTTTTTTGCAAACAGGGGTTTACAAGATTTTTCCTGCTGCGTATCATTCGCGCCGTCAACACGACATCGGTTGCACCGCGAGCCAAACAGGTTCAGCATAGCAGAGACGTCGAGATGGCATGCCCAGGTGGTGAAATTGGTAGACACGCTAGCTTCAGGTGCTAGTGGCTTCACGGCCGTGGAAGTTCGAGTCTTCTCCTGGGCACCAATTCCGAAAACCGGACCAAGGTCCGGTTTTTTTGATTAAGTAGCAGCAATGCCAGGTCGGCATGATCTGCGAGCGCCACGCCCGCCAGATCGAATGACACGCCCAGGTGGTGAAATTGGTAGACACGCTAGCTTCAGGTGCTAGTGGCTTCACGGCCGTGGAAGTTCGAGTCTTCTC
>NZ_JACLGO010000011.1:94602-123688 GCF_014219065.1 Halopseudomonas xiamenensis
CTGGGCACCATATTTCCGACAAAGCCTCCGCCCATGCGGGGGCTTTGTCGTTTTCAGCTCCAGTGCCCCGCCCCTCTCCGCACAAAGCGGCCCGCGTCCGCGACCAAAGGCTTATTGCCATCACCGATGGTGGATACCGATACTGCTGCCCTGACCATGACTGCATAACAATAATGTCCAGGAGGCACACCCCATGGCCCGCGCAACGGCTGCCCGGCTATTCTGCATCCTTATCCAGCTCGCCCTGGGCCTGTGGCTGGCCCTGCAGTTCGGCATCGCCGTGCTGCTGCCGATCCTGCTGCTGGGCATACTACCCTGGCTGATACAGCCAAGGCGCACCCCCGATCCCGTCAACACCAACAGCGCGGACAATGCGCTGACCGACCTGGCCCGCAACCTGTCCCACGCCACCAGCTGCAATGCGGTAGCCGCCGCCGAGGTCTGTTTCTCGGTGGAGCAACTGGCGACCAGCATGGCCTCGCAACTGGCTGCCATCACCCAGGTCGCCGGCAATGCCGAACATATCGCCCACCAGGTGGAGAGTACCGCCCACCATGCCGATACCGCTGACCGCGCCGCCGACGCCGCCACCAGCAGCAGTGAAACCGGCAAGCAGGCCCTGGATCAGGCAGTAGCCGTGATCCACGGCCTGTCACGCCAGGCCGACAGTAGCCTGGCCATGCTTGCCCAGCTGAATGACAAGGCCGGCACCATAGTGCAGGTCACCCGGGTGATCGATGAGATTGCCAGCCAGACCAACCTGCTGGCGCTCAATGCCGCCATCGAGGCTGCCCGGGCTGGAGAAATGGGCCGCGGCTTCGCCGTGGTCGCCGATGAGGTCCGCAGCCTGGCCGCCCGCACCGCGACATCCACCTCGGAGGTCGCCGGCATCATCGATGAAATGCATCGGGAAACCCAGCGGGTCACCGAAGATATCGGTGCGCTGGTCGCGCAGATCCAGACCAGCGTCGGCCTGATCGAACAGGCCAGCGATCAGTTGCTGGAAATCAACCGCAACGGCCAGGCGGTCAAGCATGAAACCGCGCAGATCGCCGCCAGCAGTGCGGCCAACCGCGATCAGTTGAGCAGCCTGTCCTGCGCGGTAGAACAGGTGCGTGGCGACCTGGCGGACAGCGACCGGCAGACCCGACGCCTGACCACCGAGGCGGATAACCTGGTCGAACTGGCCGAACAGGTCAGCGAGATGCTCGCCGAAGTGGCCCTGGCTCCCTACCACCAGCAGGTTTACGACGCCGCCTGCCAGGCCGCGGCGCAGATCGCCCGGCAGTTCGAGGATGACCTGGAGCAGAGCCGCATCAGCCTGGAGGCACTGTTCGATCAGCAGCTCACACCGATACCCGGCAGCTCCCCGCAGCGCTACCGCAGCCGCTTCGACCAGTATACCGACGACATCCTGCCGGCGATCCAGGAGCCGCTGCTGAACGCCAACCCCAAGCTGATCTATGCCATCGCCATCACCCCCGCCGGCTACGTGCCCACCCATAACCTGGCGGTGAGCCGTCAGCCCACTGGCGATATCGAGCACGACACCCGCTACTGTCGCAGCAAGCGCCTGTTCAATGACCCGGTCGGCGCGCGCTGCGGCAGCCATCAACAGGCGTTGCTGCTGCAGACCTACAAACGCGATACCGGCGAGGTGGTGCATGACCTTTCCGTACCGATCCGGATCGGGGGTCGGCACTGGGGCGGGCTGCGGCTGGGTTATCCGCCGGAGCATTGAGCTGGGTGTCATGCACTTGACACCCTCCCCCGCTGCAACACCACACCGTCATTCTTACCTGAACTCCGTCATTCCCACCTGAACCCCATCATTCCTACCTAAACCTCGTCAGTCCCAGCTAAACCCCGTCATTCCCACCTAAACCTCGTCATCCTTCGCGAAGGCGAAGGATCCACAGGCCACTCCGAGGCAGCCGGCATCCTGGATCCTTCGCCTTCGCGAAGGATGACGGGGAGAGACGAAGGGTGACCGGGAGAGAAGCGAAGGATGACGGAGAGAAGCGTTAGCCGCAGCTTCCTGAAAAACCTGTGCTTTTTCCTGAAAAACCTGTGCTTTCCGGCTGGTTTTCACCTAGTCTGACCTCTGTTCCAGGCTGGGAAAGTTAGGTCATGACAATAGAAATTGCGCTGGTGTTGGGCATTGCCCTGGTGGCCATAGTGCTGTTCGCAACCGAGAAGTTGCGCATTGATGCGGTAGCACTGCTGGTGCTTTCCGGCCTGGCCATCCTTGGCCTGGTCAACCCGGGCCAGGCCTTGAGCGGCTTCAGCAACCAGGCCACGATCACGGTGGCGGCCATGTTCATCCTGGCCGCGGGACTGCAGAACAGTGGCGCCCTGTCCGGCATCGGGCGCCTGCTCAGCCAGGCGAAGTCGCCGCTGCTGTTCCTGCTTACCCTGTTCGGCGTGCTCGCGGTGGTGGCGCCCTTCGTCAACAACACCGCGGTAGTGGCGGTGTTCATGCCCATTGTCATGGCCGCCACCGCCAGCATCGGCATGTCCGCCTCCAAGGCGCTGATCCCGCTGTCTTATGTATCGCAGATGGCCGGCGTCTGTACCCTGGTGGGCACCTCGACCAACCTGCTGGTCAACGCCATGGCCCGCGACCTGGGTCACGCCGGTTTCAGCATGTTCGAGTTCACCCCGTTGGGGGTCATCTGCATGATCGCCGGCTGCTTCTACCTGCTGACCATCGGCCGCTGGCTGCTGCCTGACACCCGCGCCACCGAGCTGGTCGAGCATTATGAGCTGGGCAAATACATCACCGAACTGCGGGTAATGCCCGACTCCTCGCTGATCGGCACCTCGGTCGGCGAAGCCAAGCTCGGCGAGGAGTACGGCGTCTATGTGCTGGAGCTGCTGAGGGGAGAAGAGAAGGTCTGGTCACCACGTTCCCAGGTGTTGGAGGAAGGTGATGTACTCATCGCCCGGGGCGACTGGTCCAAGCTCGATGAACTGAAGAACCAGACCGGGCTGGAAATCAATTCGGAGTTCAAGCTCAGGCAACGCACCCTGGAGGAAGGCACCCAGCAGGTGCTGACCGAGGTGATGATCGCCCCCCGCTCCCGGCTGATCGGCAGCAGCCTGGCCCTGCTCGACCGTCGCTGGCAGCACAACGCCACGGTGCTGGCCATCCACCGGCGGGGCGAGGTGCTGCGCAAGCAGCTCAAGGAGGTACGCCTGAACGTGGGTGACGTGCTGCTGATGCTGACACCGGAAAGCGAAATGGCCGGTCTGCGCCAGGACACCAACGTCATCGTCCTCAGCCAACGTGATCAGGACAAGCCGATGGGCTGGCGGGCACCCTTCGCCCTGGTCACCATGGCCCTGGTGATCGGTATCTCGGCACTCGGCTGGGCGCCGATCGCCATCACCGCGCTGATCGGCGCGGTAGCCATGACCCTGGCCGGCTGCCTGGAGGCCGACGAGGTGTATGATGCCATCGACTGGCGCATCATCATCCTGCTGGCGGGCCTGCTGCCGCTGGGTGTGGCCATGAGCCAGAGCGGTGCGGCGGAGTTCATCGTCGCCAACACCCTGGGCATGGTCAGCAGCTTCGGGCCCTTGGTAGTGCTGGCGGTACTCTATCTCATGGCGTTGCTGCTGACCGAATTCATGAGCAATGCCGCGGCCGCGGTGATCCTGACGCCGATCGGCATGTCCACCGCCACCCTGCTGGGCGTGGACCCGACGCCCTTCCTGATCGCCGTGACCTTCGCCGCCTCCACCAGCTTCGCCACCCCGGTGGGCTACCAGACCAACACCATGGTCTACAGTGCCGGCGGTTACAAATTCACCGACTTCATCAAGGTCGGCCTGCCGCTGAACCTGATCTTCTGGGTACTGGGGGTGATCTTCATTCCGGTGTTCTGGCCGTTTTGACTGGCGGGACCGAATAGGTGCCGGTGACATGGGCCACCGGCTCGTCGGCACCTTCCGAATAAAGGAACACCTCACCCATGATCAGACTTCTGCCCACCTTAAGCAGCCGGCATTCGCCGATGATCCGCGCATCCGCCGCTGGCTTGCGCAGGAAGTTGATGGTCAGGCTGGTGGTGACGGCCAACGGCACTATGCCGATCTCGCCCAGGATGGCGACATACAGGGCAACATCAGCCACGCCCATGAGCACCGGTCCGGAGACGGTACCGCCCGGGCGCAGCTCATCCGGGCCAACGGCGTGCGAGACGATGGCACCGCCCTCACCCACCGCATCCACCCGGCATTTACTCTGCGGAAACTCCTGCGCCATGAAGGCGGCAACGTCAGCTTTGCTGGCTGGCATGGTGCTCTCCTGTCGAATTCAACGCTGGTCAATCTGACCAGATATCCGCCTGCGGATCGACCCTCACCGAGGGCCGGATGGCTGATGCGCTGCGGGAAAAACGCGGCGCCGGGGCACTGTGCAATACCCCGTCGACCTTCTGCCAGGTCTGGCGGGCGGCCATGTGCGGATGGTCGGCGGACTCTTCCAGCTCCAGCACCGGGGCGAAGCAGGCGTCGCTGCCTTCCAGCAGTTCGCACCATTCATCGCGGCTGCGCTGGGCGAACAGCTGCTCCCAATGCCCGGTCTGGATATCCTGCTCCCGACTGGTGAGCGCCTGCGCCTGCAAGGCCTCAGCGGCACCACTGCGCTGCACCAGTTCCTGATAGAACGCCGGCTCCAGCGCCCCCACCGCGATCTGTCGGCCGTCGGCACAGCGATAGCAGCGATACCAGGGTGTTGCGCCGCCAAGCAGGTTGCGGCCCTGGCGCATGTCCATACGCCCGGTCGGCAGCAGGCCACTGAAGAAGGACATCAATGACGCCGTGCCGTCGACGATGGCGGCATCCACCACCTGCCCCTTGCCCGAGCGCTCGCGCTCCAGCAATGCCGCGAGGATGCCGACAGTGAGAAACATAGAACCGCCGCCGAAATCACCTACCAGGTTCAGTGGCGGTACCGCCTCACCCTGCGCCGGACCGATAGCGGCCAGCGCGCCGGTCAGGGCGATATAGTTGATGTCATGCCCGGCGGTCTGGGCCAGCGGGCCGGCCTGCCCCCAACCGGTCATGCGTCCGTAGACCAGCCGCGGATTGACTGCGGCCAGCTCCTCCGGCCCCAGCCCGAGGCGCTCCATCACGCCGGGGCGAAAACCCTCGATCAGTACATCGGCACGCCGGGCCAGCTCCAGGCAACGCTGGCGACCGGCCTCGCTGCGGATATCCAGGGTGATACAGGTACGCCCGCGATCGACCACCGGATTGGGCCAGCCGTTACCACCGGGGCGCTCGATACGCAGCACCTCGGCACCCATGTCCGCCAGTTGCATGGCGCAGTGCGGGCCCGGGCCGATACCGGCGAACTCCAGCACCCGCAGGCCGGCCAGCGGTCCGCTGGTGGTTTCCATCGTGCTCATGAACAGCCTCTCATCGGATAACGGGTTGTCGAGCACCTGCTCGACGACAAATCTCTCAGCCTGCCGAGCACTGGCGTAGCGCAGGCGCGCTACACCCCCAGGTTTGCCATCCCTTCACGCCTGGGCCTGGAGCGGTTGCTCGGCCAGGTGGTTGTAGTAGCGCTCGCGCAGCACCTTCTTGTCGATCTTGCCGGTGGCGGTCAGTGGGATTACGTCGATGATCATGTCATCGGGCATCCACCATTTGACGATCTTGTCTTCCAGGTGCGCCTGCATGGCTTCCCGGCTCACCTCAGCACCCGGGTGCGGTTCGATGATCAGCAATGGCCGCTCTTCCCACTTCGGGTGATAGACACCGACCACCGCCGCCAGGCGCACACCGGGACAGGCTACCGCGGCGTTCTCGATATCGATCGAGCTGACCCACTCGCCACCGGACTTGATCACATCCTTGGTGCGGTCGGTGATGCGCATGAAGCCAAGCTCACAGAGGGTAGCGATGTCGCCGGTGTCGAACCAGCCGTCGGCATCCAGCGCGCTGGTTTCGCTGCGGAAATAACGCTCCACGGTCCAGGGGCCGCGCACCATCAGGGTACCGGCGCTCTTGCCGTCAGCCGGCAGGCGCTTGCCCTGCTCGTCCACCACCTTCAATTCGATGCCGTACTGCAGGCGGCCCTGGCGGCTCCAGATCACGTCATTGACCGCCTCTTCGCCGAGTTCGGCCAGCTTCGGAGTCGGTGTCGCCACCACGCCCAGCGGGCTGGTCTCGGTCATGCCCCACAATTGGCGCACAGCCACGCCGTACTTGTTCTGGTACTTCTCGGCCATGGCCCGTGGTACCGCCGAGCCACCGATGATCAGGTGGGTCAGCTTGCCGGCATCCTCGCCGGTCGCTTCCAGGTGATCCAGGTACATGGTCCAGATGGTCGGCACGCCGCCGGAGAAGGTCACGCCTTCGTTCTGGATCAGCTCCTGCAGGCTCTGACCATCCATCTTGTCGCAGGGCAGCACGAACTTGCAGCCGTTGATCGCTGCCGCGAAGGGCACGCCCCAGGCGGTGCCGTGGTACAGCGACGAGCAGGGCATGATGCAATCGAAGGCGGAGAAATTGAAGGCACTGCTCAGCCCGCCGGCCAGGGCGTGCAGGACGATCGAACGGTGGCTGTAAAGCACGCCCTTGGGGTTGCCGGTGGTGCCGGAGGTATAGCAGAGAATCGCCCCGGCATTTTCATCAAACTGCGGCCATTCCTGCAGCGACTCTTCCCGGGCCAGCAGTTGCTCATAGCCGTGCAACTCGATGCCAGGCATCTCCGGCAGCTCGCCGTCAGCCAGCATGATGAAGTGGCGGATGTTGCCCAGCTGCGGCAACAGGCGCAGTACCAGCTCGGCAAAGTTGCGCTCAAACAGCAGCACGCTGCTGCCGGCATGGTTGATGGTGTAGGCGATCTGTTCATCCGACAGCCGCGGGTTGCCGGTGTGCAGCACCGCACCCGTGCCCGGCACGGCGAAGAACAGCTCGTAATGACGATGGGTGTTCCACGCCAGGGTCGAGACGAAATCCCCCGGCCCGATACCCAGCCGCCGGATCATGTTCGCCGCTCGGCCGGCACGCTCGGCCAGGCCGGCATAGTTGTAGCGCCACAGCGGCTCATCCACCAGGCGGGAGACGATCTCCCGGTCACCATGGGCGGTAGCGGCATGCTGCAGGATGCTGCTGATCATCAGGGGGAATTGCTGCATGCTGCCAGATTGAAAATTCTGCATTGTTCTGTTCCTTGTTTTTGTTATCGGACTGCTTGGCAGCAGTATTCACCGCTGCCTTGATTAACTGTTACCGGACTGGGGGGATCACTGCCCTCCCAGGTTGCGGGCAATCACCAGCCGCTGGATATCGCTGGTGCCTTCGTAGATCTGACACACCCGCACATCGCGATAGATGCGCTCCAACGGGAAGTCCTTCAGATAGCCATAGCCGCCCAGGGTCTGGATTGCCGCCGAGCAGACCTTTTCCGCCATTTCCGAGGCGAACAGCTTGGCCATTGAGGCCTCAACCAGTGCCGGCTGGCCGGCGTCACGCAGGGCGGCGGCGTGGTGCACCATCTGCCGGGCCACGGCGATCTGCGTGGCCATGTCGGCCAGGCGGAAGGCCACCGCCTGGTGCTCGGTCAGGGTCTTGCCGAAGGCCTGGCGTTCGTTGGCATAATCGCGCGCCGCCTCGAACGCCGCCCGCGCCATACCCACCGCCTGGGCGGCGATACCGATGCGGCCCCCTTCCAGGTTGGCCAGGGCGATACGATAACCCTCGCCCTCCTCGCCCAGACGGTTGGCCAGCGGCAGGCGCAGGCCATCGAAGGCGATCTGGCAGGTATCCGAGGCATGTTGGCCGAGCTTGTCCTCGACCCGTACCACCTGATAGCCGGGGCTGTCAGTGGGGACAATAAAGGCGCTGATGCCCCGCTTGCCGGCCTCCGGGTCAGTCACCGCGAACACGATCACGGTGCCGGCATGACTGCCGGAGGTGATGAACTGCTTGGCGCCATCCAGCACATAACCGTCACCATCGCGGCGCGCGCGGGTGCGCAGCGAACCGGCGTCGGAGCCGGCATGCGGCTCGGTCAGGGCGAAGGCGCCGATCTGCTCGCCGCTGGCCAGCGGTGGCAGGAAACGCTGTTTCTGCTCATCACTGCCAAAGCGCAGGATAGGCGCACAGCCCACCGAGTTGTGCACACTCATGATGGTCGAGCAGGCACCATCGCCGGCGGCGATCTCCTCCAGCGCCAGGGCATAGGTCAGGTAGCCGGTATCGCAACCGCCCCACTGCTCCGGCACCAGCATGCCGAGAAAGCCCAGCTGGCCCATTTCCGCCAGCGCCTCGGCGGGAAAGCGATGCTCGCGGTCCCAGTCGGCGGCAAACGGCAACAGCCGCTCCCGGGCGAACTGGCGTGCTACCCCGGCGATCTCGCGTTGCTCATCGGTCAACAGCATACCCGCCTCCTCAGTCGATCAGTTCGATGGCCATGGCCGTGGCTTCGCCACCGCCGATGCAGATGGCCGCCATCCCGCGGCGCAGGCCCCGCGCCCGCAGAGCCGCCAGCAGGGTCACCAGGATGCGCGCGCCCGAGGCGCCGATCGGATGGCCCAGGGCGCAGGCGCCGCCATGCACGTTGACCCGCGCCGGGTCCAGCCCCAGCTCCCGCACCGCGATCATGCTGACCACGGCAAAGGCCTCGTTGATCTCGAACAGATCGACCTCATCCAGCGACCAGCCGGTGCGTTCCTGCAGTTTGCGGATGGCGCTGATAGGGGCAACCGGAAACAGGCCTGGCTCGTCGGCAAAGGCCGCATGACCACGAATCGCTGCCAGCGGCTTGAGCCCCCGGCGCAGCGCCTCGGACTGGCGCATCAGCAACAATGCTGCGGCACCATCGGAAATCGAACTGGAGTTGGCCGCCGTCACTGTGCCACCGTCACGGAAGGCCGGCTTCAGGCTGGGGATACGGCTCGGATCGACCTTCAGCGGTGTCTCATCCACCTGCATCTGTACCGTCCGCCGCCCGACTTGGGCGTTGACCGGCGTCAGCTCCTCGGCGAACAGCCCCTGCTCGATGGCCGCCTGCGCCCGCTGCACCGATTGCAGAGCCCAGGCGTCCTGCTGCTCCCGGCTGAAGCCATGGCTCTGAGCACAGTCCTCGGCAAAGGAGCCCATCAGCCGGCCCTTGTCATAGGCGTCTTCCAGGCCATCGAGGAACATGTGATCGAGCATGCGCCCATGCCCCATGCGCAAACCCTGACGGGCACCATCGAGCAGATAGGGTGCGTTGGACATGCTCTCCATGCCACCGGCCACCACCACATCGACACTGCCGGCCAGCAGCCGGTCATGGGCGATGATCGCCGCCTGCATGCCCGAGCCGCACATCTTGTTCAGCGTGGTACACACCGTGGACTTGGCCAGCCCGGCAGCCAGCGCCGCCTGGCGCGCCGGTGCCTGACCGAGGCCGGCGGGCAGCACGCAGCCCATCAGCACTTCCTGCACCGCCTCGGCGGCCAGGCCGCTGCGCTCGACCGCGGCGCGAATCGCCGCCGCGCCCAGCTGTGGTGACGGTATGCCGGCCAGCTCACCCTGCAATGCACCCATCGGGGTGCGGGCACTGCCCACGATGACAATCGGATCCTGTTGCATATCGCCTCCTCAGCGTGCCGCCATGCGCAGTGCGCCGTCGAGACGGATCACTTCGCCATTGAGCATGGGATTTTCGATGATATGGCGCACCAGCGCCGCGTATTCCTCGGGCAGGCCCAGACGTGGCGGGAACGGCACATCCCGGGCCAGCGAGTCACGCACCTCCTGGGTCATGCCCGCCATCATCGGGGTTTCGAAAATGCCCGGGGCGATGGTCATGACGCGGATGCCATGGCGCGCCAGCTCGCGAGCCGCCGGCAGGGTCATGCTGACCACGCCGCCCTTGGAGGCGGCATAGGCGGCCTGGCCGATCTGCCCGTCGTAGGCGGCCACCGAGGCGGTATTGATGATCACGCCGCGCTCGCCCTGCCCATTCGGCTCGCCTGCAGCCATCACCTCGGCCACCAGCCGCAGCATGTTGAAGCTGCCGAGCAGATTGATGCGCAGCGCCCGGTCGAAGCTGGCCAGGCCGTGCGGGCCATTACGACCCAGGATCTTCTCCCCGGGGGCGATGCCGGCGCAGTTGACCAGCCCGTGAAGACTGCCGAAATCCCGCCGGGCCGCCGCTACCGCTTCAGCGGCCTGCTGTTCATCGGCAATATCGGCGATATAGGCCCGGGCACGATCGCCCAGTTGCTCGACCTGCTGTTGCAGGGCATCACCATTGAGATCGACCAGCGCCACCCTGGCCCCAGCCTCGATCAGCATGGCAGCGGCCGCCGCGCCCAGGCCCGAGGCACCACCGGTGATCATGAAAGTGTTGTCGTTCAGCTGCATGAAAGCTCCTGGCTCGGGCCAGCGCACGGCCCGTCAGATTGTTATGCAACCATTCTGGTATCCGGCCGCCGGGCCGGGCAATGGTCGTTTGTTTCAACCTGCCTGACTGTTTTGGACACTGTTAACCCAGTATGGTTGGTCTGGAGGTCAATGCTGTTCACTTACGCCCGTCACCCTCGGCGAAGACACCGTCATCCTTCGCGAAGGCGAAGGATCCACCGGCCACTCCGACTCAGCCGGAACCATGGATCCTCGGCCTTCGCCGAGGATGACGGGGGTAGCGAAGAGTCTTAAGTGAACAGCATTACGGTCTGCAAGTCCGCTCCACACTGGAGCGACCAGAATGCGGATCAGAAGCTCACGAACATGAGCAGCTGGGCGTACAGGTTATCGCCGCGCCCTCCCAGTTGCGTACCGCCCTGGGCCGCCGACTTGTCCGGGCTGAACAGCCCGACCAACGGGATCAAGGTGACATGCTCGGATACAGCCCACTCGGCATAGATATCCAGCTCCTGACCAGACATATCCCCATCGGCGGTATCGCGGGTAGTGAAGTCGAAGGCCGCCAGGCCGAGGGTCAGATCCTCCCGGGGGCTCAGCAGCAGGCCCAGGTGATGGACCTTGGCATTACTGCTGAACGGCCCGCCATAGTTGGCCGCTACCTCCCCCTGGTACCAGGTGCCGAAGCCCCGGGTAAAACCATAGAACAGGGGATCGTAGCCAGAGGAGAATTGGCTGTAACGGTAGCTCAGCGCCGGTTGCCAGGCGCGTTCAGTAAAGGTCCAGCCTGCTTCCAGATACCAGGCGTTCTCAGTCCCGGAAGATAAACGCTGATGGGCGTATTCGGCGGACAGGAACAGCTGCTCCACGCCGGCGTTACCCTGCCCGCGCACATTGTAGACCTTCATCCCGTCACGCTCTTCCAGACCGAGCGCCTCGGCATAAGATCGGCTCACATCCAGTCCCTTGATGGCACTCAAACCGAAGGTGGCCTTGTCGCCAACATGCTCCAGGTTGGCGACTGCCAGTTCGGTATTGGCCTGGAAGCGGTTATCCGACTCCAGCCACATCAGGTCGCCGCGCCAGCCTTCGGCACCGCCCAGGCTGACCACCGCGGTCCGGTCAAAGGCAGTGCGGCCGCCCAGGTAGTAGGCGCCGCCACGGTCGAACTCGTCACCGAGCCCCCGCCCCATGCTGACCATATCGGTGCCGAGAATGAAACCATCACCCAGGGTAACGCCCTGCCGGCCAGCGGACAGCACCACACCATCTTCCCCCAGTGCGGAGAACAGTTGCGCGGAACTCCAGCGCAACCAGGCCTGTTCCAGGTCAGTCTCGCGCTCACTGCCATTGGAAAAGCCGGCCGCATCGCCATCGCCCCAGGTGCCGGAACTCAGCGCGGTAAGCGCGCCCTCCCAGCGCCCCAGTCGGCTGCTGTAGCCGAAGCTGATGCCATATTCCAGGTAGGCCTCGCGCCAGGACACGTCAGTCGCATCGGTGGCACCGTCCATGTTATAGCGCTTGTCGCTGTGAAAGATGCCCGCTGCCCCATTGATATCCAGGTTCAGATAACCATCGGGAGTGGAGATCAGTTCATAGGCAGGAGCCTCGAATGCCAGCCCAAGCCCCAGAATGGCAGGCAGCACGAAGCTGCGCCGAAAGATGTGATCGGCAAACATAGTCAGACCTCTTGTTTTTATCGGATAGGGATGCCGCTCCGGGTGACGGAGCGGCCAAGCATCAACGGATGAAAACCTGTGGTGTGGTGGTCGACATATCCCCACCCGGCAGGGTGATGCTGCCGACCTTCTTCAGGGTCTCGGGATCATGTATGCCGATGTCATTGAAGGTGCCGGCCAGATACAGCTTGTCCCCGGCGTGGTTGAACGCCAGCACATAGTAGGTGTGATCCAGCTCCTGGAAGGCCACTAGCTTCTGGGTGGCTATGTCGTACTTGGTCAGACGGTTGAGGACCGCATACATGGCGCTCGGGTCCTTCGGCGAGCGCGCCCCGGTGAAATACACCTCAGTGATTGGAGCGAAGTCCTGGGTCTCGGTCTCGCCGGTCTCCAGGTTGATATTGTAGAAACCGAACATGAACTCCGCGGTCTCCATATCCTCGGTATCATCGGTGAACTTGGGCGCCGCGTAGAGGATGGTGAAATCCCGGCTGACCTGCTGCTTGGGCCAGAGATACAGCACGTCGGGCTGACCGTAGCCCTTGCGCTGCCAGTCACGCACGCCGATGGCGACCTCGCGCTCGCCGGTCTGCACGTCGATCCGGTAGATATTGTCCGCAGCCAGATACAGCGAACCGTCATCCGCTGCCTGCATCAGATAGGACTGGCGTGGTGCCGGGAACATGCGGATCGGCTTGGCATCCAGCCCGGCATCGGTACTGTACACCTGCAGCCGCGGATCACCCACGACGTAATGGTCCAGGTTCTTCTGCGATGGGTTGGCCACGCTGTAGAGTTCCTTGCCATCGGCGCTGACAGCAAAGGAATACATTGACCGAGCCAGTTCCCCCGGGGCTTGCGCCAGGACGGCGCGGAAGGACATATCGCAGCTGTCCAGTTCGATGCCATAGATAGTGCTGTAACGATTGCTCAACACATAGGCGCGGGATTTGTCTGGACTGACGATGGCCGTCCCGGGCCCGAACTGGTCCGGCAGGTCGCAGCTCTTGTACACCTGGTCGGTGGCCACGTCGATCACATGCAGGTTGTTGGGGTAGTTGGTCACCACCATGTATTCCTGGCCGGATTGCAGCGCTCGACCGGCATTGTCAGCCATGGCTGGCGCTGTCATAACCGCTGCCATCACCGCGCCAGCCGCTAACATCTTGTTGTTTTTCTTGAACATATCGAAATCCTCTAGCCCCGGGCTCACTTGTCTGAGGGGAAAACCGTATCCAGTTTGCGCCAGTCCTGGCTGGAGTCGCTGGCGCCCTTGTTCCAGTCGGGGTGGGTGCTCATCAGGTCGGGAACCTGAGCCGGCCACCAGCAGGGGTCCGCGCAACCGTACAGATCGGCTTCCATCGGCTGGCACAGTCCGGTCACGCCTCCGAACACATCCGTTTCCCACCCCGGATCGACCGTGCTGGTACAGCCGACGGTGGCATTCATGGCCAGCACTTCCTCGACCCTATCCTGGGCGACGGCTTGCTCGAGCGTGTGCGCTTTATTGTTGATTGCTTTGAGATGTTTCATATCAGTGCACCTTCCGCGGAACGATATGGCGGGTAATGAAATCGGGATTGCTGCTCATGATCCTGGCGTAGACTTCAATGCCGAAATCCACCCAGTCGCGTAGCAGTTCGCAATAGTGATAGTTGGGGTGTTGCGGATCGCCGTAGCGGGCGTAGCTCTCGTGATAGCAGCCACCCGAACACAGGTTGCGTATGCGGCAGGTCTGGCAACCGGTATTGCTGCGATCCAGGCGATCCGACAGGAATTGCGTCAGCGAGGCATTGTCCACTTCGCCGTGCACGTTACCGAAGGTGGGCAGCGATGAGCCGGTGAAGCGGTGACACAGGTTCAGCTCGCCCTTGTAATCCACCGCCAGCATCTTCAGGCCGGCTCCGCAGGGCAGCGACTTCTTGTGCCCCTCGTGGATATCGGTCAATAGCTGATGGAGGTTGGAGAAGCCGATGTTCTCGCCCTGCAGCGCTGCCTCCAGATAGCGCCGCCCCAATGCCTTGAAGTTGGCAAACAGGGCTATCAGCTCCTCTCCGGTCAGGTTGAAGCTGCTGATATCACCCGAGGTCACCGGTGCGAAGCCTACCTCGGCAAACCCCAGCTCATTGATCAGGTGATCCCAGATTTCCTCAACCTGAGTGGTGCCCCGGGTCAGGGTGACCCTGGCACCCACCGGCCGGCTGTCGTAGCGCGCCAGCAGCATCTGCGCCTTGCGCCGCACCACCTCGTAGGTACCCTGGCCGCTGACGGTGATGCGGTTCTTGTCATGGATGGCCTTGGGGCCGTCCATGCTGATAGAAAGACCAAAGCGGTGCCGGTTGAGGTAATCGACGATGTCTTCGGTGAGCATGGTGGCATTGGTGGTCATGATGAAGTCCACCTGCTTGCCCAGCTCAGCAAAACGCCGCTCGCAATAATCCACCATGTACTCGATCAATGGACGATTGCTCAATGGCTCGCCACCGAAGAACACCACCGAGTAGCGTTCTTCCTCCGGTGATTGCTGCAGCAGCATCTCCACCGAGGCAATGGCAGTTTCCGCTGCCATGCGCTTACCGGCATTGGGCTTGTCCAGGTCCTCTTTGTAGCAGTAGGTACAACTGAGGTTGCAGCCCGTGTTGACGTTGAGCACCACGGTATTCAACGCGGTCTTGCTGACGCCGCCGGTAAACACGTCCCCGGTGAGCGGCGAGCCATCGCTCACCACCTCCAGCGTCAACAGGTCCTTGAGCGCCTCGTCAATGTCCCGTGCAGGAAAACGCCCCGCCAACGCCGTCTGGATGTGTTCGCGGGAATCCGCGCCACTACGCAATGCCCCCAGGATGCTGGTCGTCAGCTCATCCTGGGTAAACAGCGAACTCGTTGGAATGTGAAACAGCATCTGTTCGGCATCGATCTGCACCTGGTGCAGGTTGTGCTCGACAATATTCAGTTTGATACCCATGGGACCACCTCGCTGAGTCTGTTGATTCCGTTTACATCGGAGCCGCCCGACCTCACGGGATCGGCGGTATCACCCAGCGCTGAACGCCGACAATCATCTGGCCTTCACCGGTCACGACCTGGCCACCCTGGTCAACCGTAGCCAGCACTTTCAGGTTGCCGACGTTGTTGGCCATCATCGGGCGTTCGGGGTTGGGACCCGCATCACCCGGTATGAACACGCCAGTCTCCCGGTCCATGACACCGGCGAACTTGACGTCCTCGAGCCTGTCAGCCTCGTCGTCGAACGGTTCCACCGACCAGGTCGCCGGTACAAAGCCTATCCGGTAAGGCGTCTTGCCATCCTCACCGATGCCCCAGGCCTCGGCATCAAAACGGCCCTCGACCTTCTCCGTCGGGCTGCCATTGCCGCCAATCCGGGCCACCGCGTAATCCGGCACCACCCGCACTTCGCTGATCTGCCGATAGACCGCCAGGGTAGTGCCATTGGCCTGACCAACCGCCACTTCCCGCACCCCCACCGGCGCATCGGCGGCGACCCGCACCTGTACCTGCATCCGGTTCGCCGAGCTGTCCAGCACCTTGAGAACCTCGATGCCCTCGCCCAGTTGCGGCGTGCCATTCAGCCCACTGCCGATCAGCGTCAGTTCCTGCTCCTGGCCCACCTTCACGTAGCCTGGCTGCACCGCCAGCAACGTGGGTGCGGCTTCGGCAACCGCGTGGAAGTCCAGGCCTCGCTCGTCATGCTCGCGTTCGAACATGCGGCCGTTCATCTCGTTGTCCACCACACTGAACACCTGACGCAGGATGGTCCCGTCGATATCGACATTGGCCCGCCATTCATGGCCGTTGTGCAGCAGCGCGGTACCGCTGCCGGTGAATAGCTCGCCATTGGCGTAGCGTCCATCCAGCTCGAGTTCGAAACGGTCGTCGCCGACGTATTTGGCCGTCATGCTGCCGGCCACCTCGCCCTTGCCGGTGTAGTGCCCACGGAACACCCAGCGGCTGGCCAGGCTTTCCGCGCTCGGGCGCTGTTCCATCCACTTGAACCAGGCTTCACTTTCCAGCGGGAAGCGCTTGGCCAGATGGGGAACGGTTTCGTTCAAGGCAATGTTCAGCCAGTCACGATCGCGACTGAGGGCCTGATATTCCAGCGCCGGCCAGTGGCCGAGGTGAAAGTTCACCAGATGATGCCACTCCTGCTCGGTGCGCCCTTGCATGGCGATGCGCCCTCCCGAGTGGCAGCGCACGCACATTTCACCCAGCTGCGGATCCTCCATCAGGGTCTCCTGCTGGTTGAGACGGCGCTCCAGCGCATAGCGATAGTCTGCGGTTTCGGACGGGGCCATACCTTGCTTGTCGGCCAGATACTTGACCAGGGTACGTCGCTCTTCATCGGTAAGGGGGACGTCATGGGCGGTCTGCATGCGGGCAATGGTCATCAGCCAGCCCTCGGGTGTCTTGCGCTGATGACTGATCCGGCTGTACTTGTCGTTGCCCTCTGCCTGGTGACAGGCCACGCAGCGTGTGGCCAGGAGCTCTTCGGCCGATGCCGACTCCGCCGCCAGTGTCGTGCCATGCTGCAGGAGCAACGATAGCCCCAGCAGCCCTCCCATTACCCCTTGCCTCAAGAGTCTTGTTTTCATCGGGTCGTGCCTCCCACGGTGTCTTCTTCTGATAGTTATTCTTCAGCTTCGGCTCGCCCAATCCGGGTGCGGGGAACCTGCCGTGCTTGCACTCTCCCAAGCAAGGCTCATGCCATCAAAGTAAAGCACATTAAAATCAATGACATATGAAAAACGATGCCACAACCTGATCTCCTGTCCACCCCATATTGTCTTATTGCGCGACAACATGATCTCACTCTGTGACACACCGCCTTCGTACCGGCCTTGCCAGCACGGCGTGTAGCACCGCGTCTCAGGATTGTTTCACTTTGCGACACTCCCGGAGCACACCACGGCCGCCATTGCACCCGCTGACGCATGGCTGCCGTAGCTACCAGCGGCCATGGGCGCTCTTGGCATAGAGGTTGCACCTGTGGTTGGGACTCTAAACATCAGAGAGAGAGAACAAGATGACTGATGCATTTCCCCTCCACCCGAAGACCCGGGAGTTTCTCGATCGCCGCTGCAGCATGCTGATAGGAGGCGAATGGACTGCCGGTGAGCAGGGCCGGACCATGGCGTTGCTGAACCCGGCAACCGCCGCTCATCTGGTCGATGTACCGAAGGGGACGCCCGGCGATATCGATCGCGCCGTACAACAGGCGCGCCAGGCCTTCGATGATTCAAGCTGGAGCAGCATGAGGCCACGGGAACGGCAGAACCTGCTGCTCAAGCTGGCGGACCTGCTCGAACGCGATGCGGACATACTGGCCGAACTGGAATGCCTGAATAACGGCAAGAGCGCGCAGATGGCCCGCGCGGTGGATGTACAGCTGTGCATCGACTTCTTCCGCTACATGGCTGGCTGGGCTACCAAGATAACCGGCACCACGGTAAACCCGTCGGTACCGCTGATGCCTGACGCCCACTTTCATGGTTACATCGCCCGCGAGCCGGTGGGTGTGGTGGGTGCCATAGTGGCGTGGAACTTCCCCCTGCTGCTGGCCTGCTGGAAAATCGGCCCGGCCCTGGCCACAGGTTGCACCGTGGTCCTCAAGCCAGCCGACGAAACCCCGCTGACCGCCCTCAAGCTGGCGGAGCTGGTGCAGGAGGCAGGCTATCCGCCGGGTGTGCTCAACGTGGTGACCGGTATCGGTGCCGAAGTCGGCGCCGCCCTGTCAGCCCACCCGGACATCGACAAGATCACCTTCACCGGCTCCACCCCGGTTGGCAAGCTGATCGGCAAGGCAGCGCTGGAGTCCATGACCCGCATCACCCTGGAGCTGGGCGGCAAGTCGCCCACCATCGTTCTCGATGACATGGACCCGATGGAAGCGGCAGTGGGTGCAGCCAATGCCATCTTCTTCAACCAGGGCCAGGTCTGTTGCGCCGGCTCCCGCCTGTACGTTCAGCGCCGTCAGTTCGACCGGGTCATGGCGGAGATATGCGATATCGCCAATGGCATGAAGCTGGGTAACGGGCTGGACAGCAGCGTGGACATGGGCCCACTGATCTCCGCCAAACAGCAGGCCCGGGTGGACGGCTATATCGAAATGGGCCGGGAGCTGGGTGCCACCATCGCCTGTGGCGGCACCTCCGCGGGGCCGGGCTTCTTTGTCCGCCCGACGCTGATCACCGATGTGGACCAGAAATGCCCGCTGGTCCAGGAGGAAATCTTCGGTCCGGTGCTGGTGGCACAGCCCTTCGATGATATCGAGGATGCAATACGGCTGGCCAATGACAGCCCCTTTGGCCTGGGGGCCAGCATCTGGTCCAACAACCTGAGTCAGGTCCACCGCATGATCCCGCGGATCAGGGCGGGCTCGGTGTGGGTCAACTGCCATACCGCACTGGACCCGGCCCTGCCGTTCGGTGGATACAAGATGTCCGGGATCGGTCGGGAAATGGGTGAGGCGGCGATCGAGCATTACACCGAGTCGAAATCCGTGCTCATCAGGGTGTGACGCTGCGGCCGGATACGCCGGTATCCGGCCCATAACCCAGGCTCTGCAACCACCCGGCCACCGGACCCCGCTGGGCAGGTTGCAACTGCGCCAGCACCTGCTCCCAGGATCGCTCGCGCAGGGCTTCCACCACAGGTGCCAGCTCCACGCCATTCAGATGCCAGATGCCCAGCGGCTGATCCGGGGTAATCACCACCCGCGCCCGGCTGATCCGGTCCCCTGAGACGACCGGCGCCCAATCGGTGGTGACCGCCTCCCGGGTCACCGGCACATGCGTCTGGCGCTGGTCCGGCCAACGCTGGCGGTCCCTCCAGAACGCCTGCTGCGGGGCGGCCTCCACCTGCGCATAGAAATCCCTGCCCAAGCGGGCGAAGCGGTAAAACAGCTCGGTTACCCGGCGACGATGGAAGGCCTGCGCCAGCGGCGCATCGGCCGGGTACTGCAACACCGTATTGATCACCGCCGGTGCCTGCAACGCAGAGGACAGCGACTGGAAAATACCATTGCCCGACAGCGGGTCCACGGCCATTGCCGCATCCCCGACACGTATACTCCTGCTGCCGCAGAGGTCCGAGGCCAGGGTGCAGGTTGAACTGCGCGCACGCAGCTCCACTGCTGCGCCGGGATCGTCAGCGAAGAATGCCGCGGCCAACCGGGTTGCAGCCCGCTGCTCGGCGCACCAGGCTGCCAGTTGCGCTCTGGCCGGCATCGCCGTGTGCCGCGCATCCAGAGTCCATTGCCAGTACTGCTCGCCATTAGGGAGCCGCGCCAGCCAGCACCAGCCGGAGTCCAGGCTTTCCGCCGCGCTGGCTGCTTCACCTTGCGGCCCACGCCATCGGCACAGCAGACTGAGCGTTTCCGGCCCCCGGGCCGCCTCCGCGGACTGCGGAGCCTGGCGTCCGCGGGCATCGACCACGAAGTCCACCTCAAGCTCGCCGGCTCCATCAAGCGCCAGCGACAGCTGCTCGGGATGCGTCTGGTGCACCGCCAATACCCGCGCCTCAACCAGCTCGATGTCGGCCTGGTGAAGATCGTCGCGCAGCGCCCGGTCGAAGACCGGCCGCTCCAGCAACCATTCCCGGTTACGCAGACTGTGCTGGCCCGCCCAGAGAACCTGGCGGTTCGGCGCCGGGATGGCGACCTCGCTGGCGCGCCGCAGTCCGATACCGCGCAACGCCTGCAATACCCGCTCGGAGGTACCTTCGATGGCATTGAAGCGTCGCCAATCGCTGATCACCGTCACCTGGTAGCCGAGTCGCACCAGCCCCAGCGCGGCAGCGGCACCGGCGGGGCCGCCCCCCAGCACGGCTATTCGTTTCTTTCGCATAGTGGCTCCCTGCGCTGTGGGCCAATACGACTGGCCTGTTGCCTGAAATGCTCGAGCACCTGCTCTGCGCCCGAGTCCGGCCGGGTTGACCAGAAGGATGCGAGCAGGCCGCTGAAACGGGCACACGCCATGGATGCCCCGCCCTCGCTGCCCTTGCCGACCGCCGCCCCGAACTCGGCCATCTCGCCCTGCAGCCAGCTCCATTGCCCAGGCTGGCAGCGTGCATCCCCTGTTACCGCGACAACCCCGGGGTAGCTGGCGGGATAGACTGGTTGGCCCATGGCCGGGCTGGAGGCGCACAGGATCACACCGCGGCGGGCAGCCTGGTCGCAGGCATCACGCAGCGCAGGACGATCGGCATGCAAACCGAGGCTGCAATTGATCAGCGCCACCCGCTGTTCGAGCAACCACTGCAGCGCCGCTGTCAGCTGTGCCGCGGTGGTCGCCGCGCGCCGACCAAACACCTGCGCTACCACCAGCTCAGCTGCGGGTGCCTGCTCCAGCAGGATACGAGTGACCACACTGCCGTGGCCCAGATGGTCATCTTCGAGCGCCTGGCTGCGCACGCCCTGCTGCCCCATGACAAACGCCCGCCCGGCCCGCAACCGCAGCCAGTGCTCCCGGTGCAAGCCGGTATCGATGATGCCCACCCTCAACCTGGTACTCCTTGCAACGGGCTGGCTGCCGTGACGGCCAGATGCCCGTCGAGCAGTTGGTAATGCAGGTCAGCATCATCGGCGATGCCCGGTCGATGGCTGATGACGATACGCGTGCGCCCAGCGAAAAGAACATCGATCTCGCGGATGATGGCCTGCTCGGTGCGCACATCCACCGCCGAGGTAGCCTCATCCAGCACCAGCACATCAGGCTCCTGCAACAGCGCCCGGGCAATCGCGATGCGCTGGCGCTGGCCTCCTGACAACTGCTGGCCCCGTTCACTCAACTGGGCATCGAGGCCTTCCGGCAGGCTGGCCACCAGTTCCTCCAGCTGGGCCTGCCTCACCACCTGCTCGATCTGCTCCAGGGTGGCATGCGGCGCCCCATAGCGCAGGTTGTCGGCGAGCGAGGCACGGAACAGGACGATATCCTGGCTGACTACCGCCAGTCGTTTGCGATAGTCGCTCAGGTTCAGTTGACGGATATCCACACCCCCGTAGCTGACATACCCTCGATCCGGATCATAGAAGCGCTGCAACAGATCGATGAGGGTCGATTTGCCGCTGCCGGACGGGCCGGACAGGACGATCTTCCTGCCCACCGGGAAGCGTGCTGTGCCGCGTTCAATAATCACCTGCTGCCGATCGGCATGCCGGAAGGAAACATCATGCAGCACCAGCTCGGCGGGTGCCGCCGGCATCGGCAGCGGGGTATCGGCAACGGCAATCTCGGGCTTCTCGTCACGCAGCTCGGTAACCCGGGTCAGGCTGACCGCCATGCGCTGCACCGCAACGTACAGGCCCAGCAGGCTTTGCGCCGGGCCGACGACCATACCCAGATAGGTGGCGAAAGCGATAAGCGAACCCAGTTGCCATTGGCCACTGATTACCCAATAGCCGCCGATCAGGAAGGCCAGCGCCCGGGTGATCGAGGTCATGGTGCTGGGGATGGCGTTGGTGAAGAACTCCACCACCTGCAAGCGCAGCAATTGGCGCAGATACCCCTGCCCCAGTCCGTGCAGGCGATCCGCTTCATGGCGCTGGCGACCAACCGCCTGGACGAACTTGATGGCCGGTAGCGTTTCAACCAGGAACGAGGACATGTCGCTGGAGCGCTCACGCAGCGTCCGCGTCTCGTCGGCCACCTTGCGGCGCATCCAGCGCAGCCAGAGCATTTCCAGCGGGACCAGTACCGCCACCAGCAGCGCCAGCTTCCATGACAGCATCACCAGCATGACGGTAGCGCCTATCAGGCCGATGATGCTGGAAGTGGCGGAAAACAGCGCGTCGATGGCGAAGCGCTGGATCTCGGCGATATCACCATCGAGACGGCTGAGCAGGTCGCCCATGCGGCGGCGACCGAAGAAGCGTGGCGATAGCTGCTGCAGGTGCCCGTACACATCCTCACGTAAGGCGAACAGGACACGCCCAGATAGCCGTGTATGCAGATAACGGTTGATACCCGACAGCAGCGTTGCCACCGTGGTGGCGACGATCATACCCAGCACTACCATCCCCAGTACCGGGAAACTGCCGGCCAGCAAGCCGTCATCGATCAGCATCTTGGTCAGCCACGGCTGGATCAATACCAGCAGGGAAGCCGATATCGACAGGGCCATGAGACCGAGAATGGCTCTGCGCTGCGGGCGTACAAAGCTGTACAGCCAGCGCAGACCACTGCGCACCGAGTCCGATGGCTCGCTGCTGACCAGTCGCGCTACCAGGCCGACCAGCATCAGCCGGCCTGCTTCAGCTTTCGATACAGGGTCGCGCGGCTGATGCCGAGCATGCGCGCCGCGGCGGACACATTGCCATCGTGCTCGGCCAATGCCTGGCGGATGAGCTCCTGCTCCCTGACCCTGATATTGGTGTCCGGCGCAGACGCTTCTTCGGCGATCAGTTCTTCCATCGTCGTGGCCGGCAGATGATCCAGCCCCAGTTCCCGGTCTTCCGGAAGCCGCATGGCCAACAGGGTGCGCAGGACCATTTCCAGCTGGCGGATATTACCCGGCCAGTGATAGCCCTCGAAAAGCTGCAGCACCTCCTCGGCCAGCATCACTTCCCCACCGCCCAGGCGGCGCAACAGGGAATGACACAGCTCGCGCAGGTCCCTGCGTTCGCGCAGCGGCGGCAGATGCACGGACATGCCATTGATTCGGTAGAAAAGGTCCTCGCGAAAGTCTCCTTCGGCCACCAGGGCCTTGACCGGGCGATGGGTGGCGCAGATCAGGTTGATATCCAGATCCTGTTCGATACCCGCACCCAGGGGAGCCACCTTGCGCTCCTGCAGTACCCGCAACAGCCGCGCCTGCAAGGCCAGCGGCATATCCCCCACTTCATCAAGAAACAGGGTGCCGCCATGGGCCTGTTGCAGCCGGCCAGTCATGCCACCGCGCCGCGCCCCGGTAAAGGCCCCGTCCCGATAACCGAACAGCTCGGACTCGATCAGCCCCTCGGGGATGGCCGCGCAGTTGACGGCGATGAAGGGCTTGTCCGCCCTTTGGCTGCTCTGGTGCAGCGCGCGGGCGACCCACTCCTTGCCCGAGCCGGTTTCACCGAGCAACAGGATGGGCAGGTCGTGCCGCAGGCCACGTACTGCCATGTTCAACTCCCGCAGATAGCGCGGGTTGCTGCTGCCAGCCAGGGTTTCCAGACTGGGGGTGGTATTGCCTTTGCGTACCCCCGGTTGATGCACCGGCACCGACAGGGGTTCGGGCCTATGCAGGGTCTTGTAGAAGAAATCGCCACGCGGCGTCCGCAGGCTGCCGCTGATACCCCGGCGCAACTGTCCGAAGCGTTCCTGCCACCCTCGGATCAGGCCTTCCCCGGGTTGACCGACCAATTGCTTGCGATCCATGGCGAAGAACTCGCAGGCGCGTTCATTGGCTGCCAGTATCCTGCCCTCCTGATCCAGCGCCAGCAGGCCCTGCCAGGCGGTATCCAGGTATTGCTGACGCGGATGAAAAGCCACCACATACTGATGCCCATAGGAGCTGATGAACAGGCGGCTCTCGATCTGACTGGCGGTCATGTCCAGCAACAGCAGACTGTCCTGGGCCTGCAACGTCGGGCCTTGACGAGTCAGGTCGAGTACACCTTCGATGATGCCCTGCGGGTTGCGAATAGGCACGGCCGCACAGGAGAAGATGCTGAGGCGGTCGAGGAAATGTTCGCCATAGCCGATCATGGTCGGTCGGCCCTCGACCAGCGCGGTGCCCAGGGCATTGGTACCCCGCTGCGCCTCGCTCCAACACACCCCGGGATTCAGATCACGCAGCTCGCGCCACTTGCTGCTGCCGCCCTCAATCGCCAACACCGTAGCCTGGGCATTCACCAGGATGAGCAGGCTGTCATTGCCGTGATGGCCGAGCCTGTCGGTCAGATGCTGCAAGGCGGGCTCGGCACAGTCCAGCAACATTCTGTTGCTTTCATACAGATCCTCGGCGCCGAGCGCGACCTGGTCAGACCCGGCCGGATCGGTATCCGGCTGCAGCCCATAATCCATGCTGCGCTGCCAGGATGCGCGGATCGGTTCGCGCAGGATGAACTCACCGGAACACCAACCCCGATCGGCAAGCGACATTTCCCGAGCACGGAAAATATCGATCAATCCAGGGTTGAGTCTTGTATTCATATGCATGGCTACCCCTCCGGAGTCTGGTTGCAGACCCTCTTATTATCGGCGGATACGGACTTCAGCATGCCCGACCGCCTCGTGTTATGCAGCAATAATTGAGCCAGCAGTGCCGAGGGCAGCCATCTACGCCATGAAGACTGCTCTACCCGATGACCGCTGCGCTTCCGGCACCACCGGGATGACGACCCACTGTTTCATATTAAGACAAAGTCTCAAGAGACTGGACCGCTTTGCGACAGTTCTCCACCCGGCAGGGCTTTTCCGGTCAACGCCCGACCTCAACTCATTGATATAAAAAAGATTTTGTAGTGTGGCATGGGGCTTGCTCGTTTTCTGGCAGATAAAAAGAACAATTCAGGAGCGTATCAATGCCCAACATATATGCCACGCTTCATGGCATCACCCATTGCCCGAGTGTCAGTGAGGTCCTGCGATGAGTCTGCCCGAGAACCCATCCTTTGCCGCCGCACTGGATTTCCTGCTCGCCAACCGCGACAACTACACCGCCGCCTGCCAGGGCTTCAAATGGCCCAAGCCAACCCAGTTCAACTGGGCACTGGATCATTTCGATACAATCGCCAGGGACAACCAGCACCCGGCGGTGTGGCTGGTCGGTGCCGGGCAGGAACAGCAGCTGACCTTCGCCGAACTGGCACGCCGCTCGAACCAGACCGCCAACTTCCTGAGGGAGCGGGGTATTCGGCGGGGTGACCGGGTCCTGGTGATGCTGCCCAACCATATCGCCCTGTGGGAAATCATGCTGGGTTGCATGAAACTGGGAGCAGTGACCATTCCTTGCGCCACTCTGCTGGCGGATGATGATCTGGCCGACCGCATAGAGCGCGGCCGCGTGCGCCATATCGTGACCATGGGCGACAATGCCCAGCGCTTCGCCGCCTACCCGCAGATTCACACCCGTATCGCGGTGGATGGTCACCCCCAGGGCTGGACAGGCTTCGCGGACAGCCACCAGGCCAGCGAAGACTTCGTGCCCGATGGCATTACCGCCGCCGATGATCCTCTGCTGCTGTACTTCACCTCTGGCACCACATCCAAGCCCAAGCTGGTCGTACACAGCCATGCCAGTTATCCCATTGGCCATCTTTCCACGCTCTACTGGCTGGGGTTGAAGGCCGGGGATATCCACTACAACATCAGTTCACCCGGCTGGGCCAAGCACGCCTGGAGCTGTTTCTTCGCTCCGCTGACCGTCGGGGCGACCGTCTACAGCTACCAGTATGAGCGCTTCGATGCCAGGACCGTACTGGACGAGATGGTACGCTGCAGGGTCACCTCGCTCTGTGCCCCACCCACCGTATGGCGCATGCTGGTGCAGGAGGATCTGGCCAGCTACCCGGTGGCCCTGCGTGAACTGGTCGGTGCCGGCGAACCGCTCAACCCCGAGATAATAGAGCGCGTCCGCCACGCCTGGGGGCTGAACATCCGTGACGGTTATGGCCAGACGGAGACCACGGCGCAGATCGGCAACAGCCCGGGGCAGCCCCTGCGCAGCGGCTCCATGGGTCGGCCATTACCGGGATACCAGATCGTGCTGCTCGACGCCGATGGCCAGGAGGCCGACGAGGGGGAAATCGCCCTGGTCCTCGACCCGGCCCCCGCCAGCCTGACCAGTGGCTACGAAGGTGATCCCGACCGCACCAGCGAAGCGCTGGGCGGCAGATACTACCGTACCGGTGATGTCGCCGTCCGGGACGCCGCCGGGTACTTCACCTATATCGGCCGCAGCGATGACGTCTTCAAGTCCTCGGGCTATCGCATAAGCCCCTTCGAACTGGAAAGCGTGCTGATCGAACACGACGCCGTTGCCGAGGCGGCGGTCATTCCCAGCCCCGATCCGGTACGCTCCTGTGTTCCCAAGGCATTCGTCATCCTGCGCCAGGGCCATACCCCGAGCCCGGAGCTGGCCCGCCACATCATCGAGTTCGCTCGTCAGCAACTGGCGCCCTACAAACGCGTACGGCGAATCGAGTTCAGCGACCTGCCGAAAACCATTTCGGGCAAGATCCGCCGGGTGGAACTGCGGGCACAGGAACTGGCTCGCACTCCCGGTTCCCGTGGCGACCTGGAGTTCTGGGAGGAGGATTTCAGCGATGATTCCGCCTGATGAAGCCGGCCTGGCACATCACCTGGGCACGCCAGGCAGTTCAATCATCCCCCAGAATCAGCTGGCGATAATGGCCGGGGTTGGTGTCGGTCCACTTGCGGAAGGCCTTGTAGAACGAGCTGACATCGGCAAAGCCGAGCTGCTCGGCGATATCGGCATAGCTGATTGTCGGGTCGGCCAGCCAGCGGGTTGCCTGCTCTTCGCGCAGGCTGTCCTTGATCGCCTGGTACTGGGCCCCTTCGGCGGCCAGCCGGCGGCGCAAGGTCGACGGCGACATGCACAGCGATTGCGCCAGGGCATCGCTGGTTGGCCAGTCGATCGCTGGCAGCGCGCGCAGGGCGTTCTTGACCTGGCTGGCCAGGCTGTTGGCATCCCGGTAGCGGACCAGGATATTGGCCGGTGCATGATCGAGGAAACAGCGCAACTCGGCCGCGCTGCGGCGGACCGGCAGGTCCAGCGCTTCGGCGGCGAAGATGACGCGGGTAGAGGCCTGGCCGAAACGCAGGTTATCGGAAAACATCACCTGGTAGTCGGCTATGTAGCCCGGCTCAGGGCAGCGCAGCTCGACTGCCAGCAGGGGAATGCGCCGGCCCGCCAGCCAGCAGGCCAGCCCGTGCACAATCATCCAGTAGGTGAAATAGGCGAAAGGCCGCTGCGGTGGGCGCTTGTGTTCCTGCAGGACAATTTCCGCCAGACTGCGACTGCGCGCCAGACGCCCCTGGAAGTTGCCGAGCATCAGCCCGAGGAAGTTGAGAGTATGGATCAGCGCCTGTTCCACCGTCGGCTGGTTGATACCGCTGCGACAGAGAAAGTTGAAACTGCCGAGCCGCAGCGGGCGCGGGTCCATGGCGAAGAACTCATCGTCATAGGTAGCGGCCAGGCGCAGCCAGACCGCACTGTACAGCTCGACCGGCACCCGCTGGCCCGGCTCATCCAGCGGCACGCCGGGAAACCCGAGGCTGTCCAGCAGGGCTCCGACGTCCAGCCCGGGACGGGTGAAGCCCAGCAAGGCTTCCTTCAGAAGGCAAGCTGAAATAGTGTCTTTGTGCATTATCGCCATAGCGGCCCCCTGCTCTGCTGCGCTGCAAAACCGCGGGATTTCGACTGGTCGGACCAATCAATCGAGCGCGGAGTGTAACGCAGGGTGCAGGTCACCGCTATTAGCCATCCGGCTATGCCGACCGTATACGCCTTCAATCAGAAATTGAAGGTATAGCGCACGATCAGCCGGTTCTCGTTGGCGCTATCGGCGTAGGTCGAACGGTTGGTGGAGTTGCGCCATTGCAGGGCCAGGTCCTTGAGCGGTCCGCTCTGGACCTGGTAGGCGATATCCGTGACTCGCTCCCATTCCTTGCCCTCACGGCCCTGCGCGCGCAACTCGGCGGCCTGGGCGGTGTTCAGCAGCGTCGGATCGACCTGGTCACCCTTCACATACCGGGTCACCAGGCTGAGACCATCCAGCCCCACGGCGGCAAAGTCGAAATCATAACGCAGGAACCAGACCCGCTCCTTCGGCGCGGTGAAGGTACTGACCAGCGATTCACCGAACAGATAGGTGTCAGCACCATTGACGAAGGCAAAGGGGGTATCGCCCCAGGCCTTCTGGTAACCGCCACCCAGGGTATGACCCGCCACACGGTAGGCCAACCAGCTGCTCAGGGTACGGTTATCCACTTCACCCAGCCTTTCAGAGCCGCTGTCACTGGCGTCGAAGTAGCGGATATCCGCGATCAGACTACCGGCGCCAAGCGGTTGATCGAGCTTCAGGCCAAGAAAGTGGGAACGGTACAGGTCATCCAGCTCGGCCAGGTGATAGCTGAGCGCCAGGCCCGGGCGCACCTGGTAATCCAGCGCCAGATAGTCGTAATGGTCGGCGCGAACCGGTGCATAGCCGAAGGCCGTCAGCGATTCGAAATCCGTGGAATTGCGCTGCTTGACCGCGTTCACCCGCAGCAAAGTGATGCTCAACGGCTCCAGGTCGTTGGACACCAGCATGCCACCACGGAAGATCTGCGGCAGCAGCCGACTGTTGTTGCTCCACAGCATCGGCAAGGTCGGATGCAGACCACCGATCCGCAACTCGCTCTGCCCGGCGCGCGCCTTGGCGGTCAGCGTCAGCTTGCTGTATTCATCCGCCACGTTGCGCTCGGAATCATGCGCAAGAATGCCCGAGCCGGTGCGGTCGGGGCTGGAATCCAGCTTGACCCCGAGGGTACCGAGCGCGTCGACACCGAAGCCGATGCGGCCTTCGGTGAACCCCGACTGCAGGTTGAGTATGAAGCCCTGGCCCCACTCGTCCCGCTTGGACTGGGCGGCACCCTCGTTGCGGAAGTCCCGGTTGTAGTAGAAGTTGCGCAGCTCGAGGCTGGCCTTGGCATCACCGAGGAAGTCTGCCAGTGCAACGGGCGCTGTTGCTGTCACAGCGCAGGCCAGCAGCAGCTTGATTGTGTTCTTGAACATGTTACCGATACCATTTTTGTTGTTTGTATGGGCCAGGCGTGTGCCGCTTGGGTTGTCCCGTGCCTACCGGAACCCGGCGTAGCGCAGGGGCGCTACACCCCCAGGTAGCAGGCGCCGGGTTGTCGTATATGGTCTCCTCCCTCATTGCAAGGCTTTCAACATTCACTGACAAGAGCAGGCTGTCTGTCGTATATCCGGCCTCTGTATGCAGTTCTTGACTGCGGGCCCCGATGAGATCTGCAAGTGTATCGTCCTGATCGAGCGCACAGCCTCGGAAGGCTTCGACAACC
>NZ_JACLGO010000012.1 GCF_014219065.1 Halopseudomonas xiamenensis
CAGTCTCTGCTCAACCAAGGCCGCGCATTCTACGCCAACCTTCTGATCTGTCAAGTGTTTTTGTGAGGCAATCTGCACGCTCACCACCTGAAGATCCGACCTGAAACCATCTTGCCGTTCCGGGCCAGGGAGGCGCATTCTACAGGACTAAACCCCTGTGTCAACGCCTTCCGTTCAATCCGTTCTCACCGGTCACTGGCTGTTCGAAACCTTGTCCGAACCACCCTGGCGGTGAGCGGCGCATTCTACGCCGTTTCGCTTGTCTGTCAACTGGAAAATCACCCTGAGCACATCGTGCAAAACAGGATAACCCCTTGATTTAATTGAGGTTTTCAAACCCCAACGCGACAAGCGAGGGGCGCATTATAGGCCCGACAGTTTTGCCGTCAAGCGCTTTTCACGGTAATTCTGGCAAATTTCTTCTTGCCGGCCTGACAGACATGTTCCGAGCCCAGCTGGAACACGAATTCTCGATCCACTACCTGGCCATCGACCTTCACCGAGCCGGCGCTGAGCAGATCCCGTGCCGCCGCCGCATTCTTCACCATACCGGCCTGGTTCAGCACCGCCGATATCGGCAGATCCGCTGCTGATTCGATAACCACTTCCGGCAGATCCTCCGGCAGCTCGCCATCCTTCAACCGATTGCCTGCCGAACGATGGGCACTGACTGCAGCCTCTTCCCCATGAAAGCGTGCCACCAACTCTTCCGCCAGCTTGATCTTGATATCCCGCGGGTTGGCTCCCGCCTCGACATCGGCACGCAGGCCAGCGATCTCCTCCATACTGCGGAAACTGAGCAACTCGAAGTAGCGCCACATCAGCGTATCGGGCATGGAGACGATCTTGTTGTACATCACCCCCGGCTGATCGTTGATCCCGACATAGTTACCAAGGGACTTGGACATCTTCATTTCGCCATCCAGCCCGACCAGCAACGGCATGGTCAAGGTGATCTGCGGCTCCTGTCCATACTGGCGCTGCAACTCCCGCCCCATCAGCAGGTTGAACTTCTGATCGGTACCACCCAGCTCGATATCGGCGCGCATCGCCACCGAGTCATAGCCCTGGATCAGCGGATAGAGGAATTCATGAATGGCGATCGACTGCCCACCCTTGTAGCGCTTGTCAAAATCGTCCCGCTCGAGCATCCGCGCCACTGTGTACTTGCCGGCCAGCTGGATCATGTCCGCAGCGGAAAAATCATCCATCCACTGCGAGTTGAACATCACCTGGGTACGCTGCGGATCGAGAATCTTGAATACCTGTTCCTTATAGGTCTCGGCATTGTCCAGCACCTGCTCGCGGGTCAGCGGCGGGCGAGTGGCGTTCTTGCCACTGGGGTCGCCGATCATGCCGGTGAAGTCACCGATCAGGAACAGCACATCGTGGCCCAGCTCCTGGAACTGGCGCAGCTTGTTGATCAGCACCGTATGCCCCAGATGCAGATCAGGAGCCGTCGGGTCGAAGCCGGCCTTGACGCGCAGCGGAGTGCCGCGCTCCAGCTTGGCTCGCAGCTCGGCTTCCACCAATATTTCGTCCGCCCCGCGCTTGATCAGCGCCAACTGCTCGTCAACCGGCTTCATGCTTGATTCCTGTTCAGTGAAGTTTGATAAAGGTCAAAGAAGAAAGGGGAGAAACGATACAACATTGACGACCAAGATTAAACTTGACCCGGCGATGCAGCCGACCCGTGACTAGCACAGACTTGAAAATGACGCCGAAAACCTGACGGACGGGTACGCAAAAACCTTGCCTTAAGGCACTTTCGGTTATAATTTAGCAAGTTACTTCACTTTTCACAGAATCAACCAGAAGAGCGCTTATGGGTCATCACAAGTCAAAGTCACCGCGCTACCCGAAAAGCCACCTGATGGCTGCCAGTGGTATCGCCGCCGCGCTGAGCATTTTTCTGCTCGTCATCCCCACAACCGAAGTCGAAGCCAAGAAAACCCTGGTCCAGCTCGACCTGCAGGAACTGCGCCTGGAAGCGTCAGAACCTGCGCTCTCTGAAGAGTTGGATGCCCTGATCAGCGAAACAGTCACACTCACCTCGCCGCTGGAGCTGACCAGCACTTCCGAGTCCATGCATACCACCGCCTCGCCGGAAGTCGTGCAGGCAGGCATCAGCCTGCAACCGGTAGCGGTCGAGCCCGTCGCATCCGTCGCAGCACCTGCCCCGGAGTGGAACAGCGTGACCGTGGCACCCGGCGATACCCTGTCCATCCTGTTCCAGAATGCCGGACTGTCTGCCAACACCCTGCATGCGGTGGTCAACAGCAGCAAGGACGCCAAGGCATTCACCCGCCTGCGCGTCGGCCAGGAGGTCGACTTCAAGATGGATGACGAGGGCCAACTGCTGGGTATGCGCTCCAAGCTCAACAGCCTGGAAACCATTCGCATCGACCGCGATGGCGACAGCTACGCGTTCAGCAAGGATGTCATCGAGCCCGAGGTCAGCACCCGCTTCGCCAACGGCAGTATCGACAGCTCACTGTTCCTCGCCGCGCAGAATGCCGGCCTGTCGCACAACCTGACCATGCAGATGGCGAACATCTTCGGCTATGACGTGGACTTCGCCCGTGAAATCCGCCAGGGCGACAGCTTCGAAGTGCTGTTCGAAGAGAAACACGTCGACGACCAGCGCGTCGGTACCGGCAATATCCTCGCCGCCCGCTTCACCAACCGCGGCAAGACCTATACCGCCGTACGCTATACTGACCGCAACGGCCAGAGCAGCTATTACCGGGCAGACGGCACCAGCATGCGCAAGGCGTTCATCCGCACGCCGGTCGAGTTCGCTCGCATCAGCTCACGCTTCAACCCTGGCCGCCGCCACCCGGTGCTGAACAAGATCCGCGCGCACAAGGGTGTCGACTATGCAGCCGCCACCGGTACGCCGATCAAGGCCACCGGTGATGGCCGCGTGGTGCATGTCGGGCGCAAGGGCGGCTACGGCAACACCGTGGTGATCAAGCACGGCCAGACCTACCAGACCCTGTATGCACACATGAGCCGTTACGCCTCGGGCCTGCGCGCGGGCAGCAACGTATCCCAGGGCCAGGTGATCGGCTATGTCGGCGCCACCGGTCTGGCGACCGGCCCGCACCTGCACTATGAGTTCCAGGTCAATGGCACCCACGTCGACCCGCTCAGCGTCAAGCTGCCGGCATCCGATCCCATTCCGCAGAGCGAGCGCACAGCCTTCATGACACTGAGCAATCAGTTGATGGCCAGCCTCGATCAGCAGGGTGCGACCCAACTGGCCCAGCTGGACGACTGAGTGAGCGCGCTATATGTCGGCATCATGTCAGGCACCAGCCTGGATGGTGTCGACATTGCCCTGACCGCCTTTTCCCCCACCTCACCACGCGCCACACTCGTTGGCGCACTGTGCCTGCCACTTCCTCCCGACCTGCGCAACGACCTGCTTGCGCTGTGCCAGCCCGGCGACGACGAGATCCACCGGGCCGGTATCGCCGGTCAGCAATGGGCGCGCCTGGCGGCGCAGGGTGTACACCAGTTGCTGCAGCAGCACGGCATCAGCGCCAGCCAGGTCTCGGCTATCGGCAGCCATGGGCAGACCATTCGTCACCACCCGGAATCCGGTTTCAGCGTGCAGATCGGCGCTCCTGCGCTGCTCGCGGAACTGTGCGGGGTCGATGTAATCAGCGATTTTCGCAGTCGCGACCTGGCCGCCGGCGGCGAAGGTGCGCCGCTGGTCCCGGCCTTCCATGCCTGGCTGTTGAGCGATCCACAACAGTCCAGGGTGCTGATCAATATCGGCGGCTTCGCCAATCTGACCCTGCTCAGCGCAGACAATCAGGTGTGCGGCTTCGACAGCGGTCCCGGCAACGTATTGCTGGACCACTGGATACAGCGCCATACCGGCCAGTTGTTCGATGCCGATGGCGCCTGGGCACGTAGCGGCCAGGTGATCCCCGAGCTGTTGGACAGGCTATTGCAGGACCCCTACTTCGGCCGCGCGGCACCCAAGAGCACCGGTCGCGAGTACTTTCACCCCGCCTGGCTGCAGCGACAGCTCGATGATCGCCAGGACCACCCGGCCGACGTGCAGGCCACCCTGCTGGAGTTGACCGCACGCAGTATCACCGAGGCGCTCGCCAGTTGCCCGCAGCAACCCGAAGCGGTGTATATCTGTGGGGGTGGCGCACGCAACGGCTGGCTGATGGAACGCCTGCAGCAGTTATTGGCGCCCCAGCTGGTACATAGCACTGCAGTGCTGGGAGTGGACCCCGACTGGATGGAAGCCATGGCTTTCGCCTGGCTGGCCTGGCGCTGCGAGCTGCGCCAGAGCGGCAACCTGCCTGCGGTCACCGGGGCCAGCGGGGAACGGATTCTGGGGGCGATCTACCCGGCCTGAGATACCGGCCGAAACCTCAGATGGAGAATGACGAGCCACAGCCACAGGTGGTGGCGGCGTTCGGGTTGTTGATGACGAAGCGCGAGCCTTCCAGCCCCTCCAGGTAGTCCACCTCGGAGCCGGCCAGGTACTGGAAGCTCATCGGGTCCACCACCAGACGCACACCACCACGCTCGATGACGGTATCGTCCTCGGCCAGTTCGTCATCGAAAGTGAAGCCATACTGGAAACCGGAGCACCCCCCACCAGTGACGAATACGCGCAGACTCAAGCGCTCGTTACCCTCCTCCTCGATCAGCGAGCGGACCTTGTCCACCGCGCTATCGGAAAACTGCATGGGAGCAGGGGTAAAAACTTCAGCACTAGACATACATCCTCCGGCGGCAGTGCCGCAGCACAACAAGCCGGCTATTATCCGTTTGCCCGACTCTTTTGGTCAACTACTCTTGAATTCGCGTCGGCCCGCCAGCTCGCCGGCACCGGCATCGGCGCGCCCGTCGCCAAGATAATGCAGCTGGCCATTGATCTGCGCGCCGGACACCATCTCCATGAACCGGTAGTACAGATCACCGTCTATCCGCGCCTCGGCATCCAGCTGCAAATGCTCGAAGGCATGCACGTCGCCGACGATCACACCATTGACCACCACGCTCGGCGCCTTGATGATGCCCTCGACGTAGCCTTCCTGGGCAACGAGGACCAGGCCTTCTTCCGCATCGATGTTACCGATCACCCTGCCATCCACCTGCACCGCACCACCGAAGCGCAGGTCGCCGCGCACTTCGGTGTCTGCGGCAATCACCGTGGTCTTGCCAGCATACTGGCTGAGCGTGGTGTTCTTGCGTCTGTCCAGTTTCAACATCAGGATCCGACTCCCGTCTCAGTCCATTCCACGGTCTGTTCCAGCAACAGCTTACCGTCATGCTCGACTTTCAGGTGTACCCGCTCGGGGACAAATCCCACCGGCAGCATCAACTCGGCCTCGCCGCCATTGGCCGGTACCACCTGGAAATAGCGAAAATTCAGCGCCAGTGTCTCGGTGCGGTCAGCCGTGAGTTCTGCCAGTGGAATCCGCACTTGCTGGTCATCCTGGCGCCCCTGCACCTCGATCCCCAGGGTCGCCTGCACCGTATCGCTTTCATTGCCGACCCGGCTGACCATGACCTTGTAGCGGAAAACCCCGGGCACGTCCGTGCGCTGCAGCTCAAAAGCCTGAATCCGTACCCCCGGAGCCATGGCATTGGGCGCCAGCGCACCCTGGTACTGGGCCAGATCCTGCTGCAGACGAAACAGCTGCTGCTCGAGATCGGTGATCACCTGCTGGCCATCAGTGACGGACTGGCGGGCGACCAGCAGGTCCACCTCCAGTTGCTGGTGGCGCAGGCGCGTATCCTCGAGTTCGGCCTGCATGCCGGCCCGCTCCTCGCGCAGGCGCTGGTAGTCCTGCATCTGCGCCGAGTGCATCGCCGCCGTCCAGCCCAGCCAGCCACACAGCGGCAGGCCGGCCAGCAACAGCCAGACAGGCAGGCGCCGGCGCGGCGGCGGGTTGGCCGGGCGCCGTTCGATACTCTGCTCGGTCAGGGGCTGGTCGACCTTTTCGCTATCCATCAGGGCATGAGCGCCGGCTGTTGCAAGCCCAGACTCTCGTCCAGCCCCAGGGCGATGTTCATGTTCTGGATCGCCTGCCCGGAGGCGCCCTTGACCAGGTTATCGATCACCGACAGCACCACCACCAGATCACCATCCTGCGGCCGGTGCACCGCCAGGCGGCAGACGTTGGCACCGCGTACGCTGCGGGTCTCCGGATGGCTGCCGGCCGGCATGACATCGACGAAGGGCTCGTTGGCATAGCGCTGCTCGAACAGCTGCTGCAGATCGACGCTGCGGTCCGGCACATGGGCATACAGGGTGGAGTGGATGCCGCGAATCATCGGCGTCAGGTGCGGCACGAAGGTCAGCCCGACCTCGCCGCCGGCGGCACGCTGCAGGCCCTGTACGATCTCCGGCAGGTGCCGGTGTCCGGGTACGCCGTAGGCCTTCATGCTTTCGGTGGTCTCGCAGAACAGCGAAGCGACCTTGGCCCCGCGACCGGCACCGCTGACGCCGGACTTGCAGTCGGCAATCAGGTTGTGCGGTTGCGCCAGGCCGGCTTCCAGCAGCGGGATCAGACCCAGTTGCACCGAGGTCGGATAGCAGCCGGGCACGGCGATCAGCCGGGCGCTGCGGATCGCCTCACGGTTGACCTCGGGCAGACCGTAAACCGCCTCCTCCAGCAGCTGCGGCGCACCATGCGGCTGACCGTACCACCTGGCCCACAGCTCGGCGTCGCGCAGGCGGAAATCCGCCGACAGGTCAATGATGCGGGTACCGGTGGCCAGCAGCTCGCCGGCCAGTTCGTGAGCTACGCCATGCGGGGTGGCGAAGAACACCACATCGCAGCGACCGAGGGTCTCGGTATCCGGGACGCTGAAAGCCAGGTCATCGTAATGGCCACGCAGGTTGGGGTACATGTCCGCTACCCGTACGCCTTCTTCCGATCGCGAGGTAATGATCTCGACACGTGCCTGCGGGTGTGCCGCCAGCAACCGCAGCAATTCGACACCGGTATACCCGGTTCCCCCTACAATGCCTATCTTGATCATTTCACGCCTCGATTCTATTAACATGGCCAACACGGGCCTGTCCGACCCCAAGCCCTCTATGATAAAAGCGCTGCGGGAAATTACCAGCGCGCCATAACGTCAAACCAGGAGCCTCACGTGTATCTATGGATCAAAGCCTTTCACATCATGGCCGTCATCACCTGGTTCGCCGGGCTGTTCTACCTGCCACGACTGTTCGTCTACCACGCCATGAGCGAAGACCAGACCAGCCGCGAGCGCTTCAAGATCATGGAGCGCAAGCTGTACCGCGGCATCATGACACCCTCCATGCTGGTCGCGGTCGGGCTCGGCATTGCCCTGCTGGTACTCATGCCGCAGTGGCTGCAGCAGGGCTGGTTGCATGCCAAGCTGACGCTGGTAGCCCTGCTGGTGGTCTACCACTTCCTGTGCGGTGCACAGCTGCGGCGCTTCGCCAATGACAGCAATACCCGCTCCCATGTGTTCTACCGCTGGTTCAACGAGGCGCCGGTGCTGGTGCTGGTCGGCGCCGTGTTGCTGGTGGTGCTCAAGCCGTTCTAATCCGCCATCACCGCCCGGTGGCGGGCCCAGTCGCGCAATGCCTGGATACGCTCGGCCATGACCACCGACAGCGGTGAGGTCTCGCTGAGCGCCGCCAGTACGTGGGCCTGCCCGGCCTCTTCCTGACGGGCCGCGGCACTGTAGACCGCGGATACCACCGCCTGTTCGATCTCGGCCCCGGCAAAACCTTCACTGGCCACCGCCAGCGCGGTCAGGTCGAAGCGCTCGACCGGCAGCTCGCGGCTGCCGAGGTGGATACGGAAGATGTCCTCACGCACCCGCGCATCCGGCAGGTCGACGAAGAACAGCTCGTCCAGCCGGCCCTTGCGGATCAGCTCCGGCGGCAGCTGCATCACGTTGTTGGCGGTGGCCACCAGAAATACCCGGCTGCGGCGTTCGGCCATCCAGGTCAACAGGGTGCCCAGCACCCGCCGCGACACGCCCTGGTCGGCGCCATCATCGGCCAAGCCCTTCTCGATCTCGTCGATCCACAGCACGCAGGGCTCCATGGCATCGGCCATGGTCAGTGCCTCGCGCAGGTTCTTCTCGGTTTCACCGATGTACTTGTTGTACAGCGCCGCGAAATCCAGCCGCAACAGCGGCAGGCCCCACAAGCCGGCCACGGCCCGCGCTGCCAGGCTCTTGCCCGAGCCCTGCACACCGGCCAGCAATACCCCCTTGGGCATGTCCGCGGCCGCACCGGGGCGATTGAAGGCCGCCTGGCGGTCGGCCAGCCAACGCTTGAACTGCGCCAGGCCGCCGACGTCGGCAAAGCGTGCGGTATCCTGCTCGAAACTCAGCACACCCTGCATGTCCAGCAGGCTGAACTTGGCGCGGTTGAGCACCGGCAGGTCTTCCTGGGTGATCGCCCCGTCGTCGACGATCAACTTGCGCGCCAGCAGCCGTGCCTCCTCATGGGTAACCCCGCGCAGGTTGCGCACCACCTGTTCCAGGGTGCGGCTGTCGGTACGCACCCGCCGCCCCTGGTTGCGTTCGGTCCAGCGCGCCGCTTCCTCGCGGATGATCGCCGCCAGTTGCTCATCCGAGGGCATGCTCAGGCTGATACGCGCCGCCAGCCGGCGCAGTTCCGCTGGCAGCGGCAGCTCATGGCTGACCAGCAGCAGGGTCGGCGCCTGCTCGGCCGGGTCCATGGCGATCATCTTCAGCAGCCGGACCAGTCGTGGTGACTGCATGAACGGGTGCAGGTCGCAGAACACGAACAGCGCCGGCTCGCGTTGACGGCGAACGTAGTCAAGCGCCTGCTCCGGGTCGCCGAGATCCTCGGCGCTATCGATCGCGGTACCGAAGCCCAGGCGCTGCAGACCCTCGACCTGGTTCCAGGTATACCAGGTCTGGCTGCGCTTGACCGCCAGCGTGGCAATCGCCTCGAGCACGCGCAGCTCTTCCCAGGATTCGATGACGATCAGGCGGACCCGGGAGTCCAGTACCAGCCCCAGATCATGGATATCATTCTTCATTACGCATCCCGGCCCTGTTCCATTCCGTCGGTGGTTGGTTAAACTGGACGACACTACCACCGATAACGAGGAGCACACAGTGGATTGTCTGTTCTGCAGCATTGCCGAAGGCAAGATCCCGTCAAAGAAGATCTTCGAGGATGATCGCGTCCTGGCCTTCCATGACATCAACCCCCAGGCTCCGGTGCATTTTCTGGTGATCCCGAAAAAGCATATCGCCACTCTGAACGACATGACAGAGGAAGATTGCGAACTGGTTGGCTACATGAACTATGTCGGCCAGCGCCTGGCCCTGGAGCTGGGTTGCGAGGGCGGCTTTCGCACCGTGTTCAACTGCAAGGAAATGGGCAGCCAGACGGTCTACCACATCCACCTGCATGTGCTGGGCCAGCGGCAGATGGGCTGGCCTCCGGGTTGAAGCCCGACGACCCACACTGCAACCGGTTTCAGGAGAGATGACATGAGTACCCGCCAATACAGCCTGTTCGACCGCCTGCTGTGCCAGTCCGAGCAGGCCATGCGCACCCTGGTGCCGGGCGCGGCCCAGGCCGGGCGGCCATCACCGGCACAGCACCTGCGTGCCGATGCGGTCACCGATGAGCAGCGCCGGCATGTGGCCGGGCTGATGCGCATCAACCACACCGGCGAGGTCTGTGCCCAGGCCCTGTATCAGGGCCAGGCGCTGACCGCCAAGCTGCCGGAGGTGCGCGGCCAGATGGAGCAGGCCGCCGCCGAGGAGATCGACCACCTGGCCTGGTGCGAGCAGCGCCTCGGCGAGCTGGGCAGTCGCACCAGTCTGCTCAATCCGCTGTTCTATGGGCTGTCCTTCGGTCTTGGCGCGGCGGCCGGCAAGATCAGCGACCGCATCAGCCTGGGCTTCGTCGCCGCTACCGAGCAACTGGTGGAGCGCCATCTGGACGATCACCTGCGCCAGTTACCGGAAGACGACCTCAAGTCCCGAGCGATCCTCGAACAGATGCGCGAGGATGAGATAGAGCACGGCAGTCAGGCGCTGCAGGCCGGCGGGGTGGTCTTCCCGCGGCCGGTGAAGGCGGCGATGAAGCTGATGTCCAAGGCCATGACCAGCGTCACCTACCGCATTTAAAGCTCTCCCCCTCTCCCCCAACCCCTCTCCCGCAAGGGGCGAGGGGAGACTCGTGCCTGCACACTGGAAGCGCGCACACTGCACGATGAAACGCCAGCATCTCCAGCGCATCTCAGTCGATCTCGACGATCTCATAGTCGTGGGTGATCTCGACCCCGGCACGACCGAGCATGATCGAGGCCGAGCAGTATTTCTCGGCGGACAGTTCGACGGCGCGCTTGACCTGCGCTTCCTTCAACTGTTTGCCAGTCACCACGAAGTGCACGTGGATCCGGGTGAACACCTTGGGCTCACTGTCGGCGCGCTCGGCTTCCAGCAGGGTGTGCACGTCACGAATGTCCTGGCGGCCCTTTTTCAGGATGCTGACCACGTCATAGCTGGCACAGCCACCCAGACCAATGAGCACCGTCTCCATCGGCCGCACGCCCATGTTGCGCCCACCGGCTTCCTCCGGCCCGTCCATGACGATGGTATGGCCACTGCCCGATTCGCCGAGAAACATGGCGCCGTCTACCCATTTGATATGCGCTTTCATTCCGCTCTCCCGCTGCAATGCGTTGTTCGCTGGCGGCGGAGAATAGCACACCGCCGGCACAGCGGCAGATGCTGGCCATTCCACCGAAAACTGGACATAATCCGGATTGGTCTCATGAAGAGGCTGCAAGGATGCCCATGTTTGCATGGTCTGCCCGATCATATATGACAGGATGACAAGAATGGTTGCTCTTTCCCTGCCCCCCAAGATAAAGAATCTCGATGCGTTTCTGGGACAGTGTTATCGCCGTCGCTTCGCCCCGCGCAGCACCATCATTCACGCCGGTGACATTTCCGACCGCCTGTACTACATCGTCAAGGGCTCGGTCACCATACTGATCGAGGACGATCAGGGTCGCGACATGATCATCGCCTATCTCAACCAGGGTGATTTCTTCGGCGAGATGGGTCTGTTCGACGAGGAGCAGGTCGAGCAGGACCGCAGCGCCTGGGTCAAGGCCAAGACCGAATGCGAAGTGGCCGAACTGACCTACGCCAAGTTCCGCGAAATCACCGAGCGTGACCCGGAACTGCTCTACGCCGTGGGCCGGCAGATGGCCGACCGCCTGCGCCGCACTACCCGCAAGGTCGGCGACCTGGCCTTTCTCGATGTCACCGGCCGTGTCGCCGCTACCCTGCTCGAGCTGTGCAAGCAGCCTGACGCCATGACCCACCCCGACGGCATGCAGATCAAGATCACCCGCCAGGAAATCGGCCGCATCGTCGGCTGCTCCCGCGAGATGGTCGGGCGCGTGCTCAAGACCCTGGAAGAACAGGAGCTGATCAGCGTCAAGGGCAAGACCATGGTGATCTACGGCACTCGCTAGGGCCTGCAGCCGGTGTCTGCCTGAGGTACAATCGCCGGACACTTTTCATCCGGCGAGGCAAGCATGGGACTGAACAACGAGTGGATGCAGCGGGACATTTCGGTGCTCTGGCATCCCTGCACCCAGATGAAGGATCACGAACACATGCCAATCATCCCGATCCAGCGGGGCGAGGGCGTGTGGCTGCATGATTTCGACGGCAATCGTTATCTGGATGCGGTCAGCTCCTGGTGGGTGAACATCTTCGGCCACGCCAATCCGCACATCAACCAGCGCGTCAAGCAGCAGCTCGACACCCTCGAACACGTCATTCTTGGCGGTTTCTCGCACCCGGCGGTGATCGAGCTGTCGGAGCGTCTGGTGGCGATGACGCCGGCGCCGCTGACCCGCTGTTTCTACGCCGACAACGGCTCCTCGTGCATCGAGGTGGCGCTGAAGATGAGCTTCCATTACTGGCTCAACAGCGGCAAGCCGCAGAAGAAGCGCTTTGTCACCCTGTCCAACAGCTATCATGGCGAAACCCTGGCCGCCCTCGCGGTGGGCGATGTGGCCCTGTACAAGGAGACCTACGAACCGCTGCTGATGGACGTGATCACCGTACCCTCACCGGATTGCTACCACCGCGAACCGGGCAGCAGCTGGGAAGAACACAGCCGGCTGATGTTCCAGCACATGGAGCGGACGCTGGCGGAAAACCACGAGCAGGTCGCCGCGGTGATCGTCGAGCCGCTGATCCAGTGCGCTGGCGGCATGCGCATGTACCATCCGGTGTATCTCAAACTGCTGCGCGAGGCCTGCGACCGCTATGGCGTGCACCTGATCCACGACGAGATCGCGGTCGGCTTCGGCCGCACCGGCAGCATGTTCGCCTGCGAGCAGGCCGGCATCAGCCCGGACTTCCTGTGCCTGTCCAAGGCGCTCACCGGCGGCTACCTGCCAATGTCCGTGTGTCTGACCACCGATGAGGTGTATCAGGCGTTCTATGACGACTACGAGACCCTGCGCGCCTTCCTGCACTCGCACAGCTACACCGGTAACCCGCTGGCCTGTGCCGCGGCGCTGGCGACCCTGGAGCTGTTCGAGCAGAGCGACGTGATCGCCAGCAACCAGGCGCTGGCCGCGCACATGGCCAAGGCCACTGCGCATTTCGCCGAGCACCCACATGTCGCCGAGGTGCGCCAGACCGGCATGGTGCTGGCCATCGAGATGGTCCAGGACAAGGCCAGCCGCACCCCCTACCCCTGGCAGGAGCGTCGCGGCATCCGCGTCTACGAGTACGGCCTGCGGCATGAAGCGCTGCTGCGTCCGCTGGGCAGTGTGGTGTACTTCATGCCGCCCTATATCATCACCCCCGAGCAGATCGACCACCTGGCCAGCGTCGCCTGGGAAGGTATCGAGCAGGCCACCAGGAACTGACCGATGCGCGTCTCCCGCTTCTATCTGGACGCACCACTGGCCGAAGGCGAACAGTCGCTGGAAGGTGACCTGGCGCATTATGTCGGCCGGGTATTGCGGCTGGGCCCCGGCGCACCGGTGCAGATATTCAATGGCTCCGGCCAGGAATGGCCGGGCCAGGTGCTGGAGGTCGGCAAGCGTCAGGTGCGCATTGCCCTGGCCGCCGCCGTGGATGGCCAGGCCGAATCGCCACTGGCGGTCCACCTGGGCCAGGCCATGTCCCGTGGCGAGCGCATGGACTGGGCGATCCAGAAGGCAGTGGAACTGGGCGTGACGCAGATCACCCCGCTGTTCACCGAGCGCTGCGAAGTGCGGCTGCAGGGCGAGCGGGCTGACAAGCGCCAGCAGCACTGGCAGCAGATCGCGATCAGCGCCTGCGAACAGTGCGGTCGCAGCCGGGTACCTGTGGTGAACCCGCCCATGGCACTGAGCGAGTGGCTGGCCGGCCTGCAGGCGCAGCTGAAACTGGTACTGCATCATCGCACCGACCAGGACCTGCGCAGCCTGCCAGCGCCAACCAGTCTGGGGCTGCTGATCGGTCCCGAGGGCGGCCTCAGCGCGGCGGAAATCGGCCAGGCCGAGGCCGCCGGCTTCCAGGCTGCCCGCTTCGGCCCACGGGTATTGCGCACCGAGACGGCACCCGTGGTTGCCCTGAGCATTGCCCAGCAATTATGGGGTGATTTCTGAAATTGACCCTGTCCGGCGGCTTGGGTAATGTTCAGCCGTTTTTTCAACCACATCATCATCCGAGGTAGCCCCATGGCCCGAAAAAAAACCGCAGTCGATTTCGAGCAATCGCTGGGCGCCCTGCAAACCCTGGTTGAACGGCTGGAAAGCGGCGACCTGAGTCTGGAGGAATCACTCAGCGCCTTCGAGCAGGGCGTGACCCTGACCCGCGAATGCCAGCAGGCACTGACCCAGGCCGAACAGAAAGTCGCGCAACTGCTGGAACAGGACGGTCAGTTGAGCACCATGCCGTTCGAGGGCGATGCCCAATGAACGGCCTGGAGCAATATCTCAAGGCCTGCCAGACCCGCATCGACAGCTACCTCGAGCAACAGCTGGGCAACCCGTCGGCAAAGCTGGAACGGCTGTATGCCGCCATGCGCTACAGCGTCACCGGCGGCGGCAAGCGTATCCGGCCGATCCTCACCTATGCCAGCTGCGAGGCGTTCGGGGTCGGCGACACGCCGGTGGATGTAGCCGCCGCCGCAGTGGAACTGATCCATGCCTATTCACTGATCCATGACGACCTGCCAGCCATGGATGATGACGACCTGCGCCGTGGTCGACCGACCTGCCACCGCGCCTTCGACGAAGCCACGGCGATCCTGGCCGGCGACGCGCTGCAGGCGCTGGCCTTCGAATGGATCAGCCAGGCCAGCAGCTGGCAGGCCGAGACCCGCCTGCGCATGACCAGCCTGCTGGCCCGGGCCGCCGGTCCCCAGGGCATGGTCGGTGGCCAGGCCATCGACCTCGGCGCGGTCGGCGGGCTGCTGGATCAGGACAGCCTGCAGGACATGCACCAGCGCAAGACCGGCGCGTTGATCCGCGCCAGCGTGCAGCTCGGCGCCCTGGCCAGCGAACGTGCCGATGCCGGGCAACTGGCGGCGCTGGAGCAATATGCCGATTGCATCGGCCTGGCGTTCCAGGTGCAGGATGACATCCTCGATGTGGAGGCCGACACCAGCGTACTGGGCAAGCAGCAGGGCGCCGATCTGGCCCGCGGCAAACCCACCTACCCGTCCATGCTCGGGCTGGACGGCGCGCACCGACTGGCTGACTCGCTCTGCGAGCAGGCCATCGCCGCGCTGCAGCCGTTCGGCAACGACGCCCAGCGCCTGCGGCAGATGGCCCGGTACATTGTGCAACGCCCATTCTGAGCAGCAGTTCGCCCGGTGGCGACGGCCAGTGTTGGGCTAACGACCCTCATCGGTTAAACTGCGCCCTTGTTTCCTGCCGCTCCCAGCGGCAATCAGAGCCTTTGTTCGATGCCTAGCACCTTCCACGACATACCCCTTGAACGTCCTTGCACGCCCCTGCTGGACAGCCTGGACAGCACCGCACAGCTGCGTGAGCTGGATGTGGCGCAGCTGCCGGAACTGGCCGACGAGCTGCGCCTGTTCCTGCTCTGGAGCGTCGGCCAGACTGGCGGTCACTTCGGTGCCGGGCTCGGCGTCGTCGAACTGACCATCGCCCTGCACTACATCTACGACACGCCGGAGGACCGGCTGCTGTGGGATGTCGGCCACCAGGCCTATCCGCACAAGATCCTCACCGGTCGCCGCGAGCAGATGGCCACCCTGCGCCAGAAGGACGGCATCTCCGCCTTCCCGCGGCGCAGCGAAAGCCCCTATGACACCTTCGGCGTCGGTCATTCCAGCACCTCGATCAGTGCCGGGCTGGGCATGGCCATCGCCGCGCAGTTGCAAGGGCTGGACCGGCGCACCGTGGCGGTCATCGGCGACGGCGCCATGACCGCGGGCATGGCCTTCGAAGCGCTCAATCACGCCGGCGAGGTGGATGCCGACATGCTGGTGGTGCTCAACGACAACGACATGTCGATCTCGCACAACGTCGGCGGGCTGTCCAACTACCTGGCCAAGATCCTCTCCAGCCGCACCTATGCGCACATGCGCGAGGGCAGCAAGAAGGTGCTGTCGAAGATCCCGCCAGCCTGGGAACTGGCACGCAAGACCGAGGAGACCGCCAAGGCCATGCTCGCGCCCGGCGTGCTGTTCGAGGAGCTGGGCTGGAACTACATCGGCCCGATCGACGGTCACGACCTGCCGACCCTGGTCACCACCCTGCGCAACATGCGCCAGCTCAAGGGCCCGCAGTTCCTGCATGTGGTCACCAAAAAGGGCAAGGGCTTCTCCCCGGCCGAGGCTGACCCGATCGGCTATCACGCGATCACCAAGCTGGAGCCCAAGCCGGCCAGCAACGGCCAGAGCAAACCGCGCTATTCGAACATCTTCGGCCAGTGGCTGTGCGACATGGCCGAGGCCGACGCCCGGCTGGTCGGCATCACCCCGGCGATGAAGGAAGGCTCCGACCTGATCGCCTTCAGCGAGCGTTTCCCGCAACGCTATTTCGACGTCGCCATCGCCGAGCAGCATGCCGTGACCCTGGCCGCCGGCATGGCCTGCGAAGGGGCCAAGCCGGTAGTGGCCATCTACTCGACCTTCCTGCAACGCGCCTACGACCAGTTGATCCATGATGTCGCGGTCCAGGACCTGGACGTGCTGTTCGCCATCGACCGCGCCGGCCTGGTCGGCGAGGATGGCCCGACCCACGCCGGCAGCTTCGATATCAGCTACCTGCGCTGCATCCCCAACATGCTGATCATGGCCCCGGCAGACGAGAACGAGACCCGGCAGATGCTGACCACCGGCTTCCTGCACCACGGCCCTGCCGCCGTGCGCTACCCGCGCGGCACCGGACCGGGAGTCCCAGTCGATCCGGCCTTGCAGGCGCTGCCGATCGGCAAGGGCGTGCTCACCCGCCAGGGCCAGCGGGTGGCGATTCTCAACTTCGGTACCCTGCACGCCAATGCCCTGCTCGCCGCCGAGGCACTGGATGCCACGGTCGCCAACATGCGCTTCGTCAAACCGCTGGATACCGAGCTGCTGCAGCAACTGGCCGACGGCCACGAACTGCTGGTGACCCTGGAGGAAAACGCCATCATGGGCGGAGCCGGCAGCGCGGTGAATGAGTGGCTGCTGGACCAGGGCATCCAGGTACAGGTACTCAACCTGGGCCTGCCCGACCTGTATATCGAGCATGACAAGCCGGCCAGCATGCTCGCCGAATGCGGCCTGGATGCCAGCGGCATCGAGCGCTCGATCCGCGACCGCCTGTCCGCCGAAGACTGACTTCGGTGGGTGGGACAGGCGCCTCAGACCAGACAAACACGGCATGAACCGGCCCGGCCAATCCGGCATAATGCCCCTTTGAATTTTCCGGGCATACGCCATGTTCTTCAGCAACGAGCGCCTGCAGTTTTTTCGGCCATTGACCAGCAAGTACCGCGAGCAGACCATCGAATGCCTGCGCCTGCTGCATGCGCGGCTATACGGCGCCAGCGCCGACTACGGCGAGTCGCTCAAGCGCGAGCAGGTAGTGGATGTATTCTGCGAGGCGCTGCAGCGCGCACCGCTGCTCGAGGGTGATGACGAGGAGCACGGGCGCTTTCGCAACAGTCGCGAACAGGCCGGCTGGATTCTCAACAGCCTGGTCGAGCATGGCTGGCTGGAACGCCAGGTCGACCAGGCCACCTTCCAGTCCACCTACCCGTTCAGCCGCCTGGGGCGCCTGTTCACCCAGTCGCTGGCCGAGGCGCTCAGCCACAGCGTGCGCACCCGCCATCGCAATACCCGCAACACCCTGAATGCGCTGTCGGCGTTCGCCGAGCGCGGCGAGGTCTACGACCTGCTGGATGCCCACGAGTACTCCGAGCGCATCATCGCCGACTTCACCGATATCATCGCCGAGCTGGAGGAACGCAAGCGCCAGCTGGTGCGCGAGGTCGAGGACCGGCAACTGATACAGGAAGCCAGCGACCAGTTCTTCGAGTTCATGGAAAAACGCTTCCAGCCCGACCTGGCCATCCGCCTGTCCGCCGACAGCGTCGAGCGCCACCGCGAGCAGCTGTTGCTGCAGATCGAGCGTATCCGCCGCATGCCCGACGAGTGGAAGGCCCAGGCCGAGCGCGAGCTGCGCCGCCTGGCCCCGGACCTGGTGCTCGACCAGCGCAGCTCGGTACTCTGGCGCCTGCTCGACAGTATCGACAGCCGCCTGCGCAACGCCGCCGACATCATGCTGCCGGCGCTGCGCAAGACACTGCAGAGCTTCACCCAGCGCGCCGACATCATCATCCGCCAGCTCAGCTACCTGCACAGCCAGCAGCACACCGATATCGTCGGCCTGTGCCGCGAGCTGGCCAGTCTGCCAGCCGATGAACAGGCCGCCCGCCTGGAAGCCGCCGGGCAGAGCATGGCCAGCGTCAACCTGGGGCTGGTCGATCCGGGCCAGGTACGCCTGCGCGAACGCCAGCAACGGCCACCGGTACATAGCCTGATGCAGGACCACGGCATCCCCGATGACGACACCCTGCATGATCTGGCCGTGCAACGCCTGCTGGACCAGGCGTTCAACATCAATGCCGGCAGCCTGCGCAACTATCTGCATGCGGCGCTGGGCGAGCAGCGGCGGATCGACAGCCGCGACCTGCCGATCAACAGTGCCAGCGACCTGCTGGCTGCCAGCCACCTGATCGCACTGGCCAGCGCCGAGCATGCCGCGCGCGGTTTGCGGGTGCGCATCGAGCGCAGTGGCGAGGTACTGCGCGATGAATCCTACTTCAGCCGCCGCGACGGCTTCATTATCGAACTGGAACCCGACCACCATGCGTGACGCATTGGAAGCCCGACTGGGCGAACGCGGTATCAGCAGCGCCGACTTCTCCGAGCTGATGATCCGCCTGCTGGACCGCGGCGTACTGTGCCGCGACGAGAGCAAACGTGAGGCCGAACTGTACGACCGCTTCCTGCAGGTCCGCGAGCTGGTCGAGGACTACCTGGCAGTACTGCGCATCCGCCTGTTGCATGAACCGCGTTTCAACCTGCTGCGCATCTTCCCGCCCGGTGCCGAAGTGCCGGGCCTGCCCGATGCCGATGACGAGCCGGGCAGCGGCCTGCGCCAGCGCCTGAACCAGCAGGAAGTGGCATTGATCCTGGTATTGCGCGCAGAGTACGACAAGGCCCTGCGCGAAGGCCAGCTCGACGAGCAGGGTCAGGCGATGCTGTCGCTCGAAGCGCTCAACCTGAGCAGTCGCAACCTGCTCGGCCGCAGCCTGCCGGAAAGCCTCACCGAACGCCAGGCGCTGCTGCGCCGCCTGCGCCAGCTGCGCCTGATCCGCAGCCCCGGCGATGCCGAGCTGGATAATGGCGAAGCCTGGCTGACCATCCGCCCCGGCATCATCAGCCTGGTGACCGACAGTGTGCTGAATCAACTGAGCCGCCACGACGCCGATCAAGACCCTGAACAAGAGACGCCCTGATGTATCTGAAACGTTCGATTACCGTCAATTGGGGCAACCTGCCGGTCGAAGAGCTGGAATACGGCCCGGTCAACCTGTTCTCCGGCGGTAACGGCTCCGGCAAGACCACCGCCGCCGATGCCCTGCAGACGCTGATGACCGCCGCCCATGACAACCTGTTCAACTACAACCCCGGGCAGGACGAAACCACCCAGCGCGGCCGCGGTGGCAAGCAGGTGCGTACCCTCGCCTCCTATGTGCTGGGCTGCGACGATGGTGCCTACGCGCGTCCCTGGGATACCGACGGCTATATCGCCGGGGTGTTCCACCCGACCCGGGGCGAAAGCGGCGAGCCCTTCACCGCGGTGATCGGCGTGCGCGCCCACCTGGACAATGCCGGCAGCAGTCGGCAGGCGCGGCAGAACGAGCTGCTGCTGATGATAGTGCCCGATGAGATGCTGTCGCTGTCGCACTTCGTGCGTGACGCCGAGGACGGCCGTCATGTGGTCCCGGTCACCGAGCTGCCGGCGCTGCTGCGCCGCCAGTTCGGCAAGGGCGGCGTCGAGGTCTACGAGCGCAAGAGCGCCTACCTGGCGCGCCTGTATGGCGCCCTGCGTGGACGCAGCGATGCCGTGTCGGTACGCGAGGCGAAGAATGCCGCACGCACCTTCGCCAACTTCATGGCCTACAAGCCGGTGCGCTCGATCGACCAGTTCGTCGCCGAGGAAGTGCTCGAGGCCCGCGACTTCGGCGATACCATTCGGCGTATTCGTGATCTGTTGCGCACCGTGCACGGCATGGAGCAGGAAGCCAGTCGCGTGCGCAGCGCCGTCGAGCAATTGCAGCAGGCCCGCGGCCAGGCCGACCAGTACCTGGACAGCTGGCTGGAGCGCACCGGGCTGGAATATGCCGCCGCCGCCCAGAGCTGGCGGCACAACCAGCAGCAATACCTGGCGGCCAAGGACGAGCAACAACAACTGGCCGCCCAGCTGGCCGCCAGCGGCGATGAACAACAGTTGACCAGCGAACGCCTGGAGCAGGCCCACCATGAGCTGGTGCAACTGGAAGCCCGCCGCCAGGGTATCCCGGCGCTGCACTCCCGGGATCAACTGCAGGCCCGCCAGCAGCAGTTGCACGGGCAGCTGCAGGCCGGTGTCACGCCCCTGCTGGAGCAGGCCCGGCAGCGCGATGGCAACGTCGAGGCCCTGCGCCAGCTGCAGCAACTGCTGGGTCAGCACAGCCTGGAACTGGAGCTGCCGCAGCTGAACAACCGCAGCTGGCGCGAACTCAGCCAGGCGGTACTGGCCGCCGAACAGCAGCCGGTGGCCGACCTCAACCAGTTGCTGGCACGTGACTGGATCGACCTGACCCCGCTGGATGCCGGGCTGGATGCCATCCATGCCCAGCAGCACAGCCACAACCAGTTGGCCAGCCGCCTGCAGCAAGCCCTGCCGGAGGGCATCAGCCTGCTGCAGAAAGTCGACCGCCTGGGTCAGGAGCGCAGTGCCGGCCTGGCCCAGACCGAGCGCCAGATCGGCCAGATCGAGCAACAGGTCAAGGGCCTGCAGGCCAGCCGGGTCAGTTATCCCGGCTATGTGGAAGATGCCCTGCGTGCCATCCGCCAGCAGTGCCCCCAGGCCGACCCACGGGTGCTATGCGATTACGTGGAGGTACTCGACCCCGACTGGCAGATGGCGATCGAGGGCTATATCGGCGGCAGCCGTTTCGCCATCCTGGTCGAGCCGCAATTCGAGGCCGAGGCCATTCGCATCGTACGCCAACTGGGCAGCCGCGAACGCAACCGCGCCCGGGTCATCCAGGGTGACAAGGCACGCCAGGATGCCGAACGGATCAGCCTACCAGCGGACTCCATCCTCCAGGTCATGGGCTTCGGCCACAAGATCGCCGAATACTATCTGCGCGCCTCCTATGCTAGCGTCCTGCGCGTGGAAGATGCCGAAGCCCTGCGCCGCACCCGGCGCGGCATCACCCGCGAAGGGCTCGGCTCGGGCAACTATGCGCTGTTCCGCTGTGATATCGACGATGCCCAGCTGGTGTTCGGTGCCGGTGCCCGAGTGCGCAACCTGCAGGCGCAGCAGAACCAGCTGGAACAGTTGCAGCTGCAGCGCCACAGCCAGCGCCAGCAGCAGCAGGCACTGCAGCAACTGGCGGCGCTGCTGGGGCAGATCCGCCCGCTCGACTACGCCGCCTGCGCCGCCAACCTGCTCGACCAGCAACGCCAGTTGCGCGAGGTGGAACAACAGCTGAGCACACTGGAGCTGGGCAACCATCATGACCTGGAAGAGGAACAGCAACGGGTCAGCGAACGTCACCGGCAGCTGCAGCAACGCCAACGGGAACTGGTGGAACAGCAGGGCCGGCTGGATGAAAAGCACCATCAGATCAGCCAGCGCATCAAACAGCTGGCCGACCAGGGCGATACCCTGCTGGAGAACAAGGATCAGGCCGAACAGCACCTGCTGGAGGCCGCCGGCAAGCTGCCGGGCCAGGACCCACAGGCACGCCTGGAGCAGCTCGACAGCATGCTCGAGCAGAGCCATGGCAAGTTCGACTTCGCCGCCGACAGCGCCGCCCTCACCGCGCGCCTGCATCAGCAGGCGATCGCCCTGGAGCGTGCCCTGGAACAATACAACCAGCAGGCCCAACCCGCCGACAGCCTGCTGCACGACAGCGCCGAACCGCTGCACAGCCTGGGCTTCTATGAGCATATCGGCGGCCTGCGCCAGCAGCTCGACAACCTGTACAACCGCCTGCGCAACAACGTACTGCTGGAAAAGCAGAGCCAGCTGGCCAGCCTGCGTGACAGCTTCAACACCACCTTCGTCAGCGACCTGTGCCACGAGATCCACCAGGCCATCAATGATGGCCGGCGGGCGCTGGAACAACTGAACCGCGAACTGGAGCACCACCAGTTCGGTGCCGATCGCGAGCGCTTCCAGTTCGACTGGGACTGGCTGCCGGAGTACCGCGAGTACTGGGAGTTCTTCCAGGAAGTGATGGGCCTGCCGAACCTCGGCGATGGCACCAGCCTGTTTGGCGACAGCCTGTCGCAACAGGCCGCCGAGGTCCGTGACCGGCTGCTGTCACTGCTGCTGGACGGCGACGAGCAGCAGGCCCTGCGCGAGCTGGAGCGCATCAGCGATTACCGGCGCTACCGCCGCTACGACATCCTCAAGCATCCGCAGGGCAAGCCGGCGATCCGTCTCAGCGAATATGGCACCGGCTCCGGTGGCCAGCTGGAAACCCCGGCCTACATCATCCGCGCCGCGGCGGTGACCAGCGCCTTCCGCTTCAACGATGGCGACAGTCATCTGCGCATGGTGATCGTCGACGAGGCGTTCATGCACATGGACGAGACCCGCTCACGGGAGGTGATCGGCTACCTGACCGAAACCCTCGGCCTGCAGCTGATCTTCATCATGCCGACCAGCAAGGCCGGCCCCTTCCTCGACCTGATCAGCAACCAGTTCGTGTTCAGCAAGGTGCCGTCCAGCCAGCCGGTGGGGGAACTCAACACCCGCGTGCTGCTCGACCGCCAGCAGCTCAATCGCGAGCGGGTGGCCGAGCTGTGGGCGCAGCACCGTCGGGTCATCCGTCAGCAGGGATTGCTGGATTTCATGGAGGTGGTATAGCCAGGTGTCTGAGCCTGGCGACGACGAAAATCACGCGGGCTGCATCCGGTCCAGCGGCGGAAGGCCCGCGTGAAGCTGCTCGGGTCCTGAAATCCCAGCTCGTAGGCGATACGCGTCAATGAGCTGTGTGGATCAGCCAGCAAGCGAAGTGCAGCGTCACACCGGACCTCATCCACCAGGCGCTCGTAACCGGTACCGTATTGGCGCAGTAGCCGACGCAGGTGGCGAGTGCTGATATTCATCGGCGCAGCGATCTGCTCCTCTCCCAGCAGACCCTTGCTCATCCCCTGCTGGATGGCGTGCCGCACTTTCTCCACCATGTCACTGGCCGGCCCCCGTGCCAGCACGCCATGCAGCACACCGGTCATCCCATGCAATAGCCCTGGTGTCGACTCCGGCATATCCAGATCCAGCCACAGGCGCGGGACCTTTAACCAGTATGATTGCGCAGCGACACATTCCCGGTACCAAGCCTGCGGCTGGGGAGCAATGTCCGCCCCCGGCATGCCCAGGGTGATATCTGGAGACGCAATGCCACCCCGGACGGCGCAGCGTGCCAGCAAGCGTCCCACGATATTGAGCAACGCCGCCATATGCTGGGCATGGGGACGGCCACGGGGGTGTAGCAACAACCGGGCGTCATCGCCGACCACCCGTAACTCGAGACGTGCCTGTGTGCTCACCAAGGTAAAGAAGCGCACCAGATTGTTCATGGCGGTGCTCATGTTCAGACTGGCCGATACGGTGAGGCCGATCATCTGCAGGGAGAGCGGCAGATCACCATCGGCGCAATATGCACTCAGCCCGAACCATGGATCACCACTGATCGCCTGTGCCTCCTGCCATAACAGGGTACAGGCGGTCTGATCCATCACTTCGTTATCCTGCAAGCGCCGCGTCAGTCGCTCCGCCAGCGGTGATGAGTGCAAATCCAACCCTCGCGTCGCCAGCGCCTGACCTATCACACGGCTCCACCCACTCCACTCCCTTGGTGATTCGGAAAGCGCCACAACCTTATCGTTATACATTTCTATCAAGTCCCTGGCCGTGCCGTACCACGCATCCCGGCTGTTTTTTATCAGAGTACTCTGCGCGACAGAGAAAATGAAGAGTGATTCATCCCTGGCTCATGACGCCCGTCCGCCCATACATGCAAATCGTGTCCCAATGAGCCGGGATTGAAATTCGACTCATATGCACACTAGCCAGCACCTGCCCGGAGCAGGTCTCTCGGAACATCAATGGAGCAGATACATGAGAACAATAATACCGCTGCAACTGATGCGCAGCTTGCCACTGGCCATCGTCTTGGTAAGTGTCAGTGGTCATTCCCAGGCAGCCAATTGGCGCATCGGCAAACTGGAGGCGCAGCTCGATTCACAGCTGTCGATAGGGGCCAGCTGGGCTACGGATAATCCGGACAGGCGATTTATCCACACCGATACACAGATCGATGGCGAGCCAATGAATGGCCAGGCCACCGCGCGCACCTCGGACGATGGCCGGTTGAACTTCAAGCGCGGCGATGTGTTCTCGCAGATATTCAAAGGCACTCATGACCTCGAGCTGCGTCAGGGTAATTCGGGCGGATTCCTGCGGGGCATGTACTGGTACGATTTCGAGACCAAGGATCGTGGCCAGCGTTTCTATGACATCGACGATGCCGGTCGCTCACCCTTGCAAAAAGGTTCCGGTATGTCCCTGCTGGATGCTTTCCTCTATCACAACTACAGCATCGGCAACTTGCCCGGCAATATTCGCCTGGGCCGTCAGGTAGTGAGCTGGGGCGAGAGCCTGTTCGTTGGCAACTCGATCAATGCCATCAACCCGCTCGATGTCGCTGCCTTCCGCCGCCCGGGCGCTGAGGTGAAGGAAGCCTTGATCCCGGTGGAAATGCTGTACCTGTCACAGGCGCTGAATGACAGCCTGACGCTGGAAGCGTTCTATCAGCTCAAGTGGGCACCCACGGTGACCGACAACTGCGGTACCTTCTTCGGCTCCGACCCGATCGCCAAGGGCTGTCATGACCGTCTGATCGTGTCCGGCATGGATCGCCCCCAGGGCGAGGTGCTGCCGATTCCCGGTAACATCTACATCGCCCGTGCCCGCAAGGATGTCGATGCCAGAGACAAGGGACAGTTCGGCGTGGCCCTGCGCTGGTTCGCGCCTCAACTGAATGACACAGAGTTCGGCCTGTACGCGATGAACTACCACATGCGTACGCCCAGCTTCTCCGGTGTAGCTGGAAACTTCCTTACCAGCTTCGAACCGGCTGACCTGATTCCCGGGCTCAATGGTACCGTCGGTGCCGGTGGCTACTTCCTCGAATACCCGGAGGATGTGCGACTGTACGGCATCAGCTTCCAGACCAACGTTGCCGGCATGCCGGTGTCCGGCGAGATCAGCTATCGCCCCAATATGCCGCTGCAGATCGCTGGCAGTGATGTCAGCCGGACAATCCTGCAGCTGGGCCAGGACAATACCCACCGTGGCCTGGTCGGCTTGCCGACCGGCACGTATATCCGCGGTTACGAACGCAAGGAGTTCATTCAGGCCCAGCTGTCGGCGGTCAAGACTATCGACCGGATACTGGGAGCCAGCCGCCTGGCCTTGGCCGGCGAAGTGGCATACAACCACATCAACGGCCTGGGCAGTGGTAACGGCCAGACCAGGTTCGGACGGGATTCGCTGTTCGGGCAGAGTCCCTTCGCCGATGGCAGTTGTTCCTCGCAGGGTAGTTCCTCCCGGGCCGACAGCTGGTGCGAGAATGACGGCTATATGACGCGTCATTCCTGGGGCTATCGCCTGCGTGCCGGACTGGAGTACAGCAATGTATTCGCCGGCATAAACCTCGCCCCGAGTCTGGCCTTTGCCCATGACGTCGAAGGCTACAGCCCGAATTTCATCGAGAACGCCAAATCGGCAAGCCTGGCCCTCGGAGCCGAGTATGCCAACCGCTACGCTGCCAGCCTCAGTTACACCAGCTTCTTCGATGGCAAATACAACACCAGTGTCGATCGCGACTTCGCATCGTTGAGCTTCAGCGTGAGCTTCTGAACCATGGGTACCGGAGAATTCATCATCATGCACACACAGAAAAACCTGCTGAACGCCGCTGGGCTGACGCTATGCCTACTGGCATTCAATGCCACGGCGCAAACCCTTACACAGGCGGATATCGCCTCGCTGGGCGGTCCGCTGCTCACCCCCATCGGCGCCGAACGCGCTGGTAACGCCAGCGGCACCATTCCCGAATGGACCGGTGGTCTGGACCGTAATGCCGGTGAAGTGCTGGCGGATCACTTCCTCTCCAACCCCTATGCCAGTGAACAACCGCTGCTGGTGATCAGCGCGCAGAACTACCAGCAGTACCGGGACAATCTCACTCCCGGTCAGATCGCCTTGTTCGAGCGCTATCCCGAAAGCTTCCGCATGCCGGTGTACCAGAGCCATCGCAGCATCGGCTATCCCCAACAGATCTATGATCAAGTGAAGCAGACCGCCGGCCAGGCGCGCCTGGTGAACCGCGGCGATGGCATCGAGAACTTCTCCCACGGTTCCTTTGCTTTTCCTCTTCCCCAGACCGGCGCCGAGATCATCTGGAATCACCACACCCGCTACCGGCTCAACGTCAAGCGCTGGTACATGCAGGCCGTACCTCAGGTCAACGGAAGCTATACCCTGGTCAAGATGGAGGAAGAAGTCGGCTATCCCCATCTGATGCCGGACTTAGATGCCTCGGCCATGCCCAACAATCTGGTGTTCTTCAAACAGCGAGTCAATGCGCCAGCACGGCTGGCGGGTAACGTCCTGCTGGTACATGACACCTTGGACCAACTGAAGGAGCCACGCATGGCGTGGGTCTACAATGCTGGTCAGCGTCGGGTACGCCGCGCGCCCCAGGTCGCCTATGATGGCCCCGGCACGGCCTCGGATGGCATGCGCACCTCGGATAACTTCTCCATGTACAACGGCGCCCCCGACCGCTATGACTGGAAGCTGATAGGCAAGAAGGAAATCTACATTCCCTATAACAGCAACCGCATGACCCAACGTGGGTTGAAATACGCCGACGTGTTGCAGGCCGGCCACATCAATCCGGAGCATACCCGCTTCGAACTGCATCGGGTCTGGGAGGTGCAGGGCAACGTCAAACCGGGCCAGCGCCACCTGTACGCCCAACGCAACTTCTTCGTGGATGAAGACTCGTGGATGATCGTGCTCGGCGACCACTACGACGCACGCGGTACCTTGTGGCGGGTTGGCGAAGGCCATGCAGCCTTCAACTATGTGCAACAACTTCCGGGCTATTCGATTGAGACGCTTTATGACCTGCTGGCCGGCCGCTACATTGCCTTGGGCATGTATACCGAGGAGGTTTCAGCGCCGCAGTACGATTTCGTCCCCACCTACAATCAGTTCACCCCCGCTGCACTGCGGGCAGCCGGGGTACGCTGACCGCACACTGCAAACAGGTGTTGTTTTCACAGGGCTTGGGATGTCCGCAAGGACATCCCTTTTTTTGTTTAACGTCCTTTGCCGGGCCGCTGGTCCTTGATCCTCAGCAGGTTCTGTTCACGGCGCAGGGTGAACAGGCCGATGCCCTCCACCAGTTCGCTGAGCTTGCTGTAGCCATAGTTGCGCGGATCGAACTCCGGCATCTGCTTGGTGATCTGGCTGCCCACCGGCCCCAGGCTGGCCCAGCCATCATCATCGGCCGTGGCGTCGATGGCCTGACGGAACAGGTTGCACAACTTGGCATCCTGGCGCAGCTCCTGACTGCTGCGGCGGCGGATGCTGCCCTGGTTGCCCTCGGACTCGGGGTGTTCAGCCACATCCGGCTGCAGGAATATCTCGGTATAGATGAAGCGGTCACAGGCGGCGACCAGCGGCTTGGGCGTCTTCTGCTCACCGAAGCCGTACACCGCCTTGCCGGACTCGCGCAGGCGCGCGGCCAGCCGGGTGAAGTCACTGTCGCTGGAGACCAGGCAGAAGCCATCGAAGGTGCCGGTGTACAGCAGGTCCATGGCATCAATGATCATCGCGCTGTCGGTGGCGTTCTTGCCGGAGGTATAGGCGAACTGCTGGATAGGCTGGATCGAATGTTCCAGCAGGTTGGCCTTCCACTTGCCCAGCCCCGGCGTGGTCCAGTCGCCGTAGATGCGCTTGACGCTGGCGACACCGAGCTTGGCGACTTCCGCCAGCAGCCCCTCGATGATCGCCGGGTTGGCATTGTCCGCGTCGATAAGTACCGCCAGGCTGTGCGCCTTACCGTTTCCGATCATGTCCTGCCCCCTGCTTGAACGGGTGCCAGCGCAATGCTCGACCAGCAACCCAGGTTATGCGAAACGCTGCGGCGCCGGGCGGTACAACAACATGGCGCCCTGGCTGGCCAGCACCAGCAATACCAACGGCACCATTTCCATGGTGCAGACGTAGTGCAGCATGCCGACCCAGCCGGGCAGCTTGGCATTGGTCAGCCCCAGCAACTGGTTATGGTGCAGGCGATTCCAGGCCGACTCGGCCTGGCTGTCGTCCTGCAGCGCATCGACCTGCTGCAGCGCCTGCTTGTAGTGGCGGAAGCGCCAGACGGTCAGCAGCAGGGTCAGCAGGCCGGCAATGAACAGGGGTACGCCGACGCTCTGGTAGGCGCCGCCGTCACGGTCATGGAAGAACCAGACCACCGCGATCGGCAGGATCAGCGACGCCAGGCACTGCATACGCCAGTTGCGGCGCATGGCCTGCCAGTGAGGGCGAGCATCGATCATCATTCAGCCTCGGCCTGATGGATGGTCCCCAGCATATGGCCGAGCTTGCCGGCCTTGGTCGCCAGGTAGTTGCGATTGAACGGGTTGAGGCCGGTCTTCAACGGGATGCGCTCGGCCACGGTGATGCCGAAATCCTCCAGCGCCTTGACCTTGCGCGGGTTGTTGGTCAGCAACTTGAGGCTGGTGATACCCAGGTGCGCCAGCATCGGCTTGCAGATCGCGTAGTCACGCTGGTCGGCACCGAAGCCAAGCAGTTCGTTGGCCTCGACAGTATCAGCACCGCCATCCTGCAGGTGATAGGCGCGGATCTTGTTCATCAGGCCGATGCCCCGGCCTTCCTGGCGCAGGTACAGCAGGGCGCCACGCCCCTCGTCGGCAATCGCTTTCAACGCTGCTTCCAGCTGGAAGCCACAGTCACAACGCAGGCTGAACAGCGCGTCGCCGGTCAGGCATTCGGAATGCAGACGCCCGAGCACCGGCTGGCCATCGCTCACATCGCCCATGGTCAATACCACGTGCTCCTTGCCCGTACCGGGTTCGAGGAAGCCGTGCATGGTAAAAGTGCCCCATTTGGTAGGCAGCTGGGATGACGCAACAAAGGTGACTGACACGCTGTCTCCTGTACACCACGCTATAAGAGGGCCGTTATCTTAGCAGGACAAGGCCCCGCCAGTCAGCGCCGATCTGCCCCGGCGGCGCCGAAACGGCAAGATTCACCCCAGCAGCAACAGCCATTCGATGGCCAGCAGCGCCAGCAGGGCCATGAAACCGGCGAGTATGTCATCGAGCATGATGCCGAAGCCGCCGCCGACCTTGCGGTCCACCCAGCGGATCGGCCAGGGTTTCCAGATATCGAACAGGCGGAACAGTACAAAGCCGCCGAGCAGCCACAGCCAGCCGGGCGGCGCCAGCCACAGGGCGATCCACACGCCGACGAACTCGTCCCAGACGATGCCGCCATGGTCGTGCACGCCAAGGTCAGCAGCGGTACGGTGGCACAGCCAGATGCCCAGCAGGGTAGCCACGACCAGCACCGCCGCGTAACCACCGGGCGGCAGTTGCTGCCAGAGCAGCACGAACGGCAGTCCGACCAGCGTGCCCCAGGTACCGGGGGCCTTGGGCATGGCGCCACTGCCAAAACCGAAGGCCAGGAAGTGAATGGGGTTGCGCCACACCGAAGGTGGTGTCGGCGAGCGGGACTCAGTCATCGGCGGACTCCTTGAAATGTTGGTAGCCGCCCTCTCCGGCGACAGCTTGATCATCCAGCCAGACACCGACACCCGCCTCGACCCGGCCGATCACCGTGACCGGCCAGCCCTGCTGGCGCCAACCGTCAACCGCTGCGTGCTGCTCGGCCGGAAGGGTGAACAGCAGCACATAGTCATCACCGCCGCGCAGCTTCCACTCACGCTGCTGCTGCGGTGGCCAGGCCTGCAGCGCCGTGGAGCCGGGCAGCGTATCGGCCTGTAGATACAGGGCAACAGCACTGGCCCGGGCCAGGTGACCGGCGTCCTGCAACAGGCCGTCGGAAATATCCATCGCCGCCGTGGCAATGCCGCGCAGCGCCATACCCAACTCGCACTGCGCACGCGGACGCCAGAAGCGCGCCGCCAGGTAGTCCCGCTGCTCCCCGAGCCCCTGCGGCAATGCCTGCCCCAGCACTACCGCCAGCCCCGCGGCGCCGTCGCCCAGCGGCCCACCGACGCACAGCAGGTCCCCCGGCTGCGCGCCGCTGCGGCGCAGCGCCTGACCGCGCGGCACTTCACCGAACACGCTGATGCCGATATTCAACGGGCCGCGCGTGGTGTCACCACCGATCAGGCTGATGCGATGATCGACCGCGCATTGCGCCAGCCCATCGGAGAAGGACTGCAGCCAGTGCTCATCGACCCCGGGCAGGGTCAGGGCGAGGGTGAAGGCTTGAGGTGTGGCGCCCATGGCGGCAAGGTCGCTGACGGCAACGGCCAGCGCACGATAACCGAGATCAGCCGGGCAGTGGGATTCAGGGAAGTGGACACCCTGTACCAGACTGTCGGTGGAAATCACCCACTGACAGTCCGGCCCGGGTTGCAGAACAGCAGCATCGTCACCGATGCCGAGCACAACCGCAGCAGGATCGCCGGCCTGTTGCAGGACTGCGCGCTGAAAATAGCGACCGATCAGTCCGAACTCACCCAGCGGCATGTGCGGCGCTCCCTGGTAGCTCAGCGCCCCCGGCGGGACGCATTCACCTCGACGCTGCGCAGGCGCGGGGCCAGCTTGTCGAGGATGCCATTGACGTATTTGTGCCCATCGGTGGCACCGAAGGTCTTGGCCATCTCGATGCCTTCGTTGATCACCACCTTGTAGGGCACGTCCACCCGACGGGTCATTTCAAACACGCCGATACGCAGGATGGCCAGCTCGATAGGGTCGACTTCGGCGATGCCGCGATCCAGCACCTGGCCCAGGTGGCCGTCGATCTCGTCGAGATTCTGCGGCACGCCCATCAGCAGTTCGCGGAAGTAGGCGCCGTCGGCATTGTCGAAGTCATACTCGGGATCGCTGCGCAGTTGCGCTTCGATATCGGTCAACGACTGGCCGGCCATCTGCCAGGAATACAGCGCTTGCAGCGCCAGGCTGCGAGCCTTGCGACGCATGGCGTTGCGTGACTGCCCGCCGGAGCGCTTGGGTTTCGCGTCGTGGTCGGCCACTTAGGCCTCCAGCTGCTTGAGCACGCTGACCATTTCGATTGCCGACAGCGCCGCCTCGGCGCCCTTGTTGCCGGCCTTGGTGCCGGAGCGCTCGATGGCCTGCTCGATGCTGTCCACGGTCAGTACGCCGAAGGCAACCGGGATACCGGAATCGAGGGATACGGCGCCCACGCCCTTGACGCACTCGCCAGCGACATATTCGAAATGCGGAGTGCCGCCACGGATGACTGCGCCCAGGGTGATGATGGCATCGAACTGCTTGAGTTCGGCCACCTTGCGCACCATCAGCGGAATCTCGAAGGCACCGGGAACCCGGACGATGGTGATGTCGGCTTCCTTGACTCCGTGACGCTTGAGGGTGTCGACAGCGCCGTCGACCAGGCTTTCAACCACGAAGCTGTTGAAGCGGCCGACAACCAGGGCATAGCGACCCTGTGCAGCGACGAAGTCGCCTTCGATGGTACGGATAGCAGTCATATCAATCTCTCTTAAAGAACCGGCGGCGCGCCCGGGCGCCGCCGCGAAACCAATGCGTTTATTCGCAGGGCAGGTATTCTACTACTTCCAGGTCGAAGCCGGATATGGCATTGAACTTCATCGGCATCGACAGCAGGCGCATTTTCCGCACGCCCAGGTCACGCAGGATCTGCGAACCGGCCCCGACGGTATTGTAGGTCGTCGGTCGGCGCGGCGCCGTTTCGTCGCCAGCCAGTTGCTGCACGTGATGCAGCAGTTCGTCGCCTTCCATCTGGTTGCCCAGCAGCAGCACCACGCCATTGCCCTGCTCGGCCAGCTTGGCCATGGCCGCACGCAGGCTCCAGCGCCCCGGCTGCTTGACCATGAACAGGTCGCGCAGCGGGTCCATGTTGTGCACCCGCACCAGGGTCGGTTGCTCCGGCTCGATCTCGCCCAGGGTCAGCGCCAGGTGTACGGCATTTTCCAGACTGTCGCGGTAGGTCACCAGGTTGAAGGTGCCCAGTTCGGTATCCAGCGGCTGCTCGGACACGCGCTTGACCGTGCGCTCGTTGAGCAGGCGATAGTGGATCATGTCGGCGATGGTGCCGATCTTCAGTCCATGCTCCTCGGCAAAGGCCTCCAGCTCGGGGCGGCGGGCCATGCTGCCATCCTCGTTCATGACCTCGCAGATCACTCCGGACTCGCCGAAGCCGGCCATGCGCGCCAGATCACAGGCGGCTTCGGTATGTCCGGCGCGGGCCAGCACGCCGCCCGGCTGGGCCATCAGCGGGAAGATATGGCCCGGGCTGACGATATCCTCGGCTACCGCATCGGTGGCCGCAGCCGCCTGCACGGTGCGCGCCCGGTCAGCAGCGGAAATGCCGGTGGACACGCCTTCGGCCGCCTCGATGGAGACGGTGAACTTGGTGCCGAAACCGGAGCCGTTGCGCTGTACCATCAGCGGCAGCTTGAGCCGCTCGCAGCGCTCCAGGCTCATCGGCATGCAGATCAGGCCACGGCCATAGCGGGCCATGAAGTTGATGTCCTCGGCCCGGCAGGCCTCGGCGGCCATGATCAGGTCACCTTCGTTCTCGCGGTCCTCGTCATCCATGAGGATGACCATCTTGCCGGCGCGGATATCTTCAATCAGTTCTTCAACAGTATTCAGTTTCATACGGCCCTCCCGGGCGCGTCAGGACTTCAAAAAGCCGTTATCGGCAAGGAATGCCATGCTGATGCCACTGGCCGCACCGGACTCGGCGGCCTTGTCACCCAGCAGCAGGCGTTCAAGGTAACGGGCAATCACGTCTACCTCAAGGTTCACCGCGCGTCCTGGCTGGTAATCACCCATCACCGTTTCCTGCAGGGTGTGCGGCACTATATTCAGGTCGAATACCGCGCCATCAACGCCGTTGACCGTCAGGCTGGTGCCGTCCACGGTGATCGAGCCCTTTTCCGCTATATAGCGGGCCAGCGCTGCCGGCGCCTCGATACGAAAGCGCACCGAGCGTGCCTCTTCATCACGCGACAGCACCCTGCCGACACCATCCACGTGTCCGCTGACCAGGTGCCCGCCCAGCCGGGTGGTGGCGGTCAGGGCCTTTTCCAGGTTGACCCGGCTGCCCACCTGCAGATCGACGAAGGCGCTGCGGCGCATGGTTTCCTGGCTGACATCGGCCCAGAAGCCATCGCCGGGCAATTCCACCACCGTCAGGCATACGCCGTTGACCGCAATGCTGTCACCCAGCCTGACATCGCCAAGATCCAGCTTGCCGGTCCTGACCTGAACCCGCACGTCGCCGCCACGCGGCTGCAGGCTGCCGATCTGTCCAACTGCTTCGATTATCCCGGTAAACATGTTCGCCTCGATTGAATGACAGGGGCGCAATTATAAGCAGGCTGGCGGCAGATCGACAGCACCAGCCGACCACCCGGCCCCTTCAGTCAGTCCCGACCGGCAGCGGTCGGGCGGTGATCCGCCAGTCATTGCCCACCGCCCGCAGGTCGGTGATGCGCACATCCATGGCCTCGGCCATGCTGTCGAAGGGTAGCTCCAGCAACGGCCGGGCGCGGCTGCCGAGCAGCCGCGGTGCCATGTAGACGATCAGCTCGTCGACCAGTCCGGCCTGCCAGAAGGCACCCGCCAGTGCTGCGCCGGATTCGATCAGTACCTCGTTGCAGCCGCGCCGGGCCAGCTCGGCCAGCAACTGCGCCAGGTCGACCCGGCCATGACTGCCGGGCAGGGCCAGCAGCTCGGCCTGGTGGGCCTGGTAGTCGGCTTCGCGCCCCGCCGTGTCGCTGCACACCACCAGCACCGCTCCGGGCTCACGGAACAGGCGCTGCGACAAGGGCACGCGCAGTCGCCCATCGATCAGCACCCGCAACGGCTGGCGCTGCGCTGCGGCCTGCGCCAGCTCTGGCTCCAGGCCCAGCTCGGCGGCCCGCACGGTCAACGCCGAATCATCCAGCAGCACGCTGTCGGCGCCGCTGACCACCGCGCCGCTGCGCGCGCGCAGGCGTTGCACATCGGCGCGGGCCTCGGCGCCGGTGATCCACTGGCTCTCGCCACTGGCCATGGCGGTGCGGCCATCCAGGCTCATCGCCAACTTGAGTCGCACCCAGGGCAGCCCCTGCTGCATGCGCTTGATGAAACCCGGATTGAGCTGGCGCGCCTCGGCCTCCAGCACACCACAACTGACCTCGATACCGGCGGCGTGCAGGCGCGCCAGCCCCTGGCCAGCCACCAGCGGGTTGGGGTCCTGCATGGCTGCCACGACCCGGCTGACCCCGGCGTTGATCAGCGCATCGGCGCAGGGCGGGGTCTTGCCGAAATGACTGCAGGGTTCCAGGGTGACGTAGGCGGTCGCGCCGCGCGCACGCGGGCCGGCCTGGCGCAGGGCATTGACTTCGGCATGGCCCTCACCGGCACGTAGGTGCCAGCCCTCGCCGACCAGCTCGCCGGCGTGGACCAGCACGCAACCCACCCGCGGGTTCGGCTCGGTGGTATACAGGCCACGCGCCGCCAGCTGGATGGCCCGGGCCATCCAGTCATGATCGGTGGGCAGTTCAGACATCGCCCGGCTCGCCACGGGACAGGCGGTCGATTTCCTCGCGGAACTGGTTCAGATCCTGGAAGCGCCGGTACACCGAGGCGAAACGGATATAGGCCACCTCATCCAGTTGCTTGAGCTCGGCCATGACCATCTCGCCGACCACCATCGCCTTGATCTCGCGTTCACCGGTGGCCCGCAGGCGATGCTTGATACGCCCGAGCGCGGCCTCGATCTGCTCGACGCTGACCGGGCGCTTCTCCAGGGCCCGCAGCAGACCAGCGCGCAACTTGTCTTCATCGAACGGCTGGCGCCGGCCGTCCTGCTTGATGATGCGCGGCAGCACCAGCTCGGCGGTTTCAAAGGTGGTGAAGCGTTCCTGGCAAGCCAGACATTCCCGCCGGCGACGCACCTGGGCGCCATCGGCTACCAGCCTGGAGTCGATCACCTTGGTGTCATTGGCGCCGCAAAATGGACAGTACATGGCAGAATTCCTGTTGGGCAAGCAGCGGGCATCTTACCCCGATGTCCGTCACGGTTAAATGCCTGCCCGCCTGCCGATACGCCCGCGCCGGACTCACAGCTGGACCGGCGCGGGAATATGGCTGTCCCTCAACTTGCGCTTGGCCACCTTGCCATTGTCATCCCGGGGCAACTGCTCGACGAAGCGCACCTCCCTCGGCGTCTTGTAGCCCGCCAGGTGCTGGCGCACATGGGCGCGCACCGCCTCAGCGTCCAGTTGCGGATCAGTGCTGGCCACCACCGCCACCAGCGCCTCGCCGTATTCCGCATCAGGCACGCCGAACACCGCGCAATCGGCAATGCCGGGCATACCGATCAGCACGTGCTCGATTTCCGCCGGATAGATATTCACGCCACCGGAAATGACCATGTCCGAGGACCGGTCGCAGACGTACAGATAGCCATCGTCGTCCAGGTAGCCGATATCGCCGACACTGACCAGCTCACCCCGCCCAGCCCTGGCGCGCGCCTGGGGATTGTTGGCATAGGTGAAATCCGTCACCGCCGGCTGGTGCACGTAGATCACCCCCGGCTGGCCAGTGGCGCATTCGTTGCCATCGGCGTCGATGATGTGGATGCGCGCATCGCCGATCGGCCGGCCGACGCTGGCCGGCTTGAGCCGGGCCGAGGCCGGGTCCTGGATGGTGATCATCCCAGTCTCGCTGGAAGCGTAGGTCTCATGGATCACCGGGCCCCACCAGTCGAGCATCGCCTGCTTCAGCTCCGGTGCGCAGGGTGCCCCGGTGCAGGCGACGAAGCGCAGCGATGACAGGTCGTAGCGTGCCCGCACCTGCTCGGGCAGCCGCAGCAGGCGCACGTACATGATCGGCACCAGGAACAGCGTATCGATGCGGTGCCGCTCGATCAGCTCCAGGGTCTGCTCGGCATCGAAGCGCGGCATCAGTACCAGGGTTTCCGCCTGTTGCAGGGCCTGCTGGGTGAAGGAGCCCGGGGCACTGTGGTACAGCGGCGCGGAGACCAGGGCACGCACGCCCGGGCGAATGCCCCAGGCGCTCTCGACCATCCGGCTCATGCGCTGGCGCAACTGTTCCGCCTGTTCCGGCGCTGGCGGCAACCGCAGGACGCCCTTGGGCCGGCCCGTAGTACCGGAGGTGTAGGCCATCTGCATGCGCGGCGTGCGCGGCGGGCCTGCATAGGGGGCCTGGTTTTCCAGCCAGCTCTGGTAATCCTTTTCCTGCCCCTGCAGCGCACCCGGCTCGGCACCCACCACCAGCACCACCACCTGCGCAGGAATGACCCCGCGCACCTGCTCCAGCAGGTCCGCTTCGATCAGCAGCACCTTGGCACCGGAGTCATTGAGGATGTACCCCACCTCATCAGCCTTGAAATGCCAGTTGATCGGGCAGTAGTAACAACCGGCAATCTGGCCGGCCTGGATGGCATCGACAAAGGGCAGGCTGTTGCGCAGCATCAGCGCAATCACATCACCCTCCTCGACTCCCAGGCGAGCCAGGCCGCCGGACAGTTGCCAGCCGCGCTGCTCGACCTGCTCGGGGCTCAGCCGGGAGCCGGAAAAAAACAGTTCTGCGGTCATTGTTTTCTCTCTTGTGCTATCGCCGAAACCGAACGATTGACTATAGACACAGGCCAGCCCATCGACAATGACAGTCGAGCCGACCAGACTGTTGCCAGAAAGACCATAATCGATGGCCATTCGTATCCTGCCGCCAGCGCAGGCTACAATGCCCGCTGCGCACCATCCGGATATCCAGTATGCCGCTCGACCAGTTGCACCAGACCCTGCATCGAATCCTGCCCGATGCCCAACTGCAACCAACCAGCCTGCCTGGTCTGCCCCAGCTGCGGCTGTGGCTGCTGGACCCGGCCAACCTGGACCGCGCCTTCGCCAGCGAGGAAACCCAGCGCCTGCTCGAACAGCCGCCCTACTGGGGTTTCTGCTGGGGCAGTGGTCTGGCCCTGGCCCGCTGGGTGCTGGATAACCCCGAGCGGGTGCGTGGCAAGCGGGTGCTGGATTTCGGCAGCGGTTCAGGCATAGTCGCGCTGGCCTGCAGCGCGGCTGGCGCCCAGCTCAGTATCGCCTGCGATCTGGATCAGCCGGCACAGCTGGCTGCGGCGCTGAACGCCGAACTCAACGGCCTGCCCCTGGTGCTGGCCGATGATTATTTCAAGGTCGCCGGCGAGCTGGACCTGATTCTCGCCGCCGATGTCCTCTACGACCGCGATAACCATGGTTTCCTCGAACACTTCCGCGGTCGCGCCACCGAGGTGCTGGTCGCCGACTCGCGGGTGCGTGACCTGCAACACCCCGGCTACCACAGGCTGGCGACGCTGGCCGGGCAAACCTGGCCGGATCTGGGCGAGCCCGCCGAGTTCCGCCAGGTCGCCCTGTACCAGGCCATGGCTTGATAATCGGCCCGGCGCCCTCACATACAACTGCAAGCCTCTTCGACCCAGGACCCAGCATGAGCCAGTCACCCTACATATTCGATGTCAGCACCGAGACCTTCGACCAATACGTCATCGAAAACTCCCATCACAAACCGGTGCTGGTGGACTTCTGGGCCGAGTGGTGCGCGCCGTGCAAAGCGCTGATGCCAGTGCTGGCGAACATCACCGAAAGCTACGCCGGCGAACTGCTGCTGGCCAAGGTCAACTGCGACGAACAGGCGGCCCTGAGCGAACGCTTCGGCATTCGCAGCCTGCCGACCGTGGTGCTGTTCAAGGATGGCCAGCCGGTGGACGGCTTCGCTGGCATCCAGCCGGAAAGCGCCATACGCGGCATGCTCGAACCGCATGTCGCCGAACCAGCGACAGAGCCGCAACCCGCCGAGGATACCGCGGCAGCGGTCGAGGCGCTGCTGGAAGCCGGCCAGCCCGAACAGGCCATCGCCCTGCTGCAACCGGCACTGGCCGAGCACAGCGACGACGCCCTGCTGTTACTGCTGGCCCGCGCGCTGATCGCCAGCGCCCAGCACGATGACGCCGAGACGGTACTGACCTCGATCCAGGACCAGGAAAGCCACAAACAGGGCATCGCCGGCCTGCGCGCCGCCCTCGGCTTCGCCCGCCAGGCGAGCGAGTTTCCCGCCAGCGCACTGCTGGCCGAGCGACTGCAGAACAACCCCGAGGACAGCGAAGCAGCTTACCAACTGGCGATCCAGCAGCTCGCCGGGCAACAGCACCAGGCCGCGCTGGAAGGCCTGCTGCGCTTGATGCAACGCGACCGCGGCTATGCCGACAACAGCCCGCAACGTACCCTGCTGCAGACCTTTGAACTGCTGGGCAATGATCACCCGCTGAGCATCAGCTACCGGCGCAAGCTGTACCAATTGCTCTACTGAGTGGTTGACAAGAGGCTTGGCCGCTCGCGAGCCAGGCCTCTTGTCAAACCCCGGGTTGTCGAGCGCCTGCTCGACAACAGCCCCCCTGCCTGCTGAAAGCTGGCGTAGCACCCGAACGTGGACCGGGCGCTACGCCCCCAGGTTTGTTGCCCCCAGCTAAAGCCGACTACAGCGTTCGCATCTCTCATTTTGCGCCTTCTGCGGCGTTCCGATTCGCTTTTCTGCTCTTCTGCAAGGCAAGCATGGAATAGAGCAAACATGCGCTCTAGAGGCACCCGTGCGCTTGCCAGAAAATATGATTAGCAGTATTGCAATTAAATGTTTGACCATTTGGCAAAATCAGGTCTATTCTGTTTTTACCGTTTGGTAAAAACGGTCATGATTAAGACTCCACAAAAACAATAACGGAGGCAATGGTCATCATGTTGACCCGTTCACAGGCACTCGCGCTTGAAAAGGCGTCTGATAGCGAAATCATAGAGCTGGCTCGCCAAGCTGCTGATATTCGAGATACCCACTGGGGTAAAGCTCTGAGTTACTCACGGGCTGTTTTCGTTCCCCTCACCAATATGTGCCGTGATGACTGCGGTTATTGCACCTTCGTTCAAAAGCCTGGCTCCCCTAACGCACGTCTGATGACACCTGCAGAAGTTATGCAGGTCGTTCGCGACGGCGAACGCATGGGCTGTAAGGAAGTGCTCTTCAGTCTTGGAGAAAAGCCCGAGCTACGTTATCCGGAGGCACGCGCGGCGCTAGCCGGTCAAGGACATAGCAGCATGATCAGCTACCTGGCAGAAGTTTGCGCCATGGTGGTGAACGAAAGCAGCATGCTGCCCCATGTCAATGCAGGAACTCTTTCGGAAGCAGATATCAGGCTGCTCAAGCCCCACTGCGTGAGCATGGGGATGATGCTGGAAAATGTCAGTCGCCGCTTGATTGCCAAGGGCGGAGCCCATTACGCCTGCCCAGATAAAGTCCCGGTGCAGCGTATTCGCACCCTTGATCGGGCTGGTCGCCTCGGTGTTCCCTTCACCACCGGCATCCTCATCGGCATAGGCGAAACCTGGACCGAGCGCGTGGATAGCCTTTTGACAATCAATAACCTGCATCTTGAGCATGGGCATATTCAAGAAGTCATAGTGCAGAACTTCCGAGCCAAACCCGGTACTGCCATGGCTAACCATCCGGAGCCAAGCCTGAACGACATGGTTCGCACGCTGGTTCTGGCCCGGCTGCTGCTGGATCCCTCCATCAGCCTGCAGGCGCCGCCGAACCTGGAAACCCGGTTTGCCTCCTACATCGCAGCCGGCATCAATGACTGGGGTGGTGTTTCGCCGTTGACTATCGATCACATCAATCCAGAACGTGCCTGGCCACAAATAGAAGCGCTTCGCCATGCTACCGCTGCCTGCGGCTACGGGCTGGAAGAACGCCTCGCGGTATACCCCAGCTACCTTGAACGCCCCGATCATTTCTTTGCTGGTGAGATTGCTCCCCGGCTATCCACTCTCGCTCGCGCTGACGGCTTGGCGTTACAGCAGTGCCTGTCATGAGGAGTTCCGTAATGAATGCACAAGTGCCAGGAAGTATTGCCTTACCTACATCGGTAAAAGAACTCTACCAACCCGGAGTAAGTACAACAGTACGGCGCATTCTGGAAAGCGTATTAGCAGGCCAGGAACTTGATGAAGCGGACGCCATCATTTTATTCAGCACCGAAGGCGCGGAACTGGATGCCTTAACTGCCTGCGCCGATCATTTGAGGTATACCAGTGTCGGCGACACAGTGACCTTCGTAATCAACCGCAATATCAATTACACCAATGTCTGCTACATGGGGTGCCGCTTCTGTAGTTTTGCCAAGCGTAAAGATGATCCTGACGCCGAGTTCTTCGATCTGGAAGAAATCGTTTCCCGGGCCGAAGAGGCATGGGCACGCGGCGCAACCGAAGTCTGTATCCAGGGCGGCTTGCACCCCGGCATTCCCGGTCATTTCTATCGAGACATACTCAAGGCGATCAAAACCAAACTGCCGGATATGCATATCCATGCATTCTCCCCTTTCGAAATCTGGTTTGGCGCACGCAAGAGCAAGATGTCCTATGCCGAGTTCATCCAGGACCTGATCGATCATGGCCTGGGCTCAATGCCCGGCACAGCGGCGGAGATTCTCGACACCACTATCCGCAAACAGCTGACCCGCGACAAGCTGACCACCGAAGAATGGGTGGAGATTGTCAAGACGGCTCACAAGCTGGGCCTGCCCACCACTTCCACCATCATGTACGGCCATATTGACGGGCCAGAACACTGGGCTGCTCATCTGGCGTTGCTGCGCGACATCCAGAAGGAAACCGGCGGCTTCACCGAGTTCGTACCATTGGGGTTCATTCATCACAAGACCCCGCTGTACCTCGAGCAGGCCGGTGTCAGACCGGGCCCCACCCGGCTGGAGCATATTCGCATGCATGCGGTCGCCCGCCTCATGCTCCACGGCTGGATCGACAATATTCAGGCTTCCTGGGTCAAACTGGGGCCAGAGCTGGCTCAGCAAATGCTTTCTGCCGGGGTGAATGACCTGGGTGGCACCCTGATGAACGAGAGCATCTCCCGGGCGGCAGGGGCTGAGCACGGTCAGGAAATGCACCCGGACAGCTTTATTCAGATCATGCGCAACATGGGCCGGCAGCCGGTCCGGCGCAATACGCTGTACCGTCATCTTGCCGTTTATGACAGCCCTGAAATAGTGCCTGTCCTGCAACTATCCCAGGTTGCCGGGGGGTTACGATGAACAGACACCAACCACGCATCACCCTGCTCGCCGGCGGGGTCGGCGGGGCCAAACTCGCGACGGGGCTGGCAGCCATTTGCGAGCCCGGCCAGCTCAGCATTATCGGCAATGTCGCCGATGATCAGGAGTTCCATGGTCTGTGGGTGTCCCCGGATATCGATACCCTGACCTATACCCTGGCAGGCCGGATCGACAGTGACAAAGGCTGGGGTCTGGCGGATGAAAGCCACCGCGTACTCGATGGCCTGAAACGCCTGGGCTGCGACAGCTGGATGTACCTGGGTGACCAGGACCTGGCCACCCACATCATGCGGACCCATCTGCGCAAGCAGGGTGTTCGACCCAGCATTATCACCCAACGGATTGCCGAGTCCTTCCGTGTGCAGAGCAATATCGTTCTGCCAACCGATGACCGCTTGCAGACCCGGATCAGAACCCCTCAGGGCTGGCTGTCGTTCCAGGAATATTTTGTCCGCGAACAATGCCAGCCCGAGATCCTGGAGATCCAGCTCGATGGCCTGGAACACGCCACGGTAACGCCGGAAGCCCTGACTGCCATCCGTGAGGCGGACCTGTTGGTCATTGCCCCAAGTAATCCGATTGTCAGTATCGGACCGATCCTCGCGGTGCCCGGCCTGGGGCAGGCATTTGCCCTGTCCAACGCCGTCAAGATCGCCGTCTCCCCGTTAATCGGCGGCGCCACCGTGAAAGGTCCGGCCGATCGCATGCTGAGCGCCTGCGGTTACAGCTGCGACAACATCGGCATTGCTGACTGTTATACCGACCTGATTGACGGGCTGATCATCGACCATCAGGACCGCTCCGAGACCGAGGCCCTGGAAGAACGCGGTCTCAACGTCATGCTCACCCATACCTTGATGCAGCATACCGCCGACAAGGCACGCCTGGCCCGCGAGCTGCTGCAGTTCGCCCAGGAGTTGGTTACCGTGGAGAAGCTGGCATGCTGATGAAAACCCTGGTAGTGATCCCGGTACGGGACTTCGCTGATGCCAAGTCCCGGCTGGAGCCCTTGCTCGAACCCAGTCAGCGTGAAGGGTTGGCCCGCTGGTTATGTGAGCGAACCTTGATGTTCTTCCGTGACCGGATGCCCGAGCAGGATGTACTGGTCGTCACAGCGTGCGAAACCATTGCCCAATTGGCCAGCCGCTATGGCGCTGCGGTATTGCGTGAACGCTGTTCCAGCGGCATGTCAGCCGCTGCGCAACTGGCAGCCGAGTGGAGCTGTGCGCACGGCTATGATTCACAACTGCTGATCCCCGCCGATATCGCCCAGCTGGATGAGGTCGAGCTACGCACCTTGATCAACCACCCGCGGCCGATCCCGTCGGTATTGATCTGCCCGGCACATGATCGCGGCACCAACGCGTTACTGACCACCCCGCCGAACGTCTTGCCGTTTCAGTTCGGCCCATACTCCAGTGATCAGCACCGCAATGCCGCGCAGCAAAGAGGTATCACTTGCAGCCAGATACATCTGCCCAAACTGCGCTTTGATATCGACACAGCGGATGACCTTGCCCATCTGGCCAGTCAATCCAGCGAACCGACTTATCAATCCGCCACCGCATGCTGTGACCTGCCATCACCGTCGCCGCAACCAGGCGCAGCAAGCGTCCCTGCCCCGGGTCAACCGCAAGGGCTGACCATGGTTGCCTTGGCCGGCATCGGGGATATCCGGCCTGGTGACGACCTGGCCGATATCCTGGTCAAGGCGCTTCAAGGTAATGCTGTCCAGCTGAAGGATGGCGACATCCTGGTCATTGCCCACAAGATCGTTTCCAAGGCAGAGGGTCAGGTCGTTTCTCTGGAAACCATAAAACCAGGTGAAGAGGCCCGGCAACTGGCAACCCAGCTGAACAAGGACCCACGCAAGGTCGAAGTGATTCTGCGTGAATCCCGCCGCGTAGTGCGGTCATTCAAGCACCCCCAACAAGCCGAAGGCGTGTTGATCGCTGAACACCGGCTGGGTTTCATCTGCGCCAATGCGGCGGTGGATGAGTCCAACGTGGGCGAAGAAAACACCGTCATCCTGCTGCCCAGGGACCCCGACAACAGCGCCAGAAGAATCTGCGCTGCCCTCGAAGAAACCTTTGCCGTACGCCTTGGCGTGGTCATCACCGATACCTTCGGCCGCCCCTGGCGGATGGGACTGGTCAATGTCGCCATAGGCCTGGCCAATGTGCCCGCCCAGGTCAGCCTGGTCGGTGACCAGGATGCCTTCGGCAGGGAGCTGGCCGTCACCATCCCCGCTCTGGCCGATGAAATAGCTGCCGCTTCCGGCCTGCTGATGAGCAAGAACGGCAAGACACCCGCGATTCTTTTCCAGGGCGTGGACTGGGAGCCCGCCCCCAGCTCGGCAACTGACCTGATAAGACCACAAAAAGAGGATATCTTCCGATGACTATTGCAATTCTAGGTGGTACCGGCCCCCAGGGCCGGGGACTGGCTTTACGCTGGGCGTGTGCCGGTGTGCCGGTGGCGATCGGCTCGCGTGATGCCGAGCGGGCCAGCACCACAGCCCGGGAACTCCAGGCTTTGCTGCCCGCCTCGGCTGCCGCTATTCGGGGCATGGATATCCGCGACGCCGTAGGCGCAGCCGATGAGATAGTGGTGCTGGCCGTACCCTATGCGGCCCATGACGCCACACTCGAATCGATTGGCGAGCTGCTGCAGGACAAGATCCTGGTCGATATCGTGGTCCCGCTGGCGGAGGGTAATCCGCGTGCCGTGGCCATGCCGGCTGCCGGCTCGGCTACCGAAGCCGCCCAGCAGTTGCTGGGTGAGGCTACTGCCGTTGTCGGTGCGCTGCATAACGTATCCGCCGCCACCCTGAATGATCTGGATCACCCCATCAACTGCGATGTACTGGTCTGCGGTGACACCCTGGCAGCCAAGGACAAGGTCATTGAGCTGATCAGCAAAATGGACATAACCGCCTACGATTGCGGCCCGGCCAGCAGTGCCCGCTGTATCGAGGCCATTACACCGATTCTGATACGCCTGAATATTTCCAAGAAAGTCCCTTTCACCCACGCAGGAATCCGCATCTGGGCGCCAGGCGCCTGAGGCAATTGAGAAGTACCTACCGACACAGGAGAATAACAATGGAATTCGGTATCTGCTTTAAAGGTTTTGTCAGCCCCGAACGGGCCCGCAGCTTGGTCAAACAGGCCGAAGCCGCCGGCTTCGCTTATTGCTGGTTCTATGACTCGCACATTCTATGGCGCGAGTGCTATCCCGCCATCGCCATGTGCATGGAACACACCACAAAAATGCGCTTTGCGCCCTGCGTCACCAACCCCAATGCCCGCGACTGGTCTTTGGCTGCCAGCCTGTTTGGCAGTCTCGCCAAGCAAAGCGGCGGCCGCTTCGATATCGGCCTGGGCCGTGGTGACAGCTCGGTGCGAGTGATGGGCAAGAAGCCCGCTTCGCTGGCGCGGGTAGCCGAATTCACCACCAAGGTAAAAGCCATGATCCGTGGCGAAGAAGTGACTTATGGTGAATGCGCTGAGCCCGTCAAACTCCCCTGGTCCGATGGCTACGAGTTGCCGGTGCATATCGGAGCCTATGGCCCCATGGCGCTGAAAACCGCTGGGGAAGTGGGCGATGGTGTGATTCTGCAGATCGGCGAGCCGAGTCTGGTCAAATGGCTGGCCGAGCAGAGCATCGCCGCCGGCAAGGAAGCAGGCCGTGATATGCATGACTACAAGGTGATCGTCGCCGCTCCGGCCTATTTTGGCACCCGGGATCAATGCATCGAAGCCACCAAGTGGTTCCCGGCGATGGTCGGCAACCACGTCGCCGATATCGTTGAGAAATACGGCAGCGACAGCGGCACCGTGCCTTCCAGCCTGACCGACTATATCGAGAAGCGTAAGGGCTACGATTATTCCAAGCACGGTCAGAGCGATAACCCCTACCTGGACTTCATTACCCCGGACATCGTTGAAAGCTTCTGCGTGCTGGGTGAACCCGAGCAGCACGTCAGCAAACTCAACGAGCTCAAGGCGGCTGGCGCCACCCAGTTCAATATCTATCTCGATAATGGCGATGAGGAAAACATCATTGCCCAGTATGGCGAGCACATTATTCCCCGATTCCAGGCCTGAGCTGGCACCGGTGGCGCCTACGCCACCGGTCTGCAACAACAACAATGACCGAATGAGGCAAAGACAATGCAGAAAACCATGATCAACCAGCAACGGCTGTGGCAAAGCCTGATGGACATGGGCGAGATTGGCGGAACGGAAAAGGGCGGTGTGTGTCGACTGGCCTTGACCGATCTGGACAAGCAGGCACGTGATCTATTCGTTCAATGGTGCAAAGATGCAGGCTGCACCATTCGCATCGACAAGATGGGCAATATCTTCGCTCACCGTGCCGGGCTGGATGATTCCCTGCCCCCGGTGGTGATGGGCAGCCATCTGGATACCCAGCCTACCGGTGGCAAGTTCGACGGTATTTACGGCGTGCTGGCCGGCCTGGAAGTGATTCGTACGCTGAATGACAAGGGCATGGACACCCGCGCGCCCATCGAAGCGTCAGTGTGGACCAACGAAGAAGGCTCGCGCTTCCCCCCCGCCATGGTGGCATCCGGCGTGTTTGCCGGTGTGTTCGAGCTGGACTACGGCTTGAGTCGCGCTGACCTGGATGGCAAGACCATGGGTGAGGAGTTGGCACGCATCGGCTACAACGGCCCGGATGATGTCGGCGGCCGTCCGTTCAAGGCTTTTTTTGAAGCGCATATCGAACAGGGCCCCATCCTGGAGGATGAGAAGAAGCAGATTGGCGTGGTCACCGATGCGCAAGGTCAGCGCTGGTATGAAATCACCCTGACCGGGCAGGAGTCTCATGCCGGCCCTACCCCCATGAGCCGTCGTCGTGATGCCCTGGTCGGTGCCGCTCGCATCATCGATCACGTCAACAGGATCGGCCTCGCTCATCAACCCAACGCCTGCGCCACCGTCGGCCTGCTACAGGTCTTCCCCAACTCACGTAACGTGATTCCCGGCCAGGTGTTCTTTACCGTGGACTTTCGCCACCCCGATGCCGATGTACTGGCACAGATGGATCAGGCGCTGCGTGAAACAGCCGACTCGGTCTCCACCGAACTGGGACTGGAGATGGCTTTTGAACAGATCTGGTATTCCCCGCCGGTGCCCTTTGACGCCGACTGTGTTGCCCTGGTACGCCAGGCCGCAGAAGACTTTGGCTACAGCCACCGGGACATCGTCAGCGGTGCCGGACATGACGCCTGCTATATCTCCCGTGTAGCGCCCACCGCCATGGTCTTTGTGCCCTGTGAAAACGGCATCAGCCATAACGAGGCCGAGAATGCGACACCGGAAGATCTCGCAGCCGGCTGCAATGTACTTTTTCAGGCGGTGGTTGAACGCGCCAATAGTTGAGCTGAGTGATGCCATTGCCCTGATAGAGAGGCAACTCTTTCAGGGCAGCTAAAGCGAGAGGTTATCCGGTAAGCCCAGTGCCTTTGAGAATGATGTGGGTGAGAAAATCCCCGGCATCTTCAAAGTCGCTCGTATCCAGACTGTCCTTGTGCAGTACCAGGGCGATCTGGGTAGAAAAGTCGGCATAAGTCTGGGTCGCGGCCCAGATGGAGAAGAACAGATGGTAAGGATCGATAGGATCCATCAGGCCGTCAGCGATCCATTTTCTGACCAGGGCAATATCGGTATCGAGCTTGGGCAAAAGCTTTTGCAGCAGATAGTCCTTGATATGAGGCGCGCCATTGATGATCTCGTTGGCGAATATCTTAGAGCCATTGGGCCGTAAATGTGACAGTTCCAGTTTGCCGAGAATATAGCTACGCAACTTGCTGGCAGGATCATCACCTGTCTGCTCGAACAGCGTCATTTTCTCGACCCAGAGATCGAGGACGTTTTTCAACACATGGTGATAGAGGTTTTCCTTGGAGGGAAAGTAATAAAGCATGTTCTGTTTGGACAGGCCAGCCTGCTCGGCAATCGCTTCGATAGAAGCGCCGTTATAGCCATATTGCGCAAACAGTGTTTCAGCAGCGTCCAGGATGCGGGATTCCTGGGCTTTCCTGGCGCTTGAGCGCTTGCGGGGCTTGGCCGCGTCGCCATTTGAATGGGTGTTTTCAGCCAAATGGTTGGGGGGTTGGTCCAAGGGATTACCTCTTGGTTGCAGTCATGAAATGCGGCAAACAGCGCACCAGCCCTGGGCTCTGGCCTCGCGATCGTACATGCAGCCAGTGCGGCTGGGCTCGTAAGGCGCACGATTATACACCCTGGCCACCCCGGCAACTAGCGAGCCAGACCGCCAGGATTGTCCAGACAAGTAGAGCGGCATCATTTGCAGAAGAACATCCACCAGAAGGGTGGCGGCTGCGATAACCAGCCCAGAGTTTCCCTTGAAACAATAACAAAACCAACAACTGCGCACTCTGTTGCGCTCGCGAGGAAACAATGAAAGTGTTGATCCTTGGCAGTGGGGTACTTGGCGTAACCAGCGCCTGGTATTTGGCTAAAGCAGGCTATGAAGTCACCGTAGTGGATCGTCAGCCTGGCCCGGGGCTGGAGACCAGCTTCGGCAATGCCGGCATGATTTCTCCCGGTTACTCCGCACCCTGGGCGGCTCCCGGTGTTCCGCTCAAGGCGATCAAGTGGCTGCTGTCCGAGCATGCTCCACTGGCCATTCGGCCGACCTCCGACCCAAGGCAATATCGCTGGATGATGCAGATGCTCTCCAACTGCACCGAGGGCCGCTACGCCGTCAACAAAGAGCGCATGATGCGCCTGGCAGAATACAGCCGCGACTGCCTGATCCAGCTGCGCTCGGATAGCGGCGTGAATTATGAGCACCGCGAGCTGGGCACCTTGCAACTGCTACGTACGCAGAAACAGCTGGATGCCGCAACCAGCGACATTGCCGTGCTGGAACGCTGCGGCGTGCCATACCAACTGCTCGACCAGGCGGGCTGCATACACCACGAACCCGGTCTGGCGCCCAGCAAGAACAAGTTCGTCGGCGGCCTGCGTTTGCCCAATGATGAAACCGGCGACTGCCATCTGTTCACCAGCCAACTGGCAGCCAAATGCGTAGAGATGGGCGTAACCTTTCAGTTTGGCCATACGATTACCAGCCTGCTGGCAAATGATGATCGGATTCAAGCCGTCAAACTTGCCAATGATGAAATCCTGAGCGCGGATTGCTATGTACTCGCGCTGGGCAGCTATTCACCACAACTGGTAAAACCTTTGGGTATCAGCCTGCCGATCTATCCGGTCAAAGGCTATTCGCTGACCCTTCCCGTTGCTGACCCTCTGATGGCGCCGGTTTCGACAGTAATGGATGAAACCTACAAGGTTGCCATTACCCGGTTTGCCAACCGTATCCGGGTGGGCGGGATGGCAGAACTGGCCGGCTTTGATACCGAACTGAGGGAAAAGCGCCGCGCCACGCTCAGGATGGTGGTGAATGACCTGTTCCCGGAGGGCGGCCAGGCTCAGGAACTGGATTTCTGGACCGGTTATCGACCCATGACGCCCGATGGCACACCGATCATTGGCGCCAGCAAGTTCCGCAATCTGTTTTTCAATACCGGCCACGGCACCTTGGGTTGGACCATGGCCTGTGGTTCAAGCCAGTTGCTGGTCGACAGAATCGCCGGCAGCAAGATGGCTATAAGCATGGAAGGCTTTGAGGTAGATCGATACGCGAGATAACCAGATAACAATAAGGAGCGGCATGCTATGAACACTCAAGCTCTGTATACCAATGTGCGAATGAGCCAGGTTCTGGTCCATCAGGATACGGTCTATCTGGCTGGCAGATTTGCTGACAGCGCCCCACTGGAAAACGATCTCCATGTGCAGGCAGACAATACCCTGACGGCGATTGAACGATTGCTGGTTGAGGCCGGCACGGATAAAACCAGGCTTCTATCCGCCACCCTCTACCTGAAGCATATCGAGGCGGATTTTGCAGCCATGGACCTGATATGGAAGCAATGGCTGCCGCAAGGGATAACGCCAGCCTGCGCCACCCTGGAGCCGGATGTGCTCAAGCCGGATATCCTGGTGGAAATTTCCATCATCGCCGCTCTTTAAGTAGCCCGCGTTCTGCATCGCGATAACCTTGGCCTCAAAACGCCCCGGCTTGCCGCCACTCTTGAGGCCATCGCCCCCAGAAACCCGACATTCCGGAATGAAACTTATGCGTCCAGCTCACGCAGTGATCGACCTTGGCGCCCTGCGCCATAACTACCAGTTGGCCAGGCAACTGTCTGGAAACAGGGCACTGGCGGTCATCAAGGCCAATGCCTACGGCCATGGCGCCATACCTTGCGCTCAAGCGCTGTCGGCCCTTACCGACGGCTTTGCCGTTGCCTGCATAGAGGAGGCTCTACTGCTCCGCGAAGCAGGTATTCAACAACCGATTCTATTACTCGAAGGCTGGTTTGATGCTGGGGAGCTGGCATTGATCCAGCAACACGACCTCTGGGTGGTCATCCACCACCATGGCCAGTTGCGCGACCTGGCGCAGGCCGATATCAGGCAGCCCCTGACCGTCTGGCTGAAGCTGGACAGCGGCATGCACCGGGTGGGCTTCAAGCCCGAGGAATATCCCGCTATATGGAGTGCGCTCCAGGCCAGCAGCAAAGTTGCCAGCCTGGTAAAGATGACCCATTTCGCCCGTGCGGACGAGCCGGACTGCGGCGCTACCGAGCGCCAGCTGCTGTGCTTCAATGAAGTAACCGGCCACCTGCCCGGCCCGTCGAGCCTGTGCAACTCGCCCGGTGTACTCGCCTGGCCACAGGCGCATGGCGACTGGCTGCGGCCGGGTATCATGCTGTATGGCGCCACACCCTTCGGCTTTGCCCAGCACCATGCCGAGCAGCTGCAGCCGGTGATGCAATTGAGTTCAAGCATCATTGCCGTACATAAGGTGGCAAGCGGTGAGCCGCTCGGTTATGGAGCGAGCTTCATGACCCAGCGCCCTACCCGGATTGGCGTGGTCGCCATGGGTTATGCGGATGGTTACCCCCGACACGCCAGGAGTGGTACACCGGTGCTGGTCGATAATCAACGCACCACGCTGATCGGTCGGGTTTCAATGGATATGCTTACCGTCGATCTCACCGATCTGCCCGCCAGCGGTCTGGGCAGCCCTGTGCGTCTATGGGGTACAGGCTTGCCGGCCAGCGAGGTCGCCACCTGGGCTGACACCATCGCCTATCAATTGTTCTGCAACCTGAACCGCGTGCCGCGGCGCTATCGTGAGTAACCAGAGCCGTAGCTGGAATAGAAAAGGCCGGATCATATGACCCGGCCTTTTTCTATTCCAAGGGACTTTCCCCTCAGGAGGGGAAAGAGAACTGCGCCCCTTCCCGCACCCCGGCCGATGGCCAGCGCTGGGTCACGGTTTTGCGCTTGGTATAGAAGCGCACCGCATCCGGACCGTAGGCATGCAGATCACCAAACAATGAGCGCTTCCAGCCGCCAAAGCTGTGATAGGCCACCGGCACCGGCAGTGGCACGTTGATACCGACCATCCCCACCAGGATGTTGTCACTGAAATAGCGTGCCGCCTCACCGTCACGGGTAAAGATGCAGGTGCCGTTACCGTATTCATGATCATCAATCAGTTGCATGGCTTCCTGCATGCTGCTGACACGCATGACCAACAGCACCGGCCCAAAGATTTCTTCCTTATAGCAGGTCATGTCGGCGGTCACGTTGTCGATCAGCGTGCCACCGACATAGAACCCCTGGTCATAGCCTGCCACGGTCGGTTTGCGGCCATCCACCACTATCGTTGCGCCCTGCTGTTCGGCACTGTCGATATAGCCGATGACCTTTTCCTGGTGCGCCCGGGTGATGACCGGACCAAAATCATTGCTCTTGTCCGAGAAGGCACCCACCTTGAGGCTCTGCATCCGTTCGGTCATCTTGCTGATCAATGCATCTGCTGCTTCGTCCCCTACCGCCACGGCGACGGACAGGGCCATGCAGCGCTCTCCGGATGAGCCAAAGGCGGCGCCAACCAGGGCTGATACGGCGTTATCCATATCGGCATCCGGCATGATGATGGCGTGGTTCTTGGCACCGCCCAGCGCCTGGCAGCGTTTACCATTGGCGCTCGCCGTGGTGTAGATATGTTCGGCAATGGGCGTCGAGCCAACGAAGCTGACCGCCTGGATGCGCTTATCCGACAGCAGAGTATCCACTGCCTCCTTATCGCCATTGACCACGTTGAGCACACCCGACGGCAGACCGGCTTCATGCAACAGCTCAGCGATAAACAGCACCGATGAGGGATTACGCTCGGACGGCTTGAGCACAAAGGTGTTACCGCACACGATCGCCATGGGGTACATCCACAGCGGCACCATGGCCGGGAAGTTGAACGGGGTAATACCCGCCACCACACCCAGGGGCTGGAACTCGCTCCAGGAGTCGATCGCCGGACCGGCATTCTTGCTGTACTCGCCCTTCAACAGTTCGGGTGCACCACAGGCGTATTCGACGTTCTCAATCCCCCGCTGCAGCTCACCCATGGCGTCATGGGCAATCTTGCCGTGCTCTTCGCCGATCAGCCGGCAGATTTCATCGGCATTGCGTTCCAGCAACTCCTTGAAGCGAAACATGATCTTGGCACGCTTGAGCGGTGGGGTATTGCGCCATTCAGGGTAAGCGGCCTGGGCAGCAGCGATCGCGGCCTCGACGGTGGTTTTACTCGCCAGCGCCAGCTGCTTCGATACCTCACCCGTCGACGGATTGAAAATATCCTGGGTACGGCTGGATTGCGTATCAATAGTGCCATTGATCAAGTGTCCGATTGTCTTCATCGTCTGTTCTCTCTGCCTGTATTGTTAGCGGTATCAGTCAAGCTCGTTGATGGCGTCGCCAATGGCATTGACGACATTGTCGATCTCTTCACGTTCAACGATGAAGGGCATGCCCAATTGAATGGTGTCGCCGCCGTAGCGTACGTAGAAGCCTTTTTTCCAGCATTTCATGGCAATCTCGTAAGGGCGCCGCGCTGGCTCCCCGGGGTGGCTTTCTATCTGCAGAGCTCCAGCCATCCCGTAGTTGCGGATATCGGTGATGTAGCGGGTGCCTTTGAGGCCATGCAGGGCATTTTCGAATATCGGGCTCATTTCCCGAACCCGATCGACCAGGCGGTCATTCTGCAAGATATCCAGAGAGGCCAGCGCCGCGGCACAGGCTACCGGGTGGCCGGAATAGGTGTAGCCATGCGGTAGTTCGATCGCATAATCCGGCCCGCCCTGCTCCATGAAGGTCTGATAGATCTCGCGCTGTACAATCACCGCACCCATGGGCACAGCCCCGTTGGTGAGCTGCTTGGCCACGTTCATCATGTCCGGGATGACACCAAACTCTTCAGCGCCGGTATTGGAACCCACTCGGCCAAAGCCGGTAATCACCTCATCAAAGATCAGCAGAATCTCATGCTGGTCGCAGATCTCCCGCAGACGTTGCAGATAACCTACCGGCGGCGGTAATACGCCCGCTGAACCGGCCAACGGTTCGACAATGACCGCGGCGATATTCGAGGCATCATGCAGGGCAATCAGCTCCAGCAGATCCTCGGCACGCTCGACACCGCGCTCAGGCATGCCACGGCTGAACAGGTTCTCCTTGAGCAAGGTATGCGGCAGATGATCTGCATCGATACCCTGGCCGAACAGCATTCGGTTAGCACCGATGCCGCCGAGGCTGATGCCACCGAAGTTGACCCCGTGATAGCCCTTGGCCCGGCCAATCAGCTTGGTTTTGGTGGGCTTGCCTTTTTTGCGCCAATAGGCCCGGGCGATTTTCAGCGAGGTATCTGCCGCATCCGACCCGGAGTTGGTGTAAAACACATGGTCGAGGCCTTTCGGCGTCAGCTGGGTGATCCGCTCGGCCAGCTCAAAGGCCTTGGGATGGCCAAACTGGAAAGCGGGGGCATAGTCCAGTTCACGCAATTGCCTGGCAACCGCTTCGGCAATTTCCGGACGGTTATGTCCGGCGCCACAGCACCAGAGACCAGAAAGACCGTCGAATACCCTGCGGCCATCGGCATCGATGTAGTAACTGCCTTCGGCTCCGACGATCACGCGCGGGTCCGCTTTGAACTGGCGGTTGGCGGAATAGGGAAGCCAGTATGCATCAAGCTGCTCGGGGGTCAGTCCGGCATGACGCTGGGTATTGAGATCAGACATAACATCACCCTTCATGTAGGTTGTTCGTGCAGTCAGTCTCTCCAGTCCCAATTTAAAGTAAAACCCAAACTTACTTATCTTCATGCAATCGATTACTTAACTTACATGGCGCCCTCCGCTATCCTGCCAAACAGCGGTTATCGAGGAAAAAACAAGATGAAAGCCCGTAAACTGGCATTGCCTGGCCAAATCAGTGATACCGACCTGCGCTTGCTGCGTATTTTTCGCAAGGTGGTTGAGTGCGGGGGGTTTTCCGCAGCCGAGGTCGAGCTGAATATCAGCCGAGCGGCGATCAGCATCGCCATGAATGAGCTGGAAGGTCGTCTTGCACTGCGTCTTTGCCAACGGGGTCGCAGCGGCTTTTCCCTGACCCAGGAAGGCGGTGAGGTCTACCAAGCCACCCTGCAGATGCTGGCGGCTATCGAGGGCTTCCGAACCCACGTGAACAGTTTGCACGATCACCTGAAGGGCGAGCTCAACATCGGTATTACCGACAGCCTGGTTACCATGCCGCAGATGTTGATCACCCAGGCGCTGGGCGCGCTGAAGGATCGCGGCCCGGAGGTGCAGATCAACATCCGGATGATTCCGCCCAATGATATCGAGCTGGGTGTACTGGATGGCCGTCTGCATGTGGGCATCATCCCAGCCTTGAAATCCCTGCCGGGGTTGCATTATCGCCCGCTGTACGAAGAGGTCTCGCAACTGTATTGCAGCGCCACCCACCCGCTGTACCAGCACCCGGCATCGGAGCCGATAACGCTCAGCGGCTGGGATGCGGTCCTGCCAGCCTATGCGCAAACCCCGGAAATCAAAGCACTGCACGAGCCACTCAAGGCTGCGGCCTCGGCAACGGACCGCGAAGGAATCGCTTTTCTTATCCTGACCGGCCGCTATATCGGTTATCTACCCACCCATTACGCCGAACGCTGGGTGCGCGACGAAGCCATGCGGGCGATCGACCCGCTAGCCAACCGGTACGTCACCCATTACAGCGCCATTACTCGCAAAGCCGCTCCGCCTAACCTGGTACTTGAGAGCTATCTGGAAGAGCTCGATCGACTGCCCTGATAGTTGCCAAATGACAGCAGTCCAGACGGGCTAGGAGCAATCATACGGTCCAGAAAAATCCCGCCTACTAGATGGAAGAATTATTTTACCTTTTGGAAAAAAAAGACTTGACCCCCTCAAATCTTGATTGTAGGTTTGCAAACAACAGCCTTAACAGGGTTGATGATGTTGTTATAAATTCAAAAAAGAAGATGGCAATAAGCGTGAAACAATAACCAGAAGGCGCTTACATTTTTTTTGGAAATGGGTGCCCATTCGTTGTACTAGCATTCGACTTGAATATCTCGATGAGAGAGCACTGATAAGAGGATGAAAACATGTGCAGCTACATCCCCAGGTCCCATTTGATCCCGCTTCCAGACAACCCGGCTTGAGAGAAAGCGAGAACTGACAACTCTCATATATCCGGGCAGCACTTAATATATTTCAGTGACATACATATAGCGTACGCTGCTGATGCAGCGTGCTCATTACGGCTATTTGTCGCTCGGCACAGACCAAGAGTTTGAATAACACAATATCCTGTATGGCGCGGGATACAGACGTGCTTAATAAAAACAATAGATTCGAGGCACAATGCAATGCACACTCAAGCTGATTCACTTCAGTACGATATCTCTGCGAGCAGCAGCCCCAGCGCAGACCTGTGGAATGAAGACCTGGCTCCCGCCAGAGCAGAAGACAAGACCTGGACCTGGCAGAGCATCTCGGGGCTCTGGGTCGGCATGGTGGTCTGTGTTCCAACCTACATGATGGCCGCAGGACTGGTAGCCGAAGGCATGTCCTGGTGGCAAGCGATCCTGACAGTTCTACTCGGCAATATTATTGTATTGGTACCCATGATTGCCATTGGCCATGCGGGTACCAAGCATGGCATTCCTTTCCCGGTGCTGCTGCGCTCTTCTTTCGGCACCGCAGGTGCCAAGTTGCCAGCCATGTTGCGGGGGTTGGTTGCCTGCGGGTGGTTTGGTATCCAGACCTGGGTGGGCGGCTCGGCAATTTATATCATCGTCAACATCATGACCGATAATGCCATCGCCGGTAGCGTGATCGGATTTCTCGGTATCGACATGGGGCAGTTGGTCTGTTTCCTGCTGTTCTGGGCCATGCATGTGGTCTTCATTGCCTATGGCACTGAATCCATCCGCTGGCTGGAAACCTACGCCGCGCCTTTTCTGATCGCCATGGGCCTCGCCTTGCTGGGCTGGGCTTATATCAAGGCAGGCGGTTTTGGTGAAATGCTCTCGACGCCCTCTCAGTTTATTGCCGGCGGCGCCCGGGAAGGACAATTCTGGTCCGTGTTCTGGCCAGGACTGACGGCGATGGTAGGTTACTGGGCCACGCTGGCGCTCAATATTCCTGACTTCACCCGCTTTGCCCGCAGCCAGAAGGACCAGTTTGTCGGCCAGGCCCTGGGGTTACCCTTGCCCATGGCACTCTTTGCCTTTATCGGCGTAGCCGTTACCTCGGCAACCGTAGTGATTTATGGCAGGGCCATCTGGGATCCCGTTGAGCTGACCAGTCAGATGGGTGGTGTCGCGGTGGTCATCGCATTGATCGCGCTGATCCTGGCAACCCTGACCACTAATCTGGCTGCCAATGTCGTGGCCCCCGCTAACGGTTTTTCCAATCTCAGCCCCAGCAAGATCTCCTTCAAGATGGGCGGGTACCTGACCGCGGGTATCGGTATTGCGATCATGCCATGGAAGCTACTGGAGTCGACCAGTGCCTATATCTTCACCTGGCTGATTGGCTACTCGGCACTGCTCGGTCCGGTCGCCGGTATCATGGTTGCCGACTACTTCGTTATTCGCAAAACCCGGCTGAATCACCATGCGCTCTTCCGCAATGACGGGGAGTACAGCTATCGCAATGGTTGGAACCCGGTAGCCCTGATCGCCTTGGTGATAGGGGTGTTACCCAACCTGCCGGGTTTTCTGCATGTCGCCGGCTTTGTCGATAGCGTGCCCACAGTATTCCAGGAAATTTACACCTATGCCTGGTTTGTCGGCCTGGCGATTGCTGCCGGTGTCTACCTGCTCCTCATGCACAACAGTATGAAAACACCAGAGTGAACTCGGTTACCTATAGGGCCGGCAAGCAGTTGCCCGTGCCGGCTCGCCAAGACCTGTAAGGAGAACCAGAAATGTCCGTACTCATCAAGAACGGCACTGTGGTCACTGCCGACAAGACGTATCGAGCCGACGTGTATTGTGACGGCGGAAAAATTGTTGCAATCGGGAAGAATCTGGATGTTCCCGCTACGGCGGAGGTAATAGATGCGGGCGGCCAGTATGTGATGCCGGGCGGCATTGATCCCCATACTCATATGCAACTTCCGTTCATGGGCACTGTCGCCAGCGACGATTTCTATACCGGTACTGCCGCAGGGCTGGCCGGCGGCACCACCAGCATCATCGACTTCGTCATTCCCTCGCCCCAACAGTCTCTGCTCGATGCGTTCCATCAATGGCGTGACTGGGCCGCCAAAGCGGCGGCAGATTATACCTTCCATGTCGCCATCACCTGGTGGGACGAGTCGGTACATGAGGAAATGGGAGTGCTGGTGCGCGAGCATGGCGTCAACAGCTTCAAGCATTTCATGGCATACAAGAACGCGATCATGGCGGACGATGAAACCCTGGTGAAAAGTTTCCGCCGCTCTGTCGAACTCGGTGCGATGCCGACCGTTCATGCGGAAAATGGCGAGCTGGTCTTTCAACTGCAACAGGAGTTGCTCGCCAAGGGCATGACCGGCCCCGAAGCGCACCCGCTCTCCCGCCCGCCCGTGGTAGAAGCCGAAGCAGCCAACCGGGCTATCCATATCGCCCAGGCAATGAATGTGCCTATCTATATCGTGCATGTGTCCTGCAAGGAGTCCCTGGAAGCCATTACCCGTGCTCGCAACAATGGAAACCGCGTTTACGGCGAGGTACTGGCCGGCCATCTGGTAATCGATGACAGCGTTTATCGACACCCTGACTTTGCATTTGCCGCAGCTCACGTCATGAGTCCGCCATTTCGTGCAAAGGAACATCAGGATGCGCTCTGGCAAGGTCTGCGCGGCGGTAACTTGCACACCACAGCGACCGATCACTGTTGTTTCTGCGCTGACCAGAAAGCCGCTGGCAAGGATGACTTCACCCTTATTCCCAACGGCACCGCCGGAATCGAGGACCGCATGGCGATCATGTGGGATGAAGGCGTCAACAAGGGTCGCCTGACCATGAACGAGTTTGTCGCGGTAACCTCGACCAATACTGCCAAGCTGTTCAACATGTATCCGCGCAAAGGTTCTGTCTCCGTGGGGGCCGATGCGGATCTGGTGGTCTGGGACCCCACTGGCACGCGCACTATTTCCGCCAAGACCCACCATCAGAACATCGACTTCAATATCTTTGAAGGCCGCACGGTAACCGGCATACCAAGCCATACGCTGAGCCGTGGGAAGATCGTCTGGCGCGAGGGCGAATTGCTTGCCGTGGAGGGTGCCGGCCAGTACGTTCCCCGGCCCGCCTTTGGCCCGGTGTTCGATGCCATCGCCCGTGAGAACGAGTTGAATACACCGCAACCTGTAATACGTCGAGGCTAATGGCGTAGCCAAGCAGTCTCCTGCGCAGACGAGGAAAGGAAAGTGTGGATATATCTATGCATGGCGTTGGCGGCAGGGGCTGTCCTACCGTTGCAGGCGGGCCTGAATGCCCAGTTGGCATCGAGCGCAGGGCATGCCCTGTGGGCATCATGCGTCTCCTTCGCAGTCGGGCTACTGCTGCTGATTGTCGTGTGCATGGCCGTTCGCCTGCCCCGTCCAGCCTGGGACGATCTCGCCTCGGTGCCTTTCTGGCAATGGGGCGGAGGGGTTATGGGGGCCTTTTTTGTCAGCGCAATGGTCATGCTCAGCCCACGACTGGGCGCAGCCACCATGCTGGGGATGGTGCTGGTCGGACAAATGATTGCTGCAGCCTTGATTGATCATTTTGGCCTGGCGGGGTTTACCCCGCATGCACTCAGTCTCGGACGCGCTGCGGGCATTGCGTTGTTGATTACCGGAGGCATTCTCGTACGCCTGTATTAACGAGTATGCCCAAGCACCTGAAGTCGGACCAAGTAAAATAAAAACAATATCCTGGAGTAGAACATGAAAAGAATAACCAGCTGTTCGCTTGCGCTCATGACTGGCGGACTGGCTGCCAGCTCTGTATGCGCTGGCGAGCTTATCCAATGGCACACCAACAGCCTGACCTATCTCTACGGCAAGAACTTCAAGGTAGACCCACCTATCCAGCAAACCTTCACATTTGAACATGCCAGTGCCTGGAGCGTAGGTGACCTGTTCCTGTTTATCGATCAGATCAACTTCAACGGCAAGGGTGCCAATGACGGTGACGATAACCGGACCCATTACGGTGAATTTTCCCCTCGCCTGTCTTTTGGCAAGATCAGTGGGGCCAATATCGCCTTCGGCCCTGTTACCGATATATTGGTCTCGATGACCTATGAGTTTGGCAAGGGAGATACCGAAGCCTATCTGATCGGCCCGGCCATCGATCTGGCAATACCGGGATTTGACTTCTTCCAACTCAATACCTATCTGCGCAAAACCGATGGTGGCCGGCCAGGTGATAATGTCTGGCAGATAACCCCTGCCTGGAGCTATACCATCCCGGTGGGCCGGTCCGACCTGGTGATTGATGGCTACATCGACTGGGTTGTGGACAACGACAAGAACAGCCGCGGCGAATATCACGCCAACGTACATATCAACCCGCAGATCAAATACGACATGGGCAAGGCGCTGGGCTGGAGGGAAAAGGTGTATATCGGCATCGAGTACGACTACTGGAAGAACAAGTTCGGTATCAAAGATGGTGGTTACGTCAGCGAGCAGTTTGTCGGAACAACTGATCAGAATACCGCCAGCCTGCTATTGAAGGCGCACTTCTAGGCAGCAAACTCAGAGGAGCGTTTTTTCGGCTCAGGTCGTCACATCAAGGTGCTGGTACCTTAGACTCGTGTTGATCGATTCCAGCCAGACGCTTCCGATACACGCCTATAAGGAGTAGCACCATGATTGACCTGCTGATTCGCCAGGTGAACCTGCCATGCGGCAGACGCAACGTTGATATTGCCATCCATGAAGGCAGAATCCTGGAGGTGGGGCCCAATATAAAAGCCGAAGCCCACCAGGTTTTATCTCACCCTGGCTGCTTGGTAACCCCTCCGTTTGTGGATAGCCATTTCCACATGGACTCTACCTTGAGTGTCGGTCAGCCGAGATTGAACGATAGCGGCACGCTGTTGGAGGGAATCAGTGTCTGGAACGAACTGAAACCGGATTTGACGGTAGAGGCCATCAAAAAGCGCGCCATAGAACTCTGTCACTGGTCTATCGCGCGCGGCACATTGGCCATCCGTAGCCATGTCGATGTCTGTGACGACCGGCTGCTAGCCGTGCAAGCGCTATTGGAAGTTCGCAAGGAAATGCAGGCGTTTATCGACCTGCAATTGGTCGCGTTCCCCCAAGACGGCTATTACCGCTCAGCCACCGGTAAACAGAATCTTCTGCGCGCTCTGGATATGGGCGTGGATGTCGTCGGAGGTATTCCACATTTTGAACGCACACGCGCCTCTGGTGACCGGTCGGTGACCGCCCTGTGTGAGCTGGCCGCCGATCGAGGCTTGCGCGTTGATATGCACTGCGATGAAAACGACGACCCGCTCTCACAGCACATAGAAACCCTCGCATACGAGACCCACCGCCTGGGCATGCAAGGCCGGGTCACTGGCTCACATCTGACCTCGATGCACTCCATGGATAATTTCCATGCCAGCAAGTTGCTGCCTTTAATCCGTGAAGCTGGTGTACATGTGGTAGCCAACCCACTGATCAACATCACTCTGCAAGGTCGTCAGGATAACTATCCCAAACGCCGAGGAATGACTCGGGTCAAGGAGATGCTGAATGCGGGTATCAACGTCGCATTCGGGCACGATTGTGTCATGGACCCCTGGTACAGCATGGGCTCCCACGACATGCTTGAAGTCGCTCACATGGGGCTTCATGTGGGTCACATGACCGGCGTGGACGAAATGCGACAGGCTTTTTCTGCCGTCACCTATAACGGCGCTCACGCATTGGGGCTGGAAGGTTACGGCCTCAATCCGGGAGACAATGCCGACCTGGTCATTCTTCAGGCCAGCACTCCTATCGACGCGCTGAGATTACGCGCTGCACGCCTTGAAGTGATCAGACGTGGCAAGGTGTTAGCCAGAACCAGCGCTTCTCTACCTCAGCTATTGATCACCCCAGCACCCACACCAGTCAGTTTCAGTCGTGATCTCATGTAAGCATCCAGAATAAAGAGGACGCCCCATGTCTAATAATAATGACCGCAACACAAGCGGCGAAGATTACTCGTTAACCCCTGTGCCGGAGCAATCTCGGCGCGGGCTGATATCCATGTCGGCAGTAATGCTGGGCTTTACACTCTTTGCCGCCAGCATGTGGACCGGTGGCAAGCTCGGCGAAGGCTTCAGACTCTGGCCTGATCTGATCGTCGTGGTCTTGGCGGGCAATCTGATTCTGGGCGTGTATGGAGCGTTGCTTGGCTATGCCGCCGCCAAAACCAATATTTCGACGCACCTGCTGGCCCAGTACTCATTTGGCCGGGTGGGCTCCAAGCTGCCATCCTTGATGCTGGCGGTGACCCAGGTAGGCTGGTTCGGCGTTGGCGTGGCCATGCTGGCCTATCCCGTCAATACCTTTCTGGGCATTCCCACCTACATGCTGATCATCCTTGGCGGGCTGGCGATGATCTACACCGTCACCATTGGCATCAAGGCACTTGAGTGGCTGAACTTCATTGCCGTGCCAGCCATTCTTCTGCTTGGTTTCGCTTCGCTGGGCAAGGCGATCGTCGATACCGAAGGGGGGTTAGCCACCCTCATGGAAGTGCCCCCTGCCGCTTCGATGGACATTTCCGTGGGTATTGCATTGGCAGTGGGCTCTTTCATCAGTGGCGCCACCCTGACACCCGACTTCGTGCGCTTTGCGAAAAACCGGCAGATCGGTATCTGGGCCACCATTATCGGCTTCACTTTTGGTAACAGCCTGATGTTCATCTTCGGCGCTATCGGTGCTATCGCCACTGGCTACGCTGATATTTCTGAAGTACTGGCTTTCCAAGGGCTCCTCGGCGCGGGCATTGTGTTGCTTGTACTGAATATCTGGACCACCAATAATAACGCGTTATATGCCTCCAGCCTCGGACTGGCCAATATAACCGGGATAAAACGCGTACATCTGGTCTGGGCCGCAGGCATTATCGGTACACTACTGGCTGAAACGCTCTACAATAATTTTGTCGGTTGGCTGACCTTTCTCAGCATTGCGCTACCGCCCATTGGCGGCATTATCATCAGCGACTTCTATCTGCGTTATAAAACCCGCTATCCCGCTTTTATTGGGCATAGCTTCAAAGAGATCAACTGGGCGGCCCTGGTTGCCTGGGCAATGGCTATTATCGCATCGCTTGCTTCACCAGAAAGCGGCATCCTCAGTGTCGCCCCATTGAATGCCATCGTGGTTGCCATCCTGGTCCACAGCATTGCCAGCAAACTGCTGTACCAATCGGTTCCTGCGACCACTTGAACGGGATGAGCCGCCACCGAGGCGGCCCATGCAGGTTTGACCTCGCACTCAATTGTAATAAGATAACATCAGCTTATCTGAACAAGGATCTTCCGAATGTCGCGTCTCGCTCCCTTCGCGCTCGCGCTGAGCGGTATCGTCAGCCTCGCTGCGCACGCCCATGATCATCACGGACATGCCCATGGCTCGCACAACCCTGCGGCCCATCAGCACGGTGTCGGCAACCTGGACATCGTGCTCGACGGCCAGCAGTTGCAGCTCGAACTGACCAGCCCGGCGGATGACCTGCTCGGTTTCGAACATGCACCACGCACTCAGGCGCAGCGTGACCAGCTCGCCAATCTGCAGGACACCCTGCGCCAGCCGGACAAGCTGTTTGCCCTGCCCGCGGCGGCGCAATGCAGCCTGGACTCAGTGCAGCTGCACAGCCCGCTGTTTGCCCTGGCGGACCATTCCGGCGATGATGACCATGACCATGACCATGACCATGACCATGACCATGACCATGACCATGACCACAGTGAGCATGCGCACGCCGATATCAGCGCGCAATACAGTTATTCCTGCGCCACCCCGGCCCGGCTGGAATCCATGGAAGTGATGCTGTTCGGCCTGTTCCCGGGCAGCGAGAAACTGATCCTGCAGGCGATCACCCCACGCGGCCAACAGGGCGGCGAGCTGACCGCCACCAGCAATCGCGTGCGCTTCTGACCATTCACCAGCGGAACCCCTGATGGCTGAACCAGTAGTACAACTCGAACGGATCACCTTCGCCTGGCCCGGCCGTGCCACCTTGCTGGATATCGACAGTTTTACCCTGCAGGCGGGCGAGCGGGTGTTTCTCAAGGGCCCGTCCGGCAGCGGCAAGACCACCCTGCTGGGGCTGCTGGGCGGGGTGCAACTGCCGGCCAGCGGGCATATCCGCCTGCTCGGCGCAGACCTGGCCGGCATGTCCGGCTCGGCCCGCGACCATTTTCGCGCGGACCACACCGGCTATATCTTCCAGATGTTCAATCTGCTGCCATACCTGTCGATGCTGGAGAACATCATCCTGCCCTGCCACTTTTCCCGCCTGCGCCAGCAGCGCGCCTGCCAGCGCCATGGCAGCGTGCAGGCCGCCGCGTTGCACCTGCTCGGCCACCTGGGGCTGGATCAGCCACAGCTGCGCAACCAGCCGGTGACCGAACTGTCGATCGGCCAGCAGCAGCGCGTGGCCGCTGCCCGGGCGCTGATCGGCAGTCCCGAACTGGTGATCGCCGACGAGCCCACCTCGGCACTGGATGCCGATACCCGGGAAGCCTTCCTGCAACTGCTGTTCAGCGAATGCCGGGCGCTGGGCAGCAGTCTGCTGTTCGTCAGCCATGATGCGGCGCTGGAGCCGCTGTTCGATCGCAGCCTGTCGCTGCACCAGCTCAACCGTGCCAGCCGCGCGGAGGTGATCTGATGTACCTGTTGCGCCTGGCCTTTCGCAGCCTGCTCAACCGGCGCTACTCGGCGCTGCTGACGGTGCTGGCCATCGCCCTGAGCGTCACCCTGCTGCTCGGTGTGGAGAAGATCCGCAACGAGGCTCGCGCCAGCTTCGCCGGCACCATTTCCGGCACCGACCTGATCGTCGGCCCGCGCACCGGCTCGGTACAGTTGCTGCTGTATTCAGTGTTCCGCATCGGCAACGCCAGCAGCAACATGCGCTGGGACAGCTACCAGAGGATCATCGAGCACCCGCGGGTCGACTGGGCCATTCCGATCTCGCTGGGCGATTCGCACCGCGGGTTCAAGGTCATGGGCACCAACGGCGACTACTTCACGCACTTTCGCCATGGCCGCGACCGTGCACTGGTATTCGCCGAAGGCCATGCCTTCGACGATCTGTACGATGCGGTGATCGGCGCGGATATCGCCCGGGAACTGAACTACCAACTGGACAGCGAGCTGGTACTGGCGCACGGCACCGGTGCGGTGAGCTTCGTCGAGCATGCCGACAAGCCGTTCCGCGTCAGCGGCATCCTGGCCAAGACCGGCACGCCGGTGGACCGCACCATCCATATCAGCCTGCAGGGCATGGAGGCGCTGCATGTGGACTGGCAGCAGGGTATGCCGGCTCGTGGCGCCGCGCGTGTCGATGCAGAGCAGGCGCGCAGCCTGGACCTGACGCCCAGCACCATCACCGCCATGCTGCTCGGCCTGGACAGCCGCGTCGCCACCTTCGCTGTGCAGCGCGACATCAACCGCTTTACCGGCGAACCGCTGATGGCGGTATTGCCCGGGGTCGCCCTGCAGGAACTGTGGAGCCTGCTCGGGGTGGCGGAACAGGCGCTGTTCATCGTCTCGGTATTCGTCGTGCTGACCGGCTTGGTCGGCATGCTCACGGCGATCCTCGCCAGCCTCAACGAACGGCGCCGGGAGATGGCCATCCTGCGCTCGGTGGGCGCGCGCCCGCGGCATGTGTTCAGCCTGTTGCTGCTGGAGGCCGCCGGCCTGGCACTGGCGGGCATACTGCTGGGGCTGGGGCTGATGTATCTGGTGATGTGGCTGGCGCAGCCGCTGATCCTGTCACGCTACGGCCTGTTCATTCCGCTATCTGCACCCGGCCTGTGGGATTGGGGCCTGCTCGGTGCCATACTGCTGGCCGCCATCATCATGGGTTGCGTGCCGGCCTGGCGCGCCTATCGTCAATCGCTGATCGACGGACTGTCGATTCGCACCTGAACGGGACCGGACATGCGCACGGGTTCACGACTGCTGTTCACCGGCCTGTTGCTGCTCGCAGCGGCAACCGCTAACGCCGCGACGGAAATCTCCTGGGACGAGTTGCTGCCGCCAGAGCTACGCGAACTGCAGGAAACACCGCTGCCGATTCACGATCTGTCGCAGCTGGGTGATATGGATGCGGAACTGGGCGACCCGGCGGTGCAGATGGAGCCCGCAGCACCTGTGGTGCGGGAGCTGGATGGCAGGCAGGTCAAGCTGCCCGGCTATGTGGTGCCACTGGCCATTACCGATGCCATGGAGGTCGAGGAGTTTCTGCTGGTGCCCTACTTCGGCGCCTGCATCCACGTACCGCCGCCACCCTCCAACCAGATAGTGCATGTGCGCAGCAGCGGCGGAATCAAGCTGCGCGACCTGTACCAGCCGTTCTGGATCAGCGGAACGATTCAGGTCGAGCACATGGAGAACGAACTGGCCAACGCTGGCTATCGTATCGATGCGGCCAGCGTCGAGCCCTATATCTATTGAACGTGGGCGCTGATCAGCTGTTGTTCTCGATCACCGAGCGGGCATAACCCTCCCACTGCCGGATCAGCTGGCGTTGCTGGCTGCTCGCCCCATTTTCGGCGCGCTTGAGCGTCGCCAGCAGCTCCGACCAGTCACCCTCCTCCAGCTGGATGCCCGCCAGCCGCAGCCAGTGGTCGGCACGGTTGCTGCCATTGGCCAGTTCGGCCCAGGCCTGGCGGGCGCGACCGCGGTCACGCGCCAGCGTCCACAGCTGGGCCAGGCGCTCCCGGCGCGCTGCATCGCCCGGTAACAGTTGCTGAGCGATCAGTTCTTGCAGCAGGCGCGCCGCCTGCCACGGCGCACCGGCGTTGACCTGCAGCGCCACCAGGTTGTCCAGGTCGGTCTGACTCAGTCCGACACCGCCCTCATGGGCCAGGCGCAGGGTAGCCGCCGCCGCCCGCTGCTTGCCGGCCTGGCTCTGCAGACCAGCCAGTTGCCGCCAGTTCTCGCTCTTCTGCGGATGGCGCCGGAGCAGCACCTTCTGCCATTGGCTGGCGCGCTCGTACTGGCCCTGCTGATAGCTCATGCCAACCAGCAGCTGGTACCAGATATCGTCTGCCCGGCCGTCAGCCCGCACCACCTGCTCAGCCAGAGGAACGGCTTTGGCATAGTCGCGCGTCTGGCTGTAGCACTGCACCAGCAACTGCTTCTGTTCCAGGTTCAGCGCCGCATTGCGCTGTTCACGCTCCAGCATCACGGCAGCCTCCCGATAGCGTCCATCGACTGCCAGCAGTTGGGCCAGGTTCAGGCGGTCCTGGCGTGCCGCCTTGTCGTCCAGCTTATCGTGCGCCAGCGCCTTGCTCAGCCAGTCGATCGCCTGCTCGTTCTGCCCGGCGCTGATCGCCAGGTAGCCGAGCCGCTGCTGGATCAGCGCCAGCTCCAGACTACCGGCCCTGGCACTCTCCAGGGCTTTGTTCAACGCAGTACGTGCCTGCCCGAAATCACCTTGTTCCTGTGCCTTCTGCGCCGTGCTCAAGGCCATGAACACCATAGGGTCGATGGCCTGCTGGGCAAGCACCAGGCTGGGCGTCAACAAAGCCAGGCACAGCACCGTTCTACGGAAAAGTTTGGCGGTTCCCATGATCACCTTCCCTCCAGACGGAAATACAAGGTCTTGGTTGCCTCACGCGCCACCGGCTGGCCATTCTCCCGGCGCGGTGCGAAGCGCCAGCGGCTGGCCGCACGGCGGGCCTCACGTTCGAATACGCCCTTGGGCTGGGCATGAGTTACCCGCAGGTTCTCCACCCGCCCATCGGGCGTGATGGTGAAGGCCAGGGTCACTTCGCCCTCGATACCCGCCGCCAGTGCGCGCTGCGGGTAGTTGGGCGGAATATCCACCAGCGGCGAGACTTCCTCGGCAGTCGAGGGCCCCGAAGCCGCCGGTGCCGGAGCGGACGCAGCAGGTGCCGGGGCCGCAACCGCCGGCACCTCAGCAGCGGTCAGCCCACTCATGCTCGGCGTCACCGCAACGCTGATGCCCGGCGTAGGCAGGTTCGGCACGGCAATATTCAACTGTACGTTGGTGCTGACCTGTGGTTGCTGCGGCTGTTGCGGCGTGGGCACCTCCGGCGGTTGCGGCCGTTCAGGCGCTTCCCGCTGCTGGCGCTGGCGGCTGTCGCTTGATGAGTCCGATACGCTGCGCACGAAGCTGACGCGCGCCAGTTCCTCGCCGAGATCGCGGTTGTCCCGCGGCGGCATGACCAACGCTATCATCAGCGCGAACAGCGCCAGCGTCACCAGCAGGCCACCGGCAAAGCTGACCAGCAGACGCATCAGTTGGCTCCCGCCGTGGCAGCCAGCGCCACATCCGCCACACCGGCCATGCGTACCTGGTCCATGACCCGGATCACCACGCCGCTACGGGCATCCTGGTCGGCCTGCACCACCACGCTGCTCTCGGGCTGGTCCACGCGCAGGCGTTCCACCGCGGCGCGCACCCCGCGGATATCCACCTGCTGGCGATCGATCCAGATCTCACCGTTGGGGTCCACGGCAATCAGGATATTGCCCTTGGGCTGCTGCTCGGCGCTGTCGGCGGTCGGCGTATTGATCTCGATACCGGTGGTCTTGATGAAGGTACTGGTGACAATGAAGAAGATCAGCATGATGAACACCACGTCGAGCATGGGGGTCAGGTCAATGCCGGCCTCATCGTCGTTTCCTGCCGAATGTCTGCGCATGCGCATGTTCAAGAGTTCCTATTCGTGATGCAGGCGGTCAGTCAGCCGCTGCATGGCCAGCCGCGATTTGGCATCGAGCCGCGCCAGAAAAAACAATCCACTGATGGCGATCACCATGCCGGCCATGGTCGGCACTGTGGCCCGGGACACACCGGCGGCCATCGCCCGCGGGTTGCCAGTACCACTGATCGACAGCACATCGAACACCTGGATCATGCCGCTCACCGTACCCAGCAGACCCAGCAGCGGGCACATGGCGATCAGTACCCGGATCAGCGGCATGAAGCGTTCCAGCCGCTGCCGCGCTACCGACAGCCAAGCCTGGCGTATATAACGCGCGGCGGTACTGCTACGGTCATTGCGGCGCTGCCAATGACGTTCCAGACTGGCCGAGCGCTTGGGAAATATCCGCCACAGGTACCACAGCCGCTCGACCATCAGCGTCCACAACACTATGGTGAAGCCCAGGATGGTCCACAGCACCCAGCCACCGCTGTCGAGAAAGTCCTTGAGCAACCAGAAGGCTTCACTCACCGCGCTTGGCTCCGGGCTCCAGGTGCAGCGCGATCAGGCCGGCACTCTGTTGTTCCAGCACCTGGACCACACCTTTGCTGCGCGCCGCCAGGGTCGCATGCAGAAACAGCAGCGGAATGGCCACCACCAGGCCCTGCACCGTGGTCACCAGCGCCTGGGAGATACCGCCAGCCATCAGCTTCGGATCACCGGTACCGAACAGTGTGATGGCCTGGAAGGTGGCGATCATGCCAGTCACCGTGCCCAGCAGGCCGAGCAGCGGCGCCACCGCGGCGAACAGCTTGATCAGGCCATTGCCACGCTCCATCGCTGGCGTCTCGCGCAGGATGGCCTCGTCCAGCTTGAGTTCCAGAGTCTCCAGTTCCTCGAGGCGCGGCTGGCTGCCGATCACGCCGAGAATACGGCCCAGCGGGTTGTCGTCGCGCAGATTGTCCAGGTCATTGGCCTGGCGCTCGACCTTGTTCGATACCGCCATCAGCCAGGCCAGCTTGCCCAGCGCCAACACCACACCCAATGCACCCAAAGCCATGATCACGTAACCGACCAGCCCGCCCTGGTGCACCCGGTCCATGAACGACGGGGTCTGCTGCATCTGCGCCAGCACGGTACCCCGCGTGGGATCGACCATCAGGTCGGCCAGCTCGGTGCGCGGGGCCAGGAAATCACCGATCAGCCCACGGCCATCCGGCTGGTTGCCTGCCACCTGCAGGGTCCCCGCCTCCGGCTGGTAGCTCAGATAACGCTCACCACCCAGCGCCACAAAAGGCCCGACCAGTACCACCGGCATCTCCTGCTGCTGGCCATCCCGATCGATCACCGGCGCATTGAAACGGCTGACCTTGCCGCTGGCGGTCATATCTTCCTGGAGCATGAACCAGAACTGCTCCAGGGTTTCCACCGTCGGGATCTGGGCGGCGGAACTCAATTGATCGAGCTGCGCAAGGCGCTCGGGGAACTGCATGTTCAGCAGCGAGTCCTGCCACTGGCTACGGGTATCGGAGGCCACATGGCGCACCACGCCGAACAACTCACCGAGATAACCGCTGCGCTGCTTCATCTCCGCCTCGGTATCGGCCAGGGCCTGCTCCAGGCTGTCGAACTCGGCCTTGAGCCGGTCCGCTTCGGCCTTGATCGGCGCCAGCTCACGCTCGGCCTGCTGCATCAGGCGTTGCTGGTTGTCGCGCTCACGCAGGAATTGCGCTTCGCGCTCGCGCATGGCGGCTTGCTCGCTGCTGCGAATCTGGCGGATATCCTGCAGCAACTGGTCCAGCGAAGCCGGTTGAGCCAGCGTCAGGGGGCTGACCAATACCATGGTCAAGGCGATCAACAGACGTTTCATTGTACAGCTCCCTGTTCACTGACCGGTGGCAATGGCAGACGCAGCATGGCGGCGGTCTGCTGCTGGCGGGCGATACCCAGCCCCTGCGCCAGGACGCGGTTGTAACCCGCCGGCAAGGCCTCCCACTGCTGAGCAGTAGCGTTCCAGTAGCCCTGTGAATGACCATCCAGGGTCTGGTAGAACAGCATCAGCCGCCCCAGGCGCAGGAATTCGACCACCCTCTGGCTGCCGCCGACCTCCAGGTTGCCGCGCCAGGCTTCCAGCGTCCGACCGTAGTCGCTTTCGATCTGGTAGGCCTCGAGCACCCGCCGATATTTCTCGGCGACGGTCACTTCCGGCCGAATCATCAACTCCTTGAGTTGCGCCAGTCGATCCGCCCGCTCGTCCTCGAGAAACGGCAGGTCCAGTTCGATGAACTGCTCCAGCGAGTTGAGCATGCGCTGCAGCAGCGGCATGACCTCGGCCTGGGTCTCCTCAATGGTCGCAAGCTGGGCCTGCAGGTCCTCAAGCTCACGGCGCTGGGACTGCACCATCTCGGCCAGTTGTTTGCTGTAGTCAGCCAACTGGTCCTTCTGCTGGATGGCCTGGCGGTAGCGGTTCAGCGCCTCGCGCGTTGCGTCATCCAGTTGATCGATGCGTTGCTGGGAGCGCTGCGCATCGGTCATCAGCGCCTCTCCCTCGGTCAGCGCCTGCTCTGCCGCATCCTGCGCCAGCGCCATGACAGGCAACAGCCCTGCCATCAAGATTATCCAAACCGCTCTCATCCAGTATCTCCAGAGGAACGACGAGACCCAGCTCGCCACAAAAGAGAAGCATTATCATCTTCATCTCAAAATAATTCAACCGCGACATCCGGTCGCAAGCGCACCGATCGAACAATTGCCATAGATCAATATTCGTACTCGGCAGGGTCCTTACAGTAACCCCATCGACTCACCAAGGAGACATTTAAATGTCACGCACTGTATCCAGAATTTCCGCTTGCCTGCTGCTGGCCCCCGCCCTGCTGGCCGCGTCCATTGCCCAGGCTCACCAGGCTGGCGACATCATCGTCCGCGCCGGTGCGGTAACGGTTGATCCGCGTGAGGATAGCGGCCCGGTCAAAGTGGCCGGTGCAGCCCTTCCCGGGACCGGCGCCACCCTGGACAGTGATACCCAGCTGGGTCTGAACTTTGCCTATATGCTGACCGACCAGCTCGGCGTCGAGCTGCTGGCGGCCACTCCCTTCAGTCATAATGTCGGAGTCACCGGGGTTATCGACAAGCTGGGCAGCATCAAGCACCTGCCGCCGACCGTCAGCCTGGTTTACTATCCGCTGGACAAGGCCTCGGCCTTCCAACCCTATGTCGGTGCCGGCGTCAACTTCACCTGGTTCTTTGACGAATCGCTCAGCGGCACGGCCAAGAGTGCCGGCTTCGACGGCCTCAGCCTGGAAAACTCCTGGGGCCTGGCGGCACAGGTCGGTGCGGACTACATGCTGAATGACAACTGGATGGTCAACGCCCAGGTGCGTTATATCGATATCGAAACCACCGGCAAAACCAGCCTGGGTGGCGCCCCGGTCAAGGTCAACGTCGACGTCGATCCCTGGGTCTACATGGTCGGCCTGGGCTACAAGTTCTGACCCCTGCCCCAATGCAAAACGGCCGCGCTTGCGGCCGTTTTCATTTGCGTATTACTCAGTTCAGCTCATCCAGCAGCGCCGGCAGCATGCTGCGCCAGCTGCGCGGTTTGATACCGAACACCAGCAGCAACTTGCGCGCCAGCAACACCGCATTCTGCGGTCGACCCGCCAGCGCCACCTGGCTGGCGAAGGGCACCGGCTGTATCGCCGGGGCGTTCTGCAGCTCACCGCGTCCGATCAGTTCCTGGATCACGTACTGGGCAAAGCTGATCCAGGTGGCCGGCTCGTTGCTGCCATAGTGGTAGGTGCCATACAGGGGAGCAGCGCAGTCCAGTTGCTTGAGTACCGAAAGGATCACCCGGGCCGCATCGGCCACCGGCGTCGGGTTGCCACGCCACTCCTCGGCCAACTCCAGCGCAGGCGAGCGCTTCAGCTCGGCGACCAGTCGTGCCAACGCCCCTTCGGCTGAAGCATCGAGCAGCCAGCTGAAACGCAGGATGACATGTTGCGGGCACTGGGTACGCAGGCTGCGTTCCAGCTCTGCCTGGAAGCATCCCAGTGCTCCAACCGGCTTTTCCTCATCCTTTTCGATATAGGCCGAGGTCTTGCTGCCATCGAATACCCGGGCGCTGGACAGCGTCATCAGGGTCGTGTCATTGGCGGTGCAGCCCTGAATCAACCGTTCATTGAATTGCTGCTGGGCCTGCAATGACTCGGGGTCTTCCAGACCCAGCTGGAAGTGTTCGCGGTAGAATGCCAGATTCAATATCAGATCCGGCTTGGCGCCAGCCAGCAACTGATCGGCCATTTCCGGCAGCCAACCCGGCTCCGGGCGGTCGACCGCTTCCAGTTGGATGAACTCGGCCGCCGCCTGGGCCTGCAACGCCTGCCCCAATGGACTTTCCCCGCCGAGCAGCAATACCCGCATTCGCATTCACATGAACCTGTCGATACTGTTGAGATGCTGCATTGTGCAACGTTCGGCGGTTCACGTCACCAGCGCAGCGCGTGCGCCTCAGGTATAGGTGATCATCGCCTGGCGATCGGGGCGGTCCAGATGCGGCACGTTGTTGAAGCTGCTCAGGCGCATCGCCCGGCTGTTGAAGCGGCAATGGGTCAGCGCGGTATTGCGGGTCTGCAGGTTCAGCTCGACCATCACCGACTCCGGCGCCTGCAGCAGTTGGCGAATCAACATGGCGATGGCTCCACCGGAGCTGACCGCCAGCACCCGCTGGCCGGCATGGCGCTGCATGACGCTCTCGCGGAAGGCGCCGAGGCGCTGCTCGAAACTGGCCCAGGTCTCCGGCAACTCGCCCTGCAGCTCGCCACTGGACCACAGCAGGATGCCCTTTTTCAGACGCCGGAAAAAGTCCGCTGCCACCGGTTTGTCCGGCAGCGCGTGCTCGGGGAACTGCGTGGTATAGGCCTTCAGCACCGAGTGAAAGTCGAACTCGTTGAGCTCCGGATACACCTCGAACTGCTGCGCATCCAGCCCCATACCGACGCAGATGCCCTCGGCGGTCTCGCGATGGCGCACCATGTCGCCGGTGATGATGTGGTCGAAGAGCATGTCCCGCTCGCGGAAATACTCACCCAGCAGACGTGCCTGCTCATGCCCCAGCTCCGACAGCTGATCGTAGTTGCTGGAGCCGAATGAAGCCTGGCCGTGACGTACAAAATAGATTTCCGACATGCATGCTCCGCAGGTTCTGGGCAAAAAAAGCCCGGGCGAATCATAGTCAGGCATCCCGGACCGGGTAGACAAGCCTATTTCAGAACGGAATACCGGCAGCAAAGCTGTCGTAATCCGCCAGTGATAACCTTGACCCATGGCATTCCACGCTATTGGCAGCGAAAACGCTGGACACATTTTGAGAGAAAAGAAACTGGCCTGAAAAGCCAACCGGAGCGAGCATGGACCTGAGCACAGCTCGATGGCCCGGCCATCGACCCAGCCAGAGCCGGATCAGCGGCTCGCCTCATTGACCTTGTTTGAAGGCGGGCGCTTCCCTCAGGCCTGACCGAAGAGGATAGACAGGATGAAACAAGTATTGCCCACGCTGCTCCTGAGCGCACTGTCCGGTATCGCCATGGCAGCGGGAAACCACGGTGGCGGCCATCATCAGCATGACCTGTCGGGCCACGATATGTCCTCGATGTCACACACCTCCGCAGCGATCGGCCAGCCTGGGAACGCCGACCAGGTCACCCGCACCATAGAGGTGGATATGGATGACAGCATGCGCTTCACCCCGGGCGATATCCATGTCGACCAGGGAGAGACGGTTCGCTTCGTCCTGACAAACTCAGGCCAGCTCCCCCATGAAATGGTGATTGGCTCGATGGATGAGCTCCAGGCCCACGCCGAGGAAATGCGCCAGACGCCCCATGCCGCTCCCCATGCCGAGCCCAACATGCTCACACTCGAACCCGGCCAACAGGGCAACCTGCTCTGGCAATTCGACCAGGCAGGCACCGTCGATTTTGCCTGTCTGATTCCGGGACATTTCGAGGCCGGCATGGTTGGCAGGGTTCAGGTTCACTGATCGCTGGGGCGGCTCTGGCTCACCCTGTTGCCAAGCACGCACTCTGGCTCCATCAATCGCCGGGCTGGCAGGCGGCAAGCGTAGCGCGGGCGCGCTACACTCCCGGTAGCGCCAGCTCTGAGGGTGCCCGGCACCGGAACGACCAGCTCCGGGGTGTAGCGCCCCTGCGCTACGCCTGCGGTCTGGCCGTTAACTCAAACCTTTCCAAGCGTTTCGGCACGTGCGGAAGTTAAGCATCCAACAAGCAAAAAAGCCCTGAAAATTCAGGGCCTTTGAGTACATCTGATGCAGCTCAGAACGGAATATCGTCATCAAAGCTGTCGTAGTCCGGCATCTGCTGCGCCTGCGGCTGTTGCGCCGGCTGTTGCTGTGCGGGCTGCTGGGCGTACTGTTGCTGTTGCGGTGCCGGGCGCGACTGTTGGCGGGGGGCCATGTTGTCGCCGCCGCCCTGGCCGCGACTGTCGAGCAGTTGCATCTGGCCGTTGATGTCCACGACGATCTCGGTGGTGTAGCGCTTGACGCCGTCCTTTTCCCATTCGCGGGTCTGCAGGCGACCTTCGACGTACAGTTTGGAGCCCTTGCGTACGTATTCGCCGACGATTTCCGCCAGGCGACCGAAGAACACCACACGATGCCATTCGGTACGCTCCTGCTGCTGGCCGGTCTGCTTGTCCTTCCAGCTGTCGGAGGTAGCCAGGGTGACGTTGGCCACCGCATTGCCATTGGGCAGATAGCGCACTTCCGGGTCGCCGCCCACGTTACCGATCAGGATTACTTTGTTTACGCCTCTGGCCATTCTCACTCTCCTCGGGTGTCTGGTGTATTCAAACCGGGTTCAATACCCGATCCAGTTGCTCTCGATCCAGCACCTGTGTATCGACTTTGATATAAGCGGCTGCTTCCTCAGCCACGATGATTGCCTCGGCTACTCCTGGCACATCCAGTACCCTGCGGAGCAGCCCCTCATCCCTGGCCAATGTCGGGTCGACTGTCAGCCGATAGCTGGTAACGTACGGAGGCTCGGCCATGGTAACACCAATCGCCAACCATGAAAGCGCCAGCAGTGCGCAACAGACGAACACCCCGCCCAGCCCGAAACTCCCGTAGACCGCGCCGCCCAGTACACCGCCAATTGCAGCGCCGGCGAACTGGCTGGTCGAATAGATGCCCATGGCGGTGCCCTTGCTGCCCGCCGGGGCGATCTTGCTGAGCATGGACGGCAGGGTCGCCTCAAGCAAATTGAAAGCGACGAAGAACAGCACTATGGCGGTGACCAGCCACGGCAGTGAAGCCATGCTCCACCACATCAGCGGCTGCACCAGCGCCAGCAGCAGCACCGCACCCAGGACCACCCGCTTGATCTGGCGCCGACGTTCGGCATAGATGATCAGCGGTACCATGGCGATGAACGACAGGCCCAGCGCGGTGAGGTAGACCCACCAGTGGTCTTCCCGGGGCAGGCCGGCCTGTTCCTGCAACGCCAGCGGCAGAGCCACGAAGCAGGCCATCAGCAGCGCATGCAGTACCGCGATGCCGTAGTTCAGCCGCAGCAGATTGGCATTGGCCAGCGCCGGCAGGAATGCGCCACGGGCCACGCCGGCATCGCGGTGGTGCAATGCCCGGGTCGGCGTCGGCACCACCAGCGCCACCAGGGCGATACCGACCAGCGCCAGTACCGAGGTGGTATAGAACACCCCGGCCAACCCGGCGGCCCCGGCGATCACCGGTCCGGCGACCATGGCCAGGGCGAATGACAGACCGATGCTCATGCCGATCATGGCCATGGCCTTGGTCCTGTGCTGATCGCGGGTCAGATCGGCGACCAGCGCCATGATCGCCGCGGCAATGGCCCCCGCGCCCTGCAGTACGCGCCCGGCGATCACCCCGAACATGCTGTCGGCCTGCGCCGCCACCAGGCCGCCGAGGGCGAACAGCAACAGGCCGCCGATGATCACCGGCTTGCGGCCGATGCGATCGGACAGCATGCCGAAGGGGATCTGCAGGAACGCCTGGGTGAAACCATAGGCACCGATGGCCATGCCGATCAGCAGCGGCGTGGCGCCCTGCAGTTCCTGGCCGTAGGTCGCCAGCACCGGCAGCACCATGAACAGTCCGAGCATGCGAAAAGCGAACACAGTGGCCAGCGATGAAGCCGCACGGCGCTCATCGGACGACATGCTGTCTGCCTGGTACATGGATTCTCCGCTGATGAACAAGTGAACAAAACGCGGCATTTTAGCATGCTTGCGGGGTCAGAACAGAAGCCGCGCGCGCGTGCCGCAGCCAAGCCCACAGCGACCGGGGATACGACCGGCTTTTCGTCTGTTACCGGCCCAGCGCTTTTGCCGGGAGAGCCGCGAAACACGTATACTTACCAGCTTTGCCGTCTGCCGGGTGGTACGCTTTGGATACAATCCTGATACGTGGGGCCCGTACCCACAACCTGAAAAACATCGATCTGGATCTGCCCCGCGACAAACTGATCGTGATCACGGGACTGTCCGGCTCGGGCAAGTCGTCCCTGGCGTTCGACACCCTGTATGCCGAAGGCCAGCGCCGCTATGTCGAGTCGTTATCGGCCTATGCTCGGCAGTTCCTGTCGATGATGGAAAAACCCGATGTCGATCACATCGAAGGGCTGTCACCGGCCATTTCCATCGAACAGAAGTCGACTTCGCACAACCCGCGCTCCACCGTCGGCACTATCACCGAGATCTACGACTACCTGCGCCTGCTGTTCGCCCGCGTCGGCGAACCACGCTGCCCCGATCACGACCTGCCGCTGGCGGCGCAGACCGTCAGCCAGATGGTCGATCAGGTACTGGCGCTGCCCGAGGGTAGCAAGCTGATGCTGCTGGCTCCGGTGCTGCGCGAGCGCAAGGGCGAGCACCTGGCTCTGCTCGATGAGCTGCGTGCCCAGGGCTTTGTCCGCGCGCGCATCGACGGTCGCATCCATGAGCTGGACGAGGCACCGGCACTGGAGAAGAACCGCAAGCACAGCATCGAGGTGGTGGTCGACCGCTTCAAGGTCCGCGAGGACCTGCAGCTGCGCCTGGCCGAGTCGTTCGAGACCGCGCTGCACCTGGCCGACGGCATCGCCATTGTCGCGCCGATGGAAGGGGAAGAAGGCGACGAGATCACCTTCAGCGCCCGCTTTGCCTGCCCCGCCTGTGGCCACTCGATCAGCGAGCTGGAGCCGCGCCTGTTCTCCTTCAACAACCCGGCCGGCGCCTGCTCCGGCTGCGATGGCCTGGGGGTCAAGCAGTTCTTCGACAGCCGCCGGCTGGTCAACGGCGAGCTGACCCTGGCCGAAGGCGCGATTCGTGGCTGGGACCGGCGCAACGTCTACTACTTCCAGATGCTCAGCTCGCTGGCCGAGCATTACGGCATCGATCTGGATCAACCCTTCGACGACATCGACGACAAGCATCGCAAGCTGATCCTGCAGGGCACCGGCAATGACAAGGTCCCCTTCCGCTATCTCAACGACCGCGGCGACATCGTCAAGCGCGAACACCCGTTCGAGGGCATAGTGCCGAACCTGGAGCGCCGCTACCGGGAAACCGAATCGCAGAGTGTGCGCGAGGAGCTGGCCAAGTACCTCAGCACCCAGCCCTGCCCGGATTGCAGCGGTACCCGTCTGCGCCGCGAAGCGCGCCACGTGTTCATCGATGGGCGCAACCTGCCGGGGATCACCACCCTGCCGGTCGGCGCGGCGGCGGAGTATTTCACCCAACTGAGCCTGTCCGGCAGCCGCGGCGAGATCGCCGAGAAGATCCTCAAGGAAATCCGTGCCCGGCTGATGTTCCTGGTCAATGTCGGGCTCGACTACCTGGCGCTGGACCGCAGCGCCGACACCTTGTCCGGCGGCGAGGCCCAGCGCATCCGCCTGGCCAGCCAGATCGGCGCCGGCCTGGTGGGTGTCATGTATATCCTCGACGAGCCGTCGATCGGCCTGCACCAGCGCGACAACGAGCGCCTGCTCAGCACCCTGATCCACCTGCGCGACCTGGGCAACACGGTGATCGTGGTCGAACATGACGAAGACGCCATTCGCCTGGCCGACCACGTGGTGGATATCGGCCCGGGCGCCGGGGTGCATGGCGGGCGCATCGTCTCCCACGGCACGCCGCAGCAGGTGATGGACGACCCGGCCTCACTGACCGGCAAGTACCTGTCCGGCGCGGTGAAGATCCCGGTCCCGGCCAAGCGCACTCCGGTACGCAAGAACGAGTGGCTACGCCTCAAGGGTGCCTGTGGCAACAACCTGCAGAAGGTCAACCTGGAGATCCCGGTGGGGTTGTTCACCTGCGTCACCGGCGTTTCCGGCTCGGGCAAGTCGACGCTGATCAACAATACCCTGTACCCGATCACCGCCACCGCGCTGAATGGCGCCACCACCCTGGACCCGGCGCCCTATGCCAGCTTCGACGGGTTGCAGCACCTGGACAAGGTGGTGGATATCGACCAGAGCCCGATCGGCCGCACGCCGCGCTCCAACCCGGCCACCTATACCGGCCTGTTCACCCCGATCCGCGAGCTGTTCGCCGGCACCCAGGAGGCACGTTCACGCGGCTACAAGGCCGGGCGCTTCTCGTTCAACGTCAAGGGTGGGCGCTGTGAGGCCTGCCAGGGTGATGGCCTGATCAAGGTGGAGATGCACTTCCTGCCGGATATCTACGTGCCCTGCGATGTGTGCAAGAGCAAGCGCTACAACCGCGAGACACTGGAGATCAAGTACAAGGGCAAGAGCATCCACGAAGTGCTGGAGATGACCATCGAGGAAGCCCGGGAGTTCTTCGACGCGGTGCCGGCATTGGCGCGCAAGCTGCAGACGCTGATCGACGTCGGCCTGTCCTATGTACGCCTCGGCCAGTCGGCCACCACGCTGTCCGGCGGCGAAGCCCAGCGCGTCAAGCTGGCCCGCGAGCTGTCCAAGCGCGATACCGGCAAGACCCTGTACATCCTCGACGAGCCAACCACCGGCCTGCACTTCGCCGACATTCAGCAGTTGCTCGATGTGCTGCACCGGCTGCGCGATCATGGCAATACGCTGGTGGTGATCGAGCACAACCTGGACGTGATCAAGACCGCCGACTGGATCGTCGACATCGGCCCCGAGGGCGGCTCCAAGGGCGGGCAGATCATCGCCACCGGCACCCCGGAACAGGTCGCCGAGGCGCCCCAGTCGCATACCGGACGCTTCCTCGGGCCGCTGCTGGAACGCGACAGGGACTGATACAAAGGACGCATACGTGATCGAATTTCAGCAGGTAACCAAGGCCTATCAGGTCGCCGGGCGGAGCATCCCCGCCCTGCACAGCACGGAACTGACCATCGAAGCGGGTCAGGTCTACGGCATCATCGGCCATTCAGGCGCCGGCAAGAGCACGCTGCTGCGGCTGATCAACCGCCTGGAAGAACCCAGTAGCGGTAGTATTCTGGTCGATGGCGAAGACATCACCGCCCTGGATGCACCGGGCCTGCGGCGCTTTCGCCAGCGGGTGGGCATGATTTTCCAGCACTTCAACCTGCTGTCCTCGGCCACCGTCGCCGACAACGTGGCCCTGCCCCTGCGCCTGGCCGGCGAACTCGACCGGCGCCAGATCGGCGAGCGGGTCAGGTCGCTGCTGGAGCGGGTCGGCCTCAGCGAACATGCCGACAAGTACCCGGCACAACTGTCCGGCGGCCAGAAGCAGCGCGTCGGCATTGCCCGGGCACTGGCCACCGAACCCAGCATCCTGCTGTGCGACGAAGCGACCAGCGCGCTGGACCCGCATACCACTCGGCAGGTGCTGCAACTGCTGGCGGAAATCAACCAGGAGCTGAAGCTGACCATAGTGCTGATCACCCACGAGATGGACGTGATCCGCCGGGTCTGCGACCAGGTGGCGGTCATGGATGGCGGGCGCATTGTCGAGCAGGGCAAGGTCAGCGAGGTGTTCCTGCATCCACAGCACCCGACCACCCGCAGCTTCGTGTTCGATGACGAGAGCAGCACCGACCAGGCCGAGGACTTCGCCCATGTGCCGGGCCGCATCCTGCGCCTGACCTTTCTCGGTGAGGCCACCTTCGCCCCGCTGCTCGGCCAGGTGGCCCGGGCCACCGGTGTGGACTACAGCATTCTCGCCGGACGCATCGACCGCATCCGCGAACAACCCTGCGGCCAGCTCACACTGGCGTTGATCGGTGGCGACGTGGACGCTGCCATGACTCACCTGGCGGCAGCCGAGGTTCACGTTGAGGTACTGCGCGGATGAGCGAACTGTTCAGCAATATCGACTGGTATGACATCTGGATCGCCACCCTGGACACCCTGCTGATGCTCGGTGGCTCGCTGCTGTTCACCGTACTGCTGGGCCTGCCGCTGGGCATCCTGCTGTTCCTTACCGGGCCGCGGCAGATGTTCCAGCGCAACGGCCTGTATGCGGTGCTGTCGCTGATCGTCAACGCGCTGCGCTCGCTGCCGTTCATCATCCTGCTGATCGTGATGATTCCTTTCACCAAGCTGATCACCGGCACCTCGCTGGGGGTCGCCGGCGCTATTCCGCCGCTGGTGGTCGGTGCCACGCCGTTCTTCGCCCGCCTGGTGGAGACCGCCCTGCGCGAGGTCGATCGCGGCATCATCGAGGCCACCCAGTCGATGGGCGCCACCACCGGCCAGATCATCACCCGCGCCCTGCTGCCCGAGGCGCGGCCGGGTATCATCGCCGCGGTCACGGTGATCGCCATCACCCTGGTCTCCTATACCGCAATGGCCGGCGTGGTCGGCGGTGGTGGCCTGGGGGATCTGGCGATCCGCTATGGCTACCAGCGCTTCCAGACCGACGTGATGGTGGTCACCGTTGTATTGCTGCTGGTATTGGTGCAGATTCTGCAAAGTATCGGCGACCGCCTGGTCGTCCACTATTCACGTAAATAACAGGGCAATGCCCACCTTACCGTCCTTTTCGGAGCACACCCATGAAGAAGATCGTCGCAATCCTGGCCCTGGCCACCGCCTTCGGCGCCCATGCCGCGGACAAGCTGAGCATCGCCGCCACCGCCGTGCCCCATGCCGAAATCCTGCAGTTCGTCAAACCCGCCCTGGCCAGCCAGGGCGTGGATCTGGATATCAAGGTCTTCACTGACTACGTGCAGCCCAACCTGCAGGTCGCCGAAGGCCGCCTGGATGCCAACTTCTTCCAGCACCAGCCCTATCTCGATGAGTTCAACAAGGGCCGCGGCACCGACCTGGTCAGCGTCGCCGGGGTGCATGTCGAGCCCTTCGGTATCTACTCACGCAAGCTGGATTCGCTGGACAGCGTCCCCAACCGTGCCACCGTGGCCATCCCCAATGACGCCACCAACGGCGGTCGCGCCCTGCTGCTGCTGGACAAGGCTGGCCTGATCAGCCTGAAGGACAACAGCAACATCCTCGCCACACCGCGCGATATCGCCGACAACCCGCACAACATCCGCATCCGCGAGCTGGAAGCGGCCACCCTGCCGCGGGTGCTGGACCAGGTCGACCTGGCCCTGATCAATACCAACTACGCCCTGGAAGCCGGGCTGAACCCGACCGAGGACGCACTGGCCATCGAAGGTGAGGACTCGCCCTACGTCAACATCCTGGTAACCCGCTCGGACAACAAGGACAGCGATGCGGTCAACAAGCTGGTGGATGCGCTGCACAGCGATGAAGTGAAGGCGTTTATCGAAGAGAAGTACCAGGGCGCCGTGGTTCCAGCGTTCTGATTGCATCACCTCCACAAAAAATGGCCGGGAGCCATTTTTGACGCCACGCAGTGGCGGCCCGAAGGGTGGCCGCCAGGGATGGCAGGCCACAAAAAAGCCCGCGACTGATACCACGTCGCGGGCCGTTCCAACCACCGGTCGTTATCAGACCGGCACTTCAGACATCGGTATACCCAGAGCTGCCGCTACACCTGCACCATAGGCCGGATCGGCCTTGTAACAGTGGGTGATGTGACGAATCATGATGTGGCGCTCCACACCGTTCATCGCCCGCCCAGTATTGGCAAACAGCCGCTGCTGCTCGTCGGCGTCCATCAGACGGAACAGGTCACCGGGCTGGGTGAAGTAGTCGGCATCGTCCTCCCGGAAATCGTAGCGTGCAGCTGCGCCTTCCAGTGCCATCGGCGGTTCGCTGAAGTCCGGCTGCTCCTGCCATTCGCCATAGGTGTTCGGCTCGTAGTGCAGGCGGCTGCCCTGGTTGCCGTCCATGCGCATGGCGCCGTCACGGTGGTAGCTGTGTACCGGGCAACGCGGCGCGTTCACCGGAATCTGATGGTGGTTCACGCCCAGGCGGTAACGCTGCGCATCACCGTAGGAGAACAGACGCCCCTGCAGCATGCGGTCCGGCGAGAAGCTGATACCGGGTACCACGTTGGCCGGTGTGAAGGCAGCCTGCTCCACATCCTGGAAGTAGTTGTCCGGGTTGCGGTTCAGCTCCATGTAGCCGACCTCGATCAGCGGATAGTCCTTCTTCGACCAGATCTTGGTCAGGTCGAAGGGGTGGAAACGATAGCTGGCCGCATCCGCCTCCGGCATGATCTGCACGTACATGGTCCAGCGCGGGAAATCGCCGTTCTCGATGGCATCGTACAGGTCACGCTGCGAGCTTTCACGGTCACCGGCAACCACTGCGGCGGCCTGCTCGTCGGTCAGGTTCCTGATGCCCTGCTGGGTCTTGAAGTGCAGCTTGACCCAGTACCGCTGGTTGTCGGCACTGATGAAACTGTAGGTGTGCGAACCGAACAGGTGCATATGGCGGTAGCCGTCGGGAATACCGCGGTCGCCCATCACATAGGTCACTTGGTGCAGCGCCTCCGGCAGACCGGTCCAGAAGTCCCAGTTGTTGTTGGCACTGCGCATATTGGTGCGCGGGTCGCGCTTGACCGCGTGGTTCAGGTCGGGGAACTTCAGTGGATCACGGAAGAAGAACACCGGGGTGTTGTTGCCGACCATGTCCCAGTTGCCCTGTTCGGTATAGAACTTCAGGGCCGCACCACGGATATCCCGCTCGGCGTCGGCGGCACCGCGCTCACCGGCTACGGTGGAGAAGCGCGCGAACATCGGGGTCTTCTTACCGATCTCGGAGAAGATCTTGGCCTTGGTGTACTTGGTGATGTCGTGGGTCACGACGAACTCACCGAAAGCGCCCGAGCCCTTGGCGTGCATGCGGCGCTCGGGAATCACTTCACGGTCGAAATGTGCGAGCTTTTCCAGGAACCATACATCCTGCAGCAGCATCGGGCCGCGTGGGCCAGCGGTCATCACGTTCTGGTTCTCGGCTACCGGGGCGCCCGCTACCGTGGTAAGTCTTGGCTTGTCAGTCATCTTATTACTCTCCTTGGGTCATTTTCGGCGGCCAGCGGTAACGAACCGGTGGCGTTGGAGCAATGATAGGGGGCAGCAAAAGATAGTCCCAATGACTTGCGTCAACTTGAACGATAGGATTTTCAAATAAGAGGAAGAAGTCGGATGGCAGGTAGGCAGCGCTATTTTCGGGCAATAAAAAACCGGGCCTGAGCCCGGTTTTCTTGAACTGTCTGCAGCTTACTCTTCGGAAGCAGCGGCCAGCTCAGGGCGATCAACCAGTTCCACGTAGGCCATGGGTGCCGCATCACCAGCGCGGAAGCCGCACTTCAGGATACGAACATAGCCGCCGGGACGGTCTGCGTAGCGCTTGCCCAGGTCGTTGAACAGCTTGCCAACAGCTTCTTTGCTGCGGGTGCGGTCAAACGCCAGACGGCGATTGGCTACGGTATCTTCTTTCGCCAGAGTGATCAGCGGCTCTGCAACACGGCGCAATTCCTTGGCCTTGGGCAGAGTGGTTTTGATCAGTTCGTTCTCGAACAGCGACACCGCCATGTTCTGGAACATGGCCTTGCGGTGCGAGCTGGTCCGACTCAGGTGACGACCACTTTTACGATGACGCATCTCTCAATTCCTCGGTGTCAGACGATCAGGCGGTAACCTTGTCGTCCTTCTTCAAGCTTGCAGGCGGCCAGTTGTCCAGACGCATACCCAGTGACAGACCACGTGAAGCCAGAACATCCTTGATTTCGGTCAGGGACTTCTTGCCCAGGTTCGGGGTCTTCAGCAGCTCCACTTCGGTACGCTGGATCAGATCGCCAATATAGTAAATGTTTTCAGCCTTCAGGCAGTTGGCCGAACGAACAGTCAGCTCCAGGTCGTCAACCGGGCGCAGCAGGATCGGATCGATCTCGTCTTCCTGCTGCTCCACTACCGGCTCCTGGTCGCTCTTCAGGTCAACGAAGGCCGCCAGCTGATGCTGCAGGATGGTGGCAGCGCGACGAATCGCCTCTTCCGGGTCCAGCGTACCGTTGGTTTCCAGGTCGATGACCAGTTTGTCCAGGTTGGTACGCTGCTCGACACGAGCGCTCTCGACCACATAGGCCACACGGCGAACCGGGGTATAGGTGGCATCGAGTTGCAGACGACCGATGGAACGGCTTTCGTCCTCGTCCGACTGGCGCGAGTCCGCCGGCTCATAGCCGCGACCACGAGCTACGGTCAGTTTCATGTTCAGCGCGCCGTTGGCGGACAGCGTGGCGATGTGGTGATCGGGATTGACGATCTCCACATCGTGGTCCAGCTGGATATCGCCAGCGGTGACTACGCCCGCGCCCTTCTTGGAAAGGGTCAGGGTAACGTGATCACGACCATGCATCTTGACTGCCAGCCCTTTCAGGTTGAGCAGGATCTCGATGACATCTTCCTGAACGCCTTCGATGGCGCTGTACTCATGCAAAACGCCATCGATTTCCGCCTCTACCACGGCACAACCGGGCATGGAGGAGAGCAGAATGCGCCGCAACGCATTGCCCAGGGTGTGACCAAAGCCACGCTCCAGCGGTTCAAGAGTAATCTTGGCACGCGTAGGCGAGGCTTCTTGAACGTCGATATGACGTGGAGTAAGAAACTCGGCAACCGAATTTTGCATGAAAGGCACCTTTTGCTGACTATCGCTTACTTGGAGTAGAGCTCGACGATCAGGTTCTCGTTGATGTCGGCGTACAGATCACTCCGTGCGGGCAGGCTCTTGAAGACACCTTCCTTCTTGGCAGCATCGACTTGCAGCCATTCTGCCTGACCACGCTGAGCCGCCAGCTCCAGGGAGCCGTTGATGCGCAGCTGGTTCTTGGCCTTCTCGCGAACGGCAACCACATCACCCGGGGATACCAGGTAGGATGCAATGTTCACGGTCTTGCCATTGACGCTGATGGCCTTGTGGGAAACCAGCTGGCGAGCTTCGGCGCGAGTGGAGCCAAAACCCATGCGGTAAACCACGTTGTCCAGACGACGCTCGAGCAGTTGCAGCAGGTTCTCACCGGTAGCACCCTTCAGGCGGGCAGCTTCCTTGTAGTAGTTGCTGAACTGGCGCTCGAGGACACCATAGATACGACGAACTTTTTGCTTCTCGCGCAGCTGGGTGCCGTACTCGGAGAGACGGCCACGACGCTGACCATGCACGCCAGGAGGACTCTCCAGCTTGCACTTGGAATCAAGAGCGCGTACGCCGCTCTTGAGGAACAGATCAGTGCCTTCGCGACGAGACAGCTTGCATTTGGGACCAATATATCTAGCCATTTTACCGTCTCCTGATTACACGCGGCGCTTCTTGGGCGGGCGGCAGCCGTTATGTGGGATGGGGGTGACATCAGTGATGCCGCTGATCTTGTAACCACAAGAGTTCAGCGCGCGCACTGCGGACTCACGACCCGGGCCGGGGCCCTTCACATTAACGTCGAGGTTTTTCAGACCGTATTCCAGGGCCGCTTGACCAGCACGCTCGGCAGCCACCTGGGCAGCGAACGGGGTGCTTTTACGCGAACCACGGAAACCGGAACCACCGGAAGTCGCCCAGCTCAGAGCGTTGCCCTGGCGGTCGGTGATGGTAATGATGGTGTTGTTGAAAGACGCATGGATGTGGGCGATCCCATCAACCACTGTCTTTTTTACTTTTTTACGAACACGAGCAGCAGGCTTAGCCATATCTGTATATTCCTTCGCGATTACTTACGGATCGGCTTGCGCGGACCCTTACGGGTACGAGCGTTGGTCTTGGTACGCTGGCCGCGAACCGGAAGACCACGACGATGACGCAGACCACGATAGCAACCCAGATCCATGAGACGCTTGATGTTCATGTTGATCGCGCGGCGCAGGTCACCTTCGGTGTTACTCTTGGCAACCTCGTTACGCAGCAGATCAATCTGCTCCTCGCTCAGATCCTTGATTTTGACACTGGGCTCAATGCCAGTGGCGGCACAGATCTGCTGTGCCTTGGTTTGACCGATACCAAAAATATAGGTCAGAGAGATAACAGCATGCTTGTTATCCGGGATGTTGACGCCTGCAATACGGGCCATCCAAATTTACTCCGTCTGACAGCTACCTGACTCAACCCAAAACGTAACAAGGTTGCGTGAAAAAGGGTGCAGTAGGGTAGCGCTAACATATAAAAAAATCAACCACCCGACCAGTCAACTGGTCGGGCGGCGGTTATCCTGAGACGTAGTCTTCAATCAGTGCAGGTTGATGATCAACCCTGGCGCTGCTTGTGACGGGGCTCAGCGCTGCAAATAACCCGTACGCTACCGTTGCGACGGATCACTTTGCAGTTACGGCAAAGCTTCTTGACTGATGCTGCAACTTTCATATCGTTCTCCAGAATCCTGAAATATCAGCGCAGCATGCCGCTGCCGTAACCTTTCAGGTTCGATTTCTTCAAAAGAGACTCGTACTGCTGTGAAACGAGGTGCGATTGTACTTGCGACATGAAGTCCATCACAACCACCACGACGATCAGCAGCGAAGTCCCGCCCAGGTAGAACGGCACGTTGGCCGACACCACCAGGAACTGCGGCAGCAAGCAGACCGCAGTCATGTACAGCGCACCGAACATGGTCAGGCGGGTCAGTACACCGTCGATATAGCGGGCGGACTGTTCACCCGGGCGAATACCCGGAATGAAGGCGCCTGACTTCTTCAGATTGTCAGCCACATCCTTGGGGTTGAACATCAAGGCTGTATAGAAGAAGCAGAAGAAAATGATCCCTGCACTGAACAGAATGATATTCAACGGCTGGCCCGGTGCGATCGCCTGGGACAGGCTCTGCAACCAACCCATGCCTTCACCCTGGCCGAACCAGGTGCCCAGGGACGCCGGGAACAGCAGGATACTGCTGGCAAAGATCGCTGGAATCACACCAGCCATGTTCACCTTCAACGGCAGGTGGCTGGTCTGCGCAGCGAACACCTTGCGACCTTGCTGACGCTTGGCGTAGTTGACGGTAATCCGCCGCTGGCCACGCTCGACAAAGATCACGAAGGCGATCATCGCTACTGCCAGCAGCGCGATGGCGATCAGGGCGAAGATATTGATATCACCCTGACGGGCCGCCTCGAAGGACTGCCCGATCGCGCTCGGCAAGCCGGCGACGATGCCAGCGAAGATCAGCATGGAGATACCGTTGCCGACACCCCGCTCGGTGATCTGTTCGCCCAGCCACATCATGAACATGGCACCGGCGACGAAGGTAGTGACCGCTATGAAATAGAAGCCAAAACCACCAGCGAAGGCCACGCCCTGGCTGGCCAGGCCAACCGACATCCCCACCGCCTGGATGAATGCCAGAACCAGTGTGAGATAGCGGGTGTACTGACTGATCTTGCGGCGTCCGGACTCGCCTTCCTTCTTCAACTGCTCAAGGGTGGGGCTGACCGCCGTCATCAGCTGCATGATGATGGATGCAGAGATGTACGGCATGATCCCCAGAGCGAAGATACTCATCCGCTCCAGGGCACCACCCGAGAACATGTTGAACAGGCTAAGAATGGTCCCCTCATTCTGTCTGAACATATCAGCCAGGCGATCAGGATTGATACCGGGCACCGGTATATGCGCGCCAATTCGGTAAACGATGATTGCCAGGAACAGGAAGCGCAAGCGCCCCCACAGTTCGGTCAGGCCGCCTTGATTCATTCCAGAGAGAGCGCCTTGCTTAGCCATGTAGTCCTTATTCCTCGATCTTGCCGCCAGCTGCTTCGATCGCTGCACGGGCACCCTTGGTAGCCATCAGGCCCTTGAGTGTAACCGCTTTGGTCACATCACCGGACAGGACGACCTTGGCCCGCACAAACTTGCTGCCAATGATGTTGGCATCTTTCAATGCCTGCAGATCAATGACATCAACGTCCAGCTTGTTCAGCTCGCTGGTACGAATTTCGGCAGTAACCATCGCAATTCTGGAGGTAAAGCCGAACTTCGGCAGACGACGGTGCAACGGCTGTTGACCACCCTCGAAACCCGGAGCGACCTTACCGCCGGAGCGCGAAGTCAAACCCTTGTGGCCGCGGCCGGCAGTCTTGCCCAGGCCGCTGCCGATACCACGACCGACGCGCAGCTTGGCTGGGCGTGCACCGGGCGCGGAACGCAGATCATTCAGTTTCATGTCTTAACCCTCGACCCGGACCATGTAGGCGACCTTGTTGATCATCCCACGAACAGCCGGAGTATCTTCCACTTCGACGGTGTGACCGATGCGACGCAGACCCAGGCCTTGGATACAGGCCTTGTGGCTGGGCAGACGACCGATCACGCTCTTGAACTGGGTGACTTTGATTTTTGCATTAGCCATGTCAGCTTACCCCACGATGTCTTCAACGGTCTTGCCACGCTTGGCCGCAACAGACTCGGGAGACTGCATTGACTTCAGACCCTTGTAGGTAGCCTGGACAACGTTGACCGGATTAGTGGAACCGTAACACTTGGCCAGTACGTTATGAATGCCTGCAGCTTCCAGAACGGCGCGCATTGCACCGCCGGCGATGACACCGGTACCTTCGGAAGCCGGCATCATGAACACCTTGGAGGCGCCATGAGCGGCACGCAGCGGATACTGAATGGTGGTGCCATTCAGATCCACCTGGATCATGTTACGACGTGCGGCTTCCATGGCCTTCTGGATCGCAGCAGGCACTTCACGCGCCTTGCCACGACCGAAGCCCACGCGACCATTGCCATCGCCGACCACGGTCAGCGCGGTGAAGGCAAAGATCCGACCGCCTTTGACTACTTTGGCGACGCGGTTAACCTGAACCAGTTTCTCAATGTAACCTTCGTCACGCTTTTGCTCGAAATTAGCCATAGCTCTACCCTTAGAATTCCAGCCCGCCTTCACGAGCGGCGTCGGCCAGCGCTTTCACGCGGCCATGATACTTGAAGCCGGAACGGTCGAAGGAGACCTGAGTTACACCGGCGGCCTTGGCACGCTCAGCAACCAGAAGTCCAACCTGCTTGGCGGCTTCAGCGTTGCCGGTGTTGCCACCGCGCAGACTGGCGTCAAGAGTGGAAGCGCTGGCCAGAACCTTGGAACCATCGGCCGAGATCACTTGCGCGTACATGTGCTGCGAAGAACGGTACACGCACAGACGTACGGCTTCGAGCTCGCGCAGTTTCAGACGCGAACGACGAGCGCGACGGAGACGAATAACTTTTTTATCGCTCATTTTGCTATGCCCTACTTCTTCTTGGCTTCTTTACGACGCACGACCTCGTCGGCGTAGCGAACACCCTTGCCTTTGTAAGGCTCTGGGCGACGGAAGTCGCGGATTTCCGCGGCTACCTGGCCGATCAGTTGCTTGTCGATACCTTTGATGACGATATCAGTCTGGCTCGGGGTTTCCACGGAAACACCTTCCGGCAACTGATAGTCGATCGGGTGGGAGAAGCCCAGAGCCAGAGACAGAACCTGCCCCTTGGCCTGCGCCCGGTAACCTACCCCGACCAGCTGCAGCTTGCGCTCGAAGCCTTGGCTGACGCCTACAACCATGTTGTTGACCAGTGCACGTGTGGTGCCGGCCATGGCTGCATTGACACTACCAGGACGCGGTGCGAAACGCAGCTCGCCGTCTTCCTGGACCATCTCGACGGCAGGATGCATATTCAGGCTAAGGGCGCCCTTGGGGCCCTTGACCGATACTTCCTGGCCGTCAACTTTGATTTCTACACCCTGCGGCAATTTGACAGGGTTTTTAGCGACGCGAGACATCGTAACCCCCTATCAGAATACGGTGCAGAGCACTTCGCCGCCGATACCGGCAGCGCGAGCGGCACGATCAGTCATCACACCCTTGTTGGTGGAGACGATCGACACACCCAGTCCACCCTTGACCTTGGGCAGCTGGTCAACGGACTTGTACTGACGCAGACCAGGACGACTGGTGCGCTTCAGCTCTTCGATTACCGGCTTGCCCTCGAAGTACTTGAGCTCGATCGACAGAACAGGCTTGATATCGCCCTGAACTTCGTAACCGGCTACATAGCCTTCTTCTTTAAGGACTTTGGCGACAGCCACCTTCAGCTTTGCCGAAGGCATGCTGACACTGGACTTTTCAGCCATCTGGGCATTACGGATACGGGTTAGCATATCGGCTAACGGGTCCTGCATACTCATGGGCTTTGTGCTCCTGAAACTGAGTAATTAAGGTCTTGTTTACCAGCTGGCCTTGACCAGACCGGGTACATCACCGCGCATGGCAGCTTCGCGCAGTTTGATGCGGGAAAGACCGAACTTGCGGTATACGCCGTGCGGACGGCCAGTCACGCGGCAGCGGTTACGCTGACGCACTGGGCTCGCATCACGCGGCAATTTCTGCAGGGCTACCTGGGCATTCCAACGGTCTTCGACAGACACGTTGACGTTGCCGACCAGCGCCTTGAGCTCAGCACGCTTGGCGGCGTACTTGGCAACCAGACGAGCGCGCTTGGCCTCGCGGTTCTTCATGCTGATTTTGGCCATTGCTGACTCCTAGTTGCGGAACGGGAAAGCAAACGCGCGCAGCAGCGCACGGCCTTCATCGTCAGTCCGAGCAGTGGTGGTGAAGGTAATGTCCAGACCACGCAGGGCATCGATCTTGTCGTAATCGATTTCCGGGAAGATGATCTGCTCCTTGACACCCATGCTGTAGTTGCCGCGACCATCGAAGGACTTGGCATTCAGACCACGGAAGTCACGTACACGCGGCAGCGAGATCGACAGCAGACGATCCAGGAATTCGTACATCTGCTCACGGCGCAGGGTCACCTTGACACCGATCGGCCAGCCATCACGAATCTTGAAGCCAGCAATCGACTTGCGGGAATAGGTCACGATGCCTTTACGGCCGGTGATCTTTTCCAGGTCAGCCAGTGCGTTTTCAATGACTTTCTTGTCACCTACTGCTTCACCAAGGCCCATGTTCAGGGTGATCTTGGTGATTTTCGGAACTTCCATCACGTTCTGCAGGCCCAGTTGTTCCTTGAGCTGCGGAACCAGGGTGTTCCGATAATGTTCTTTCAATCTTGCCATGGTAAGCACCTAGATTCTCAAGCGTCGACGGCTTTTTGGGTCGACTTGAAAATACGAACCTTCTTACCGTCTTCGACCTTGAAGCCGACGCGATCGGCCTTGCTGGTCTCAGGGTTGAAGATAGCCACGTTGGAGACGTGGATCGGCGCCTCCTTTTCAACAATACCGCCCTGCACACCGGCCATCGGGTTGGCCTTGGTGTGGCGCTTGATAATGTTGACACCGGAAATCACCAGGCGGTTGTCGACCAGGACCTTGAGGACCTTGCCGCGCTTGCCTTTGTCTTTGCCGGCGATGACGATTACGTCGTCGTCACGTTTGATCTTTTGCATGACCGGGCTCCTTACAGCACTTCGGGCGCGAGGGAAACGATCTTCATGAACTGCTCGTTACGCAGCTCACGAGTCACTGGCCCAAAGATGCGGGTACCGATCGGCTCATTCTTGTTGTTGAGCAGAACAGCAGCGTTGCCATCGAAACGGATCAGCGAACCGTCGGTACGGCGTACGCCGTGACGGGTACGCACGATGACCGCAGTCAGCACCTGGCCTTTCTTTACTTTGCCGCGCGGAATCGCTTCCTTCACGGTCACCTTGATGATATCGCCAATGCCAGCGTAGCGACGGTGAGAACCGCCCAGAACCTTGATGCACATAACGCGGCGTGCACCACTGTTGTCAGCCACATCCAGCATGGATTGAGTCTGAATCATAACTTTCTCCGACCCTTAAATAATCCGCTATAACAGCGCGGGGCTTAGACTTGCGCCGCGCGCTCGTCGATCTGTACCAGGGTCCAGCTCTTGGTCTTGGCCAAGGGACGGGTTTCCCGAATGGTTACCAAATCGCCGATGCGGCATTCGTTGTTCTCGTCATGCGCATGCAGCTTGGTAGACCGACGTACGTACTTGCCGTACAGCGGATGCTTTACCTGACGCTCGATGAGCACAGTAACGGTTTTTTCCATCTTGTCGCTGACCACACGGCCAGTAACGGTACGAACTGTAGTGTTCTCGGCCATGATCAGTTACCACCTTTCTGATTGAGCACGGTCTTGACTCGAGCGATGTCACGCTTGGTCTGCTTCAGCAGGTGACTCTGGCCGAGTTGACCGGTTGCCTTCTGCATGCGCAGATTGAACTGGTCACGCAGCAGGGTGAGCAGCTGCTCGTTCAGCTGCTCGGCAGATTTTTCACGAAGTTCTGTCGCTTTCATCACATCACCGTCCGCTTAACAAAGGTGGTTGCCAGCGGCAGCTTGGCAGCGGCCAGGGCAAATGCCTCGCGCGCCAGCTCTTCGGAAACACCTTCAATCTCATACAGGACCTTGCCCGGCTGAATCTGGGCTACCCAGTATTCGACGTTACCCTTACCTTTACCCATCCGCACCTCGAGAGGCTTCTTGGAGATCGGCTTGTCAGGGAAGACACGGATCCAGATTTTACCGCCACGCTTGACGTGACGAGTCAGAGCACGACGTGCCGCTTCAATCTGACGTGCGGTCAAACGACCACGGCTGACGGATTTGAGTGCGTATTCGCCAAAGCTCACTTTACTGCCGCGATGCGCCAGGCCACGGTTGTGACCGGTCATCTGCTTGCGGAACTTCGTACGCTTGGGTTGTAACATGTGCGTACCCCTTACTTAGCAGCTTTTTTCTTGGTCGCGACGGCTTTGACTTCCTCGGGCTGACCACCAATGATCTCGCCTTTGAAAATCCAAACCTTCACACCGATCACACCGTAGGTGGTGTGGGCTTCAGCCGTTGCGTAGTCGATGTCGGCACGCAGAGTGTGCAGCGGCACACGGCCTTCACGGTACCATTCGGTACGGGCGATCTCGGCGCCGCCGAGACGGCCGCTGACCTGGATCTTGATACCCTTGGCACCAATACGCATGGCGTTCTGTACAGCACGCTTCATCGCGCGGCGGAACATGACCCGACGCTCGAGCTGCTGGGCAACGCTCTGGGCCACCAGGGCACCGTCGAGTTCCGGCTTGCGGATCTCTTCGATGTTGATGTGCACCGGAACACCCATCTGGCTGGTCAGTTCCTGACGCAGCTTCTCGACGTCCTCGCCTTTCTTGCCAATCACGATGCCTGGGCGGGCGGTGTGAATGGTGATGCGGGCGGTCTGTGCCGGGCGCTGGATGTCAACGCGGCTGACAGAAGCGCTTTTCAATTTGTCCTGAATGTACTCGCGTACCTTCAAGTCAGTGTTCAGATAGTCCGCATAGGTGCGGCCATCTGCGTACCACACCGAAGTGTGCTGTTTAACAATACCGAGGCGAATGCCCGTCGGATTTACTTTCTGACCCATGTGATCGACTCCTACTTGTCAGCAACCTTGACCGTGATGTGGCAAGACCGCTTTACGATGCGATCAGCGCGGCCCTTGGCCCGCGGCATGATGCGCTTCAGGGAGCGACCTTCGTTGACAAACACGGTGGAGACCTTCAGGTCATCCACGTCTGCACCATCATTGTGCTCGGCGTTGGCAATCGCCGACTCCAGCACTTTCTTGATGATGTCAGCGGCCTTCTTGTTGCTGAAAGTCAGCAGATTCAGGGCCTCGTCCACCTTCTTCCCGCGGATCTGATCGGCGACCAAGCGAGCTTTCTGGGCAGAGAGTCGGGCGCCCTTAACGGTAGCGGCTACTTCCATCTTCCTAACCCCTTAGCGCTTGGCTTTCTTGTCTGCCGCGTGACCGCGATAGGTACGCGTGGCAGAGAATTCGCCCAATTTATGGCCGACCATGTCTTCGGTAACAATGACCGGAACATGCTGACGACCGTTGTGTACTGCGATGGTCAGACCAACCATCTGCGGCAGAACCATGGAGCGGCGCGACCAGGTCTTGACTGGCTTGCGATCGTTCTTTTCTGCTGCTGTTTCGACCTTCTTCAACAGGTGAAGATCGATAAAAGGACCTTTCTTCAGAGAACGCGGCACGTCGTTTCCCCTCTATTACTTGCTGCGACGACGGACAATCATATTGTCAGTGCGCTTGTTGGACCGAGTCTTGGCACCCTTGGTGGGGAAGCCCCACGGCGACACCGGATGACGACCACCAGAAGTACGCCCTTCACCACCACCATGCGGGTGATCAACCGGGTTCATGGCAACACCACGAACGGTCGGACGCACACCGCGCCAGCGAGTGGCACCGGCTTTGCCCAGGGAGCGCAGGCTGTGTTCACCGTTGGATACTTCACCCAGGGTGGCACGGCACTCGCCGAGGACCTTGCGCATTTCGCCGGAACGCAGGCGAACGGTGACATAGGCGCCTTCACGGGCGACCAGCTGTACGGAAGCACCGGCACTGCGGGCAACCTGAGCGCCTTTACCCGGCTTCAGTTCGATCGCGTGGATGGTGCTACCCACCGGGATGTTGCGCAGCGGCAGAGTGTTACCGGGCTTGATCGGCGCATCGGCACCAGAGACCAGTTGATCGCCAGCAGTCACACCCTTGGGCGCGATGATGTAGCGACGCTCGCCATCGGCATACTTCAGCAGAGCAATATGAGCGGTACGGTTCGGATCGTATTCGATACGCTCAACGGTGGCAGGAATGCCATCCTTGTTGCGACGAAAATCGACCAGACGGTAGTGCTGCTTATGACCGCCACCACGATGACGCGTGGTGATACGACCATTATTGTTACGTCCACCAGACTTGCCTTGCTTCTCCAGCAGAGGTGCATAGGGAGCACCCTTGTGCAGGTCCGAGCTTACGACCTTTACAACGAAGCGGCGGCCAGCGGAAGTAGGTTTACATTTAACAATCGCCATGATGTACCCCTGTCTTATTCAGCGCTGGCAAAGTCGATGTCCTGACCGGGCTGCAGGCTGACATAGGCCTTCTTCCAGTCATTACGCTTGCCCAGGCCGCGAACGGTTCGCTTGGTCTTGCCTTTGACATTCAGAGTCGACACGCTGTCGACCTTGACGTTGAACAGTTGCTCAACGGCTTTCTTGATTTCCAGCTTGGTCGCGGTGGTGTCCACCTTGAACACGATCTGGTTCTTGCTGTCAGCCAGCACGGTAGCCTTCTCGGATACATGCGGGCCAAGCAGTACTTTGAAAATGCGCTCTTGGTTCATCCCAGCATCTCCTCGAACTTCTTAACAGCAGGCACGGTGATCAGTACCTTGTCGTAAGCGATCAGGCTGACCGGGTCGGAACCCTGCACGTCACGCACATCGACATGCGGCAGGTTACGTGCAGCCAGGTACAGGTTGGTATCCAGGCTATCGGTAACGATCAGCACGTTCTCCAGGCTCAGCTCCTTGAGCTTGCCAACCAGGGCCTTGGTCTTGGGCGCTTCGACACCGAAGCTGTCAACCACGACCAGGCGATCCTGACGCACCAGCTCGGACAGGATCGAGCGCATGGCGCCACGATACATCTTCCGGTTGAGCTTCTGCTCATGGTTGCGCGGACGAGCTGCAAAAGTGGTACCGCCCCCGCGCCAGATCGGGCTGCGGATGGTACCGGCACGAGCGCGACCGGTGCCTTTCTGGCGCCAGGGCTTCTTGCCGCCACCGGACACTTCGGAGCGGGTCTTCTGCTGCTTGGTGCCCTGACGACCACCAGCCATGTAGGCAACAACGGCTTGGTGAACCAGGGTCTCGTTAAACTCGGTGGCGAAGGCCAGATCGGATACTTCGATCGCGCTCGCACCAGCTACATTCAAATTCATCTGGACTCCCCCTTAACCCTTGACCTTGACGGCCGGGCGGACAATAACGTCGCTGCCGGGTGCGCCGGGAACCGGGCCCTTGATCAGCAGCAGGTTACGTTCGGCGTCGACACGTACGATTTCCAGGGTCTGCACAGTCACTTGTCTGGCGCCCATGTGTCCGGCCATTTTCTTGCCCTTGAATACGCGACCGGGGGTTTGGCACTGGCCAATGGAACCCGGAACACGGTGGGACAGGGAGTTACCGTGGGTGGCATCCTGGCCGCGGAAATTCCAGCGCTTGATGGTACCGGCAAAGCCCTTACCTTTGGACTGACCGGTAACGTCGACTTTCTGGCCCGCTTCGAAAATACCAACGGTGATTTCTGCACCCGCGTCGAATTCGGCACCTTCTTCCAGGCGGAATTCGCATACGCTGCGACCTGCAGCAGTATTGGCTTTGGCAAAATGCCCGGCCATCGGCTTGCTGACGCGACTGGCGCGACGCTCGCCCACGGTGATCTGAACAGCCTGATAGCCGTCCTTATCCAGGGACTTGACTTGAGTGATACGGTTTGGCTCGACCTCGACCACCGTAACAGGAATGGAAACACCATCTTCAGTGAAAACGCGGGTCATACCGCATTTCCGGCCGACTACACCAATAGTCATGTTGTAAACCTCATGAGTGCACGGGGCTATTACCCGCTATGGCCGCCCATTTCAGGGCGTTACACGGCTGGATAGCCCCCGTCGTGTGGGGCTATCAGCCGAGGCTGATCTGAACCTCAACGCCAGCTGCAAGGTCCAGTTTCATCAGCGCATCGACAGTCTTGTCGGTGGGCTGAACGATATCCAGTACCCGCTTGTGGGTACGAATTTCATATTGATCCCGGGCATCTTTGTTGACGTGCGGAGAAATCAGCACGGTAAAACGCTCTTTGCGTGTCGGCAAAGGTATCGGACCACGCACCTGAGCCCCAGTACGTTTCGCGGTATCCACGATTTCCTGGGTTGATTGATCTATCAGGCGATGGTCAAAAGCCTTCAACCGAATACGAATCTGTTGGTTCTGCATTTGACCAGAAACTCCAAGTTTCAATTCTTCAGAGCACACCCAGACACAGGCGGGCCCATCCAAGGGAGGCGCAATATTACAGACGCACCAGCCCAGTGTCAACCACAATACAAAAGCCCCCGATCATCGGGGGCTCTTGTTTACAGCTGGATCATCAGGCGATGATCTTGGCAACCACGCCGGCGCCAACGGTACGACCACCTTCGCGAATCGCGAAGCGCAGGCCGTCTTCCATGGCGATCGGAGCGATCAGGGTGACAACCAGCTTGACGTTGTCGCCCGGCATGACCATTTCCACGCCTTCCGGCAGTTCGCAGGAACCGGTCACGTCAGTGGTACGGAAGTAGAACTGCGGACGGTAGCCCTTGAAGAACGGGGTGTGACGACCACCTTCGTCCTTGCCCAGCACGTACACTTCAGCTTCGAACTGGGTGTGCGGCTTGATGGTGCCCGGCTTGGCCAGAACCTGACCACGCTCAACGTCTTCACGCTTGGTACCACGCAGCAGAACGCCAACGTTCTCACCGGCACGGCCTTCGTCCAGCAGCTTGCGGAACATCTCGACACCAGTACAGGTAGTCTTGACGGTGTCCTTGATACCAACGATTTCCACTTCTTCCTGGACGCGAACGATACCGCGCTCAACACGGCCAGTCACAACGGTACCGCGACCGGAGATCGAGAACACGTCTTCGATCGGCATCAGGAACGGCTTGTCGATGGCACGCTCAGGCTCAGGAATGTAGCTGTCCAGAGTCTCGACCAGGGTCTTGACGGCGGTGGTGCCCATGCCGTTGTCGTCCTGACCGTTCAGCGCCATCAGCGCCGAACCAACGATGATCGGCGTGTCGTCGCCAGGGAAGTCGTAAGTGCTCAGCAGATCGCGCACTTCCATTTCCACCAGCTCCAGCAGCTCTTCGTCGTCAACCATGTCGGCCTTGTTCAGGAACACGACAATGTAGGGTACGCCTACCTGACGGGACAGCAGGATGTGCTCGCGGGTCTGCGGCATGGGGCCGTCAGCAGCGGAGCAGACCAGGATCGCGCCGTCCATCTGGGCAGCACCGGTGATCATGTTCTTGACGTAGTCGGCGTGACCAGGACAATCAACGTGCGCGTAGTGACGAGTCGGGGAATCGTACTCTACGTGCGAGGTGTTGATGGTGATACCGCGCGCCTTTTCTTCAGGGGCGTTATCGATCTGATCGTAACCCTTGGAGGTGCCGGCGCTGCCGAACACTTCGGCGCAAACGCGGGTCAGGGCAGCGGTCAGAGTGGTCTTGCCATGGTCAACGTGACCGATGGTGCCCACGTTCAGGTGCGGTTTGCTGCGTTCAAACTTTTCTTTTGCCACGATTAGTAACCTCTTGAATTAGCCAGGAAGCAATCAACCTTGCTTCTTGATAATAGCGTCAACGATGTTCGAGGGAGCCTCGGCGTATTTGGAGAACTCCATGGAGTAGCTCGCGCGTCCTTGGGACATGGAGCGTACATCCGTGGCGTAACCAAACATCTCACCCAGCGGAACCTCAGCACGGATGACCTTCCCGGAGGGAGAGTCTTCCATACCCTGGACCAGACCACGACGACGGTTGAGGTCACCCATCACGTCACCCATGTAGTCCTCAGGGGTCACTACTTCAACTTTCATGATCGGCTCGAGCAGAACAGCACCGCCTTTCTGGGCCAACTGCTTGGTGGCCATGGAAGCGGCGATCTTGAACGCCATTTCGTTCGAGTCCACATCATGATAAGAACCATCAAAGATGGTTGCCTTGAGGCTGAGCAGGGGGTAACCGGCGAGAACACCGTTCTTCATCTGCTCATCAATGCCCTTCTGTACCGCAGGAATGTATTCCTTGGGTACCACACCACCAACCACTTCGCTGGCGAAAACCAGACCTTCGGCAGCTTCATCAGCCGGCTCGAAGCGAATCCAGACGTGACCGAACTGACCACGACCACCGGACTGGCGCACGAACTTGCCTTCGATTTCACAAGTATTGCGAATCGCTTCGCGATAGGCCACCTGCGGCTTGCCGATGTTGGCCTCAACGTTGAACTCGCGCTTCATGCGGTCAACGATGATGTCCAGGTGCAGCTCACCCATACCACCGATGATGGTCTGGCCGGATTCCTCGTCAGTACGCACGCGGAAGGACGGATCTTCCTGGGCCAGTTTGCCCAGAGCGATACCCATCTTCTCCTGGTCGGCCTTGGTCTTCGGCTCGACGGCAACATGGATTACCGGCTCGGGGAATTCCATGCGCTCCAGTACGATCTGCTTTTCCATATCGCACAGGGTGTCACCGGTGGTCACATCCTTCATGCCGATCAGGGCAGCGATGTCACCAGCGCGCACTTCCTTGATTTCTTCGCGGTTGTTGGCCTGCATCTGCACCATACGGCCGACGCGCTCCTTCTTGCCCTTGACCGAGTTGATCACCGAGTCACCGGAAGCCAGTACGCCGGAGTACACGCGAACGAAGGTCAGGGTACCAACGAAGGGGTCGGTAGCGATCTTGAACGCCAGTGCGGCGAAAGGCTCGTCGTCACTGGAAATACGCTGATCGGTCTTCTCGTCGTCATCCGGGTGTACACCCTTGATGGCCTCGACCTCATCAGGGGCCGGCAGGAAGTCGATAACGGCGTCCAGCACCAGCGGCACACCCTTGTTCTTGAACGAGGAACCGCAGACAGCGGGAACGATTTCGCTGGCAAGGGTACGCTGACGCAGACCGGCCTTGATCTCTTCCAGAGTCAGTTCGCCCTCTTCCAGGTACTTGTTCATCAGCTCTTCGTTGGCTTCGGCAGCTGCTTCGACCAGATTCTCGCGGTACTGATTGGCCAGCTCGACCATGTCTTCCGGGATCTCTTCCTCACGGAAGGTCATACCCATGTCGGCATCGTTCCAGTAGATAGCCTTCATGCGCAGCAGATCGACCTGACCTGCGAAGTTCTCTTCCGAACCGATCTGCAGCTGCAGCGGCACCGGGGTGTGACCCAGGCGCTTCTTGATCTGCTCGACCACGCGCAGGAAGTTGGCACCCTGACGGTCCAGCTTGTTCACGTAGACAATACGCGGCACACCGTACTTGTTGGCCTGACGCCATACGGTCTCGGACTGCGGCTCAACCCCGGAGGTGCCGCAGAATACCACGACCGCGCCGTCGAGCACGCGCAGGGAACGCTCTACTTCGATGGTGAAGTCAACGTGGCCGGGGGTGTCGATGACGTTTACGCGGTGCTGCTTGTACTGCTTCTCGGAACCCTGCCAGAAGGCGGTTACCGCAGCAGAGGTAATGGTGATACCACGCTCCTGCTCCTGCGCCATCCAGTCAGTGGTACTGGCGCCATCATGGGTTTCACCCATCTTGTGGTTGACGCCGGTGTAGAACAGGATCCGTTCCGTGGTTGTGGTTTTGCCCGCATCGACGTGCGCACAAATACCGATATTTCGGTACAGATTGATCGGGGTTGTACGAGCCACGATAGTCTCCTGAGTCGTTGTTTAGAAGCGATAGTGGGAGAAGGCTTTGTTAGCTTCAGCCATACGGTGCACGTCTTCACGCTTCTTGACCGCAGAACCTTTGCCTTCGGATGCATCAAGCAGTTCACCAGCAAGGCGCAGATCCATCGACTTCTCGCCACGCTTACGGGCAGCATCTACCAGCCAGCGCATTGCCAGGGCATTGCGGCGGGAGGGACGCACTTCAACCGGAACCTGGTAGGTGGCACCACCTACACGGCGCGACTTGACCTCGACCAGCGGCGCGATGGCATCGAGTGCCTTTTCGAACAGCTCGACCGGATCATCAGTCTTGGTACGCTCTTTGACTTTTTCCAGAGCACCGTACACGATGCGCTCAGCGGTGGATTTCTTGCCGCTTTCCATTACATGGTTCATGAATTTGGCGAGAATCTGGCTGCCATATTTTGGTTCTGGCAGGATCTCACGTTTTGCCGCTACACGACGTCTTGGCATGATAAGCCCTCAAACGGTCTTCAGGTTAGCTCAGGACTGCAACAATATGGTTACGCCTGACCTTACTCTTATCGACTCAGGTTAAATGAATTCAATTACTTCGGACGCTTGGCGCCGTACTTGGAACGACCCTGCTTACGGTCTTTGACACCGGAGGTGTCCAGCGAACCGCGAACAGTGTGGTAACGCACACCCGGCAAGTCTTTTACACGGCCGCCGCGAATCAGAACGACGCTGTGCTCTTGCAGGTTGTGGCCTTCACCACCGATATAGGAAGAAACTTCGAAGCCGTTGGTCAGGCGCACACGGCAGACCTTACGCAGAGCCGAGTTCGGCTTCTTCGGCGTGGTGGTATATACGCGAGTACATACACCGCGACGCTGCGGGCAGTTCTGCAGCGCGGGCACGTCGCTTTTTTCAGCAACACGCTTGCGCGGCTTTTGAACCAGCTGGTTGATTGTTGCCATCTAGCAAAACTCCATAGATGTCCCTGGGACATATTAAATAAAACGGCAGGGCAAAATGCCCCGCCTATTTTAGGGGTACGGAATTCTATAGACCCCGCCCCTGAGCGTCAAGCACACCCGCCGCGGTCCGCGACGGGTGACACTACCTAGTTGCCGCTGAAATTCAGCGCATCGGACAGTGCCTGCTCGACTTCACTTGCACTTACCTTGGTCGGCTTGTCAGCCATGCGCTGACGCTTGCGCTCGGCGTGATAGGCCAGACCGGTACCGGCCGGAATCAGACGACCGACCACCACGTTTTCCTTCAGACCGCGCAGATGATCGCGCTTGCCGGTGACGGCAGCCTCGGTCAGCACGCGGGTGGTCTCCTGGAAGGAGGCCGCCGAAATGAACGATTCGGTCGACAGCGAGGCCTTGGTGATACCCAGCAGCACGCGCTCGTACTTGGCCGGGAACTTGTCCTGCGTCGCCAGCGTCTCGTTCTCTTCCAGCACCTGGGTCAGCTCGACCTGGTCACCCTTGATGAAGCTGGAATCGCCGGACTCGGTGATCTCGACCTTGCGCAGCATCTGACGGATGGTCACCTCGATGTGCTTGTCGTTGATCTTCACACCCTGCAGGCGGTACACGTCCTGGATCTCGTTGACGATGTACTTGGCCAGCTCGCTGACACCCAGCAGACGCAGGATATCGTGCGGGTTGCTCGGACCATCGGAGATAACCTCACCCTTGGTGACCTGCTCACCCTCGAACACGTTCAGGTGACGCCACTTCGGAATCAGCTCCTCGTACGGATCGCTGCCATCGGTGGGGGTGATCACCAGGCGACGCTTGCCCTTGGTTTCCTTGCCGAAGGAAATGGTCCCGCTGACTTCCGCCAGGATGGACGGCTCCTTCGGACGGCGCGCCTCGAACAGATCCGCCACGCGCGGCAGACCCCCGGTGATATCGCGGGTCTTGGAGGTTTCCCGCGGGATACGCGCGATAACGTCACCAATGGTTACCTGCGCCCCATCGGACAGGTTGACCTGGGTCTTCTCCGGCAGGAAGTACTGCGCCGGCACATCGGTACCCGGCAGCATCAGTTCCTTGCCGTCGCTGCCGATCAGCTTGATGGTCGGACGGATATCCTTACCAGCGGACGGCCGCTCGTGTACCGCCATCACCTCGATGTTGCTCAGGCCGGTCAGCTCGTCGGTCTGGCGGCGGATGGTGATACCCTCCTCCATGCCCACGAACTGCACGGTACCGGCGATTTCGGTCACGATCGGGTGGGTGTGCGGGTCCCACTTGACCACCACCTGCCCGGCCTGGACCTGCTCACCCTCATGGATGGAGATCACTGCACCGTAAGGCAGCTTGTAGCGCTCGCGCTCACGACCGAACTCGTCGGCCAGGGCCAGCTCACCGGAACGGGACACGGCAACCAGCGCACCATCGTCACGCACCACATGCTTGAGGTTGTGCAGACGAATGGTACCGGCGCTCTTGACCTGAACGCTGTCCTGCGCGGCGGTCCGGCTGGCCGCACCACCGATGTGGAAGGTACGCATGGTCAGCTGGGTACCCGGCTCACCGATCGACTGGGCAGCGATGACACCCACTGCCTCACCGATGTTGATCTGGTGCCCACGGGCCAGGTCGCGACCATAGCAGGTGGAGCACACACCGTAGCGGGTTTCACAGGTGATCGGCGAACGTACCAGCACTTCATCGACACTGTTGGTTTCGAGGAACTCGACCCACTGCTCGTCGATCAAGGTACCGGCATTCACGATCACCTCGTCGGTGCCCGGCTTGAGCACGTCGCGGGCGATGACCCGACCCAGGACCCGCTCACCCAGCGGCTCGACGATGTCGCCACCTTCGATATGCGGCTTCATCACCAGACCCTGGTCGGTGCCACAGTCCACTTCGGTGATCACCAGATCCTGGGCCACATCGACCAGACGACGGGTCAGGTAACCGGAGTTGGCGGTCTTCAGTGCCGTATCGGCCAGACCCTTACGGGCACCGTGGGTGGAGATGAAGTACTGCAGTACGTTCAGACCCTCACGGAAGTTGGCGATGATCGGCGTCTCGATGATCGAGCCGTCCGGCTTGGCCATCAGGCCACGCATACCGGCCAGCTGGCGAATCTGTGCCGCCGAGCCCCGGGCACCGGAGTCAGCCATCATGTACATGGAGTTGAAGGACTCCTGGTCCACTTCCTTGCCTTCGCGGTCGAGGACACGGTCAACCTTCAGGTTGTCCATCATCGCCTTGGAAATTTCATCGTTGGCACGGGACCACAGGTCGATGACCTTGTTGTACTTCTCGCCGGCGGTAACCAGACCCGAGGCATACTGGTCCTCGATTTCCTTCACTTCGGCGGTGGCACGCTCGATGATGTCCGCCTTCTCCTGCGGAATCTCGAAGTCGTTGACACCGATCGAGGCACCGGAAATGGTCGAGTAGGCGAAACCGGTGTACATCAACTGGTCAGCGAAGATCACGGTTTCCTTCAGACCCACCACCCGGTAGCTGGTGTTGATCAGCTTGGAGATCGCCTTCTTCTTCAACGGCTGATCGACCAGCGCGAAGGGCAGCCCCTCGGGCAGGATCTGGAACAGCAGTGCACGACCGACAGTGGTGTCGACGATACGGGTTTCGGTTACCGTGCTGCCGTCCTGGTGCTTGACGGTCTCGGTAATGCGTACCTTGACCAGCGCATGCAGTTCGACCTGGCCGCTGCGATAGGCCATTTCGACTTCGGCAATGCTGCTGAAACGCATGCCTTCACCGCGCGCATTGATATGCGAACGGGTCATGTAGTACAGCCCCAGAACCACGTCCTGCGACGGCACGATGATCGGCTCGCCGCTGGCCGGCGACAGGATGTTGTTGGTCGACATCATCAGCGCACGGGCTTCCAGCTGGGCTTCCAGGGTCAGCGGTACGTGCACGGCCATCTGGTCACCGTCGAAGTCGGCGTTGTACGCCGCACACACCAGCGGGTGCAGCTGGATGGCCTTACCTTCGATCAGCACCGGCTCGAACGCCTGGATACCCAGACGGTGCAGGGTCGGGGCACGGTTCAGCAGTACCGGATGTTCGCGGATGACTTCGGCGAGGATATCCCAGACCTCGGGCAGCTCACGCTCGACCATCTTCTTGGCGGCCTTGATGGTGGTCGCCAGGCCACGGTGTTCCAGCTTGCCGAAGATGAACGGCTTGAACAGTTCCAGGGCCATTTTCTTCGGCAGACCGCACTGGTGCAGACGCAGGGTCGGACCAACCACGATCACCGAACGACCGGAGTAGTCGACGCGCTTGCCCAGCAGGTTCTGACGGAAACGACCCTGCTTGCCCTTGATCATGTCGGCCAGGGATTTCAGCGGGCGCTTGTTGGTACCGGTGATGGCACGACCGCGACGGCCGTTGTCCAGCAACGCATCCACCGACTCCTGCAGCATGCGCTTCTCGTTGCGCACGATGATGTCGGGCGCCGACAGATCAAGCAGGCGCTTGAGACGGTTGTTACGGTTGATCACCCGGCGGTACAGGTCGTTCAGGTCCGAGGTGGCGAAGCGGCCACCGTCCAGCGGTACCAGCGGACGCAGGTCCGGCGGCAGTACCGGCAGCACGGTCATGACCATCCACTCCGGCTTGTTGCCGGAGCCGTGGAAGGCTTCCATCAGCTTCAGACGCTTGGACAGCTTCTTGATCTTGGTTTCCGAGGTGGTCTGCGGAATTTCCTCACGCAGGCGGCCGATCTCGTGATCCAGATCCATCGCGGTCAGCAGCTGGAATACCGCTTCGGCACCCATGCGCGCGTCGAACTCGTCACCGAACTCTTCCAGCGCTTCGAAGTACTGCTCATCGTTCAGCAGCTGGCCCTTCTCCAGCGTGGTCAGACCCGGCTCGATCACCACATAGCTTTCGAAATACAGTACCCGCTCGATATCGCGCAGGGTCATGTCCAGCAGCAGACCGATCCGGGACGGCAGGGATTTCAGGAACCAGATGTGCGCGACCGGCGAAGCCAGCTCGATGTGGCCCATGCGCTCACGACGCACCTTGGCCAGGGCGACTTCCACGCCGCACTTCTCGCAGATCACGCCACGGTGCTTGAGGCGCTTGTACTTGCCGCACAGGCACTCGTAGTCCTTGACCGGGCCAAAGATCTTGGCGCAGAACAGGCCGTCACGCTCCGGTTTGAAGGTACGGTAGTTGATGGTTTCCGGCTTTTTCACTTCGCCGTAGGACCAGGACCGGATCATTTCCGGCGATGCCAAGCCGATTCGGATGGAATCGAACTCTTCAATCTGTCCTTGGGACTTGAGCAGGTTCAATAAGTCTTTCAAGGCCTATACTCCTCGCAGTGTCTCAAGGGCGGCGGATCGCGCCGCCCGAGACGTGGGCAGTCGGTGGTTATTCGGATTCCAGGTCGATATCGATGGCCAGCGAACGGATTTCCTTGACCAGCACGTTGAAGGACTCCGGCATGCCGGCCTCCATGCGATGGTCGCCGTCCACGATGTTCTTGTACATCTTGGTCCGGCCGTTCACGTCATCCGATTTCACGGTCAGCATTTCCTGCAGGGTGTAGGCTGCGCCATAGGCTTCCAGGGCCCAGACCTCCATCTCACCGAAACGCTGACCACCGAACTGGGCCTTACCACCCAGCGGCTGCTGTGTTACCAGGCTGTAGGAACCGGTCGAACGGGCGTGCATCTTGTCGTCGACCAGGTGGTTCAGCTTGAGCATGTACATGTAGCCGACGGTGACCGGGCGATCGAATGCATTGCCGGTACGGCCATCGTACAGGCGCATCTGACCGCTGTCCGGCAGGTCCGCCAGGCGCAGCATGTGCTTGATCTCGACCTCTTCGGCGCCATCAAACACCGCTGTGGCCATGGGCACACCAGCGCGCAGGTTGTTGGCCAGGTCGATGACTTCCTGGTCATTGAGGGCATCCAGGTTTTCCTGGCGACCACCAACCTTGTTGTACACCTCGTCGAGGAACTCGCGCAGCTCGGCAATCTTGCGCTGCTCTTCCAGCATGCGGTTGATCTTTTCGCCCAGGCCCTTGGCCGCCAGGCCCAGGTGGGTTTCCAGGATCTGACCGACGTTCATCCGCGACGGTACACCCAGCGGGTTGAGCACGATATCCACCGGCGTGCCGTTCTCGTCATGCGGCATGTCCTCGATCGGCATGATCACCGAGATGACACCCTTGTTACCGTGGCGACCAGCCATCTTGTCACCCGGCTGGATGCGACGCTTGATCGCCAGGTAGACCTTGACGATCTTCAGTACGCCCGGCGCCAGGTCGTCGCCCTGCTGCAGCTTGCGTTTCTTGTCCTCGAACTTCTCGTCGAGCATCTTGCGGCGATCGATCAGGTAGGCCTGGGTGCGCTCCAGCTGCTCGTTGAGCGCATCATCGCTCATGCGCAGCTTGAACCACTGGCCACGCTCGATACCTTCGAGGATCTCGGCGGTCAACGCGGTACCTTTCTTCAGGCCAGCGCCACCTTCGGCGGACTGCCCGATCAGCGCCGCACCGAGACGCTCGAACGCTGCTGTCTCGATGATGCGGAACTCTTCCTGCAGATCCTTGCGGATCTCGTCGAGCTGCTGCTTCTCGATGGCCAGCGCACGGCTGTCGCGCTCGACGCCATCGCGGGTGAATACCTGCACGTCGATGACGGTACCCTTGGTGCCGGTCGGCACGCGCAGGGAGGTATCCTTCACATCGGAGGCCTTTTCACCGAAGATCGCGCGCAGCAGTTTCTCTTCCGGCGTCAGTTGGGTCTCGCCCTTGGGCGTGACCTTGCCGACCAGGATGTCGCCCGGGCCGACTTCGGCGCCGACGTAGACGATACCGGCCTCATCCAGCTTGCCCAGCGCCGCTTCACCGACGTTGGGGATGTCCGAGGTGATCTCCTCCGGCCCCAGCTTGGTGTCACGGGATACGCAGGTCAGTTCCTGGATGTGGATGGTGGTGAAGCGGTCTTCCTGAACCACACGCTCGGAAACGAGGATCGAGTCCTCGAAGTTGTAGCCGTTCCACGGCATGAACGCCACGCGCATGTTCTGGCCCAGGGCCAGCTCACCCATATCGACGGAGGAACCGTCGGCGAGAATGTCCTTGATCGCCACCACATCACCTTTCTTCACCAGCGGACGCTGGTTGATGCAGGTGTTCTGGTTGGAACGGGTGTACTTGGTCAGGGTGTAGATATCCACACCGGCCTCACCGGCCTCGACCTCGTCGTCGTTCACACGGATAACGATACGACTAGCATCCACCGAGTCGACCACACCACCACGGCGGGCGGTCACGCAGACACCGGAGTCCAGCGCCACGTTGCGCTCCATACCGGTACCTACCAGCGGCTTCTCGGCACGCAGGGTCGGTACAGCCTGGCGCTGCATGTTCGAACCCATGAGGGCACGGTTGGCGTCATCGTGTTCGAGGAACGGGATCAGCGAGGCGGCGACCGACACGACCTGACGCGGCGATACGTCCATCAGGGTGACTTCTTCCGGCGCCTTGACGCTGAACTCGTTCATGTGACGAACCGCGACCAGCTCTTCGACCAGCTTGCCATCACGTACCTCGGCACTGGCCTGGGCGATGACATGGTCAGCCTCCTCGATGGCCGACAGGAACACGATCTCGTCGGTAACAACGGTGTCCTTGACGCGGCGATAGGGACTTTCCAGGAAGCCGTACTCGTTGGTACGCGCATAGGTCGCCAACGAGTTGATCAGACCGATGTTCGGACCTTCCGGGGTTTCGATCGGACATACACGACCATAGTGGGTCGGGTGTACGTCACGCACTTCGAAGCCGGCGCGCTCACGGGTCAGACCGCCCGGCCCAAGCGCGGACACACGGCGCTTGTGGGTAATCTCGGACAGCGGGTTGTTCTGGTCCATGAACTGCGACAGCTGGCTGGAACCGAAGAATTCCTTGACCGCGGCAGCCACCGGCTTGGCGTTGATCAGGTCCTGCGGCATCAGGCCTTCGCTTTCGGCCATGGACAGGCGTTCCTTCACGGCGCGCTCAACGCGTACCAGGCCCACACGGAACTGGTTCTCGGCCATTTCGCCAACCGAGCGGATGCGACGGTTACCCAGGTGATCGATATCGTCGACCACACCCTTGCCGTTACGGATATCGACCAGGGTCTTGAGCACCTCGATGATATCTTCCTTGCTCAGTACGCCGGCGCCTTCGATTTCCTCGCGGCCGATACGGCGGTTGAACTTCATGCGGCCGACGGCGGACAGGTCGTAGCGGTCGCTGCTGAAGAACAGGTTACCGAACAGGGTTTCGGCGGCATCCTTGGTCGGCGGCTCGCCGGGACGCATCATGCGGTAGATCTCCACCAGCGCTTCGAGCTGGCTGGTGGTGGTATCGATACGCAGGGTATCGGAGATGAACGGACCGCAATCGATGTCGTTGGTGTACAGGGTTTCGATCTGCGAAATCTGCGCCTTGACCAGCTTGTCGATCAGATCGACGCTGATCTCGGTGTTGCAGTCAACCAGAATTTCGCCGGTCGCCGGGTGCACCACGGTCTTGGCGATGGTACGGCCAACCAGGTAGTCGTAGGGCACTTCCAGGCTGTTGATACCGGCTTTTTCCAGCTGGTTGATATGGCGCGCGGTAATCCGGCGGCCCTTCTCGACGATGACCTTGCCTTTGCCGTCAGTGATATCGAAAGTGGCGATCTCACCGCGCAGGCGCTGCGGTACCAGCTCCAGCTGCAGGCTCTCGCCCTGCACCTCGAACTTGTTGGTGTCGTAGAAGATGTCGAGGATTTCCTCGGTCTGATAGCCCAGCGCGCGCAGCAGCACCGACGCCGGCAGCTTACGGCGACGGTCAATACGGACGAACACCGCATCTTTGGGATCGAACTCGAAGTCCAGCCAGGAACCGCGGTAGGGAATCACGCGGGCGGAATACAGCAGCTTGCCGGAACTGTGCGTCTTGCCACGGTCATGGTCGAAGAACACACCCGGGCTGCGATGCAGCTGGGAGACGATCACACGCTCGGTACCATTGATCACGAAGGTACCGTTCTCGGTCATCAGGGGTATTTCACCCATGTAGACTTCTTGCTCCTTGATATCCTTGATCGCCTTGCTGGCCGATTCGCGATCAAAGATGATCAGGCGCACTTTCACCCGCAGCGGGACCGCATAGGTCACACCGCGCAGCACACACTCCTTTACATCGAAAGCCGGGTCACCCAGCCGGTAACCGACATACTCGAGCGCCGCATTACCGGAATAGCTGATAATGGGGAAGACAGATTTGAAGGCCGCGTGCAGACCGATATCACGAACGCTGTCCTTATCCACACCGGCTTGCAGGAATTCCCGGTAGGAATCCAGCTGAATAGCCAGCAGATAGGGCACATCCATCACATGCGGCAGTTTGCCAAAGTCCTTGCGGATACGTTTTTTCTCAGTGTATGAGTAAGCCATCAGCGTTCCCCAGCTTGGTCACCTGCTTGAGTGGCTCCCCCTGACGGGAAAGCCTGAAAATGCTTGCAAGACCTTGTCTTGCTCACTCGCTTGGAGTGGTACCGTCGCAACCCATCAGGCTGGAACGGCAAAAGGCCGGTGGCACACAGGCCACCAGCCATCAATCTGACCGTTGATCAGACTGTCGACGCAAGGTCGCGCAAGCTTACTTGAGCTCGACCGCTGCACCTGCCTCTTCCAGAGACTTCTTGGCCGCTTCGGCCTCGTCCTTGGAAACGCCTTCCTTGATGGTGGACGGAGCGCCGTCAACCATGGCCTTGGCTTCTTTCAGGCCCAGACCGGTCAGTTCACGAACAGCCTTGATGACGTTGACTTTCTTGTCGCCAGCGGCAGTCAGGATGACGTTGAACTCGGTTTGCTCTTCAGCGGCAGCAGCGCCACCAGCAGCCGGGCCAGCAGCAACAGCTGCAGCAGCGGACACACCGAACTTCTCTTCCATTGCGCTGATCAGTTCAACGACCTGCATAACGGACATTTCAGATACTGCGTTGATGATATCTTCGTTGGTCAGAGCCATGACTCTATATTCCTGTATTGGGGGACGCCCCTTGGGGTCGTCAAAACATTAAAAGCAAACGAACAAAGCACTAGCCAGCCAATCAGGCAGCCTCGGCTTCCTTCTGATCGCGGACAGCGGCCAAAGTACGAACGAACTTGCTGGTAGCGCCTTGGATAACGCTCATCAGCTGGCTGATAGCCTCGTCGTAGGTCGGCAGAGAAGCCAGTTTGTCGACTTGATCAGCTGCAAGGTAATTGCCTTCGAACGCGGCTGCCTTGATCTGGAACTTGTCCTGGCCCTTGGCGAATTCCTTGAACAGACGGGCGGCTGCGCCCGGGTGCTCGTTGGAGAACGCGATAAGGGTAGGACCGACAAAGACTTCGTTGAGGCATTCGTACTCGGTGCCTTCAACTGCACGACGCAGCAGGGTGTTACGTACAACACGTACGTACACACCGGCTTCGCGCGCGTCTTTGCGCAGACCAGTCATGGCAGACACGCTCACACCGCGGGCATCAACCACAACGGCAGACAGCGCACCTTTGGCAGCTTCGTTGACTTCAGCGACGATGGCCTTTTTGTCTTCGAGCTTAATTGCCACGGGTTCTACTCCTGGATTTACCATTGATCGCCCTGGGGCGACGTGTTTTGGTGTCTGATCCAGCCTGCACTGAATCGTGAGCACCATCTGCGTAGGCTTGGGATTGCTCCCGGTTTAAGGCTTGCGCCCCCTACGGTCTTGGACAGCCCCCAACTGGCAGGGACCCCAATAGTTGACGCGCCGCAAGCGGCGCGTCGTTGAATCAGATATTCAGAGCGCTGTGATCAACCTGCAGACCCGGGCCCATGGTGGTGCTCAGGGACACGCGCTGCAGGTAAACGCCCTTGGAAGTGGACGGCTTGGCACGCTTCAGATCGGCCAGCAGAGCTTCCACGTTCTCCTTCAGCTTGACCGGCTCGAAACCGACCTTGCCTACGGAGCAATGAATGATACCGTTCTTGTCGGTGCGGTAGCGAACCTGACCGGCCTTGGCGTTCTTCACCGCGGTGGCCACGTCGGCGGATACGGTGCCGACCTTGGGGTTCGGCATCAGGCCACGCGGGCCCAGTACCTGACCCAGCTGACCAACCACACGCATCGCATCCGGGGAAGCGATGACCACGTCGTAGTTCAGATCACCAGCCTTCATTTCGGCGGCCAGATCATCCATGCCTACCTTGTCGGCGCCGGCAGCCAGGGCGGCTTCAGCGTTGGCACCCTGGGTGAATACGGCAACGCGCACAGTCTTGCCAGTGCCGTGGGGCAGCAGGGTAGCGCCACGTACGACCTGGTCGGATTTACGCGGATCGACGCCCAGGTTCACCGCCACGTCGACAGACTCGACGAACTTGACGCTGGAAACCTCGGCCAACAGGGCGGCAGCTTCTTCAAAGCCGTATACCTTGGTGCTATCAACTTTCTCGTTGATTGCCTTTTGACGCTTGGTCAGCTTAGCCATTACACACCCTCCACAGTCAGACCCATGCTACGGGCCGAGCCCGCGATGGTGCGCACAGCTGCTTCCATGTCGGCAGCGGTCAGATCGGCCTGCTTGGTCTTGGCGATCTCTTCGATTTGGGCACGGGTAACGGTACCCACTTTCTGACTGTTCGGACGCGCGGAGCCGCTCTTGACACCAGCAGCCTTCAGCAGCAGAACGGCAGCAGGAGTACTCTTGGTTTCAAAAGTGAAGCTGCGGTCGCTGTAAACAGTGATGATCACGGGAGTCGGCAGACCGGGCTCCATGCCCTGGGTCTTGGCGTTGAACGCCTTGCAGAATTCCATGATATTGACGCCGTGCTGACCCAGGGCCGGACCTACCGGCGGACTCGGGTTAGCCTGACCGGCCTTGACTTGCAGCTTGATATAAGCCTGAATCTTCTTTGCCATCTGTTTTCTCCAATGGGTAATAGCGCCTCGCGGCTCCCCGTCTTAATGTATTGCCCACTGACAACAAAACCCCGCACTGCCTTCAGGCACTGCAGGGTTCAGGCGGGCGATGGAACTCAGCCTTTTTCGACCTGGCCGAATTCGAGCTCCACTGGCGTGGGGCGACCGAAAATGAGAACAGCTACCTGAACACGGCTCTTCTCATAGTTCACTTCTTCAACAACACCGTTGAAATCGGCGAACGGACCGTCAGTCACCCTGACCACCTCGCCCGGCTCGAACAGTGTCTTCGGCTTCGGCTTGTCGCTGCCGTCAGCCACGCGACGCAGAATGGCTTCTGCTTCACGATCGGCAATGGGTGCAGGCTTATCGGCGGTTCCGCCGATGAAACCGAGTACGCGGGAGGTATCCTTGACCAGGTGCCAGGTGCCTTCGTTCATTTCCATCTGGACCAGAACGTAACCAGGGAAGAACTTGCGCTCGCTCTTGCGTTTCTGCCCGTTGCGCATTTCCACCACTTCTTCGGTGGGCACCAGGATTTCGCCAAACTGATCTTCCATGCCGGCCAGCTTGACACGCTCCTGCAGGGAGCGCATTACGTGCTTCTCGAACCCCGAGTAGGCATGTATGACGTACCAACGCTTAGCCACGGAACACCTTTAGCCAATGAACTTAGAAATAATCCAACCCAGAAGGGTATCAAGCCCCCACAGGATCAGGGCCATGATCAGCACAACTGCAACAACGATGAGGGTTGTCTGAGTGGTTTCCGTACGAGTTGGCCAGACCACTTTGCGTATTTCAATACGCGCTTCTTTAAGCAGCGACCAGAATGCCTTGCCTTTTTCGGTCTGCAGGGCAACGAAGCCTGCAACCAGGCCGAGCACAACCAGTGCTACGGCACGATACAAAACAGATTCAGCAGCGAAATGATGATTACCGTAGACACCGACAAAAACGAGTATAGCCACGACAATCCACTTGAGGACATCTAAGCGGCTATCGTGAGTTTCTGCCTTGGTGCTCATCAATCGTACAATCCTGTTTTGTCTTTGCCAGATAATCTGGCAGGCCAGGAGGGAATCGAACCCCCAACCTGCGGTTTTGGAGACCGCCGCTCTGCCAATTGAGCTACTGGCCTGTAATCGCAGTTGAGCCGGCAATGATACCGGCTCAACATCTCAAGATCAATCGCTAATTAAGCGATGATCTTGGCAACCACGCCGGCGCCAACGGTACGACCACCTTCGCGAATCGCGAAGCGCAGGCCGTCTTCCATGGCGATCGGAGCGATCAGGGTGACAACCAGCTTGACGTTGTCGCCCGGCATGACCATTTCCACGCCTTCCGGCAGTTCGCAGGAACCGGTCACGTCAGTGGTACGGAAGTAGAACTGCGGACGGTAGCCCTTGAAGAACGGGGTGTGACGACCACCTTCGTCCTTGCCCAGCACGTACACTTCAGCTTCGAACTGGGTGTGCGGCTTGATGGTGCCCGGCTTGGCCAGAACCTGACCACGCTCAACGTCTTCACGCTTGGTACCACGCAGCAGAACGCCAACGTTCTCACCGGCACGGCCTTCGTCCAGCAGCTTGCGGAACATCTCGACACCAGTACAGGTAGTCTTGACGGTGTCCTTGATACCAACGATTTCCACTTCTTCCTGGACGCGAACGATACCGCGCTCAACACGGCCAGTCACAACGGTACCGCGACCGGAGATCGAGAACACGTCTTCGATCGGCATCAGGAACGGCTTGTCGATGGCACGCTCAGGCTCAGGAATGTAGCTGTCCAGAGTCTCGACCAGGGTCTTGACGGCGGTGGTGCCCATGCCGTTGTCGTCCTGACCGTTCAGCGCCATCAGCGCCGAACCAACGATGATCGGCGTGTCGTCGCCAGGGAAGTCGTAAGTGCTCAGCAGATCGCGCACTTCCATTTCCACCAGCTCCAGCAGCTCTTCGTCGTCAACCATGTCGGCCTTGTTCAGGAACACGACAATGTAGGGTACGCCTACCTGACGGGACAGCAGGATGTGCTCGCGGGTCTGCGGCATGGGGCCGTCAGCAGCGGAGCAGACCAGGATCGCGCCGTCCATCTGGGCAGCACCGGTGATCATGTTCTTGACGTAGTCGGCGTGACCAGGACAATCAACGTGCGCGTAGTGACGAGTCGGGGAATCGTACTCTACGTGCGAGGTGTTGATGGTGATACCGCGCGCCTTTTCTTCAGGGGCGTTATCGATCTGATCGTAACCCTTGGAGGTGCCGGCGCTGCCGAACACTTCGGCGCAAACGCGGGTCAGGGCAGCGGTCAGAGTGGTCTTGCCATGGTCAACGTGACCGATGGTGCCCACGTTCAGGTGCGGTTTGCTGCGTTCGAACTTCTCTTTAGCCATCTCGAGAGATCCCCTATGCTGAATGCAATGCGCGAGTCACGCGACCATTAAATAAAAGGCAGATATTTTCATATCTGCCTTATTACTGGAGCTCATGAGCGGATTTGAACCGCTGACCTCACCCTTACCAAGGGTGTGCTCTACCAACTGAGCTACATGAGCTTACATCGTCGCACTACCGGACTGGAGCGGGTAGCGGGAATCGAACCCGCACCATCAGCTTGGAAGGCTGAGGTTCTACCGTTGAACTATACCCGCCAAGAGCCCTTGCCCGGCAATACTAAATCTGGTGGAGGGGGAAGGATTCGAACCTTCGAAGGCTAAGCCGTCAGATTTACAGTCTGATCCCTTTGACCGCTCGGGAACCCCTCCGCAAAAGAGGCGCCATTTTCATCACTTGGCGCCGCCCTGTCAACACTTTTCTTAGAAAAAACCGCAACTTGAAAAGATTCAGGGCTTATCCCCCTCGCGCCATTCCGATTTATCGAATGCCGCGCTGGAGCGGTCGCTATTCTAGGGGATACGCGTGTCGTTAGCAACGCCTGTGCATGGCTGATATTGATGTTGCAGCGATGGGAAATCGACCCGCAGCCGCGACAGCATGGCCTGGTCCACCAGGCGCCTGGCGCTACTGCCAACCTCCACCACGAATTGCTGCTGTTTTTTGCTCAAGGCATGCAGGCGCACCTCATGCCCCAGCTCACGCAACTGCTCCTGGCGCAGCTGCGCATAGTCTTCCCGCGAGAATACGCCAAGCGACAACTGACCAGCCATCTCGCCACGAGTGATGAGAAAACTGTCGATGCCCTGCTCCTGCAGCGCCGACAGCTGGATCACCGCATGTCGCTCGCCACCCACCACCGGCATCACTAGCCAGTAATCAGTACCACTGATCACTTCCCTTGGCCGTACCACCGAGGCCACATCCAGTGCCAGCAACCGCTGCCGCAACTGCTCCGCCTCGCTCATCGTCTCGAATCGGCCAAGATTGACACATAGCGCTGCAGCAACGGACCTAGGACGCATGGCCGCCTCATCTGGCGCTGGCTCTCCTGGCGTCGCAACCACCACGGGCGAGGAGTCAGCAGCCGGCGCGCGACTATCAGCCGGCCGGCTCTGCAACTGCCACAGGCCATACAGGATATTCAGCAGCAGTAGGGACAGGAAAATGTATTTCATGGCCCGTATTCCATGGGGCAGGCCAAAGCCAGGCCACGGAACACCAGATCCGATACCACTTGAGGCTCCTCCGGCAGAATCCGCGCCATGCTTGCCGCATCCCCGCCGGTGAGAATGATCACCGGATCATCGCCCAGCAGTTGCTGGGCAATACGCAGCTGTTCACGCACGAAGCCTGACAGCATCAGCCCGCAACCGAACTCCACCGCTTCGGCAGTCGTGGTGCCCGGACGCGGTTCGGCCAGATCCTCATGCACATTGTCGTCATAGCGAATCAGTCGCGTGTGACTGAGCAGACTGCCACGCAGCAGTTTGCTGCCTGGCGCGATATAGCCGCCGAGATGATGGCCATCGGCGTCGACGAAATCGGTGGTAACAGCGGTACCCAGATCGATCACCACGCAGGCTCGCTCACACAACTGGTAACCGGCCACCAGGGCCAGCCAGCGATCCATCCCCAAGCGGGTGGTGTCGGCATAGCCATTGGTCACACCCGCCAGCTGTGTGCCCGGTCGGGCCAGCATAGGGTGGCGCTTGAGCCAGCTGGTCAGTTGATCGACGATGACCTGGGTTTCTTCCTCGGAACGCACACTGACCAGACGACAGCCATGGATCTCGCGTTCCTGGCCACCAAGCAGACGCTGCAGTTCCACCAGGTCCGGCGCCATGTCCCCGTCCCGGACACGCCCCTCCCGATCCAGCAAACGCCACTTGATCAGAGTGTTGCCGCAATCCAGCTCAAGAATCATCATTCAGCCTCAGGCTTACTTCACCGCCGTTGAGCAGCACTTCACCATCCACAGTTCCCAACCGCAAAGCCCCCCTGCTGTCTACACCGAGCCCCACGCCAGACCAGCAGTTGACCCCCGCCTCCACCCTGACCGGCAGACCGCGCCACGCATCGCGACGCTGCCAGGCGTCAACATAAGGTGCGAAGCCCTGCTCGCGGAACAACTGAACCGCTGCCAGCAATCGCTGAATGAACGCTGCGACCAACAGATTGCGATTCAATTGCCCACCCTGACGGGATAACAACAAGGATGTCCAGGCCTGCTCGATGGCCGCCTCGGCATCACTCATAAGCACATTGACGCCCACCCCGATAATCGCCACGCAGTCCGAGGTCAGATCGCCGGCGAGCTCTACCAGGATACCGGCCAGCTTGCGCCCATCGAGCAGAACATCGTTCGGCCACTTCAAGGCACAGCCCTTGAAGCCACAGGCTTCGAGCGTCTCGACCAGGACCAGACCGACCAACAGGCTCAGCCCCTCAAGCCGCTGCGCGCCACCAGAGAAGGGCAATGCCAGGGAAAGATAGATATTTTGCGCATAGGGGCTGACCCACTCCCGCCCCCGCCGCCCCTTGCCTGCAGATTGCCGCTCGGCAATACAGGCCAGCGGTTGCTGCTGATTCGCGGACGAAGCCAGTTGACGCATCAGCTGAGCATTGGTGGAGTCCACCGTATCCAGCAGCTGCCAGTCGATCCGCGCCACCAACTCTGCAGGCATGGCAGCGTGGATTGCCGCCAGATCCAGCAGACAAGCTCCCCGCGGAATACGGTAGCCCCGGCCACGCACCCGCTGAATCGGAAAGCCGTCATCCTCCAGCCGCTTCAATGCCTTCCAGACAGCGGCACGACTGACACCCAGCGCCTTGCCCAGTTCCTCACCAGAGTGGAACTGCCCATTGGACATCATGTTGAACAACGCAGCTAGCATGGCGAATCGATCTTGAAAAATGAACTGCGCATGATAGCGCCGCCGCGCCGGTTTATGAATGGAAATGTAACACTACGGCCGCATTTCAGCAGCGGGTGATCTGCTGGTACGGGCTGCTACAGGCGTAGCCCCGACGTGCTACCCCCGATCGCGGAAAGTAAAAAACCCCAACCTGTATCCAGATCGGGGTTTTCTGTTTGAAGCTTGACGATGACCTACATTGACTCGCGCCCTCCCGGCGCTCGCCCTACGGGCAGCCTGCGGCTGTCCAAATTCGCTCCCGGCGAATTTGTCACATGGCGGTGGTAGTGACCAGGCAGCATCAGGCACAAACAAAAAAGCCCTGCCAGATGGCAGGGCTTTTTTATTTGGTGCTTGACGATGACCTACTCTCACATGGGGAAGCCCCACACTACCATCGGCGATGCATCGTTTCACTGCTGAGTTCGG
>NZ_JACLGO010000013.1 GCF_014219065.1 Halopseudomonas xiamenensis
CACTGATGCAGCACCAGACAGCCTATCAACCAAAAACATCAGGTTGAGGGTTGCCTGGAACCATAGAATCTCCCACACCAGGCTGGGAGGCCGCGCCCAGTCTCAGCCCAACACACAACCTGTTGGAGCGGCACGAAGTGGGGTGTAGCGCGCCTGCGACTTCTGAGCCATCGCGTCGTCGAATCTGATCGTGGCCCGATGTGCTCGACAGCCCGGTTGGGTGCAGTGTGGGTTTCGGGGTGTAGCGCCCCCGCGCTACGCCTGCGACCTCTGAGCCACAGCGTCGTCGAGCAGGGGCTCGACAACCCGATGTTGGATGGGAGCGGCGCCCCGCCGCGAGCGCTCTGTCAGACTACTATTGGGCCGGCTTTGGCTTGGGTTGCCACAGCACCTCGGCAGTACTATCCAGGCGCGCAATGCTGCGGGCCGTAACGAACAACAGATCGGACAGGCGGTTAAGGTAGGCCAGCGCCTGCGGATTGATGGTTTCTTTGCCGGCCAGGGTCTGGTAGCGGCGTTCGGCCCGGCGGCAGACACTGCGCGCCAGATGCGCCTGGGCAATCTGCAGTGATCCGCCGGGCAGGATGAACTCCTTCAGCGGCGGCAGCTCGGCGTTGAAGCCGTCGATCAGCGTCTCCAATTCGGTCACGTCCGCCGCCTCGATAATGTTGACCCCGGGAATGGCCAGCTCGCCACCGATATCGAACAACCTGTGCTGGACCGGCGCCAGCGCGACATGCACCGGCTGCAAGGCAGTGCTGGTCAACCCCGCCAGCAGTACGCCAATGCAACTGTTCAGCTCATCCACCGCGCCCATGGCCTCGATGCGCGGGCTGTCCTTGCCGACCCGACTGCCATCGGCCAGACCGGTGGTGCCGGCATCGCCGGTACGGGTGTAGAGTTTGCTCAAGCGGTAGCCCATGGCCGATCTCCTGCGGAAAAGATGCCAGACTAGCGCAGGTGCGGGCTACAAGCTACAAGCCGCAAGCCGCAAGCCGCAAGCCGCAAGCCGCAAGCCACAAACCACAGACCACGTCATCCTCGGCGCAGGCCGAGGATCCAGTGTTCCGGTTGACTCGGAGTGGTCGGTGGATCCTTCGCCTTCGCGAAGGATGACGGAGTTGCGTTAAGGATGACGGGAGTTGCGTTAAGGATAACGGGTTACGTTAAGGGTGACGGGTTGCATTAGGAATGATGGGGTTGTCCGAAGGATGGCGGAGCCCTGGGGCAGGGTGCTGGTGCGGCTTGCGATGAAAGGTCAGCAGGTCGGCAGGCCCAGTTCGGCCAGGCGGTTTTGCAACTGCCGGTACAGGGAGTCCAGTACCGGGGTGGCCAGGCCAGCCTGGCGGGCGGTGCGGCAGGCGTGGCCGAGGATGAAGTCGATCTCGGTGCGCCGCCGCGCCCGTAGGTCCTGGCGCATGGAGGAGCTGTTGGCGGCAGTGGCCTGGATCACCTCCAGGATGCGCTGGCGCAGCTCGGCCAGGGGCAGGATCACGCCCTGGCTGGCGAGCAGTGCGTGCAGTTCGGCCAGCAACGGGGCGAAGGAGGCGCCGGCCCGCTCGGCTACCTCGCCATTGACGCAGTCGTGCAACGCGGTGATGGGATTGATGGCGCAATTGACTGCCAGTTTCAGCCACAGCACCGGCATGATCTGCGGCTCCCAGTGCCAGTCGATACCGGCAAGGTCGAGCAGTGCCAGCCAGTCGGGGGCCGGTTGCTGCTGCGGATCACCGACCAGTGTCCGGCCGACGCCGGCCCAGACCACATGATTGGCCGCCCGCTTCCAGGCACCATCGGTGACGCTGGCATACAGCACCCGTTGCGATGTCAGGCGCGCGCGCACCGCCTGCTGGCTGCCCAGGCCGTTCTGCAACAGCAGCAGCTGGCTGTCGGCAGCCAGGCGCGGCGCTACGCTGTCCAGCGCCTCGGTCACGGCCCAGGCCTTGGTGGCGATGACCAGTCGCTGGATCGGCTGCTGGCTGGCTCCGGCCAGCTCGGCCGGGACATGGATACTCTGGCTCCGGCCCTGTTGCTCCAGCAGCAGTTGGTCCTGACCGCTGTGCCAGTCCCGCAGGGCCCGGGGCGTGCGCAGGATCAGCCGGCAGTCGATGCCGGCGTGTGCACAGCGAGTGGCCCAGAGCAATCCCAGGCTGCCGGCGCCGAGTATGTACAATGTCTCAGACAAGTTGTGGCATCCGCACTTCGGTGATCAGGTTGGTGGCGTAGGCCTGGCTCAGGTGCTGCTCGACCTGTTGCAGCAGGTGCTCGGCGCTGACCTGCGGATCGTGCTTGGTCAGGGTGCTCAGTGACATGCCGGCACGCACCGACAGGTAACCCTCGCTGGTCTTGAACGCCTTGAGATTCAGGCCGTCATGCAGGCGGCGAAAGCTGTTGGGCTTGCAGTCATCGGCATTGTCACCGACGGTGCAGATAGCGAAGGTATCAGGACCAATGCGGGCGGTCACATCCATCGGCCGGACCAGTTGCTGCAGACGACGGGCGATGCCCTTGAGCAGTTCCTGCTGCACGGCCTCGCCAAAGCGGCTGCCCATTTCCTCGAAATTCTGGATGCCCAGCACCAGCAGGGAACAGAAGCCGCCACGCGATTCCACGCGTTGCAGGGCATCTTCCAGGCGCTGTTGCAGATAGCGACGGTTGCCCAGCGCGGTCAGGCTGTCGACCTGGTTGTGCTCTTCGAGCTGCGCATTATTGCTGGCCAGCAGGCGGTTTTCCTCGAGCAGGCGATTGATCAGGTGGGTGATGCGGTCGGCGGCATAGATGCGCGGCAGCAGTTGTTCGCTCATTGCCGACTTGCTGATGAAGTCATCCACCCCGCGGTCGAACGCCTCGCCAAGCACATTGTCGCCTTCCCGGGCGGTCAGCAGCATGACGTAGGTATAGTGATTGGTCTGTTCATCGCGCTGGCGAATGCGGGTGGTCAGTTGCAACCCATCCATCTCGGGCATCAACCAGTCGGCGACCATGACGCTGGCGGCGCGCTCCTCGTGCATGGCCAGCGCGGCCATGGCGGAACTGGCGAAGCGGATATCCGTATACCCCGCCTGGGACAAGGCATGGCCTATGACGGCGCTGCTGAACTTGGTATCGTCCACCACCATTATGCTGAGTTGGGGGTTGGGCATGTCTGAGCTCCCTGCTGCATGTTTTTTAACTGATGCCGGTATAATGCCATGACGTCAGCCCGATGTTCTGCCATACCGTTCATAAATATCATGTTTATTTGAGGTCAAGCCATGCCGTCCTTTGATGTGGTGTCCGAGCTGGACAAGCACGAAGTAACCAACGCTGTCGATAATGCCATGAAGGAACTCGATCGCCGCTACGACCTGAAGGGCAAGGGCAACTTCGAGTTCAACGACAAGGCGCTGACGGTCACTCTCACCGCCGAGGCCGATTTCCAGCTGGAGCAACTGCTGGACATCCTGCGGTTGAGCCTGACCAAGCGCAAGATCGATATCCAGTGCATGGAGGTGAAGGACGCTTATGCTTCCGGCAAGCAGGTGAAGCAGGAAGTACAGTTGCGCGAGGGGATCGATCAGGCGCTGGCGAAGAAGATCGTGGCCAGGATCAAGGAGTCCAAGGTCAAGGTGCAAGCGGCGATCCAGGGCGAGCAGGTGCGAGTGACCGGCAAGAAGCGTGACGATTTGCAGGAAACCATGGCCCTGCTGCGCTCGGCGAATCTGGAGATGCCGCTGCAGTTCAACAACTTCCGCGATTGAGTTGACCAGCGCTGTCGTCGAGTCCGATCGCGGCCCGAGGCGCTCGACAACCCAGGCGGATACGTTCGGGGTGTAGCGCCCCCGCGCTACGCCTGCGGCCTCCGAGCCGCTGCGTCGTCGAGCAGGCGCTCGACAACCCGGCTGGTGTGGCGGTTTTGGGGGTGTAGCGCGCCTGCGCTACGCCAGCGCCCTCGCCAGCACCTCAATCAATCCCCGGCCGACGCACCCGGTCGGGGTGGGCATAGCGGATCAACAGCGCCGCGAGCACGATTGCCGGCAGCCCGGTCAGCGCCGTCACCATGAAGAAATGCACCCAGCCCAGGTGGGCTGCCAGTACCCCGGTGAAGCCGGCGGCGAACTGCCCCGGCAAGGTCATCAACGAACTGAACAGGGCGTACTGGGTGGCAGTGTAGGCGGTATTGGTCAGGCTCGACAGGTAGGCGATGAATACCGAGATGGCCAGCCCGCCGGTGATGTTGTCGGCGATGATCGCCATCACCAGGCCGTAGGGCTCGGCGCCGATAAACGCCAGCCAGGCGAACATCAGGTTGGTCGCCGGGGCCATGAAGGCGGTCAGCAGCAGGATCGGTGCAATGCCGAAGCGTGCCACCAGCAGCCCACCCAGCGCCGCGCCGAGCAGGGTCATGCCCAGGCCGAAGGCCGCGGCGATATTGGCGATCTGCGCCTTGCTGAAACCCAGGTCGAGATAGAAGGGGTTGGCCATCACGCCCATGAAGATATCGCTGATACGGAAGGTGGCGACGAACGCCAGGATCAGCAGTGCGGCCTTGCCATAGCGTTGGAAGAACTCGGCGAAGGGGCAGACGATGGCGCCGATGAACCAGGCGGTGAGATGCCGCCGCCAGCCGGCGTGCCGGGTGCGGTCCAGATAGTCGGCGACCCGCTGCTCGAAATGCAGGGTCGAGGCGCTGACTGCCACTGTTGGCTCGGCGATCACCAGCGTGGTCACTACCCCCACGCCCATCAGCAACGCCATGCTGGCATAGGCCAGGGTCCAGCTGTCGATCGAGGCCAGGTGCAGTGCGCCGGCCCCGGCGGCCAGGATCGCCACACGATAGCCGGTGACATAGGTGGCGGCCATGGCGGCCTGGCGGTGGCGGGCTTCGGCTTCGACCCGGTAGGCGTCGATCGCCACGTCCTGGGTGGCCGAGCCGAACGCCGCCAACACGGCCCAGAGCGCCACCAGGGTGAGGTTTTCCCGTGGATCGGTAAGCGCCATGCCGAGCAGGGCGCCGGCAATCACCAGTTGCGCCAACAGCATCCAGGCCCGGCGGCGACCCAGCAGCCGGCTGAGTAGCGGCAGCGGCGCGCGGTCGATCAGCGGAGCCCACAGCACCTTGATCGAATGCGCCATGCCGACCCAGCTGAGAAAGCCGATCGCCGCCAGTTCGATGCCCAGGTCACGCAGCCAGGCGCTGAAAGTGCCGCCGACCAGCAGCAGTGGCAGGCCGGCGGAGAAACCCAGAAACAGCATGCCGAGCACGCGGGGTTTGAGGTAGACCTTCCAGCCCTCGCGTGCTGGTGTTGCGCTAGTGTCGTCATTCATGGCTGGATCATCATTACAGGGAGTCGGGCCAGCCGTAGCGGGCCATGTTTACGCGGCGGTTGCGAATGATGACACCTTCGGCAAGCAGGCGCTGATATTGTTCCTGGCCAGAGGGGCTGTCTGCCGGCAGTGACAGTTGCCCCTGGCTGTTCAGTACCCGGTGCCAGGGCAGGCTGGTGTCGTCCGGCAACTGGCCCAGCCAGCGTCCGACCAGCCGTGCGCCGCGCCCCAGGCCGGCCAGTTGTGCCAGTCGCCCGTAACTGCTGACCCGCCCGGGCGGGATCGCCGCTAGCACTTGCCAGAGCATCTCCCGGCGGGGATCGCTGGCGGGTGATTTGTCAGCGGTGGAACGTTCAATCATGGATAATGTCTCTGGTTCTATTCAATTTGCGGATGTTTTACCCATGTCTATTCCACGTTTGCTGGCACTATTGCCACTGTTGTTCGTGTTACCTGCCGTTGCCGACACCCTGTGGCTGGATAACGGCGATCGCCTGACCGGCCGCATCGAGCTGATGGAAGGCAACAAGCTGATCTTCCATACCGAAGTCGCCGGCCAGGTGGCGGTGGATGTCAAACGCATCCGTACCCTGGAGAGCGATGGTCCGTTGCTGATCAAGACCAGCGACGATACTAAGCGCGCCCGCCGCATTCAAGCCTCGGAACAGCAAGGGCAGATCCTGCTGGTCAATGGCGAGACCCCGCCACTGCCCATGGCCATCAGCAACCTGCGGCAGATCATGGAGCCGCAGCCGGTGATCGAGGATTGGGTCTGGGATGGGCGCGCGAGCCTGGCACTGGAGCTGGACAATACCGCATCGAAGAAGCGCGACCTGGATATCGATGTCACCACCGAGGCGCGCCATGGCGATTGGCGGCATGTGCTGTCCAGTGAATTCGAGCGTGACTATCGCAATGACGTCAAGAGCCGGCACTGGTGGGAGATGGACTATGCGCTGAGCTGGTTCTTCGCCGATCAGTGGTTCTGGCAGAACCGTGTCAGCTACCAGCGGGACCATATCGGCGATGTGGAGCGGCAGATACAGATCGGTTCCGGTCCGGGTTACGAATGGTGGAACAACGCCCTGGGCCGTTTCGAGACCTCGGCCCGCTTCGAGCATCTGCGCATGGACGGTCGCGATGGCTCGGACAGCCGGACCAACGGCCTGGGCCTGAACTGGGACTACCGGCGCTACCTGTTCGGCAAGCGCTTCCAGCTGGTGCACAACGCCGAAACCATCGTGCCCTACAGTGACAACGTGAACTACATGGTGGATGCCGAGCTTGGCCTGCGCTACCTGCTCAACAGCTGGGCATCGCTGAGCCTGAGCACCGAATGGGACTATGTCAGCAGCTCGGATGAAAAGAGCCTGAACGAGACCCGCTACAAGCTGGGGCTTGGCGTCAACTGGTGACCAGGTCTCGATCAGGGGGGGTAGTGCCTGGTCATGTGAGCAGGACACTACACCTCCGGCAGCCTCAGAGGCGCAGGCCGCCGTCCAGCTCCAGAATCCGTCCGCTGTAGTAGTCGTTCTCGAACAGGTAGGCCGCCGAGTGGGCGATTTCCTCGGGCTTGCCCATGCGCCGCAGCGGGATGCCGGCGGTCATCTTCTCCAGTGCTTCGGGCTTCATGCTGCTGGTCATCTCGGTCTCGATGAAGCCCGGTGCGATACCGGCCACGCGAATACCGTAGCGCGCCAGCTCCTTGGCCCAGACCACGGTCAGTGCGGCGACCCCGGCCTTGGCGGCGGAATAGTTGGACTGGCCCATGTTGCCGGCGCGGGAGATCGAGGAGATGTTCAGAATCAGGCCCTTGCTGCCCAGCTCGATCATCTTCGCCGCCACTTCGCGGGTACCGAGGAATACGCCGGTCAGATTGACGTCGATCACCGACTGCCACTGGTTCAGGCTCATCTTCTGGATCTCGCCGTCCCTGACTTTCAGCAGCAGGCCGTCACGCAGGATGCCGGCATTGTTGATCAGGCCGTTGATGGTGCCGAAGTCGTTCGCCACCCGGCTGACCATATCGGTCACCTGTTCCTCGTTGGCGATATTGCAGACGTAGGCACGGGCCTCGCCGCCCGCCGCCTGACAGGCGGCAACCGCTTCGTCCAGGCGTTCCTGGCCCAGGTCCACCAGGGCCAGGCGAGCACCGCGCCCGGCCAGGTATTCGGCCATTGCCCGCCCCAGACCCTGGCCGCCGCCGGTCACGATAATCACGCTGTCTTTCAATTGCATTCGGGCATTCCTCATGGTTGTCGATTGTTCTGGGAAGGTTGGAAAGGCTGCAAGAATGCAACATCTGGCGAATATTATGAATACCTGACAATAGATATCGGTCACCGGCTGACCTGCCGCCAGGCTGGCGTTCTGCTCCGGGCGGGGCTTGAAAGCGCCCGCTGGTGATCCCATATAGGAACTTTGCACCAATCCATGAGGTTTGCATGCCGCTGTTGCGCATATTGCTGTTGGCATTTCCCCTGATCGAGCTGACCAGCCTGATTCTGCTCGGCCAGGAAGTCGGGGTGGGCTGGACCCTGCTGTGGGTTCTCGTCACCGGTGTGCTGGGGCTGGTACTGATCCAGCGCAACGGCTGGGGCATGCTGCAGCGCCTGCAGCAGCAGATGGTCAGCAACCGCAGCCCGTTCCGGGTACTCAAGTCGGGCATGTGGGGCGTGCTGGCCGGGGTGCTGATCGCCTTCCCGGGCCTGGTCAGCGATGTGCTGGCGATTCCCTGCCTGATCATGGCCTTGCTGCACCGCGGTGGCGGCTCCGGTCCCGATGACCAGGACGGCCCGCGCACGTACCGGCGTGGCGAGTACACCATCATCGAGGGTGAATGGCAGGCCGGTGAGCCGCCGCGCCCCGATCCGGACCGCCGGCTGGACAGAGGATAAAAATTTTCCACCCGGGCCTTGAAAAGATTTCCCCGGCCCCCATACAAGGAAGCACCCGTTTTACAGGCACCCGTGTGGGGGCCTGTGTTGGACAAGGACGCGAGATGGCGTCCTTCGGGCTGAAAAGCCTGATTTAACTTGGAATGCCGGACAGCCGGCCATTTGCATACTATTGGGAGACTCAAAACGATGAAAATCCGTCCGTTACACGATCGCGTAGTCGTTCGTCGCAGCGAAGAAGAAACAAAAACCGCTGGCGGTATCGTTCTGCCTGGCTCTGCAGCAGAAAAACCGAATACCGGCGTGGTGATTGCTGTTGGTACCGGGCGCCTGCTGGACAATGGTGAGGTACGTCCCCTGGCCGTGAAGGAAGGTGACAAAGTGGTTTTCGGACCCTATTCCGGCAGCAGCACCATCAAGATCGATGGCGAAGAACTGCTGATGATGAGCGAATCCGAAATCTACGGTGTCCTGGAAGGCTGAGCCCCGCCAGTTGATCCTCAACGAATTCATTTGAAGGAAAGTGAAAATGGCTGCTAAAGAAGTATTGTTCGATGTTTCCGCGCGCAACAAGATGCTGGCTGGTGTCAATGTCCTGGCCGACGCGGTCAAGTCCACCCTGGGGCCGAAGGGCCGCAACGTCCTGATCGAGCGCAGCTTCGGCGCGCCGCTGATCACCAAGGACGGCGTTTCCGTGGCCAAGGAAATCGAGCTGAAGGATCGCTTCGAGAACATGGGCGCGCAACTGGTCAAGGACGTTGCCTCCCGTGCCAACGACGACGCCGGTGACGGCACCACCACCGCCACCGTACTGGCCCAGGCCATCGTTACCGAAGGTCTGAAAGCCGTTGCCGCCGGCATGAACCCGATGGATCTGAAGCGCGGTATCGACAAGGCTACTGCCGCTGTGGTTGCCGAGCTGAAGAACCTGTCCAAGCCCTGCGCCGACTCCAAGGCCATCGCCCAGGTAGGCACCATCTCCGCCAACTCCGACGACTCCATCGGCAACATCATTGCCGAAGCCATGGACCGCGTTGGCAAGGAAGGCGTGATCACCGTCGAGGAAGGTTCCGGTCTGGATAACGAACTGTCCGTTGTTGAAGGCATGCAGTTCGACCGCGGCTACCTGTCCCCGTACTTCGTCAACAAGCCGGAAACCATGTCCGCCGAACTGGACAACCCGTACATCCTTCTGGTCGACAAGAAGATCTCCAACATCCGCGAAATGCTGCCGGTACTGGAAGCCGTCGCCAAGGCCGGTCGTCCGCTGATGATCGTTGCCGAAGACGTCGAAGGCGAAGCGCTGGCTACTCTGGTGGTCAACAACATGCGTGGCATCGTCAAGGTCGCTGCGGTCAAGGCGCCGGGCTTCGGTGATCGTCGCAAGGCCATGCTGCAGGACATCGCCATCCTCACCGGCGGTACCGTGATCAGCGAAGAAGTCGGCATGAGCCTGGAAACCACTACCCTGGAGCACCTGGGTCAGGCCAAGCGCGTACAGATCAACAAGGACAACTCCACCGTGATCGACGGTGCTGGTGCCCAGGCTGATATCGAAGCCCGCGTTGCGCAGATCCGCAAGCAGGTTGAAGAAACCACTTCCGACTACGACAAGGAAAAACTGCAGGAGCGTCTGGCCAAGCTGGCTGGCGGTGTTGCGGTAATCAAGGTCGGCGCCGCTACCGAAGTGGAAATGAAAGAGAAGAAGCACCGCGTTGAAGACGCGCTGCACGCTACTCGCGCTGCCGTTGAAGAAGGCGTGGTACCTGGCGGTGGTGTGGCCCTGGTACGTACCCTGGTGGCCTTCGAGAACCTGACCGGTGACAACGAAGACCAGAACGTCGGTATCAAGCTGCTGCGCCGCGCCATCGAAGCGCCGCTGCGCCAGATCGTCACCAACGCTGGTGAAGAAGCTGCCGTGGTACTGCAGACCGTACGTGCCGGCGAAGGCAACTACGGCTACAACGCCGCTACCGGCGAGTATGGCGACATGATCGAAATGGGTATCCTGGACCCGGCCAAGGTGACCCGCAGCGCGCTGCAGGCTGCCTCGTCCGTAGCCAGCCTGATGATCACTACCCAGGCCATGATTGCCGAGCTGCCGGAAGAGAAGCCGGCCATGCCTGACATGAGCGGCATGGGTGGTATGGGTGGCATGGGCGGCATGATGTAATCAGCCGACCCGGCTAACCACGCCAGTCAAAACCCCGGTACGGATATCCGTACCGGGGTTTTTTGTTGCTTGCCAGTCAGGAAGGCGGGCAGGTTTCCCCTGGGGTTGGCGAGCGCGTGCTCGCCGATAGCTCTCAGCCGTTGCCATGCTGGCGTAGCGCCCGAGCGCGGACCGGGGCGCTACACCCCGGGGCTTCCTGGGGTTGGCGAGCGCCTGCTCGCCGACAGCTCCCAGCCGTTGCGGTGCTGTTGTAGCGCAGGTGGGCTAGCCAGCCAGCTTCTCACCCATCTTCTGACCCATGCGTACCAGGCTGCCCGCGCCCAGGTGTTCGTCCCAGCGGGCACGGCCCGGGCCGAACAACACTATGGCGGTGGAGCCGAGCTTGAAACGACCCATTTCCGCGCCGCGTTCGAGCTGCGGCGCGCTGGTGCCGTACTGCTCGCTGCGCAATTGCCGGCGCGGCGGGGCGACCAGGCCAGCCCATACCGTCTCCACCGACGCGACTATCATCGCTCCGACCAGCACCACTGCCATCGGGCCGGCCTCGGTATCGAACAGGCAGACCACCCGCTCGTTGCGGGCGAACAGCTCGGGCACGTTCTCCGCGGTGCTCTGGTTGACTGAGAACAGCTTGCCGGGGACATAGATCATGTCGCGCAGGGTGCCAGCCAGCGGCATGTGCACCCGGTGGTAGTCACTGGGCGACAGGTACACGGTGGCAAACTGGCCGCCCTGGAACAGCTCGGCATGCTGTGGATTGCCGCCCAGCAGCTCCAGCACGCTGAAGCTCTGGCCCTTGGCCTGGAAGATACGGCCATGCTCGATCTTGCCCAGTTGGCTGATGGCGCCATCGGCCGGGCACAGGATGCTGGCCGCGCCATCGTCCAGCGGCCGGGCGTCGGGCAGCAGGGCGCGGGTGAAGAAATCATTGAAACAGCGATAGGCGGTCGGGTCCGGCTCCAGCGCCTGGCTCATGTCGACCTGGTAGCGTTTGACGAACCAGTTGATGAAGGGGTTCTTCACCCAGCTCCAGGTGCAGTTGGCCAGGCCGCCGGCCAGGCGTGACAGCAGATGTTGCGGCAGCAGGTACTGCGAAGTGATGAACAGACGATCGCGCATGCGGTAACAGCCTCAGAGTTCTACGGGGGTATCGGGGTGGTTGCCCCACTCGGACCAGGAGCCGGCATAGGCCCTGACCCGGGGGTAACCGAGGATTTTCGCGGCCAGATAGGTGAAGCCGGAGCGGTGGTGGGTCTGGCAGTGGGTGACCACCTCACGTTCCGGGACGATACCCAGGGCGCGCAGTTGATCGGCCAGGTCATCACGCAGGCGCAGCCCGCGCTGCGGGTCCATGCCGGCGGTCCACTCGAAGTTGATGGCGCCGGGGATGTGACCGCCCTTGGCAGCCAGCACCTTCTCGCCCCGGTGTTCGGCCGGTGAGCGGGCATCCCAGATCACCCGGTCGGGGTTGTCCAGGTCGGCCATCAGGGTATCCAGGTCGATGCTATGGCTGGGGTCGATGCTCAGGCTCGGCTGGGTCGGCTCTGCCTGGTTGACCTGCTGTTCCAGTGGCCGCCCCTCGGCCTGCCAGGCCCGCAGGCCACCATTGAGGTAGCTATAATGCGGATGACCGACGCTGTCCAGCAGCCAGATGAAACGCCCGGCCCAGCCGCCGCCTTCATCGTCGTAGACGATGTAGTGCAGGTCGGCATGATGGCCCAGGCCGCCAAGGATCTGCTGCAGGCTCTGCAGGTCCGGCAGCAGTCCTGGCCTCGGCGCCGGCGCGGTGATGCTGCCGGGGGCCAGGTGTACTGCACCGGGGATATGCCCGGCCAGGTACTGTTCGGACTTGCTCAGGTCGACCAGGCGCACCTGGGCGGGATCGAGTTGTGCCGGCAACTGGCTGGGCTCCAGCAGTAGTGGCAAAAAAATATCATTCATGGCCTGTTCCAGTCAGATGATTGACGCGCCACTGCCGGCGAAGCGGCAACTGGCGCTATAATCTCGCTCAGGATTTGCGAAACGCGGCCGATAGCGGGAGACAGTGAAGGTGCCACATTGTCGTTACCGGCGATTCGAAATGCAGACTATAACGCGAAAGCGACCGAGTTGCTGTGCCTGGTTAGCTGGAGATCATTTGTCCATATGTTGAAAATTGCGGGTTACATCGTCGTTCTGGCCAGTGTGCTGGGTGGGTTCATGCTGTCCGGAGGTATGCTCGCAGCCCTGTGGCATCCATTCGAAATCGTCATCATCGGCGGCGCCGCGCTGGGTGCCTTCCTGGTGGCCAACAATATGGATACGGTGAAGAAGGTATTCGGCAAGATCCCGGTGATCTTCTTCGGCCACCGCTTCAACAAACCCTTCTACCTGGACGTGCTCGGACTGCTGTACGAGATTCTCAACAAGAGCCGCCGCGAAGGCATGATGGCGATCGAGGCGGATATCGAGGAGCCACAGGAAAGCCCGATCTTCAGCAAGTATCCGGCGATCCTCAAGGACCAGGGCATGACCGCCTTCATCTGCGACTACCTGCGCATCATGTCCACTGGCACCATGGCGCCGCATGAGCTGGAAGCCCTGTTCGATGTGGAGATATCCACCCTCACCGAGGAGCTGGGCGGGCCATCGCATGCCCTGAACCGGGTTGCCGATGCGCTGCCGGGGTTCGGGATCGTCGCTGCGGTGCTGGGGATCGTGGTGACCATGAGCATTCTCGGCGAGGCGGACAATGCCATGATCGGCGAGAAGGTCGGCACCGCCCTGGTCGGTACCTTTCTCGGTATTCTCGCGGCCTATGGCTTCGTCGGCCCGTTCAGCGCGGCGATGGAGCATGAGGCCACCGAAGAGGCCAATACCTACGAGGCGATCAAGATGTGCCTGGTGGCCAGTGCCCAGGGGCTGCCGCCGGCACTGGCGGTGGAGTTCGGCCGCAAGGCCCTGTTGTCCGCGCAACGTCCGAGCTTCACCGAGCTGGAATCCTCGGTCAAGGGGCGCTGATCGGTGAGCAGCGAACAACCGATTATCGTCAAACGGGTCAGCCGCAAGGCCGGCGGTCACCACGGCGGCTCCTGGAAAATCGCCTTCGCCGACTTCGCCATCGCCATGATGGCGTTCTTCCTGGTGATGTGGCTGGTGACCGTGGCCACGCCGGAACAGCTGAAGATGGTCTCCGAGTACTTCAAGGACCCGATCAATTTCGATGGTGGCAGTCGTCATCCGATTGACCTCGGCGGCTCGCCGACCCCGGCGCCGCAGCGCACGCTCAACGAACCGGCGGCGGATATCGAGCAGCCACCGCTGCCCACACAGCCCCAGCTCGACGACTCGCCCATGCAGTCGCAACCCGATCCGTTGCCGGACATGCTGGAGCTGCGCGAGCTAGACCTGCTGCTGCAGGAATTGCAGAACAAGATTGAAACCGAGCCGGTACTGCAGCGTTTCCGCGAGCAGATTCTCATGGAGTTCACCATGGAGGGGCTGCGCATCCAGATCGTCGATGCGGAAAACCGCCCGATGTTCGCCAGCGGCAGCCCGGACCTGCAGCCCTATTTCGAGGATATCCTGCTGGCGCTCAGCGACACCATTGCCAAAGTGCCGAAGAAGATCAGCATCAGCGGCCATACCGACGCCATGCCGTATGTCGGGCGCCGTGACTATGGCAACTGGGAACTGTCGGCACAGCGGGCCAATGCCGCACGGCGCACCCTGGAGGCCGCCGGTTATCCCGTGCAGCAGGTGGCGCGGGTGGTTGGCTACGCCGACTCGGCACTGTTCGATGGCGCCAACCCGCTGAATCCGATCAACCGCCGGATCGATATCGTGGTGATGAACCGGCGCGCCGAGCAGGCCATGTTGCGGGATGTCGGTGGCACGGCCGGTCCTGCCGAGAGCGTCGAGCCGGGGGAGGGCGCCGATACGGAACCGGAGGTACCGTCACCATCCGCGGATTCGGCGCCCACCAGCGACAGCGAACCAGCCACCCAACCGGAGCGCCCGCGAAACCTGTTCGATGACTCCAGCCAGCCCCTGCAACAGGGACTGTAAGCCCCCTGGGGGTGTACGCGCCTGCGCTGCGCCTGATCGCAGACGATACTCGCTGCCTGTAGGAGCGGCGCCTCGCCGCGATCCACGCCCCCACCAGCTCCCCAAGCTCGACCCAAGAAATCGCCCCTCATGCGACACCAACTGACGCATCCCCAATGAATAATCCCCCTCAAGTCGCTCAGCCCCGTAACAGAGCCTCCGCGACCCCAACGCATGGCATGTTGGCACCAGCAGGTAATGTTGTTAGGATGCCAAAACGCCATAAGTCCAAGCATTACCCACGGAAAAAGTATCCGAGGGTTGACATGGAAAGTAAGGGAATCACGTGGTTGAACGCTCAGACCCCAAGGACCGCCTGTTTAGACTGTTCGCCCTGTTGCGACTGATCCCCCGCGAACCCGGCCGCATCTCCACCCCCGAACTGTACGATAAGCTGAAGGCGCAAGGCTTCGACATGACCCGGCGCACACTGCAACGCGACCTCAACGTCAAGCTGAGCGCCGAATTTCCCTTGTTGTCCCACGAAGAGGGCAACACCAACTACTGGAGCTTTTCAAAGCACGCCCCACACTGGGACTTCCCCAGCCCGGACCTGCCGGTAGCACTGGCATTCCTGTTGGCGGAAAGCCATCTGGAAAAGCTCCTGCCCCAAGGCCTCCTGCAACTGCTGGAACCCTACTTTGAGCAAGCCAGGGCGCAGCTGGAAATACAGCAACACATGCCACCCGCACGCTGGGCCAAACGGGTACGCGCCCTGCCCAACGGCAAGACACTGCTGCCAGCCAAGGTCGACAGCGCAATCTGGACCACCGTCTCCACCGCCCTGCTCAAAGGCCACAGCCTGCGAGTCACCTACCTCAGCCGCAGCAAACAACAGCCCAGCGAGATGACCTTGCACCCGGCCGGTCTGGTCGCCCGCCACTCGCAAAGCTACCTGCTGGCTCGGGTCGAAGGCTACAACGACGTCCGCCAGTTCGCGCTGCACAGAATCCAGCAGGCCACCGCGTTGGAAGCACCGGCAGAGATACCGGATGACTTCGATATCGACCATTACCTCCAGGGCAGTCTCAACAATCCTGCGCCAGCTGAAATGGTTGAACTGGTTGCTGATGTGTCTCCGCAGATTGCCTGGCTGCTCAGAGAAACGCCGCTCAGTACAGAGCAGAGTTTGGAGCCGTTGGAGGGGACAGATTGGCATCGGCTGCGGGCCATGGTGCCGGATGATAAGGAGACGCTGTGGTGGGTGTTTGGGTTGGGGGAGAATGTGCGGGTTTGGGAGCCAAATGTTTGGGTTAAAATAATCAAAGAAAAGATCGCTAAGCTGGAGAAATTGTATGTGTAGTGACCATGAATGGGTCTAATCCAAGAAATGTGAGAAAGAAAGTTGTTGCTACTTCAGCAAAAAAATAACTAACAGAAGATGGATTGCTACACAGCATCCTCTAGAAATTTTTTGCTAAAAACAGTACATCTTGAATATTGTGTCGCATTTTAACTTCTCATCGAGATTGTAGTTTTTTTCAGTCATAGTTGGACAAAAATCAAAAAGGAATCGAAAATGCCAATCGGACAACGATACAAAGCCCATAAAAATAACGTGATAGACCTTTTTAACGGGTACAAAAATAAAAGAGGCGATCTCAATGATGGTGTTGATATGAATTTTCTTGAGAAAAGAGTGGACGCATTAAAGAATGGTAAGTTCACGCTGGCGGTGGCGGGCGAAGTCAAAGCAGGCAAGTCAACCTTCATCAACGCCCTTTTAGGAGAGGAGCTTCTTCCTTCCGATGTGCTTCAAGCAAGCAGCGCCATCGTCGAGATTTTCAAATCGGAAAGCCCCGTCTTGAAGGTTAAATTTGCCGATGACCATGAAGAGACCTTCAATGATGAAGTTAAGAATCATCTACACAAAATATGCAGCTTGAACGATGAATACCGCGGAATACCAACGACATTGATAGACGGCTACATAATTGAATCCGGCAAGAAGCCTCTGGTTATTGATGACAAACTCATTGAAAATCTTGAAGAAGTATCCGGCGAAAGAAATCTGAAAAGCAAAAGTTCGACCATCAAGAAGTACATTTCAAAAAGAACAACGGGCAAGATCCCCGTTCAAATTGAATTCGGCTACCCTTTGAAATGGGATTTTGACGAGCTGAGAATTGTTGACACCCCCGGCGTCAATGCAACAGGTGGAGTACAGGATGTTACGTTCGGATTTCTTGAAAAGGCCAATGCAATTTTGTTTGTTCGCCACATAAAAGCCGTTGAAACAGAGTCTTTCAAAAGGTTTCTCGATTCAACTATTTCTGATCGCAGCCAGGAAACGCTATTCTTGGTTCTGAGTCATGCGGGTGATCACTCAGATAGCGAAGTGGACCGGCTAAAAAATGAAGCCACTCGTTTATATAATGAACGCATACCCCAAGACCGAATATTGGCAGTAGACAGCTTACTTAAAATTATTTCCAATTCGATTGATAGCGGAAAAACCAAGGAGCAAATTGAAGAGTCGTCCGAAAAAATAGAAGAGTTCCTCCCAAAATTTGAAAAAAGGGCCCAGAAGTCTGGACTCAAACTACTTGACCAGATAGAAAAAGATTCTCGCTTTGGAGAAATGCTCTCTTCAATTGAGGAGTTCTCCATGAAAGCACCCAGCCTCCAGCTTCAGGAAATCCTGGAGAAGATAAAGAGCGGGTATGGCGAGCAGGAAAAACAGCTCTCTGAAAACCTCAAGCTTCTGGAAACCAAGAAAAGAAACCCTCAAGAGTTTGAAGAAGAAATAGATCGCATCAGCCAGGCACTTAGCGAATACAGGCTATTGACCCAAAAAACCACGGAAGACCTGATACAGGATTTTTCCGGAACGAACTCGAAATGGGAACAAGGCATCAATAATATCGAGGCGAAATACCCAAAACTCATCACCAACAGCGAAAGCATCGAAGCTGTAAGGAAAAATGCGATTGACGCTTTTGATGCTGTGGACGAGATAATCAATGGTTTTCAGAACGAGATTACACAAAGGCTTGCAGGCACTCTCAACAAGATATCAAAGACGTTTGAAGAAAAACACCGTATATCTATCCCAAAAGTTGACCTCAACTCGCTTGCAGAACAGACAAAAAAAGAAGCCTACTTCACGAGAAGCACCTACAAGGATCGAGAATTAGATTTTTGGGACTATGCCACGCTGGGAATTGCTCGCTTTTTTCGAGACAAAGCAGTAAAAACAGGAACAGAAAAAATATTTGACAAAGATACACACATTGTAAAATATAGAGACGCATGCAATAAAGATCTTTACGCCATCATCACCGACCTTCCAAAAAAATCAGACGAGGTTCGCGAGGCTTATTTGAAGGAGTTCACAGAAAAAATGAACTCGGCGATCAAAGAGCGCCAGGATGCTCTAGAACAAGAGAAAGACAATAAACGCTCAAACGATGAAATAACCAAAGAGATTAGCGCGCTTGACAGCAAAAAAAAGGAGCTTCCAGATGAAATAAAAAAGTGCGAAGAGCTGCTGGGGGAAATGCAATGGTAGTCAACAAGATCAGAGCAGATATTTCCGAAGAGTTCTCGAGCATAAAGAACTCTTTGCAGACACACCTGCACCCCTACTTCCATATAACTCAAACCAAACAGTTTTTGCGGAAACAAGTCCCAAATAGAATTGTCTATAAGTCCGAGGTCCTTCTTGACACTCTATTGAACTATCTGATGAAGGATGCCAGAGAGAAAATCGAGATCGCCGATATCGAGCTGCAAAATGCATTCTTCGATATGGATTTTCGCAAGCGCATCCACGAGTGGACAAGACAAATGCAAAACAAGCTGGTGCTGGAGCCGGAAATTGTCCAATACTCAACCGACCCACGATGGAAGCAAGGGCTGATTGCTGGGGGGGTTACCTTCATTGCTGGAACAGCTATCACCGCGGGACTTGCCCCCAGCATAGTCGGCCCCATTGTGTCGGGAATGGCTACCATCATCCTTGCCGCGCTCGCTTTCAAGCTCGCCTACGATAAGGCATCGCCCAATGCTCGCGAAGCTATTAAGGAAGATATCGACCGCTACCTTGAAAGCTCTCGGGAGCAGGTCTTCGCATGGCTGGAAAAGGTTGCAGCGGCCTTTGACCATGATTTCCACGCGTTCTGCTCGGCCAATGGCCTTATCCTGACTGGAGAGGTCAATGAGTAACTTGACTCCCAGCAAGCAGCAAATGTCCGTAGATTTTTCACAAAAGCTCGTTGAAGCCTCAGAGAAACTTGTGCCCTGGTGGTCCGTCGATCCCAACAACGTGCTGAAAACAGAAACGGAAAAAGATCCCAATAGCTACCTGAACAGCTATTACCTGTTCCCACTGGATGAAGTATCTATAAACGCCGATTGCGATGATATTCCAGGCTTCATCAATGAGCGCTTCCAGAATATATTGGCTGCTGCCAGTCATTCAGGCTTCTCGGTTGCCCTCGTGCTCAGCAGCAGAAGCGGCAATAACCGCATTTTCCTTGGACTCAAGGATGAGTCAGGCGAAAAGTATGGGAAGGAAACATTCGAATCCATTGTGAACGGCATTTTTCCGGGAAAGAATATTCGGTACGATGAGGCGACAAGCATAAGCTCCCTGACCGAGGGCTGCTATTACGGAGGCATGGTGACCGGTGTGCCTATAGTGAAAATCGAGGACAAAAAGCAGAAGTTCAACCTGTCGTCGGTTACCCGCAGCCTCTACGGAAAGGACTATCTCTTCGCGATCATCTCCAGGCCGGTTTCTGAACAGGAAAAACAAAGCGTATTTAATGAACTGGTTCAGCTTAGGGACGACATGCATGCCTTGGCAAAACGCACCCTTGGCGAAAACCAATCGCGGGCTGAATCTGAAACATTGACAGACTCAAGATCGAAAACAAGCGGGCACAGCGCTGGGGGAACTGTAGGCTTTGGTATTCCAACACCTTTCGGCTTCATTGGGGTTGGAGGGAACTACTCACATAATTGGTCAGATACAGAGGGGAATAGTAAAGCCCACGGAAGAACCGATACTTTTGGTAATTCTCTTTCCTTTGAACAGCAGAATGGCTATGCCCTGGAGCTGGAGAAAATTGCGGATCAATATATCGAAAGAATGATACGCGGCTTTGCTGCGGGCTACTGGGAAACATCCATCACCTTTGCCACCCAGGATAAAGTCACCAGTGACATTCTGGCTGGCACTTTTGTTGGTGAGCTTGCAAAACCTGGCGACAAGCTGCTACCCCCACCCCGTATCTATCGGGACAGCCTCGGTGACAAAGCGTTGTTCATTCCTAAAAAGAGTTCTGCCAACAACCTTTTCCCCCAATCGCTTGCTTCGTATATTACTAGTGAGGAGCTGGCGCTTGTTTCTTCTCCGCCGGTGGATTCGGTGCCGGGCTATGAAATACAGAGAATGCCCACACTAGCTTTGACGGATATTGGCGGCAAGCAAGAAATAGTATTGGGCTGCATCACCGATCATGGAAACCCGATCAGCGGCATGCACCTTCATCTGTCCAAGAATGACCTGAACAAGCACCTTTTTGTCTGCGGCCTGACCGGAAGCGGAAAAACCACTACAGTCAAGCATATTCTGAAAAGCCTTGCCCAACCGAAGAAAAGCACTCCATTTTTGGTTTTGGAGTCGGCCAAGCGCGATTATCGCCAACTTTTGGCAAATGATGTTTTCAAGAACAATCTGAATATATTTACCATTGGTGATGCTACGACCAGCCCCATCCGCTTCAACCCTTTCTATATCCAGGAAGGTGTTCATCCCTTGGTGCATATCGATTACCTGAAAGCCATCTTCAACGCCAGCTTTTCCCTTTATGGCCCCATGCCCAGCATTGTCGAAAAATGTCTGCATGCCATATACATCAGGAAAGGCTGGGACTTGACCCTGGGTACCCACCCCCATTTTATCAACAGCAAGGGGCACCTTGACGAGAAAAAGTATAAACAGGAAGAACATTACTATTGTTTCCCAACGTTAACTGACCTGAAGAATGAAGTTGATCATTACATAAAAAATGAACTCGACTATCAGGGTGAGCTGAGGGACAACATTCGTACCGCCATCATTGTACGTCTGGAAAGCCTTTGCGTTGGCGCAAAAGGCTTGATGTTCAATACCCATGACTTCTTCCCCATCGAAAAGCTCCTTTCGGAAAATACCATTTTGGAGATGGAGAGTCTGGCAGACGATGACGACAAAGCCTTTTTTGTGGGGCTTATTCTGGTACTTCTCAGCGAATACCGGCAAAAAGAAAACCCAGCGGTCAATCCGGGAATGGGCAACAAGGGGTTGCGCCACTTCATGGTGATCGAAGAGGCCCACCGACTATTGAAGAATGTTGAAACCGAGCGAACAACAGAGATGATGGGTAATCCCAAGGGCAAGGCAGTTGAAGTATTCTGCAATATCCTTGCTGAAATGCGCTCTCTAGGTCAGGGAGTTGCCGTTGTTGAGCAAATCCCATCAAAAATCTCCCCAGACGTTATCAAAAACTCTAACACTAAGATTGTTCATCGTTTAGTGTCAAAAGACGATCAATCACTTTTGGCTGGCTCCTTAAGCATTGATGATCATGAGGCTCTCTATCTGAACAGACTTAAGACCGGGCATGCACTATGTCACAAGGAAGGTATGGCGCGGCCAGTGGAATGTGTAATTCAGCCCAACGTTAGTTCACATGCGATCAGTGATGAGAAAGTCAAGAGAATCATGGAGCCTTGGACAGGTAAGGTTCTGCACTGCTATCAGGTTTATCAAATAGGTGATTTGCTTGGCCAAGAGGGTAAAGAACTGACTGTCAGGCTGTTTAATTCACTCGTAACCCTTGAATCAAACGAATTAAAAAAATTGATGGAAAGGGCTAAAGAAGAAATTAGAAAGCTTCTCGTCTTGAAAAAAAACCGGCATCAGGCTGATGAGTCACTGTTTTCAGACTACTTCTCTCTACAAATTATGCTGCTTTTGAATAAGGGGATTTACTGTTGTAGAAACCCTCTTCCAGAGAATTTCAAATCCACACTTGTTCAGGTTATGCAGCAACCAAATGAGCTGGCTAGAAAAAGCCTTATTCATGCGCTGGATAAACTATGGATGCACCCTTCTGCAAAAGATTTCATTGAAGACATTATTGAGACCCTGGTGGGTCGTCATATATATAATAAAGAACGATTGATGGTTGATATCTTGGAAATTAAAAATCATGTGTCTTCATTTTTATTGCTTGCAGACAGTAATACGCTGAATGTGATATCAAAAAAGATACAAAACAAGATGGAGGCTGCTAATGCTTAACGCCGTCGCATCAAAGGCAATGGAAAACATAAGCGAAGCTTTCAAAGAAGCATGTATTAAGGAAAGCAAGGAGCTGTCGCCGCTCCAATCCAGTATGGAGGTTATCGAAAACAGCTCACTCGCAAGCTTGAAAGCTGAAAATGAATTAGAATTGGAAAAGGTTAATGAGGCAAGAGCGGGGCAGATTGAAAAAAATAGAGAGGATGGGGCAAATAGAGAGGAGCTGGCTCTTGAGATTCTGAATAAGGAATTCCCAGAGAAAGATGGATATAAGATCGAAAGAGAGCAGTATCTAAGAGATGAGGATGGAAATATTGTAAAAGACCCGGAGACGGGCGAGGCTAGACGAGTAGATTTTGTGGTAACTAAAGATGGAGAGGTAGTAAAAAGCATTGAAGTGACGTCGGAAACGGCGCCTAAAGATGCTCAGATCGCGAAAGAAGAGCGAATCAGAGGCGCTGGCGGTAACTTTATCAAGGATCGAGATACAGGCCAGCTTGTGGAAATTCCAAAGGATGTTCAGACTGAGGTGAGGAGATACGCTTAATGTCTAAGGTAATCATTTACGATAAAGTTTCTTGGCACTTCCCTGAAGGCAAGAACTGCCCAAGCCTTGAAGCAGCGAAAAAGCATTTTGATATTTTGGCCGCTTGGATTAAAGAAAATGACCTTTTTTCTGCTGAAGGAGAGGAGATATTTGATCTTGGAGTGGGCTCGGATTTTTCAATTACATCCGCAATGCTCAATAAGAACGGCAACGATGTTTTAAGTAAATATTATGCTGACTGGTTGAGGAGTCTTGATTATTCGGGGGATGTGGATATGAAAATACTGGATGATGGGCTTAGTGAATATAAGGGTGGTTAGTTGCTAGGCATGTCACTTAAAATTGATAAGGATTAATATTGGCAGGAGAAGTCGCTCCATTCTTTCGCTCATCCGCAGTGCTTCGGATCAGAAGCGGTTCACCTGCTTAAAAATTAAGGGAAATAGCGCTTGGGTGATAAGGTCCGGGCGGGTGAGCGATTCGGGTTTTATTAGTTATACATTCACCACCGGATAACAGGCATCCCCCCAAAGCGTATTCGGGCTATCCATCATCAGTTCCAGGATCAACGGCACCAACTTGCCCAGCAGGTTGGTGCAGTCGCGCATCTGCTGGCGGTTGACCGCGCCGTTCCAGGTGGCGCCGCCGTGGATCAGTTGGTTGCGCAGGGTGTAGAGGCGGTTGAACAGTACGCCGAGCAGTGCGGGGGTATTACCGCTGGCAAGAGCCTGTTGAGCTGCTGCCTTACCGCCGCTGAAGCGTTTTTTCCAGGTTTCTTCGTTGATCTTGCCGCTCTGGTGGTCCCAGAAGCTCTGGAATACATAGGGATTGTCCAGCAGTACGCGGATGCTGCCGGAGAATTCCTGCCAGACCAGGGCGTCGATGCGTTTGGCGGTATCCAGTGAGCAGAGTTTCTGCAGGAAGGCCTTGAAGGTTTCCTGTTCGGAAAGCCGCAGGTGGTCGTCGATTTCGGTGGCGTAGGCGGCGTTGAAGGCGATCCACAGGAAGATGAAGCGTCCGTCGGCATCATCGGCCATTTCGGCGCGTTGCAGCCAGCTCAGTGCGCGGTGTATGCGCAGTCGCAGGTTTTCATGTTGTTCGTCGCGCTCCTGGCGGTGGCGCTGTTTGAGTGCCTGAAATGTCATGTTGCTTCCTTATCGATCCTGATCAGAAAAATACATCCGCCGGCACTCCGAACCGCTCGGCTAGTGCACGAATATGCCGGACGTTGAGCTGGCGTTTTCCCGCAAGGATTTCGGATATCACTGATTGCGTACCGGCTTCAGGGAGGTCGCCCTGGTTCAGGCCATGCTCCTGCATCAGGTAGCGCAGCACCTCTACCCCTGTTCCTTTGGGCAGAGGCCGCCGGGTCTCGTCATAATCTTCGAGCAGATCACCCATGTGTGAGGCGAGGCTGGCCAGGGGATGATCTTCATCGTCACCTATCATGCGAAGCAGCTCATCCAGTGCCTCAACCAGGGCGTCATAGTCATCTTCACTTGTAGGCTTGTTCAGCAATGGAGCCACATAGCGCCAGTGTTCGCTGGCCTGTTTGATCAATGCGGACATGTTCACTCCTTCCACTTACCTTTGTCATATTCGACATGATCCAGTACATGCTGGATAAAAATCTTCTGCGCGCGGTACTGAACGATGGAAATCAGGCGCAGTTTATTGCCGCCGATGTCGAAGATATGCTGCGGTCCCACTTTGTCTGTCGCCGGAAACAGCTGTTTCATCTCGGCAAAATCCTTCGGGGAGCTGGCTTTGATCAAGCGATACCAAGCGTCGAGAGCCGTGGCAGCATGGGGCCACTTTTCCCGTGCTTCCCAGATGCGTTTCTGTGTGATGACGTGCATACCTGTCCCTGAATATCGCATTTTGCGATTAGGGGTAAGGTAGCTGGTATTTTGCTTGATCGCAAGGCGAGAGGTATTCCGTAGCTGCATGTCGAATATTTCCCACGAGGGCGCGACACGCGACACGAATGGTCGCCTGGTGCCGGCAAGATTCATTTCAAGGGCGGGGCTGGCTCTCTTTGATAGACCTCGCTGTTCAACATCCGGCAGAAGGGAATGACACCATGCTGAAGAATATCCTGGCGGTGGTTGGTGCGTATGTGGTCGGCAAGCAGGTTTATGCCTGGTATCAGGAATACAGTGTGCTCAAGCGTGCGCAGCAGCAACGTGAGGCGAGGGCGGAGGCTGGGGACTGATGCGTTTGGTTGTTGATGAATGGAATCACCTGGTAGCGAGCAAGGAGATGCCATGCCTGTTCCTCCGTCGTCGATGAAGATAACCTGCCGGCGTTGTGGCAGGAGTGAGCTGTTTTCTCCGCAGAGCGATGTGCTGATGCTGGAGGAGTTCCGGCTCGATTGCAGGTGGTGTGGGCACAGGCCTTTGGTGGTGTCCATGCCCAGCCGCAGTTCGGTGTGGTTGGCGCGGTTGGCGCGCAGGTTGAATAAGTACAGGTGAAATGTGGGGTGCCGCTGATGTCGCTCGCGTCGAGCAGGCGCTCGACACGCCGAGGGGCGCATCGAGTGGTATGGAGCGTCAGGTGTCGTTCAGGCTGGCGAGGATGTGCCGGTAGCTGTTCATCCGCGTGGCGGAGATATCCTGGCTGGCTACGGCGGCGAGCAGGGCGCAGCCGGGTTCGTGCAGGTGCTGGCAGTCGCGGAAGCGGCAGTGGCCGAGGAACGGGCGGAATTCGATGAAGCCTTCCAGTAGATCCTCATGGCTGATATGGGTCAGGCCGAACTCGCGGATGCCGGGCGAGTCGATCAGGTCGCCGCCGTCGGGGAAATGGAACAGCCGGGCGGTGGTGGTGGTGTGGGTGCCCTTGCCGGTGAGTTCCGATAATGCACCGACGCGCAGGTCCGCTTCCGGCAGCAGGGCGTTGATCAGCGACGACTTGCCGACCCCGGACTGACCGACGAAGACATTCACATGATCGCGCAGCTCGCGGCGCAGCCCGTCCAGCCCTTCGCCGGAGCCGGCCGACAGGCACAGGGTGCGATAGCCGAGGCGGGCGTAGTCGTCGAGCCAGGCGCGCAGGCCTTCGTGTTCGCCCTGCTCCAGCAGGTCAGCCTTGTTCAGTACCAGCAACGGTTCCAGCTGCGCCTGCTCGGCGGCCACCAGGTAGCGGTCGATCAGGTTGCTGTGAGGCGTGGGCAGTGGGGCGAAGACGATCACCAGGCGATCGACATTGGCCGCCACCGGCTTGAGCTGGCCCCGGTGGTCCGGGCGGTACAGTTCGGTGCGGCGCGGCTGCAGCGCGACGATGACGCCGCTTTGCTGGTTGTCGGCGCGCCAGACGATGCGGTCACCGGTGACCAGCGCCGGCAGGTTGGCGCGGCGGTGGCAGCGACGGACCTCTCCGCGCTGCGGGCCGTCGAGCGCTTCGACGTCGACCTGCACGCCGAAGTGGGCGATGACCAGTCCTTCCTGCTCCGGGCCCAGATCGCCGCCGAGCAGGCTTTCCTCGGCCAGTTCCGCGCGGCGGCTGGCGCGCGCGCTGCGTTCTTCCTGGATTTTCTGGATGCGCCAGTTCTGGCGTCGTGTGAGATGTCGCTTGGCCATGTGTCATGCATCTTGGGAATCCGCCGCAGTGTAGCACGGGCGGCGTATACTGATCGCCTGAACGCGCAGCGGCACTCATCACGCCGCCAACAACTCAACAGCAGCTGATGGGAGCCGCCATGAAACACCCTGATAACCTGATCTGGATCGACCTGGAAATGACCGGGCTGGACCCGGACCAGGATGTGATCATCGAGATCGCCACCATTATCACCGACTCGCAGCTGAACGTGCTGGCCGAAGGCCCGGCGATTGCGGTGAAGCAACCCGATGCCCTGCTCGATGGCATGGATGAGTGGAATACCCGCCAGCACAACCAGTCCGGCCTGGTGCAGCGGGTCAAGGACAGTGTCGTCAGTGCCGAACAGGCCGAGCAGATGACCCTGGAATTCCTTCGCAAGTGGGTGCCGGCCGGTCGTTCGCCGATGTGTGGCAACAGTATCTGCCAGGATCGGCGCTTCCTCTATCGCGGCATGCCCGAGCTGGAGAAGTTCTTCCACTATCGCAACCTGGATGTCTCGACCCTCAAGGAGCTGGCCGCGCGCTGGGCGCCGGCGGTGCGTGATGGGTTTCAGAAGGAAAGCAGTCACCTGGCGATGGATGATATCCGCGACTCGATTGCCGAACTGCAGCATTATCGGGAGCATTTCATCAAGGCTTGAAACAGTGCGGAACGGTTCCCTGCTTGAAACAGCGCGGGACGGTTCCCTACCTCGTCATCCTTCGCGAAGGCGAAGGATCCAGGGGGTGGTTGACTCGGAGTGGCCGGTGGATCCTTCGCCTTCGCGAAGGATGGCGGGAGAGAGTGAAGGATGATTGGGGGAGCGAAGGATAGTGATGGGTCACGTGAGCAGTTGGGTGGAATGTTAGCTGGGAGTCGCTGCGGCGCCATGCCGCTCCAGCGCCCACTGCACATGCTCGCGTACCAGCTCCGAGGGGTGATCCAGGCGGCTGCGCAGCGCCTCGATCACCGGGATGCTGGTATGCGCATTGCCCAGCCCCACCGCCAGGTTGCGCAGCCAGCGTTCATGGCCGATGCGGCGCAGCGGTGAGCCTTCGGTATTGCCCAGGAACTGCTGCTCATCCCAGCGGAACAGGCTGACCAGATCGGCCTGGTCCAACTGGTGGCGTGGACTGAAGTCGCTTTCCCCGGTGGGCTTGGCGAACTTGTTCCACGGGCACACCAGTTGGCAATCATCGCAACCGAATACCCGGTTGCCCATCAGTGGTCGCAGGTCCTCGGGGATCGCCCCCTTGAGCTCGATGGTCAGGTAGGAGATGCAGCGCCGCGCATCCAGTACCCGGTCATCGACGAAGGCCTGGGTCGGACATTGCTGCAGGCAGGCGCTGCAACTGCCGCAGTGCTGCTGGGTGAAGGCGTCGTCGGTGGGCAGCGGCAGATCGACGTAGAGTTCGCCAAGGAAAAAATAACTGCCGGCCTTGGGGTTGATCAGCATGCAGTTCTTGCCGATCCAGCCCAGCCCCGAACGGGTGGCCAGCGCCCGTTCCATGACCGGGGCACTGTCGACGAAGGCGCGGAAGCCGAACGGGCCGATCAGTGCCTGGACGCGCTCGGCCAGTTGCTGCAGGCGGCGACGCATCAGTTTGTGATAGTCACGGCCCAGGGCGTAGCGGGAGATATAGGCGGCATTGCGATCGGCCAGGCGCTTGGCCATGCGGGTATCGCCGGGCAGGTAGTCCATGCGTACCGAAATCACCCGCCGCGTGCCCGGCACCAGTTCCGCCGGGCGCGTGCGCTTGCTGCCATGGCTGGCCATCCATTCCATCTCGCCGTGGTAACCGGCATCCAGCCACTGCTGCAGGCGCTGCTCATGCTCGCCGATATCCGGATCGCTGATGCCCACCTGCTGGAAGCCCAGCTCGGCGGCAAGCACACGAAGCTGCCCGGCGAGGGCTGCGTAATCAGGGGTGGTATCGGGCATGGGCTGTGGTTATGGGATGGCTGGACGTATAATTCTGCCAGACCCTTAGCCAGGTTGACATGCCCATGCGTCCTGAACTCCCACATCATCTGTACAGCGCCGCCGCTACCAGGGAACTGGATGCGCGGATCATCGCCGCCGGAACACCGGGTTTTGAACTGATGCAGCGTGCCGCTGCAGCGCTGTGGCGCGAGTTGCGCCGGCGTTGGCCGGAGCAGCGGCGCCTGACGGTACTCTGTGGCAGTGGCAATAATGCCGGTGATGGCTACCTGGTCGCGCAACTGGCGCAGCGCGCCGGCTGGCAGGTGACGGTGCTGGCAGTGACGCCGCCCGAGCGCCTGCAGGGCGATGCGGCGCAGGCCTGGGCGGCGGCGCGGGAGGCAGCGGTGAGCATCCAGCCATGGCCAGCCAACCTGCCGGGTGAGGGCCTGCTGCTCGATGCCATGCTTGGCACCGGGCTGCGCAGCGCGGTGCGTGAGCCGTTTCGCAGTGCCATCGAAGCGGTCAATGCCAGCGGCCTGCCGGTGGTGGCGGTCGACCTGCCCAGTGGTCTGAATGCCGACCGGGGCGTGGTCGAGGGGGTGGCTGTCCGTGCCGATATGACGGTGACCTTCATCGCCCTAAAGCCCGGTTTGCTGACCGGCGACGGGCCGGACCGGGTCGGCGAACTCTGTTTCGCGGCACTGACCGAGGCGCCGCTGCCGGAGGTGGCGCCGCAACTGGAGCGCCTGGAGCTGGATCTTTGTAAGCAACTGTTGCCACCGCGCCCTCGGGCGGCGCACAAGGGTATGTTTGGCCACGTGCTGCTGATCGGCGGCAACCAGGGCATGGGCGGGGCGATCATGCTGGCGGCGCAGACCGCCCTGCGCTGCGGCGCCGGCAAGGTCAGCGTGGCGACGCGCAGCGAACATGTGGCACCGCTGCTGGCGCGTTGCCCGGAAGTGATGGCGCACGGGGTGGATGATCCGGCACAATTGGCGCCATTGCTGGGGCAGGCCAGCGTGCTGGTGCTGGGCCCGGGGCTGGGGCGCGACGCCTGGGCCGAGCGCATGCTGCAACTGGCGCTGCAGGCGGACCTGCCGCAGGTGCTGGATGCCGATGCGCTGAACCTCATTGCTGCTGAATCTTCGTCAATGTGCCTTGGCGAACGCTCGGTGATCACGCCCCATCCGGCCGAGGCGGCCCGGTTGCTGGGCTGCACCACCGCCGATATCCAGGCTGACCGCCTGGCGACTGCGCAGCGGCTGGCGGAACGCTTCGGCTGCGCGGCTGTCCTCAAGGGTGTGGGCTCGCTGGTTGCCGGCCCGGGAACGCAACGCCTGCCTGGCCTGTGCATGTATGGCAATGCGGGCATGGCCAGCGCGGGGATGGGTGATGTGCTGTCCGGCGTGGTTGGCGCCTTGCTGGCGCAGCGGCTGGACGCCGGCGCGGCGGCGCGCTACGCAGTGCTGTTGCATGCGCTGGCCGGTGATCGGGTGGCCCGGCAGCAAGGCCAGCTGGGCATGCTGGCCAGTGATTTGATCGATTCGATACGTTACTACCTGAACCTGCGGGATATTTGATGACCCTGGAATTCTATGTACAAGGTGACCAGGCCATGGAGAGCCTGGGCGCAGCCATCGGCCAGGCGCTGGATTGGCGCGGCAGTGTCTGGCTGGCCGGTGATCTGGGTGCCGGCAAGACCACCCTCAGCCGCGGCCTGATCCGCGCCGCGGGTCATGTCGGCGCGGTCAAGAGCCCGACCTTCACCCTGGTGGAGCCCTATGAACTGGGCCAGCGCACTATCTATCACTTCGACCTGTATCGCCTGGCCGACCCCGAGGAACTGGAGTTTCTCGGCATCCGTGACTATTTTTCCGACAATAGCCTGTGTCTTGTAGAATGGCCCGACAAGGGTAGCGGCATACTGCCACAGCCGGACCTGAGCATTCGCATCACGGTTGACGGAGAGGGCAGGACGTTGCAGATTGAGGGGCATGGGGAACGCGGCCTGGCTGCAAGCCAACGGCTGCACAGCACAAGAGGCAAAGCGACGCCGTGACGAAGATCAGAACAATAATCAAGCAGGCCGCCGCGCTGCTGCTGGTGGCCACCGGCATGCTGTTCTGCGGCCTGCTGCAGGCGGCGGAGATCAAGAACGTGCGCCTGTGGCGCGCCCCGGACAATACCCGGCTGGTGTTCGACCTGACCGGTCCGGCGGACCACAAGCTGTTCACCCTGTCCAATCCCGAACGCCTGGTGATCGATATCTCCGGCGCCAGCTTCTCGGCTTCCACCAGCGGCCTGGCCTTGCAGGATACCCCGCTGACCGGGGTGCGCTCAGCGCCACGGGATGGCTCCGACCTGCGCGTGGTGCTGGACCTGTCGCGCGAGGTCAAGCCCAAGAGCTTCTCGCTGCCGCCGAACCAGCAATACGGCCACCGCCTGGTGGTCGACCTGTACGACCACGAGCCGCAGTCGTCGCTGCCGGCCACCGCCGAACCCAGTGCCTCGCCACTGCCGCAGCGGCCAACCCGCTCGGTGGCCGAAGCCGGCCAGCGCGACATCGTCATCGCCCTGGATGCCGGGCATGGCGGCGAGGACCCAGGGGCCATCGGCCCCAACAAGACCCAGGAAAAACACGTGGTGCTGGCGATCGCCCGTGAACTGAAGACCATGATCGACGCTGAGCCGGGCTTTAAGGCGGAGCTGGTACGCACCGGTGATTACTTCATTCCGCTGCGCAAGCGCACCGAGATCGCCCGCAAGCATAGTGCTGACCTGTTCGTCTCCATCCATGCCGATGCCTTCACCCGGCCCAGTGCCTTCGGTGCCTCGGTGTTCGCGCTCTCGCACGGGGGAGCTACCTCGGAAACCGCGCGCCTGCTGGCGGATCGGGAAAACCGCTCTGACCTGATCGGTGGTGTCGGCGGGGTCAGCCTGGACAACAAGGACCAGGTACTGGCCAGTGTGCTGCTCGACCTGTCGATGACCGCCACCCTCTCGGCCAGCCTGGACGTTGGCCAGCAGGTGCTGAGTTCGATCGGCAGGATCACCCCGCTGCACAAGCGCCGGGTGGAACAGGCGGGTTTCATGGTGCTCAAGTCGCCGGATATCCCCTCGATCCTGGTCGAGACCGGGTTCATCTCCAACCCGGGCGAGGCGCAGAAGCTGGTCACGCGCAGCCACCAGCAGGCGCTGGCACGGGCCATGCACAGTGGCATCAAAGCCTACTTCCACCGTAATCCGCCGCCCGGCACCCGGATCGCTGCGCTCAAGAGCAACGGCCAACTGGCGCAGGGGCCGCGCGAGCATACCGTGAGCCGGGGTGATACCCTGTCGATGATCGCTACCCGCTACGAGGTCAGTCTGGCCAGCCTGCGCCAGGCCAATGGCCTGCGCAACGATCAGATCCGCGTCGGCCAGGTGCTCAAGGTGCCGGCCGGCAGTATGCTGGTCAAGAACGACTGAACAATAGAAGTCATATGTCCCGAATACGATTGTTGAATCCGCGACTGGCCAACCAGATCGCGGCCGGCGAGGTTGTCGAGCGCCCCGCGTCGGTGATCAAGGAATTGCTGGAGAACAGCCTGGATGCCGGTGCCACGCGCATCGACGTCGATGTCGAGCAGGGTGGGGTCAAGCTGCTGCGGGTGCGCGATGATGGCCGCGGGATCATCGAAGGTGATCTGCCGCTGGCGCTGTCGCGCCACGCCACCAGCAAGATCGCCGACCTGGATGACCTGGAGCGGGTCGCTACCCTGGGCTTCCGTGGCGAGGCGCTGGCCTCGGTCAGCTCGGTATCCCGGCTGGTACTGACCTCCTGCGCCGAGGGTGCGGAGCAGGCCTGGCAGGTGGAAACCGAGGGCCGCGACATGAACCCGCGGGTACAGCCGGCGGCGCATCCCCAGGGCACCACGGTGGAAGTGCGCGACCTGTTCTTCAACACCCCGGCCCGGCGCAAGTTCCTGCGTACCGAGAAAACCGAGTTCAGCCACCTGGAAGAGGTGGTCAAGCGCCTGGCGCTGTCGCGCTTCGATGTGGCTTTCAACCTGCGTCACAACGGCCGCTCGGTGCTCAGCCTGCGGCCGGCGCATACCGAGCAGGAGGCCCAGCGGCGCGTAGCCAGTATCTGCGGCCCGGCGTTCGTCGAGCAGTCGGTGACCATCGATCAGGAGCGCGGCGGGCTGCGCCTGTGGGGTTGGGTCGGACTGCCGACCTTCTCCCGCAGCCAGGCGGACCTGCAGTATTTCTGCGTCAACGGGCGGATGATCCGTGACAAGCTGGTGGCCCACGCGGTGCGCCAGGCCTATCGCGACGTCCTGTTCAACGGTCGCCATCCGACCTTCGTGCTGTTTCTCGAAGTGGACCCGGCGGTGGTCGATGTGAACGTGCATCCGACCAAGCACGAGGTGCGCTTTCGCGACGGCCGCATGGTGCATGATTTCCTGTTCAGTACCCTGTACCGGGCACTGGCCGAGCAACGTCCGGATGGGGCTGCCCCGGCCTCGGAGCAGTCGCTCGGCGGCGAGCTGCAGCAGCCGGCTGCCATGCCAGCGGCGAGCGGCCTGAGCGCCGGGGTGTTCTCCGGGCAGACGCACATGCCGCTGCAGGAGCCGGCGGCCAGCTGGTCGGTGCCGGCCATGGAGCGCCCGTCACCGCAGCAGTTGGCCGGTGCCAGCCAGGGTTATGCCGGGCTGTATGGCGCTGCCGCCAGTCAGCCGGCCATGCCGGCGGAGACCGAAGCCGGCGAGGTTCCGCCGCTGGGCTATGCCCTGGCGCAGCTGCATGGCGTGTTCATCCTGGCGGAAAACGCCGATGGCCTGGTGCTGGTGGATATGCATGCGGCCCATGAACGTATCACTTATGAACGTCTGAAGCAGGCGATGGCGCTGGAGGGATTGCGCAGCCAGCCGCTGCTGGTGCCGGAGTCGCTGGCGGTCAGCCAGCGCCAGGCCGATTGTGCCGAGGAGCATGCCGAGTGGTTCGCCCGGCTGGGCTTTGCCCTGCAGCGCATGGGCCCGGAAACCCTGGCTATCCGCGAGATTCCCGCGCTGCTGCGCCAGGCCGATGCAGCCCAGCTGGTACAGGATGTGCTGGCCGACCTGATGGAGTACGGTACCAGCGACCGTATCGACGCACACCGCAACGAGCTGCTGGCGACCATGGCCTGCCACGGCTCTGTGCGCGCCAACCGGCGACTGACCCTGGCAGAGATGAACGCGCTGCTGCGTGACATGGAACAGACTGAGCGCAGTGGCCAGTGCAACCATGGCCGTCCGACCTGGACACGCATGAGCATGGCCGAGCTGGACAAGCTGTTCCTGCGGGGGCGCTGATGACGCATTCGCCTACGCCCACGGTGATCTGCCTGATGGGGCCGACCGCCGCGGGCAAGACCGACATGGCGCTGCATCTGGCCGAGCGGCTGCCCTGCGAGCTGATCAGCGTGGATTCTGCACTGGTATACCGCGGCATGGACATCGGCACCGCCAAACCCGATGCCCAGACCCTGGCCCGCTACCCGCACCATCTGGTGGACATCCTCGACCCGGCCGAGGCCTATTCGGCGGCGCGGTTTCGCAGCGATGCCCAGCGCCTGATCGCCGATATCATCGGCCGTGGCCGCATTCCGCTGCTGGTCGGCGGCACCATGCTCTACTACAAGGCGCTGGCCGGTGGGCTGGCGCAGATGCCGGCTGCCGATCCGGTGGTGCGCCAGCGCATCGAGACGATGGCCGCGCAGCTCGGCTGGGAGGCAGTGCATGCCGAACTGGGCAAGGTCGATCCGGTATCGGCCGCGCGCATTCATCCCAACGATCCGCAGCGCATCCAGCGTGCCTATGAGGTGTTTCTGCTCAGTGGTGTGACCCTGACCGATTGGCATGCCCGTCAGGCGCTGGAAATTGCGCAAAGCAGCGCGACTGGCGGGGCAAATATGTCCTATACTACGCGCTATATGGCTGTGGCTCCCCGGGAGCGACATATCCTCCATGAACGCATTGCCCTGCGCTTTTCACAGATGATCGAGCAGGGCTTCATCGCCGAAGTGCAAGCCTTGCATGCGCGGGGCGATCTGGATGTGTCGATGCCGTCGGTTCGTGCAGTGGGGTACCGACAGGCCTGGGATTACCTCGAGGGGAAACTCTCCCTCGATGAGATGGTCGAACGAGGTGTGATTGCCACCCGGCAGTTGGCGAAGCGGCAGTTTACCTGGCTGCGCGGTTGGCACGAGGAAATCGAATGGTTCGACAGCCTGGATCCGAAAAGGTCCGACAAGCTCTTGAAACACCTCGGACCCGTCGCAATATAGTCTTTTCGTCGTACTTCCGTCGACAGGTGTCAAGCAGTCATCTGGATACTGGCTGTCCGTCGTGGACTGGCCGGATAATGTATTTCAATCTTATTAGCGGTTCCCATAATGGTTTCCATAAGGAGTGAGGCAATGTCAAAAGGGCATTCACTACAAGACCCTTACCTGAACGTTCTGCGCAAGGAACGTGTTCCGGTATCCATCTACCTGGTCAATGGCATCAAGCTGCAGGGCCAGATCGAATCTTTCGACCAGTTCGTCATCCTGCTGAAGAATACCGTCAGCCAGATGGTATACAAGCACGCCATTTCGACTGTAGTGCCCGGCCGTCCGGTACGCCTGCCGGTACAGGGCACCGGTGATGACGCCGAGGCCGGTAACCCTTGATCGCGCTGGAGGCCTGATTGTTTTTTGAACGCCATGAGGGGGGTGAACGTGCGGTACTCGTTCACCTGGAGGGCCAGGACGAGCAGAACCGTGAAGACCCTCATGAGTTTCTGGAGCTGGTGCGTTCGGCAGGGGCGGAGGTTGTCGATTTCCTGACGATCAGTCGCTACCAGCCCAGTCCGCGTTTTCTCATCGGTAGCGGCAAGGTTGAAGAGTTGCGCAATCTGGTCAAGGCCGGTGAGGGCGATCTGGTGATCTTCAATCACGTGTTGACGCCCAGTCAGGAGCGCAACCTCGAGCGTGAGCTCGAGTGCCGGGTAATCGACCGTACCGGTCTGATCCTGGATATCTTCGCCCAGCGTGCCCGTACCCATGAAGGCAAGCTGCAGGTCGAGCTGGCCCAGCTCGATCACCTGAGTACCCGCCTGGTTCGCGGCTGGACCCACCTTGAAAGACAGAAGGGCGGGATCGGCCTGCGCGGGCCGGGTGAAACCCAGCTGGAAACCGACCGTCGCCTGCTGCGGGTGCGCATCAAGCAGATTACCAAGCGCCTGGAAAAGGTCCGCAGCCAGCGAGAGCAGGCGCGTCGTGGCCGACGCCGGGCGGAGATTCCGGTCGTGTCCCTGGTTGGCTATACCAACGCCGGCAAATCCACCCTGTTCAATACCCTCACCGAGTCCGCGGTGTATGCTGCCGACCAGCTGTTCGCCACCCTCGATCCGACCCTGCGCCGGCTCGAGCTGGCCGATATCGGTCCGGTGGTGCTGGCCGATACCGTGGGTTTCATTCGCCACCTGCCGCACAAGCTGGTGGAGGCGTTTCGCGCCACCCTGGAGGAATCCAGCCAGTCCGACCTGCTGTTGCATGTGATCGATTCGGCGGACGAGGAGCGGATGTCGAATATCGAGCAGGTCAATCTGGTGTTGAATGAAATCGGTGCCAGTGAACTGCCGATGCTGGAGGTCTACAACAAGATCGATCTGCTGGACGATGTCGAGCCGCAGATCCAGCGTGACGGCGACGGGGTTGCGGTGCGCGTCTGGCTGTCGGCGCGTGATGGTCGCGGGCTGGAGCTGCTGGCGCAGGCCATCGCCGAGCGCCTGGGGGACGATATCGTGCAGGAAAGCATCGTTCTCGAGCACGCCGAGGCGCGTTTGCGTGCCCAGTTCTACGCCGCCGGGGCGGTGACCGGCGAGCGTATCGCCGGGGATGGACGCCAGGAACTGGACCTGCGGTTGGCGCGCAGCGACTTCAATCGTCTGCTCAAGCGTGAAGGCTGGCAGCCGGAAGCATTTCTGGAACAACACACTTTGCAATAATGGATGCCGGCCGCGGTTCGCGAACCAGGCGGTATTTGCTGTAGGATTGCGCAAATGACTGCGTCGGCCACCGGTGTCGGCAGAAACAGTTTCACAGGTTTGGACAACGGAGAACGCTATGGCGTGGAATGAGCCTGGTGGTGGTAACAACTCGAATAACCAGGATCCCTGGGGGAGTGGTGGCAACCGTGGCGGTGGCAATCGCGGCGGCAAACAGGGGCCACCCGATCTGGACGAGGCTCTGCGCAAGCTGCAGGACAGCCTGAACGGCATCTTCGGCAGCAAGAAGCGTGGCGGTGGTGATGGCGGCGGCGCTGGTCGCCGGGTCGGTGGTGGCCAGGGCATTCCCAAGGGAGTCTGGGTCATCGGCGCCGTGCTGCTGTTCGTGTTCTGGCTGTTCAACGCCGTGTACATGGTCGATGAACAGGAGCAGGCAGTGGTACTGCGTTTCGGCGAATACAACCGTACCGTCGAATCCGGTCTGCATATCTACTTCCCGCCGATCGAGAAGAAGTACCAGCGCAACGTCACCCAGGTGCGTTCCTATCGCCAACAGGGCCAGATGCTGACCGAGGACGAGAACATCGTCGAGGTACCGCTGGCGGTGCAATACCGGATTTCCAACCTGGAATCCTTCGTACTGAAGGTCGAGGACCCGGAAACCAGCTTGCGGCATGCCACCGAAAGTGCGCTGCGCCACGTGGTCGGCTCCACGCCGATGCACCAGGTGCTGACCGAAGGGCGTGAGCAGATGGGCGTCGAGACCACCGAGCGCCTGCAGCGTTACCTGGATGCCTATCAGACCGGCATCACCGTGGTGCAGGTGAACATCGAGAGCGCCCAGGCACCGGCCGAGGTGCAGGATGCGTTCGATGATGTGATCCGTGCCCGCGAAGACGAGGTGCGTGAGCGTAACCAGGCCGAGTCCTATGCTAACGGCGTAATCCCGGAAGCCCGCGGTCAGGCCCAGCGCCTGCTGGAAGAAGCCAACGGTTACCGCCAGGCCATGGTCGCCCGCGCCGAGGGTGAGGCCGAACGTTTCAACCTGCTGGTCGCCCAGTACCAACAGGCACCGCAAGTGATGCGTGAGCGTATGTTCATCGAGACCATGCAGGAAGTGCTGAGCAATACCAGCAAGATCATGGTGTCCGGCGGCGAGGGTAACAGCAACCTGCTGTACCTGCCTATCGACAAGCTGATGCAGCAGGGTGGTGGCGGTTCGTCCTCCTCTTCCGTTGTCGTGCCTTCCACTACTGGCGCCGACGCCAACACGCGTCTGCCCGCCCAATTGCAGCAGCGCGATCTGCGTTCAAGGGAGAACCGCTGATGACTAACAAGTCGATTTTTGGACTGATCATCGCCCTGGTGGTGATTGTGGTCGGCTGGAGCAGCTTCTTTATCGTCGAGCAGACCCAGCGCGGTCTGGTACTGCAGTTCGGTAAGGTAGTGCGTGACGATGTACCGCCGGGCCTGCACTTCAAGCTGCCGTTCGTGCAGGAGGCCAAGCTGTTCGACGGCCGTCTGCTGACCCTGGATACCGCCACCCAGCGCTACCTGACCCTGGAGAAGAAGGCGTTGATGGTGGACTCCTTCGCCAAGTGGCGCATTGCCAACGTGCAGCGCTACTACACCGCGACTTCCGGTCTGCGTTCGATCGCCGAGGAGCGTCTGTCACGGCAGCTCGAATCCGGTCTGCGCAACGAAGTGGCACGCCGTACCCTGCATGAGGTAGTGGCCGGTGAGCGCGACCAGTTGATGGCCGACATCACCGCTGAGCTGAATGCCAGCGCGCGGCGTGAACTGGGTATCGAAGTGGTCGACGTGCGGGTCAAGGGCATGGACCTGCCGCGCGAAGTCAACCGCAGCGTATTCGAGCGGATGAGCACCGAGCGTGAGCGCGAGGCGCGCGAGCACCGGGCCAAGGGTCGCGAGCTGGGCGAGGGTATTCGTGCCGATGCCGATCGCCAGCAGCGGGTGATCCTGGCCGAAGCCTTCCGTGAGGCCGAGGAAATCCGCGGTCAGGGTGATGCCGAGGCGGCAGCGATCTATGCCGACGCCTACAACAAGGACCCGGAGTTCTACTCCTTCTATCGCAGCCTGCAGGCCTATCGCGAGAGTTTCGCCAGCAAGTCCGATGTGCTGGTGATCGATCCGGAAAGCGAGTTCTTCAAATTCTTCAGGGGCGCGCAACAGCCCTGAAGCGGAACTGGCCACACTCGTCCTATTGGCGGGTGTGGCCGGTGGAAAACATGCTACAATCGCGCAGCCGGGACATCCCGGCTTTTTTGTGGCCGGCGCTGCCTGCTTGTACCTGATCCGCTAGCCCTTACGTAATAAAGGTTGTGAAAATGCCTACTGTTGATCGCTGGCTGTTGCCTGACGGGATCGAAGAAGTGCTGCCTGAGGAGGCGGCGCGTACCGAAGCGGCCCGCCGGCAACTGCTGGACCTGTTCTCCCGCTGGGGGTATGACCTGGTCATCACCCCGCATATCGAGTACCTCGAATCCCTGCTGACCGGCTCCGGTCACGATCTGGACCTGCAGACCTTCAAGATGACCGACCGGATGTCCGGCCGCATGCTGGGCCTGCGCGCCGATATCACCCCCCAGGTGGCGCGGATCGACGCCCACACCCTGGGTGCCGAAGGCCCCAGTCGTCTATGCTATTGCGGTAGCGTGCTGCATACCTTGCCACGGCCATTGTCCACCTCGCGCAGCCTGATCCAGCTGGGTGCCGAGCTGTACGGTGATGCGTCCAGCGCCAGTGATATCGAAGTCATTTCGCTGATGCTGGAAACCCTGGCGGCCAGCCGAGTCGAGCAGGTGCACCTCGACCTGGGCCATGTGGGCATCTACCGTGGTCTGGTACAGGCTGCCGAACTGGATGATGCAACCGAGCGGGCGCTGTTCGATGCCCTGCAGCGCAAGGCCGGTGATGAGGTGCGGGAGTTGACCGCGCGTATCGAGCAGCCCTCGCTGGCGGCCATGCTGTGTGGCTTGGTGGACCTGTCCGGTGACATCGAGGTGCTGGAGCGGGCCCACGTGCTGCTCGACGGCGCCCCCGAGCAGATCACTGTGGCACTGGATGAGCTGGCGGAGATCGCCCAGACCATAGCGCAGCGCTACCCGTCGGTGCCGCTGTACTTCGATCTGGCCGAGCTGCGTGGCTATCACTACCACACCGGGGTGACCTTTGCCGCCTTCATTCCCGGCACTGGCCAGAGCATCGCCCAGGGCGGGCGTTACGATGAGATCGGTCGGGACTTCGGCCGGGCGCGCCCGGCTACCGGCTTCTCCACCGATCTGCGGCTGCTGGTCGCCTGCGGGCAGATCGAGGCCGACAGCCGCAGCCATGGTATCTGGGCACCACATGCCAGCCAGCCGGGCCTGCAGGACAAGGTCATGCAGCTGCGCAGCGCCGGCGAGCGGGTGATAGTGGCGTTGCCCGGCCAGTTGGATGCTGATGCGGTAGGTCTGGGCTGCGATCGGGCCCTGCGCTTTGAAAACGATTGCTGGCAGGTTACAGAACTGCAAGTTTGATTCCGTGGCCTGCTGGGCCAGTCCATAACGAGTGAGGCAAGAGCTGAACATGGGTAAGAATGTTGTCATCCTGGGCACCCAATGGGGTGATGAGGGCAAGGGCAAGATCGTCGATCTGCTGACCGATCAGGTATCGGCCGTGGTGCGCTATCAGGGAGGACACAACGCTGGTCACACCCTGGTCATCGACGGCGAGAAAACCGTCCTGCACCTGATTCCCTCCGGAATCCTGCGCGACAATGTGGTGTGCTACATCGGCAACGGTGTGGTGCTGTCCCCCGAGGCGCTGGTCAAGGAAGTGACCGGCCTGGAAGCCAAGGGCGTGCCGGTGCGTGAGCGCCTGCGCATCAGCCCGGCTTGCCCGCTGATCCTGCCTTACCACGTAGCCCTGGACCAGGCCCGCGAGAAGGCCCGCGGCGAAGCCAAGATCGGCACCACCGGTCGTGGTATCGGCCCGGCCTATGAAGACAAGGTCTCGCGCCGTGGCCTGCGCGTCGCCGACCTGTTCCACCGCGAGCGTTTCGCTGCCAAGCTGGGCGAGGTGCTGGATTACCACAACTTCGTACTGCAGAACTACTACAAGGTCGAGCCGATCGACTTCCAGAAGACATTGGAAGAGGCGATGAAATTCGCCGAGTGGCTGGCACCGCTGGTGACCGACGTCACCGCGCGTCTGCACGAGCTGCGCCGCGCAGGCGCCAACATCATGTTCGAAGGCGCCCAGGGCTCGCTGCTGGATATCGACCATGGCACCTACCCCTATGTCACCAGCTCCAACACCACCGCCGGCGGCACCGCCACCGGTTCCGGTTTCGGCCCGCTGTACCTGGATTACGTGCTGGGCATCACCAAGGCCTACACCACCCGCGTCGGTTCCGGCCCGTTCCCCACCGAACTGTTCGATGATATCGGCGAGCGCCTGGCCCAGCGCGGCCACGAGTTCGGCTCCACCACCGGCCGTGCCCGCCGCTGCGGCTGGTTCGATGCCGTCATACTGCGTCGTGCCATCGAGATCAACAGCATCAGCGGTCTGTGCCTGACCAAGCTGGACGTACTCGACGGCCTGGATGTGATCCAGATATGTGTTGGCTATCGTGATGCGGACGGCGCGGTGCTGGAAGCGCCCACGGATGCTGACAGCTATCTCGGTCTGGAACCGGTATACGAGGAGGTTCCCGGTTGGAGCGAATCCACGCTGGGCGTACAGTCGCTGACCGACCTGCCAGCTAATGCGCAAGCCTACATCGCGCGTATCGAGGAGTTGGTCGGAGCGCCGATCGACATGATCTCGACCGGCCCGGACCGTAACGAGACCATCATTAAGCGTCAGATTTTCTGAGTTGAGCTGATTGGACTTGAGGGCCTGGGTTCTGTATTGCACAGGACTCAGGCCTTTTGGTTTTTACTTGCTTTGATCGTAGTAGTGGATGTGACCGCTGAGAATCACCACTGCCGGTCGGGTATTTCTACCACGAGGCCGTCGAGTGTTGGGGACATGACAATCTGGCAGCATAGTCTGCTGTTGGGTTTTACTTCAGCTGCCGCGCATTCCAGCATACCGGCTTCGCGCTCTGTGGGTGCGAGCAGCCTGTCACAAAACGCCTCGTCCACATAAACGTGACAGGTCGCGCAACTGGCGCTACCTCCACAGTCGCCCACGATGTCATAGATGCCGTTGGACACTGCGGCCTGCATCAGACTGACTCCATCCGACACATCCAGTTCATGCCGGGTTCCATCATGTGATATGTATACGACTTTAGACATTGTTCTTATCCTTGTACCCATTGGGGTAAAAAAACCAGTCTTCTGACTGTAGAATTGCTGGCTATATTCAGGCGTAATTCGGCTCAGCTCTTGCTGCGGCTATGATCTCTTTCAATGGTACGCTCTCATCGGCCAATAGAGCTGGATCAATCAGGAGTTGATCGGTGACCATCTGCTTCGATAGATTGAACTCCACTGGACGGTTCACTGTATCTACAGCTAATGCCCGATTGTTTTTGAGATAGAAAACGCTGAAGTCTGGTTGCTCCATACTGCCTCGAATTACGATCCGCTCGTAACCATCGGAGAGGCCAACCATCTTCAATCCTATGTCATATTGATCAGACCAGAACCAGGGAGCAGCTTCGCTGCGATAGGTTTTTCCACACAGGATTGCGGCGATTTTTCTTGCCTGCTCCAGAGCATTGGGCACGGACTCGATACGGACCCAGCGGTTATAGATGCTACTGTGAAAGCGGGCGCAGTCGCCGAGTGCCATGATCGCTGGATCTGATGTTTGCATCAGTTCGTTGACGATGATTCCATCATCGACCTGCAGCCCGGCTGCGCTGGCCAGTTCGCAATTTGGAACCAGCCCGATGCCGGCGACCACCAGATCGGCATCGAGTCGTCTGCCATCGGCGCAGACTACGGCTCGTACGTGCTGCTGATCTGCAGACATCTCAAAGCCGGCAATCTGGGTGTTGACCTCGATATCCACTCCTGCTGCGCGGTGCAGGCGTTCATAGAAAGACGACACCAGTGGCGCGGTTACGCGATCCAGTACCCGATCTGCGATCGTCAGCAGCGTGACCTGCATACCTGTTTTAATTGCGGAGGCGGCAACCTCCAGGCCGATGTAGCCGCTCCCTATCACCACCATCCGGTTGCCAGGCACCAACTGAAGACGAATACGTTCCGCGTCCGATAGCGTGCGCAGATAGCAAAAATTGTCCGCCTCCGCCAAGGGGCCGCAGTCCGCCGGCATGGTGCGTGGACGGCCGCCGGTTGCCAGAACTAATCGATCATAGCTCAGTGCTTGTCCGTCGGCGAGCTGTACCTGAGCAGCTTCGCGGTTAATAGCATCGACTCTGATGCCGCTCAGCAAGTGGATATTCTGTGCCTGATAAGCTTCTGGTGTTCTTAGATACAGGCTTTCGGCAGTTGCTGTACCAGCCAGATAAGCTTTGGATAGGGGGGGCAGGTGGTGTGGAATATCAGCGCTTTCCCCTATCAGAGTAATCTCGCCTTGCCAGCCATTGGCTCTTAGGCCGAAGGCAACTTCGACCCCGGCCTGCCCAGTTCCTATGATGACTACTTTTTCATATGCTTTCACAATGCGGCCTCCCGCAGCTAAACCGCTTTGGTCGACGCAGTATCCCAAACCAGGGGCAGGGATTTTACGCCGCTGACTATCCCGCTCTGATGTTGTACCTCAGCACCAGGCTTGATGGAAAAATCAGGGATTCGTGCGAGCCACTCTTCCAGAGTGATGATGATTTCCCGCCGTGCCAGGTGTTGACCCAGACATAAGTGACTGCCGTGACCGAAGGTGGTATGTGAAATGTCCTTACGGTCGAAGTTCACATGCATTGGGCAGGCATTTTCCCGATCATCCAGACCGGACAACAATTGGGGTAGCAGAATAAGGTCATCCTTCTTCATCTGTACGCCATGGAACTCATAATCGCTGCCCAGGATGCGCCCGTCGGCAACTAGCGAGAATCGCCGTAGTAACTCTTCGGTGGCTGCGGGTATGCTACTGGGATTCTCTGCCAGCTCTCGGCGATGTTCAGTGCTTCTTGCCAGAAACTCCATGGCAAAACTGAGAAAGTTGACTACGGTATCCAGACCGCCTAGCAACAGCAGGCCGCAGAGTCTCTTGGCTTCATCATCGGTAATGGGGCGGCCATCAATTTTTCCATTGGCGACAATACTGATCGCATCCGTCCCCGACTTTCCTTTGCGCTCGGCAATGATGGGTATCAGGTATGTATACAGCGCATCTCGTGCCTCGGCAAAGGTCATGCTGCCGTCGGGCCGAGTCATCTGGTCGCATATATATTTGAGATGGGGAATATCCTTATCGGGTAACCCTGCCAGCAACATGAAAATGCGAATGGGGAAGGGCTCGGCATAAGCGTCGGTGAAATTGCATTCGCCCTTTAAGCGCAGATCGTCAATGAGCGTACAGGCCAACTCGCGGATCTGTGATTCCAGCCGGTCCACCACCGGTAAGCCTACTACGCTATTGGCAAGGGCCCGGTATTTACGTTGTTCTGGCGGATCCATTGAGGTTGGAATGAAATCGTAAGCTTCACCCACTTCCCGTGGGATAAACGGACATTTGCTGGAAAAATACTGGTGGTTCTCATAAGCCTCGCGGATGATTTTTGCGCGCGTTGCTATCCAGTGACCGCCGTTGCGCTGAGTCCAGACAATATCCGGGACGTTCGGTCCCTGTAGTGCCGCCCATGCCTGCTGTACGCCTTGCGACAAATTCGGTGGGTTATACATGTCAAAATCGAAGACGAGATGCTCAGGCACGTGAGGCGGCAGCGGAGCAAGACCATTGTTGGTAAGCATGGTTTCAGTACTCATTGTTATTCTCCTGACTCAATATTTCATAGAGTGGGGTCGATCACGGGTTTGATCAGGTTGCCAGTCTTGACTTGCTCAAGCGCTTTATTCGCATCCCTGATGGCAAAGCGTTGAGTAATCAGGTCTGCAAGTGGATATTTTTCCTGCATCTGGGCGGCAAAGTGCATCGCCTGGTAATAATGTTTTGGTTTGGGAAAGGTCGCGCCTGATACATGAATATTCTTTATGGTCAGATCACGTGGCGAAATCGGTTGGGTTCCAATAGCGCCCCAGAGGCCGAGCAGTATGTAGCGCCCATGGTTGCCAGTCAGGTCTACTCCTTCAGGGAAGGCGGGTAGCGCGCCGGCTGCTTCGACAACAACACTGGCTCCACGTTTGCCGAAGCGGTCGCTGACGATGCGCTGGCGCTCCTCTGTAGTAGTGTCCTGGAGCGAGATGGTCTCGGTTGCCCCCAGACTGCGGGCCATTTCCAGGCGGGTCTGGGAGTAATCAATGGCAATAACGTCCTTTGCTCCCGAGGCAGCAGCGACCAGCACAGCTGCCAAACCTACCGGGCCAGCGCCTTGCACCACGACAGTGTCGCCCAGCCCAACAGGGCCGCAACGGTCGTAGCCACGTAATACAGTAGGGAGGGCACAACCCAGGGCGGCCAGCGCCTCAGGTTGGGCATGATCTGGCAGACGATAGAACGCCATGCCGTTTGGCAGGCAGGCAAAATCGGCGTAACTACCCCAGTTGGGCTTCTCGGCATGTTCAAAAAAAGTTGAATTGTCGCAGGGTGTCTCGTCCAACACGGTGCAACTGTGGCAGCGGTGACATAGCGCGATGGGCGCCCAATACACCAGGTCGCCCGGTTTTACCGGAACGCCGGCATAGTCGGTGTTGACACCCTCGCCCAGCTTCTCGATCCGACCAACACCCTCATGACCAAGGATGATGGGAAAGGGCATTGCGCCTGCTTCACCGGAAACAATGTGCACATCGCTACCGCAGACACCGCCAAGCACGACACGGACCAATGCGCCGCCGGGTTGTGGGTCGAAAATAGGCACTTCCCAGGTTTCAACCCGATTTTGTTCCACCATTACTGCCGCTCTAGCGTATTGCATGCTTGCACCTCTTTTTTATTATGTTTACTGGTTCCGTCAGGGAGCCTGACCTGTGTTGCCCAGGATGCTGGGTTGGGTCCTATATCGGTGATATAGTGAGCATATCCATGGCTCGGAATTTAGTCAACACGCGCGATGAAAAATACAGTGTTGGCTATGAACATTGGCAAACAGCAGGGGGAGGGCTCCCATTGGCCGCAGTGAACTCACCAAAGAAAAAGATGCGGATGGAAATCAGTCAGGTAGATGTCAAGCGCGATCTGTTGCGTGCGGCAAGGCAGTTACTCAGCAGCGAAGGGCGAGAAGGTGCAACCATGCGGGCAATTTGTGCGGCCGCGGGTGTGACGCCACCTACCTTGTATCATTACTATGGCGATTTGGAAGGTTTGCATAAGTCGGCAATTGATGAAACCTATCTGGAGGTTGCGAAGGCTTATCATGGTGGTGCGGAGGAAAAAGGTCCGTTGAAGGGCATTCGTGATGGATGGGCGACATTTCTTGAATTTGCCCACTCTGAACCGAACATGTGCCGCATTGTTATTCAGCAGATAATGGCAGGGAATCCGCCGAGCATGGTAAGCGAGACATTGCGGGGGCTAGTGGAGGACCTGAAGGAAGTCCATGGCCGGGGGCTATTGAAGTTCTCCTCCGAGGACACCGCGCAACTGTTATGGATGTCGGCTTTAGGTGCATTGACCTACGCAGTCAGCAAAGATGGCCTGGTATTGGAGGGCTCTGAAGAGCCTGTGTTGCAAAAGGCGTTGCTTGAAATAACCCTGGGTGCGTTGTTTGAGTCTTGACGAAAAGGCGGGCACGGGTGGGCCCGCCTGTGGTTGCTACTCGGCTGACTCCAGACTGTCCACTATTGGAGAAAACTCGGCCGGAACCCACGCATAGGCGTCACTCTTGACCCGAACATGGCCCAGGCCGGGGAATGGGAGGTGCGCACCGGCAATCCAGAATTTCTGCGCAGAGCTCCTGGAAAGCAATTGCAGTCTCGAAGCTCTGGCTTGATCGGTATCGACGTCAGCTTCTATTACAACGTCAGGGTGAGCAAACTGCACTGCATGGTTATGCACTATATCCCCCCATACCATCAGGCGCTCGGTGCCTGAGCTGAACAGGTAGGCGGTATGACCGGGCGTATGCCCGTAGGCAGGAACACTTTTCACCCCGGGGAGCAGCGTATCATCCGGTTGATAACGTTGAAGCTTTTCTTCGGTATAGGGCGCCATGGCTGTGCGGGTCATATCGAAGAAAGCCTGGTCGGTTTCTGCGATATCCCCCATGGCTGTATCCAGCCAGAACTCTGCCTCTGCCTGGGGAACGTAAATGATCGCATTGGGAAAGGCTGGGGTGCCATCAGCATTGGCCACACCGCAGGAATGGTCGGGATGCAGGTGAGTCAGCAGGACAGTATCGATCTGCTCCGGCTTGTAACCTGACGCTCGGAGGTTGTTTGCCAGGGAGCCCATAGTAGGTCCGAAGCATTCTGCAGCGCCTGCATCTACCAATATCAAATGGCTGCCGGTGTTGATGAGATAGCCATTTACCGCTGTTTGTATTCCCTCTTCAGTATTGATGAACATTTCATTCAGCAGGTTTTGCAAATTGTCTTTACTTATTCCCTTCAGCCACGCCGGGTCAAAATGAACGTAGCCATCATACAGGGCGGTAACTTCCAGCTCGCCGATGTTCATTCGATAATAGCCGGGTACCTGATGTGGTTGCTTTGCTATGGGCTCGGCCAGAGATGTCGATGCTGCAACAACTGCCGCTAAGCCTGCTGCCAGCAAGGATCTACGGAAAAGAAATCTTGAAGACATGATGGTTATTCTCCGTGCCTGACAATGGATGTCAGGACGTGAAAAATCAGTACATTGATGATATGGAGCGCTCCAATGCACGTCGGGTTGAGCCTGGTTCGCTATTGGGCCAGCATGCCGGCGTCTACCAGATACTCGCTGCCGGTGATGTACGATGCCTCGTCAGACGCCAGGAACAACACTAGATTGGAAACCTCTTTTGGGTCAGCAATACGGCCCAAGGGAATCAAGCTGAGGGCATCACCTCCACTTTCATTGGTTGCTTCCACCATCATCGGAGTCTGAATAAAGCCTGGGTGAACCGAGTTGACGCGGATATTCCTGTTGCCGTATTCGACCGCCGTGGCCTTGGTCATGCCGCGCACGGCAAATTTGCTGGCCACATAGGCCAGGTTCGGGAAACCATAGTTGGCGGCCATGCCGGCAATCGAGGAGATGTTCACGATGGAACCGATGCCGGCTTTGAGCATGGATGGCAGAACAGCCTGCATACCGAGAAAAACGGAATGCTGGTTGACGTTGCAAACCTTCAGGTAATCTGCCTCGCTGAGCGCCAGGGTGTTGGCGACCGGACCGAGTATGCCGGCATTGTTGACCAGCACATTGATGTACCCATGCACGGACTCGGCCTTGGCGACCACCTCGGTCCAGGATCTGGCGCAGGTAACGTCGTGCTTCAGGAACAGCGCGTTGCCGCCCAGTTCATCGGCCAGCGCCTGCCCGACCTGTTCCGATACATCGGTCAATACCACCTTGGCGCCTTCGGCAATGAAACACCTGGCATGGGATTCGCCCATGCCCCTGGCGGCCCCGGTAATCAGCGCCACTTTGCCTGTCAGTCTACCCATGATGTCATCCTCTTGTTATATTGGTCGTTGTGAACTACTCGGCGATAAAGGTTTCGTACAGATGCAATGTGTCACTGTATTCCTTGATGCCGGTGATGCGCTTGCCGTCCACTTCGAACAGGAAGTGGTAGGTGTTTCTGAACACTCTTCCATTGTTCAATTCCGAGCACGACTCGGCTTCCACCGCGACCCGCTTGCCTTCGGCGGTCATCCCGCCGGGGGTGATCGGCAGAGCGCCCTGCTTGTACGCATTGACGACGCCGCTTAGCAGTTCGCCCATCTGTTGCTTGTCATAGCTGCCCGAGATACCGGGCACATTACCGGATACCCACCAGATACAGTCATCGTCCAGGCATTCGAGAATACCGGCCACATTGCCGGTCGAGAAAACACACAGAAAGTGGCGCACCACCTCTTTGTTGCGTTCAAGCAAATCGTTGGTTGTGTTCACTGCACTACTCCTGCGCCTGGGATTGCCTGAACAGAGCAGGCTGATCCTGATTTTTGTTGTGTGGTCGACTATCAATAGCATTCCTGCTTTATCGTGGTCAACATTTGTGTTGATATGGGTTGTTGTGGACGTTACACAAGAACAGGAGAGAAATAAAAATGAACAAGGCACTGCAGGTATTGCTGGACAAGCAGGCGATCCATGAAGTACTGGTTCGTTACTGCCGTGGTGCGGATCGCTGCGATGAGGAGTTGATTCGTTCCGTCTACCATGATGACGCCTATGATGATCACGGTTACTGGCGGGGAAGCGGAAGCGACTTTGCCCGCTTCGTGTCTGCCCGCCTGACCGCCGCCAATCTGACGACCACGCACTCGATCAGCAACGTCCTGATCGAGGTTGACGGGGATCGCGCCCTGTCCGAATCGCAGGTCGTGGCGACACTGTTGCGCAAGGGTAGCCCACGGCTGGCGGACGTGATGGGCGCACGTTATCTGGACCGCTTTTCCCGGCGCAATGGCGAGTGGAAAATCGATGAGCGCACGGTGGTGCTGGATTGGCACAAGGTTGAAACCTGGGCCGAAGCGGACGCGCCGATCCCCCTGGATGGCTTCACGCGGGGCGCCCGCTTTCCGGCTGATCCGGTGCATCGATTCATGACGACAGGGAAGCCTCGCTGAGCGAGGCTAATGGTGTTCCGTCAGTGGAGGTCGCCGGTTGGCGTGATCACCAGTTTGCCGATCAGGCTGCGCGATAGTATGGCCTTGAGCGCTTCCGGCGTCTGCTCCAGCGGATAGGTCTTCGAGATCAGCGGTTCCAGCTTGCCCGTCCTGTACATGTCCGACAGTTGGGTGAAGCTGGCCTGATGCTGAGCCGGGTCGCGTTGCACGGCGGGCCACCAGAAGATACCAACCACCTGGAAATTCTTCAACAACAACAGGTTGGCCGGAATCTGCGGAATCTGGCCGCTGGCAAAGCCGACGATCAGCAACCGGCCGTCATGGTTCATGCAGCGCGACATGCTGTTGAAGGCTTCGCCGCCAACGGTGTCCATGCACAGATCGGCGCCCCGGCCATCGGTCAGTTCCAGCACCCGTTGCTTCAGATCTTCACGGCTGTAATCGATCAAGTGATGCGCGCCATGTGCCTTGGCAGCCCCCAGCTTATCGGCGGAACTGGCGACGGCGATTACCCTGGCGCCGAGAGCCCTGGCAATTTCGATGCTGGCCAAGCCCACTCCGCCTGCGGCGCCCAGCACCACCAGCGTTTCACCCTGTTGTATCCGGCCGCGCCGGACCAGCGCGTAGTAACTGGTGCCGTACGACGAATAGAACCCGGATGCCGTGACATAGTCCATGCCCTCGGGCACCGGAACCGCCAGTTCGGCACGGGCCACGGCTTCTTCGGCAAAGCCGCCATGGCCGTCCCTTGTCAGTGCCATAATCCGGTCGCCTACACGGTGGCGGGTGATATTGGTGCCGGCTTCAATGACTTCGCCAGCGACTTCAAACCCTGGAGTGAAAGGTAGTGGTGGTTTGACTTGATACTGACCCTGGATGAGTAGGTTGTCAGGAAAGTTGACCGCGGCAGCATGGACTCTGACTCGGATATCGTCAGGCCCTATGGGCGGACTGTCCACATAGCCTGAGATCAGTGTCTCGGCCGGGCCGTATTCTTCGCAAATGATGGCTCGCATGGTAGCCCTCTCGCTAGTGTTATTCGATGAGAAGTAGAGCATGAGCAGCTGGGATACTGACGTTGGAGTCAGCTCAAGTCAACTTTAATGTTGATTTCTTGATTCAAAGGTACGCACTCAGCAAAATGCAATCATTCATCAAGCGAATAGCATGGGGGATCAACCTTTGTGTTGACTGGGGTTGATAAAGATTGCAGGATTGCTCCAAGCAAAAAAGAAAGGATATGCGCCATGTCAGATGTGGAACGCAGACTCAAGTTACTTGAAGACCGGGCTGAGTTACAGGACCTAGCCGTCCGCTATTTTGTCGCGACAGACGATGACGACTACGCGACGATGGAAATGCTATTTGCACCTGATGCCGTCTTCCGTGCGGGCGGATTCACAGGGGGAACTGATCGTGCAGCGATCATGGCGTTTCTTCGCAACGCCAGGGCCAATATGGGCGTCACTATCCACACCCCTCATTACAGCCTGATCACGTTTACCGGTGAGAGCAGTGCGACTGGCGTGGTTGGCGCCCACCTTGAAATTGCCATGGGTGGTGAGAGTCTGTTTGGAGCTGTGCGTTATCAGGATGAATACGTACGTCTGGATGGAAAATGGTATTTCGCACAAAGGGAAATGCTGACAATACATATGGGTCCATGGGAGCAGGTAGTGACATCGCTGACCACCGAGTTGCGTGTGCGCTGGCCCGGTAGCGATCCGCAACCGGCCGACCTGCCGGCTCGCCAGGGCTGAGCCGTTCAATCGACCATTCAGGGTTGCAGTTATGCAGTTAGACACGATAGAAGACATCATCGAGGACATCCGCCTCGGGAAAATGGTCATATTGATTGATGACGAGGATCGCGAGAATGAGGGCGACCTGGTCATGGCTGCCCAGCATGTCAAGGCTGAGCATGTAAACTTCATGGCCCGCTTTGCTCGAGGGCTGATTTGCATGCCGATGAGCAAGCATCAGGCGGAACGCCTCGGCTTGCGCTTGATGGTGGAACGTAATGACTCGGGATTCGGTACCAAGTTTACTACCTCCATTGAAGCATCCACCGGGGTGACTACTGGTATCTCCGCCGCGGACCGAGCGCGTACTGTGCAAGTAGCGGCGAAGCCAGATGCCCGTGCGGAGGATATTGTTCAACCGGGGCACATCTTTCCATTGATCGCTGAGCCTGGCGGGGTATTGGTACGTGCTGGTCATACTGAAGCATCATGTGATCTTGCCCGGTTGGCTGGGCTGAATGAGGCCGGTGTCATTTGTGAAGTCATGAATGACGATGGGAGTATGGCTCGTCTACCTGAATTGCTTGAATTTGCCCGTGAGCACGGACTTCGTATTGGGACGATTGCTGATTTGATCCACTACCGTGCCGTATATGAGACTACGGTTGAGCGGGTAAGTCAGAGTCAGGTCATGACAGGGCATGGGGAGTTTCTCCTGCACACCTATCGGGATCGGATCAATGGAGATCTTCACCTGGCGCTCACGCAAGGTACGCTGGATCGTTCGCCAACCCTGGTTCGTGTGCAGCAAGCAGTTGCTCTGCGTGATCTGTTGGGTATCCAGATCCCCGGCAGTAGTGGTTGGAATATTCAACGTTGTCTCGCCCGCATCGCAGCGGAAGGGAAGGGGGCACTGGTGCTCCTTGCAGGTCATGAAACATCCAACGACGTGAAACTCAGAGTTGATGTGCTGACAGGCAAGTCTAAGTTGTCCAGAGCTCCTGCAGATGGGGATCCGCTCATGATAGGGGTAGGCTCTCAGATACTCAGGGATCTTGGTTTGGGGGATATGCGGCTGATGGCCGGGCCGGCAAAATATCACGGTATTTCCGGGTTCAACCTGCAGGTTTTTGAGTACGTTGACTGCAACTGACTACGCATCCAGTTTACGCGCTCAAAAGAGGTACTGGTAATTGTAGTAGCATTTATTTTTAAAAATATTATTATTTTTCAGTAAGTTATATGCAGCTTCCATGGGTGCTGCTTTTTTTTGCCCACCAAATCAACATTTGTGTTGACTTAGTGGTGAGCCCTGATTAATTTGTAAGAACCAAAGAACGGGATGGGGAAGACAATATGAAATTCAATTTGATGCAAACGGGAGTGATTGGCCGCCGGCATGAACTGGAAGCCGGTATGGCCGGCCAGCGGCCCGAGCTGTATCAGCGTTTCCTGGAAGAGGTACGCGGCTATGTACGCCTGGCTGACGATCTGGGGTACGGGGCTTACTGTCAGCCCGAACACCACCTGCAGATCGAAGGGTTCGAGATCAACAACCACCCGGGCATGTTCAGTTTGTATGTAGGCTTACACTCCAAGCGCATGAAGGCCGGCATCATGGGCTATACCCTGCCCACACATAATCCGGTACGGGTCGCCGAGGAAATTGCCACGCTGGATCATATGCTCCAGGGTCGACTGATGGTGGGCTTTACCCGTGGTTACCATGCACGCTGGGTTGACTCCATGGCGGCTCGCCCGGGTGTGAGCGCCACTACACCGGTGAATGCCAAGGCGCGTGACGAGCAGGATGCGCTGAACCGCGAAGTGTTTGAAGAGTCCTTGCAGATCATCAAGAAAGCCTGGGCCAGTGATGTGTTCAGCCACAAGGGCAAGCACTGGGAGTTTCCGCCCAATGGCGGTTCATCGGGTCATCCGGCCTATGCCAGCATGGGTAAAGGCATGGATGCTGATGGGATCGTACGTAAGATCGGCATTGCTCCCAAGTGCTATCAAAACCCCCATCCGAAGATCTATGGTGGCTTTGCCGGCAGCATGCGGACAGTGGATATGTGGGCCCGCGAAGGAGGCAAGCCGATCGTACTGGCGGCAGACCTGGACTTCTGTGACACCTTGTGGAACCGCTATGCCGAAACGGCGCGGGCCCATGAGCGTGATGTTGCCCGTGAAGACGTTGCCGCCTGGGGTGGTTTTTTGATGCTGACTGACGACAAGGAGCATGCGCAGAAGCTGATGGCCGAGCATCAATGGTTCTGGGACAAGTGGTTTATCCCCTTCGGTCAGAAGATGCCGAACGTTCTGATCGGCAGTGCCGATGAGATTGCCGACCAGATTGGCCGTGCCCATGACCGTCTGGGCTTTAATGAACTGTTTCTCATGTTTGGCCAGGGCCACCTGGATCCGGAACAGAACAATGAAGAGCTGGAGAAGTTTGCCTCATTGGTTGCGCCACGCTTCTCCACCAAGGACGCCGAAGGCACCATGGTGTGAGCTTGGCAATCACTTGAATATTGGTCGATGGATTTGACCCGTCCCGGCTGCCATTCAGGCCCTATTAGGCTCGAGTGGCAACCGAATCAATTTATCTGGAGGTGCGCCATGACTGATATTCTTGGCGAAGAGAGAAGCGAAATGATCGACCCAAGCCGATTCAGAAAGGTTCTGGGGCATTACCCCACCGGGGTATGCGCTATTACCGCAGTGGATCCAGAAGGGAACATAGCCGGTATGGCGGTGGGCTCTTTTACATCTGTTTCGTTGAACCCACCATTGGTTGCGTTTCTACCTGATCGCAGTTCGACCAGTTGGCCAAAAATAGAGCGTGCCGGGAAATTCTGCGTCAATGTACTGAGCGCTAAACAACTGGATGTCTGTAGGCGGCTTGCCTCCAAGGCCGAAAATAAATTTGAAGGTTTGGACTATTATCTTTCCAAAAATGGGTCGCCCATCATAAAAGATGTTGTTGCGTGGATAGACTGTGACCTGGAACGGGTTGATGAGGCGGGAGACCATTATATCGTTCTTGGCGCTGTCCGTGATCTTCAGATTGAATCTGGGAGTGGATCGTTACTATTTTCCCACGGCGAGTATGGTGGTTTTTCGCCACTCTCAACGTGTTCGATATAATCTTGAAAAATGACCATTCATGATGATTGCCTATGATGGTCTGGGGATGGAGATTTAAATGGTAACTGTTCTGAATTTTTTGGTAATACTACAAATAAATACAGATTAAGGTGGCAGGTCCATCTAGAAGCCATGCTGATTGCTCAGAATAATAACCATATTAGTGGGAGAGCCTTCAATGACAAAAAGAAAGGAATGGTTTGAGGTTTCAACTATTGGAGACTTATTGGTGCGTGCGGCCAGTCAGTTTCCGGACCGGGAAGCGGTTATATTTCCAGATGAACGGCGAACCTATCAACAACTTTATGACAATGCTTTGCAGGTGGCCCGTGGGCTGTTTGCACTGGGTGTTCGTTCAGGAGAGCACGTCGGGCTGATGTCTGCCAACTGTCCAGAATTTATAGAAGGACTATTGGGAGCATCCATGCTTGGATGTGTGGTAGTGCCTATCAACGCGCGGCATAAGGCCAGCGAGATCGGCTATATCATTGAAAATGCCAATCTGGTGGCACTGCTTACAACTGCAGGCGAGAACGAATATACCAATTTCACTCAGTTATTCTGTGATGCGCTTCCCTCTCTGGCCGATGCGGAGTCGCCCGCCGCTCTGGCCCTTACACAAGTACCACGATTACGCAGCACCGTTTTACTGCGTGGGGAGGGACGCCGAGGTTTTATCGGACAACCGGAATTTCTACGGTTGGCGGAGACGATCAGTGATGGCGAGGTTCATGCGGCCAGGCTGCGTATAAGCGTAAGTGATTTGGCCTTACTGGTTTATACGTCAGGTACCACGGCGAACCCCAAGGGCTGCATGCTTAGCCATGAAACCATTGTACGTGGATCGGTGCACCGCACACGTACTCGCTACGCTACGAGTGAACACCATATTGCTTGGAATCCAGGCCCTCTTTTCCATATAGCGGCTCTCGCTCCATTTATCGGCGTAATGGGAGTCTACGGCACCTATTTGACGGATACCTTTTTTGAACCGGGTCGGGCAATTGCTCTGATGGAGCAAGAAAATGTCGAAATGGCCTGGCCATGGTTCCCGGCAATTGTGCAGGGTGTGCTGGACCATCCCACATTTGATCCGAGCAAGCTCGCTTCGCTACGAAAAATCATGCTGATTGGCCCGCCGGCGTTGGCGAAGAGGGTTCTGGATACTTTTCCCGGGACGGAGCTGCTCCAGGCATGCGGTATGACTGAGACCGCCGGAATCTTTGCACTGAGCGACCCTGAGGATACTCAGGAGCAGCGAATTCACACCCAGGGTCGTGCTGCTGTAGGTATGGAAGTGCGTATCGCCAGCCTAAGTGGCGAGGGGGATGCTGCGCCCAATGAGGTGGGGGAGATTCTGGTGCGTGGGTACTGTGTGATGGATGGTTACTACCGTGACCCGGAGAAAACCGCATCAAGCCTGGATAAGGACGGTTGGCTGCATACTGGCGATCTCTACCTGCGCACAGAAGAAGGTAGCCTGATTTTCAATGGGCGCCTTAAAGACATGCTCAAGGTTGGAGGTGAGAATGTCGCTGCAATTGAAATAGAAGCCTATCTCTGTGAGCATCCTTGTGTTGCTATCGCTGAAGTGGTCGGTAAGCCTGATCGGCGTTTGGATGAGGTGCCAGTTGCGTTTGTCGAGCTGAAACCGGGTAAAGCTGCTCAGGCTGAAGAGCTGATTGAGTTTTGCAAGGGTAACATCGCCAGTTTCAAAGTGCCCCGCGCCATCTATTTCATGAACCCGGGAAGTTGGCCAATGTCAGCGACGAAGGTCGACAAACGTGCGCTGAGAAATATGTTGTGCGAATAAGCCAGGTAGTGTCTATGAGGTTTTATGAAAGCTAAGACAGAGGTCTATTCATGGCGTTGACACTTGACTCTATCCATAGAGTGGTACAGGAAATAGTGAAAGATGTGAAGGAGGGAGAGCCTCTGTCAGAGCTCGATGCTGTTCTTGTAGGTCTGGCTGTGCGCGCGTCACCTTCAGCCCTGGATGTTGTGGGTGTTGATAAGTATGTGCGCCTTGCGCTTGATGCCGGGGCTACCTCTGCACAGGTGCATGAAACGTTGGTCCTGGTTTCAGGGCTTGGTGTACATACACTCATGGCAGGTTCACCGATTGTAGCTTCCGTATTGCTTGAGCGGAATGACCCCTTGATGCTTGAACCGTTCGATTCCCAGCGGCAGAAGCTGTGGTCTACTTACATAGGCAACGATCCGTTCTGGAACAGTATGGAACGAGAGGTTCCCGGTTTTCTTGAGTCTTTGCTGAGACAGTCACCGGACGCATTTGAGGCATTCTTCCAATACTGCGCTGTTCCATGGAAAACGGCAGCGTTGCGAGCCTATATCAAGGAATTGATTTCACTGGCGGTGGACGCCTCACCAACTCATCGCTTTTTACCTGGCTTGCGTTTGCATTTAGCGAATGCACTTCAGCTAGGGGTTGGCCGCAAGGCGATTTTACAGACACTGGCCATTGCCGCTGCGGCTCCTGCCCACGAAGGGGTTATATAGATGATTGGACATATTCCACTGAGTGCAGACGATCAAGCTGAAGGTCTTTATTTTGGCAATATGCTGTTGAGAAAGTACTCCAGAAACGTGAGTTTACGGGAAGAGGCAGGTGAAGAACGTTCAATGAGCGTAGCAGAGAAAATAATTCATATGTTTTTCACGCCAACAGAGACTGGTCGGGTGGCGTGAATTAGCCTGATCATCCAGGCAGTGATCCCACGGCATCAGCAGTGGGATCACTGCAGGTTTTATTCAGTCTACCAAGTATCAATGAATGGCCGCTTTTTCCCTCGTTTCTGGTTCGGGGTTCTTGCTGCCTGTATGCATTGCATCAGCCATTGACGCGAGTCTGCCGGGTCAATGACAGCATCGAACTCCAGCGATGCTGCTACGTTGATGGCTTTCCCCTGCTGATAGAACTTGTCGACGAGACGATCGAATAAAAGCTTTTGTTCGTCAGGGTCAGCGATGGCATCCAGTTCAGCCCTGTAGGCGAGTGTCACTGCTCCTTCAAATCCCATTCCTCCAAACTCGCCAGTCGGCCATGCTACGGTTGATAGGGGAGCATGGAAGGACCCGCCGGTCATGGCCATGGCACCGAGACCGTAACCTTTGCGGACGATCAAACTGAAAAACGGCACATTCAAATTGGCAGCGACCGCAAACATGCGACTGGAATGACGAACGTGCGCAGCTTTCTCGCTGTCAGGGCCGACCATGAAGCCGGGCGTGTCGCAAATACTGAGCACCGGCAGATCAAAAGCATCGCAAAGCTGAAGAAAGCGTGCCGCTTTATCTGCGCCATCGGCGTCTATTGCACCACCGAGTACCTTTGGATTATTCGCTATGATACCCAGAGGATGACCTTCCATACGTACTAACGCGGTAATCATATTGCTGGCGAATTGCTCACGTAGCTGAATAGCGCTGCCGCAGTCAGCGAGAGTCTCTATTGCTGACCACATATCGTAGGAGCGCAAGCGGTTCTCGGGTATGGCATATCGCAGTTGACGCTGGTCGTCACACTTCCAGTGGGTAAGCGCCCCCTGGAAATAGCCAAGCATCTGTTTGGCAATCAGGGTGGCATGGGTTTCGTCTTCTGCAAGATAATCCACCACGCCGTTGTGGGTTTGCAAATTGACCGGGCCTATATCTTCAGCGGCGAATGTGCCGAGTCCTGCACCTTCTACCATTGCGGGACCCGCCATACCGATATTGGCGTCTTGGGTTGCAATTATGATATCACTGGAGCCAGCCAGGACAGCATTGCCGGCGAAGCATCGACCACTGACGATACTGATGCGGGGGGCCAGTCCACTCAGCTTGGCGAATTGCCAGAAGCTGGGCATATTCAGTCCGGTCGCACGTGTAGCATCATCATCATCCCCTGGCCGGCCTCCACCACCTTCGGCATAGAGAACAACAGGTATTTCCAGCTCAGCGGCAATTGTCAGCATACGGGAAAGCTTTTTGTGGCTCATGAGTCCTTGTGTACCGGCCAGGACCGTATAGTCGTATGCAAGTACTAAAGTCCTGGCTTGCTGAGGACCGAACTGGCTGCCATTGATTTGACCAATTCCGGCGATCAAGCCATCCGCAGGGGTCGAGTGGGACAACTCTTCTACTGACTGCCGACCACGTCTTGCCGCGAATGTCAGAGCGCCGTATTCCATAAAGCTGTCGGGGTCACATAGATCATGGAGATTTTCTCGGGCCGTGCGTTTCTGCATGGCATGACGACGTTCCACGGCTTGAGAGCGAGCAGAGTCCACAACCCGTGCATGCCGGGCCAGAGCCTCGGCCAGATCCGCTCTGATCGCTTCAAGGTCTGGTGCTTCGCTGCTTGCGTCCACTGCAAGAGTGTCCAGGGCGGCCGGCTCGATAAGGAAAAGCGTTTGATGTTCGCTGATTGCGGTGCCCGCCGTCGCGGCAAGGCGGCGTATGATACCAGCTTCAGATGCATTGATTGTATGCTGCATCTTCATTGACTCAATTACTGCCATCAGCTGTCCGGGCCGGACCGGCTGATCCTGTGCTACACAGAGCTCCACCAGCAGCCCGCCCATGGGTGCCTTGACGGGAAGCAGGCCTTCCTCCTCACTGAGGTTGGGCTCAATGCCAACTGCTGCGATAGCATCGGCATATTGAACTGGGTGACAATGCGCTGATGTGGCGACCAGTTGCTCCAAGTGTTCGTCAATGAAACGTGTGTAGACCTGGTGGCTGGCCACATCAGGATGACAAAGCAGATTCTTGAGAAACTCAATGTTGGTCTGCACACCCTGGACCCGGGTTTGACACAGGGCCCGATAGGCTCGACTGACCAGTCCATCGAAGCTGGTCGCCGGCGTATGCAGAATCAGTTTCATCAGCAGCGAGTCATAACGTGGATTGCTTGTGTAGCCTGCATAACCGAAGCTATCAATTCTGATGCCGGGGCCTCCAGGTGGCTCGAATATATCGAGCGTACCGCCTGCTGGCCGGATATTGCCATCCTTTTGCAGCATCTCCATGTTCACTCGTAGTTGCATGGCGTAGCCCAGGGGTTGTGGAATATTGGGTTGCTGCAGATTCATGCTACGTAGTGTTTCGCCGCTGGCCAAGCGCAACTGAGTCTGAACAAGATCAATACCAGTCACTGCTTCGGTAATGGTATGTTCCACCTGGAGGCGAGGGTTTGCCTCGATAAAGAAAAAGCGATCAGTGCACGAATCCAACAGGAATTCAAATGTGCTCAGGCTATTCAGTTGTACAGTATTGGCCAGAGCGAGCGCTGCTTCGATCATGGCGTTCCGCAGACAGGGGCGCAGAGTCGGGCTGGGTGCGACTTCCACCACTTTCTGGTGCTTGCGTTGTAGGCTGCACTCTCTCTCCCATAAGTGGACTACCTCTGAGCCGTCGCCAACAATCTGTATCTCGAGGTGCCGGGCTTGAGGAATCATTTCCTCTATATACAGATCGCCATTACCGAAGGCAGAAAGAGCCTCGGTCCTGCATTGCTGAAAAGCATCTTCCAGGTCGTCGATGTGCTGGACGATACGCATACCGCGCCCGCCCCCACCTGCAACTGCTTTGAGTAGAGCAGGGCTTGAATGGGGAAGATGTGAAAGAAACTCTCTGGCTTGTCGCAAGTCGGTACTGGCATCAAGTCCTGGAATAACCGGAACGCCACACTGCTTGGCCAGCACCCTGGCGCTGGCTTTGTTACCCAGACGTTGAAGTACGTCTGGGTTGGGCCCTACAAAGGTTATGCCTGCTGTTGCACATAGTCTGGCGAACTCTGCTTGCTCACTAAGAAAGCCGTAACCTGGGTGGATGGCATCGCAGCCGTGCTGCTGTGCGAGTTCTACTATTTGTGTGGCATCAAGATAGGCCGCGACGCCAGTGCCCTCAAGCATGACACTCTGATCAGCGATTCGAATATGCAGCGATTGTGCATCGTCCGCCGGAAAGACTGCCAGACTGGCTATGCCAAGGTCTGCGGCGGCGCGTGCGATACGGATGGCTATCTCGCCTCGATTGGCAATAAGAAGCTTGTTAATCATGTGTTGGCCCCTGTCTGGATATAAAAAAGGCCGGGCGCTTCTGCACCCGGCCTCAGATACTGCAAATCCTGATCAGCGACCTTTCCATTCCGCCTTGCGCTTTTCAACAAAGGCGTTACGGCCCTCCAATACATCTTCGCTGGATGCGTATTCCTCGATCGGTTCGAAACGAGTGGCGAGAGCCACCTCCAGAGGGTAGTCCAACCGGCTCATGGCTGCATCCTTGGCTGCCTGGTTTGCCAAGGGAGAGGCTGCTGCTATTTTTTCAGCCCAACTGAGTGCGGCTTCTGCAAGCTTGGGATACTCGACGACCTCGTTCACCAGTCCATAAGAGAAGGCGTCCTGGGCGCTCATCCGATCACCGGTCAGAATCATCCCCATAGCAATACGTTGTGGCAACTGGCGTACGGCGCGATGAACTACACCACACTCACCAATAATTCCAGCTTTGGTTTCGGGCAAGCCAAACTGCGCATTGTCTGCGGCAACAATAATGTCTGCACACAGGGCCAGCTCGAACCCACCACCCAGCGCATAGCCTTGAACTGCAGCTACCAGTGGCTTTTTCAGTTTTACCAAGGGGCCGCCAATACCGGTAAGTCCACCGCCAACGCCCATGCGTGATGTGCGCTCAGTACCGCCGCTGATATCACCACCGACGCAGAATGCGCGTTCTCCTTCAGCTGAGAGGACGGCTACCCAGATTTTCGGGTTGCGGTTGATTTCCTGCCATGCCTCATAAAGCGCTTGGTCCATCTCACCATTAATGGCATTCAGAGACTTGGGTCGGTTCAGACGTACATGGGCAATATGGCCCTCAACATAAAAGTCTATGTTCGACATGGCTTGTGTTCCTGTTATTCCGGTGTTTTTGTCATGGGTGTCAAGGGAGTAGTGGGAGCTGAACGATACAGTTTGATGGTTTCTTTTAGCCCCAAATCGGCTAGTTTCTGCTTCATATCCAGCACCGACGGTGCCAGATGGAGCAAGGCATCCATTTCTGCAACCGCAGCGCCAGCCGAACGGAAGCCCATGGCTTCGGCTGCACGGTTGATCGAGAGCTTTTTGATGCGCAATACATCGGGAGGAGTCAGAGCGATGCGCTCAGCCAATCCTTCAACGCAGTCAATGAGTTGATTTGGAGTCACGCTGTGATTTGCCCAGCCCCACTCGACGGCAGTCTTGCCATCGATGCTGTTGCCAGCAACGAAAGCCATTTCCTTGGCGCGTTTCGGGCCCACCAACGGTACCCAAAGAGGCGCAATATATCCGCCTCCCATAGGAATAGTGGGCTCGCCAATCCTGGCATCATCCGTTACCACGGTAATGTCTGCATGTACGCACATTTGCGTGGCACCAGCCAGACAGTACCCATGAACGGCAGCAATGATGGGTTTTGGGTGATCCCACATTGCAAGGTAGCGATCCACATTACGGCGCAGGCGAGCGTGGTCGGCAATTGGATCAGCAGCCAGGCTGCCGTAGGTGCCCGCCTTGCCCACTTGGCCGATGTCGTAGCCAGCAGAGAAGCCGCGACCTTCGCCACGTATGCCGATGACCGAGCCGCCTTCATGTATCAGGCATTGCAGGGCGTCAGAAAACTCATCAAGCAGTTCATTGGATAGGGCATTAGCACTTTCAGGCCGGTTGAGAACCAGCCAAGAAATCGGCCCACGATGCTCAATGCGAATATGTTCGTACGTATGCGGGGACGCGGCGCTCATCTCAAACCCGCCCTATCGGCAAGGTTTTCTTGACATGGAAATCCTGATCGCCGGTAACGCGTAACTCGCGACGTTTGAATTGCCATTGGCCATTTATCTGCACGATCACATCGTGATACTGGCCCCACACATGGCTATCGGGCATGTCACGGTTATAGCGATGCCAGGCGTACAGAATTGAACGTACGCTGGCCTCATTCGGCCCCGTGAAGTCGACGACAATATTCGATACATGGTGACTGGTGGCTTTGAAAAAGCTGCCTACTCCTTCCAGAGTCTTGGCATAGGCTTCTCGGCCCTGTGCCCCAAAACCGCCTGGCCCGTAGATTACTTCGCAGTCTTCAGTAAACAAAGCGGCAAGCTCGGATGTCTGGTTCATGTCCAGGTGAAACGCGTAGGTAAACAGCAGGCGCTCAATGGCTTGGGTATCAAGGATTTGTTGCAGTTGGTTTTGTTGTGTCATGGCTTTCTCCTTTGTCAACGTAATAGTTGACTAGGTGTGCATATTTGTCAACGCCGGTGTGAATTTTTATTGGCGAGGGGGCTGGCTTAGAAGGGGACGCCAATTTTTGCCCAAATCAACGCAGTGGTTGACAGATGGCGATGTCGAGTGCTTATATCAACGCTGAGGTTGAAAAAAAGGTGTTCAGATGAAACAGGTGCATGGATGTGAATACGCATTCAAACACCGTTTGGCTTGCTGTCTAACAGCAAACACTAATGGGCTGGAGAATCTAATGAAAATAAGAAAAAAACAACGGAATAGGCTTGGCACCCGCCGGTTTGGTCGCACGACACTGGCAGCATCAGTTGCGCTGGCAACAGTTTTCAGTTCCTGCGCTGCACAGGCGCTGACCCTGAGGTCAGATAATGATTGGCATATCAACTTCGACACATCTCTGCAGTGGCTTGTAGGGGTACGGGCAGAGTCACGTGATTCGCGTATCGCCAATGACCCTCTGCACCACTCAGCCAACTATAAATTCGATCGTGGAGACCTGGTCACTAACCGTGTTCAGGGTATGTTCGAGCTTACGGGCGTGTATCAGAATCGGATGGGCTTCCGAGCTTCGGTCAACGCCTGGAATGATTTTGCTTACGATGATGATGTAGAGGTCAGACCCGGCTACGTATCCAATTATCGCGGTGGAAAGTACAGTAGCCACACGAAGAAATACCATATCCGCGGGGCTGAGCTAGGCGATGCGTTTGTGTTCAGCAACTTCGATATAGGTGATCGTGCCGCGTCAGTGCGTCTTGGGCGTTTCAGCCAGCAATGGGGTAATGGAATATTTTTCGGTTACTCCTCGATTTCCTTTGGCCAGCATCCCATGGACTTCATCAAAGGCTTTTCTCAGCCGGGATCATCTATCAAAGAGCTGGTTTTGCCGCGCACCCAGGTATATGGAAGCCTGGAGCTGAACGATGAGTGGTCTATTGCTGCACAATACTTTCTTGAGTGGCGGCCTAACCGCTTTCCGGAGTCCGGTACCTATCTGGCGCCCGGTGATGTGCTTTTCGAGGGCCCCAACGATGGTGGGTTAGTTGTTCCTGGAGGGCTGTTGGGTAAAAGCGATGATCCTGATCACATCAACGATAACTTCGGTATTCGGCTAGACTGGTCTCCACAATGGGCGGGGGGCGACCGCTTTGGTTTCTACTATCGTCAGTTTGATGAACCAGAACCCGTTGCGACATTGAACTATCCGCAAGTTGAGCTCAAGTACGCCGATAAAACCAAGATGTACGCGATGTCGTACGAAACGGCTATCGGTGGAGCCAGTCTGGGTTTTGAGGTCAACTACCGGAAGGATACGGCTTTGGCCTCGGCTTTTCCGACCAGAGTCGCCAAAGGCGATTTGATCAACGTCATTGCTAATACAATGATCAACTTCTCAGGGAATACCTTGTGGGACGCTGCCATGTTCCTGGGTGAGGTTACCTATACGCACCTTGAAAAGGTTCACGACAAAGATCTTTACAATGGTGAAGGCTATGCCTGCGCAGCCACCAATAGAGTAGGCTGTGGTACCGACGATGCTGTCGCCATAGCCTTTCTGTTTGAGCCGTCTTGGCTGCAGGTCTTCCCCTCCGTGGATATCAGTCTACCGATTTCGTTCCAGTACGGAATCAATGGCACGCCTGCCTACGCTGCTGGCGGGTTTTATGCGGAGGATTCAATTATTGCTTCTATAGGCGTAAAAGCCGCGTATGCACAGAAGCACTATTTCGCTCTGCAATACCAGGATTACCACTGGAATCCAGATGGCCGAGTAGTAGGTGGTGGTCCCGCGGGTGATACCTATGCAGGCGGCAATGGCCCTTATGCGCTGAATGACAAGGGGTGGGTCTCGCTGTCTTATAACACCTCTTTCTGATGAGGGAAGGCAAAGGCTAAGTATTGCTAAGATAACGTATAAATAGAAAATATTTCCTATAATTACAAGAAGGAAAGCAGTCATGTTTAAAAAGACAATCGTCGCTGGGTTGATATCTGCTATCACTCTATGCTTTTCCGGGACGGTTTTGGCAGCCGTATCAGCCGAGGAAGCAAAGCGTCTGGGAGCGGATCTGACCGCACATGGTGCTGAGCGTGCTGGTAATGCTGACGGTAGTATTCCCGAGTACACCGGTGGCCTTCAACCGCTGCCCGAATATGACCGGGATTCAATGCAGACTTATATACACCCCTATGCGGGTGAGAAACCTCTCTTCACTATCAGTGCAGAGAATATGGCTCAGTATGAAGATGCCTTGACCGTTGGTACACAGGCATTATTGCGGAAGTATCCTACCTATAAGCTGAATGTATATCCGACTCATCGTTCTGCCCGCTATGAAGACTGGGTGCTCGAGAATACCCTGGTCAATGCCACCACAGCAGAACTGACAGGCAGCGTAATGGGTGATGCGGTCACAGGGGCGGACCCAGAAGGTTTGCCGCTGCCTGGGGTTCTATTCCCGATACCGAAAGATGGTTATGAGGTAATGTGGAACCATAAGCTAGCATTTGCTCCGGCGATCATGCATCAGCATAACCAGGCGTTTGTGGTTGACTCCAATGGGGGGGTAAATGTCCTCGCTACACCTAACCAGCATCATATGCGCCCCTGGTATGATCGCAGCGGCAAATTACGTGCGGAATCGCATGGAGCGATTCTCTCGTTCTCAGCAGTACAAACGAGTCCTCCTCAGCAGGCTGGTGTAACCTTCCTGAACTTCTATCTGCCGACGGCAGATAATGGCGGCCAACTGGTCTGGTTCTATACCCCAGGGCAGCGTCGTGCTCGTCGGGCACCTGATTTCGCTTACGACCTGCCAATCAGCGCCTATGGTGGCGTTCTAATGTGGGATGAAATCTTTGGATTCGTAGGTCGTATGGATCGTTTCGACTTCAAACTGGTAGGTAAGACCGAAAAAATTGTGCCTTATAACGCTTACACCCTAACGCAAGAGGCTAACCCGCGTGAGGTGTTGGGTAAGGAACATCTTGATCCCGAGGCGCTACGTTTCGAGCGGCACCGTGTATGGGTAGTTGAAGCAGAGCGCAAGCCTGGTGCACGCCATGTATATAGTAAGCGTCGCTTCTATATAGATGAGGACAGTTGGCAAGTCGTTGCCCTTGAAACTTATGATGATGCCGGGAAACTGTGGAAAAACGGCTTTATTCAGAGCTTTCCAACTTATGATGTTGGAGGCGTGAATAACAACACTTGGGCATTTGATGATCTGATTTCGGGGAGCTATATGCTAATAAATGCCGGTGCCTCTCAGCCTGGCCATTGGAACCGATCTTATATGAGTACTGAGGGTATGAGGATTGCATTGACCCCTCGTGCAGTAGAGGCACAGGGAGTGCGCTGATAGCTGGGAATGACTTGGTGGGACAGGGCTGCCTGCCAAGTCATTTCAGAATGGAGGAATTGCTAGATAACAAACAATGTGTCCTCTCATTTGGGTAGTTGGAAGTACGTTATCTTAAACTCGATCGGGTAAAACAAATATGTGTATTACTACATCGCGGAAAGCGTTAAATACCTTCATGGCTATTCCGTTTCTGTTTTTGAGTGTGCTTGCACTTCCCTCGAAGGCTGAGTTCAAGGACCCATTGGATATCCCTGCCGTAGAGCAAAAGAATTCGTTGAATAAACCCTTTATAGGAAGCTCGCAAAAAGGACGCCTTTCAGTGATAGTGGGGCCGGCAGGCCTGATTCTGGCCTCTTCTGATGCAGGGCAGAGTTGGAAGCAAGCCCAGGTGCCGGTGCAAAGTGATCTGGTTGCCGTTACTTTGGTGAGCGAGAGTAAAGGGTGGGCAGTGGGGCATGACGGTGTGATTCTTGTCACCGCCGATGGTGGCGCTAGTTGGCAAAAGCAACTGGATGGTGTCATGGCTGCTGAGCAGTTTAAAAAATATTATGAAAACATGCTGAAGAAAGGTGAGCCCGAGGCGGAGCTTGCTCTGGAGGCGACAGAGTTGAACTATCGAGATGGTCCCGCACTACCTTATCTCGATGTCTGGTTCAAGAATGAGTCGGTCGGATTTGCTGTTGGGGCATTCGGCAATATTGCTCGTACGGATGATGGTGGAGATACCTGGGCTCCATGGACGCACAGAATAGATAACGAAAGTGGGCTGCATCTTAATAGTGTGACTGCGGTTGGAGGGGGGATTTTCATCGGCAGTGAACGTGGCACGATCTTCAGATTGAATGAAGAAACAAATATCTTCGAGATCATTGATACTGGATATTCGGGTAGCTTTACCGGTATCACCGGAGATGATAGTCAGGTTATTGCCTATGGGCTGCAAGGCACAGCTTACCGCAGCACTGATAGCGGGGCTAATTGGCAGGTTGTTGCAGGGCTACCTCGTTCCACGATAAATAATGCATTCCTGCGAGCAGAGGGGAAAGGATTTGTACTTGTAAGTCAGGCGGGAGAGCTGGTTCTGACTGATCATTATTTTTCCAGTTTTGATGTGCTGAATTCCGAAAAAACCACTATCTATACCTCGGTTGTGGAGGCGGCTGATAATGAGTTTCTAGTGACCACCCTGGAGGGCGTCGAGCGGATTTCACTCTCGGAGCGTAAAACAGAAAAGCCAAGAACCCAGGAGTAAGGCTATGTCCGCTAATGAAAAAAATATAGCTCAAGGCGAAGATGTCGGCGGGGCATTTGACGAGTCTTCAGGCACTATTTTTGAACGAGTTTTGTTTTGCAATCGCAAGATCCTTTTTGCTATTGGAGTTTTGGTAACTCTGTTCTTGGCCTATCAGTCGGCCAAACTGGATGTTAATGCCAGCTTTGAGAAGATGATGCCGTCAGAGCATGAGTATATTAAGAACTACAAAGAATTTGCTGGTAACTTGAGAAGTTTGGGTAATGCTGTGACTGTGGTGGTCGAGAACAAGAACGGCAGCATTTACGATGCGGAATATCAGAAAACATTAAGTGAAATCAACGACAGAGTATTTCTGATCAAGGGGGTTGATCGCGCATTTGTGCAATCCTTGTGGATGGCATCAGTACGCTGGACGGCTGTAACAGAGGAAGGGTTTGATGGTGGCCCGGTCATGCCGCCGGACTATGACGGATCCTCAGAAAGCCTGAACAAGCTACGGGACAACGTCGCCAAGGCGGGACTCAAGGGCTCTCTTGTTGGATTGAATGAACGTTCCAGTGCGTTGTTTATCCCCTTAATGGAGCGTGACTCGGAGACCGGCGAGCCTCTCGACTATAAAGCCTTCACCGATAGTCTGAGGGCTATCAATGATGAGTTTGAGAGCCGCGGCGTGGAGTTGCATGTCATTGGCTTCGCCAAGTTGGTGGGCGACCTCATTGCGGGGCTGATGCAAGTACTCAGTTATTTTATAATTGCGGCTGTGGTTGTATCAGTACTCGTCTATTGGTATTCACGTTGCTTGATCAGTACCAGCGTTGTCATTATCTGCTCGCTGATGGGCGTGGTCTGGCAGTTGGGTATGATGCGGTTGATGGGCTTTGTCCTTGATCCCTTCTCCGTGCTGGTGCCATTTCTGGTGTTTGCCATTGGGGTCTCCCATGGCTCGCAGATGATAAACGGGATTATCCAGGATATCGGTAGCGGGCTTGGCCGTTATATGGCGTCCCGGCTTACCTTCCGTCGGCTTTGCCTGGCGGGTACCGTAGCCTTGGTATCCGATGCACTGGGTTTTGCGGTAATCGCTGTTATCGCCATACCTGCGATTCGGGACCTGGCGTTTCTCGCAACGATGGGAGTGGTTGCGCTGATCGTTACCAACTTGTTTTTTATCCCCGTAATACTGTCTTTCACTGGCATCACCAAGCGGGCTGCCAAGCATGCGGAGCGGGTACAGAAGAGTAACCACTCCGTCAGTCAATGGCTTGGGTTGATTACCGGCAAGAAGGTAGCTGTTGGAGTTTTGGTGTCGGTTGCGGTGATTACCGTAGCAGGATTCATCTATGGACAGAAAATGCAGATCGGTGATGTCGAGGCGGGCGCTCCGGAACTGCGTGCGGACTCCGAGTACAATCTGGATGTGGAGTACGTACAGAAAAATTATGGACTGTCTAACGACCTTTTCGCCGTTATTGTGACAACGCCGGAAGGCGGCTTGGGAAATTTTGAAACACTGCTTGAGATTGATCGACTTGAGCGCTTGCTGCGGGATTTACCCGGAGTACAGGTCACAGAATCTGCAGCCAGTATGGCGAAGAAGTTTACCCCGGCCGGGTTCGAAGGCTCGCCCAAGTGGTACACAATCAGCCGTAGTCCCTATATTACTAATGATGCGGTTGATAGTATATTCACCGCGCGTCCAGGTCTTATTAATGACTCCCGTACCGTAGCTCCGATCATCGCTTATCTGACGGATCATAAAGCCGAGACACTGCAGCGTGTCGCCGAGGTGGTAGAAGCTTTTGCTGCTGAGCACAATAATGACCAACGTCAGTTCCTGCTGGCGGCGGGTAATGCCGGTGTCGAGGCTGCAACAAATCAGACAGTAGAAAAAGCTAATTATCAGATGCTAGTACTGGTTTATGCTGCGGTGATTCTACTGTGTTTGGTTACTTTCCGTAGTTGGAGGGCTGTAGTGATTGCTATTTTGCCTCTGGTGGTTATCTCCACCTTGGGGCAGGCATTGATGGTGTTCATGGGCATTGGTCTCAAGGTCGCGACGCTCCCTGTTACGGCGCTTGGTGTTGGCATCGGTGTGGATTATGCGTTGTACCTGCTTACCGCGTACATGGTTTTCCTGAGACAGGGTATGTCCGTCAGACAGGCCTATGTCAATGCCTTGGTGTCTACAGGGAAGGTGGTCATGTTGGTTGGCGTTACATTAACCGCAGCGGTTGCTACCTGGGCATGGTCACCCATCAAGTTCCAGGCAGATATGGGGTTAATGCTGGCCTTCATGTTCCTGGGGAATATGCTGGGCGCCTTGATTATCATTCCCGCCTTGGCCACTTTTCTTTTGAAACCGAAGAATATGAATAAGGAAATAAAGGAAAACAAGGTGGAAGTGAAAAAGAATATTTTAGAGAAAATACACGCAGAAAGAGCGCTTGTTTGATAAGCCCTACTTATCTTGAGAGCTGAGCAGAATAACGGATAGGTTATCTGTATATTTTTTCACTGTAATATCAGCAATGATGTTGATTTAATGGTGGGGCCTGATTAATTTGTAAGAACCAAAGAACGGGATGGGGAAGACAATATGAAATTCAATTTGATGCAAACGGGAGTGATTGGCCGCCGGCATGAACTGGAAGCCGGTATGGCCGGCCAGCGGCCCGAGCTGTATCAGCGTTTCCTGGAAGAGGTACGCGGCTATGTACGCCTGGCTGACGATCTGGGGTACGGGGCTTACTGTCAGCCCGAACACCACCTGCAGATCGAAGGGTTCGAGATCAACAACCACCCGGGCATGTTCAGTTTGTATGTAGGCTTACACTCCAAGCGCATGAAGGCCGGCATCATGGGCTATACCCTGCCCACACATAATCCGGTACGGGTCGCCGAGGAAATTGCCACGCTGGATCATATGCTCCAGGGTCGACTGATGGTGGGCTTTACCCGTGGTTACCATGCACGCTGGGTTGACTCCATGGCGGCTCGCCCGGGTGTGAGCGCCACTACACCGGTGAATGCCAAGGCGCGTGACGAGCAGGATGCGCTGAACCGCGAAGTGTTTGAAGAGTCCTTGCAGATCATCAAGAAAGCCTGGGCCAGTGATGTGTTCAGCCACAAGGGCAAGCACTGGGAGTTTCCGCCCAATGGCGGTTCATCGGGTCATCCGGCCTATGCCAGCATGGGTAAAGGCATGGATGCTGATGGGATCGTACGTAAGATCGGCATTGCTCCCAAGTGCTATCAAAACCCCCATCCGAAGATCTATGGTGGCTTTGCCGGCAGCATGCGGACAGTGGATATGTGGGCCCGCGAAGGAGGCAAGCCGATCGTACTGGCGGCAGACCTGGACTTCTGTGACACCTTGTGGAACCGCTATGCCGAAACGGCGCGGGCCCATGAGCGTGATGTTGCCCGTGAAGACGTTGCCGCCTGGGGTGGTTTTTTGATGCTGACTGACGACAAGGAGCATGCGCAGAAGCTGATGGCCGAGCATCAATGGTTCTGGGACAAGTGGTTTATCCCCTTCGGTCAGAAGATGCCGAACGTTCTGATCGGCAGTGCCGATGAGATTGCCGACCAGATTGGCCGTGCCCATGACCGTCTGGGCTTTAATGAACTGTTTCTCATGTTTGGCCAGGGCCACCTGGATCCGGAACAGAACAATGAAGAGCTGGAGAAGTTTGCCTCATTGGTTGCGCCACGCTTCTCCACCAAGGATGCCGAAGGCACCATGGTGTGAGCCCTGTGGTTAAAAGAGTCAATTAGGCAGCTTAAAAAGATAAGAATGAGAGGATAAGACCATGCAATGCGGATTTTTTCATACCCCATATAATCTTCCCCACCGTACTGCGAGAGAAATGTTCGACTGGTCTCTCAAGCTGGCACAGGTATGTGATGAAGCTGGCTTCGCCGATTTCATGATTGGCGAGCACTCCACACTGGCTTGGGAGAATATTCCCTGTCCTGAAATCATTATTGGTGCCGCGGCGCCTCTCACCAAGAATATTCGCTTTGCGCCGATGGCGCATCTGTTGCCTTACCATAATCCGGCAAGTCTGGCGATTCAGGTTGGCTGGTTGTCGCAAATTCTCGAGGGTCGGTACTTTCTTGGTGTGGCGCCTGGTGGACATCATACAGATGCCATTCTGCATGGGTTCGAAGGGATTGGTCCGTTGCAGGAACAAATGTTCGAAGCGCTTGAACTGATGGAGAAGGTATGGGCTAGAGAGCCCTTCATGGAAAAGGGAAAGTTCTTTCAGGCGGGCTTTCCCGGGCCGGATACCATGCCAGAATACGACGTGGAAATTGCAGACAATAGTCCTTGGGGTGGTCGTGAAGCCTTGGAGATCGCTGTTACGGGACTGACCAAGAACTCGTCATCCCTGAAGTGGGCTGGAGAGCGCAATTATAGCCCGATCTCGTTCTTTGGAGGTCACGAGGTAATGCGCTCGCACTACGACACTTGGGCTGCAGCCATGGAGTCGAAAGGTTTGACTCCTGAAAGATCACGCTTTCGGGTTACCCGTGAAATCTTTATTGCCGACACAGATGCTGAGGCAAGGAAGCGGGCCAAGGCAAGTGGTATGGCCCAGACATGGCAGCATTATCTATTCCCCATCTACAAAAAATTCAATCTTTTTCCTGGGATTATTAAGGACGCGGGTGCGGACATTGACCCGAGCCAGATTGATATGGACTTTTTGGCTGATCATGTATGGCTTTGTGGATCACCGGAAACTGTGACTCGCAAGATAGAAGCCATGATGGAAAGGTCGGGTGGTTGCGGCCAGGTTATTGTCAATTCGCATGACAATATCGATAATCCGGAGCCCTATTTCGAGTCCCTGCAGCGATTAGCGCAAGAAGTCATTCCCAATATCAAGATGAGCTGAAGCATGCATGAGGCGGCTGCTGGTCAGTAGTCGCTTTCCTGCTCTGAACCTGAATTAATTTTATCGCAGATCAGCGTAAAAGGCTGAGGACGGAGTAGGCCCAGTTACTTTTGAATTTGCGAAAGAAGGGGGGGCATGTGTTTTTCTCAAAAGCTGATAAAACCGCAACCGAATGTCTGAGACACCTTCTCGATGCGCTTGAAGGTGGACATCTGGATCTACCTCCCGGAGGTACTGCGAATCCTCTGCTCAACCAAGTTCGCGAGGCCTGGCAGAACTATCATGCCGAACGCCAGCAGGAGAAGAACCAGCTCATTCAACTGGCTGATCAACTGCACCAGTTGACCGCAAAGCTGGCGAGTTGTGAGGAGGAACGAGAGTACATAAATGCCCGTTTGGGCTTTATCAGCCAGAGTAGTACCGACGGTTTTTGGGACATGAAAGTGGTCGGTGGTGACCTCATGAATCCAGCGAATGGGCTGTGGTGGTCCGATCGCTTCCGCTCGTTGCTCGGTTTTCAGGACGAGCAAGACTTTCCTGGCAGGTTGAACAGTTGGATAGCGCGACTTCACCCTGAAGACAAGCAATCAACCCTGGAAGCACTGTCCCAGCATATGCACGGCGGAGAAGGACAGGTGTCTTATCGTCTGGAACACCGACTGGCGATAAAAACCGGCGAGTACCGCTGGTTTGTAACCAGTGGCCAGGCTCAGTGCGATAGCCGTGGGACATGTCTGCGAATTGCTGGTTCTATGCGGGATATCCATGATCAGCGCCAGCGCGACCGGGAGCTGGACAAGACGTTAACGCGTTTCGAGCTGGCCCGGGAAATGCTGAGCGATGGTTTGTGGGATATGGAAGTAGTTGATGGTGATCCGATGAATCCGCATAACCCTTTCTGGTGGTCCGAGCAGTTTCGCCACATGCTGGGCTTTGAGACTGCCGAGGAGTTTCCCAATGTATTGGAAAGTTGGACATCGCGTATTCATCCGGAGGACAAGGAAGAAGTGTTCCGAACATTCGCTATTCACCTCGGCGATCGCAGTGGCAGGACACCTTTTGATGCTTGTTATCGGATCAAGCTCAAGAGTGGTGAGTACCGTTGGTTCCGTAACCGTGGTCAGACTCGCCGCGCTTCGGATGGCAGTCCAGTACGAATGGTAGGTGCGTTGATTGATATCCATGTCATGCGCCTGGAGGAACAGCTGCGGGAAGAGCAGATCACGCAGCGCAGAGACCTTGAACTGAATCTGCACAAGTTGACGGAAATAGTTACCACTATCCAGGGGATTGCCAGCCAGACCAACTTGCTGGCACTCAATGCTGCCATTGAAGCTGCTCGCGCTGGAGATGCTGGTCGTGGTTTTGCCGTAGTGGCTGATGAAGTGCGCAAACTAGCGACCAGGACCAGTGAGGCGACCCAGCAGGCGGCCGATATGATCGGCTCCCGTGCCTGAGCTTCTGCCTTCCATCCTCGGGTGAGAAACCAGAGTGCGTGCCAAGGCAAGTAGTGCGCAAGAAGTCGTTTCCCATCATATTTTTTGACAAACAAGGGGGCACATATGTCTAGCATTGATCTCAGCGGATTGTTTTCCGTTGCGGGCAAAACCGTACTGGTGACTGGTGGGGCCAAGGGTATAGGTGCGATGATTACCCGCTGTCTGGTGGCTGCAGGCTGCAGGCTGCAGGGTGTTGGTTGTCGGACGTGATCATGTCGCAGCGAACAGCCTGAACCATGAATTGGCGGAGTATGGCGGGTTTGAATTCATCTCCTGTGACCTCTCCTGTAATGATCAACTGGCGGATTTGCTTCACGTCGTGCAAAACAGCTGTTCCCAGCTGGATGCGCTGATCAACAACTCTGGTATATTTCATGCGCCGCCGCTGGGCTCTGTCACCGAGCAGGATTGGTCCGCGGTAATGAACCTCAACCTGCAATCACCATTTCTTCTTATCCAGGGACTATGTCCTCTGCTGGAGAAGGCCGGCACAGCTGACGAGCCGGCACGCATAATCAATATCGGCTCGGTGGGGGGTATTCTCGGGAAAAGTTTCGGCGGTGCCTATGCCTATGGCTGCAGCAAGGCTGCCATTCATCAACTCACTCGCACGCTGGCGTCGGATCTATGTGCGCGCAATATCAATGTCAACGCGATCGCACCGGGTTTTTTCCCCAGTGATCTGACGGCAGGGGTTGTCGCTGATGCCGAAGTCGAACGGGCGGTGCTGGATAGTATTCCTGCCCATCGTTTTGGCAGGACGACGGATGTCGGCGGTACCGCGATCTATTTGATATCACGTGCTAGTGCCTATCTTACCGGCTCGGTAGTCGCCCTTGATGGTGGTCTGATGATCGCCCCCTGAGTCTGAAGATCATCCGCTGAATTTCTGTTTGAAAACAACGCGTCGAACACTATGTCCACCATCTTTTTTTGAAGCGCTGGATAGTCTTCTTGGTCTGTCTTTTCACTCGATGTGAAACAGGCTGTCCCCAAGGTGCCTATCCATAGCAACTGGACCGCTTCATGGGCGGGATAATTCAGGGCGCCTGCGTCATATAGCAGCGACAGGTCCTTCTCGACTGTACGCAGTGTTTCCGCGACGCTGACGGGTGGGGCGCCGGCAAGGATTTGCTGGATGACTATCCGACACATGAGTGGCTCCTGACGGGCAAAGTGATCGAAGGCGCCCCAGCCGTTTCTCAGACCTTGTTGCGGACCTCCCTCTTTTGTACCTTGGAGGTAAGCCTCTGCGACTTGTTCATAGGTTTCATCGATGGCGGCGCGGTGCAACCCCGCCAGGTCACCAAAGTAATGATAAATCGTTGGTGCGCCGACACCGGCCATGGCGCATATGGCCCTTGAATTCGCGCCCTCGCGCCCGGTAGTGCTGAGCAGGTGCCGAGCCACTTCCAGTAATCGCTTCTTTACTTGGGTTGCCTCGCCGCTGCGACCTTTCATACTGCGAGAAATCACTGGTTTCATATGAACAACCTATGTATGGAATCAAACGGCTTTCATGAGCGGGTTCAGCTTAACGAAGTTTGCATTAAAAATCATGGTAAATAAATCAACATCCAGGTTGATTTGACAGTATAACGTCGTTATATTGGATCTGTGGCCTAGTCTGCAATCAGCAGGCAGTGCCTCCTTGCCTACTACCCATTTAGAGGAGATAACAATCATGGCAATGGAAACCGGTTTGATTTTTCATCCCTACATGCGCCCGGGGCGTACAGCCAAACAGACGTTTGACTGGGGTATCCAGAGTGCCGTTCAAGCGGACAGTGTGGGAATTGATTCAATGATGATCTCTGAGCATGCCTCGCAGGTATGGGAAAATATTCCCAACCCGGAGTTGATCATCGCAGCGGCAGCCTTGCAGACTAAAAATATTAAATTCGCCCCAATGGCGCATATCCTGCCTCACCAGCATCCGGCCAAGTTGGCCACGATGATTGGCTGGCTTTCTCAGATACTGGAAGGGCGTTACTTTCTCGGTATCGGTGCTGGGGCCTATCCCCAGGCGTCTTACATTCACGGTATCCGCAACGCGGGTCAGTCAAATACGGCAACGGGTGGCAACGAGACCAAGAGCCTGAATGATATGGTCCGCGAGTCGCTCTCCATCATGGAAAAAATCTGGAAGCGAGAGCCTTTCTTCTATGAGGGTAAATACTGGGACGCTGGGTATCCAGAAGAGCTTGAAGGTGACGATGGTGACGAGCAGCACAAGCTGGCTGATTTCAGCCCGTGGGGAGGGAAAGCTCCTGAAATTGCGGTGACGGGATTCAGCTACAATTCGCCATCCATCCGTTTGGCAGGGGAGAGAAATTTCAAGCCCGTCTCCATTTTCTCTGGTCTGGATGCGTTGAAGAAACACTGGGAAGTCTACTCTGAAGCAGCGATCGCTGCTGGTCATATCCCAGACCGTGCACGCCATGCCGTTTCGCAAACAGTGTTCTGCGCCGAGACTGATAAGGAAGCCAAGCGACTTGTCATGGAAGGTCCTATTGGTTACTGCTTCCAACGTTACCTTATTCCGATCTGGCATCGTTTTGGCATGATGGATGGTTTTGCAAAAGATGCAGGTATCGATCCGGCAGATGCTGATCTGGAGTTTCTCGTTGATAACGTGTTTGTTGTCGGCTCACCTGAAACGGTTACTGAAAAGATCAACGCCTTGTTTGCTGCTACAGGTGGCTGGGGAACGCTGCAGGTGGAGGTTCATGATTATTACGACGACCCTGCGCCCTGGTTCCAGTCGCTGGAGATGATCTCCAAGGAAGTCGCCCCCAAGATCGCGCTGCCGTAGATCGGTTGGATCAGACAAGGGGCGCGATGCTTCGCGACCCTTGTTTGAGCTACCATCATTGGGTCCTGTGCAGGCTAGAAAGCATTCTCATGGGCTGCTTGTCGCGTGCATGGGCTAGAGGTCGAGCGGGCCCTGTCATGGTCTCACCGCTAGCCTATTGGAAACAGGTTGCCATGGAGTGATGCAAGTCACATGCCTCAAGAATGTCTGCAAACCAGGGGACGATGGCAATCTCATCCAGTTTTTCAGGATTAAGCCAAGCGCAATCATCATTCTCCCAGTTAAGGGTCAGTGCCCGAGTTTGACTGGCAAAGTGAAATGTATGTACGCGCCATATGCGGCCATCTAGGCCTTCCAGATGCAGTACTTTGCTGCTGAGGAGCCGGAGATCAGATCTGGAGATGCCGGCTTCTTCCTGGACTTCTTCCAGTGCCTGTGCCAAGGGATCGTTGCACGCCTCGAGAAATCCGGTCACACAGTTCCAGCGCCCCACATCGCCCGTCACCAGCGGACTGCGTCGCAACAATGCAAGCTCCCCCTGGTGGGAAAGTACGGCAGCTACGATGTCGTGACAGACCACTGGTGTAACTTGCTCCGCTGTCATTTGGCTTCTCATGGTGGCCTCCGTGAACGGATTCAAGCATTTTCGTGTGACTTTGAACCTATAGTGGTTCAAGATATACTCCAAGTCAACCACGGTGTTGATTTTGTGAGATTTCGATTGGGAGATGAAGCAGTATGGGAGCACTCCGAACGCAATTTTTCTTCAATGGCGGACAGAAACTGGTGGCCAGCGTTGGTGGGCCGGAAGATGGCCCCGGCGTGCTCTTTCTGCATGGCGGCGGGCAGACTCGATACTCGTGGAACAGCTGTGCTGTAGATCTGGCTGATGAAGGTTTCCGCATTATCAGTCTTGATTTGCGAGGTCATGGGGATAGCGCGTGGGCTGCAGATGGATACGCTATCGAGTTGCAAATGCAAGATGTCTTGAAGATCATTCCGCAGTTTTCCCGGCCCCCGGTATTGGTGGGTGCTTCGCTGGGCGGGTTGATCGCGCTTAATACCCTGGGTGCACATGCCTCCAGCGGCAGAGCTCTGGTGTTGGTGGATATCACGCCGCGTATCAACATGCAGGGCGCTGCACAGGTGCGTGATTTCATGACCGCGAACCCGGAAGGCTTTGAAAGTCTTGAACAGGCTGCCGAGAGCATTTCGCGCTATCTTCCCCATCGTCGGCGCCCTGAAAACCTGTCTGGTCTGCAGAAGAATCTCAGGATGCGCAATGGGCGTTGGCACTGGCATTGGGATCCCAGCCTGTTTGCCTCACTGGATGCCTCCAAAGAGGCAGCAGAGGCGCGTCATGAGCAAGCCAGCAGGAATGTCAGAGTGCCTACGTTATTGATCCGAGGCAGCCGGAGCGAGCTGGTGGGTGATGATCAGGTTAAGCGGTTCCGGGAATTGATTCCGCACGCTGACTTTATTGATATCCCAGGCGCTGGGCATATGGTTGCGGGGGATAGCAACGATGTGTTCACTCAAGCCTTACGGGAATTTGTCACCAGTTTGCCTGACTAGAGATGCCCCCTTTGAAAGGGGGCGTCAGCGTGTCAGCGTACCGATATCAGGCCACCATCCACAGGCAACATCTGCCCGGTAATGAAACGTGAGCCGTCGCTGGCAAGAAATACCATGACCGGCGCTAGGTCTCTATCGGCATCACCAAACTTGCCCCCCAACGGAATATCCGCTTGAGTTGCCGCATCATGTGCTGCCAGCTCAGCGGGGGATAGCGCCTCACGGAAGGCGGCGTACATGGGGGTGACCATATAGGGTAATACTGCGTTGACACGCACACCATCCGGCCCCCATTGACGCGCTACGTTGCGTGTCCATGTATGAACTGCAGCTTTGCTCGCTGCGTAGAGCCCATTATTCAGCTCGCCGACCAGTCCTGACTCGGAGCCGAAGTTGATGATGTTGCCAGCTCCCTTGGGTTTCATCAGTCGATAAGCTTCGGCGTTGGTGTTCATCGTACCCAGCACGTTGATACTGAACAGGTGATTGAATAGGTCTTCCGGGATAGCGTCGGGAGGCGAGTGGCGCTGTACGCCAGCGATATTGGCGAGAACATCCAGCCCGCCCATATTATCTGTCGCCCTTCGGAAGGCTTTCTCTACGTCGTTGCGATCACTGATGTTGCAATGGTAGTAGCGTGCATCGCTGCCTGGGAATGCTTCCAGGAGTTCAGTGACGACCTGATGGCCCAATGCATCATTGACGTCCATGGAGGCAACAGCCGCTCCCGCTGCGACGTATGCTCGGACTACGGCTGCTCCAATGCCTTGGGCTCCCCCGGTAACGATGATTTTTTTTCCTGTCAGTTGCTGCATTCTGCACCTCTTTATATTTTCCCGGTCACGAAATTCAGTAGATGCATTGTTAGATCAGGTTGCTGTTCCTGGTCAACTTTTGTGTTGATTTTTTGTGTTGCCTATGTAAAAGTTAGCGATACTTAAGAATAAGAAGGGAGCTTTCCGCAATGTCAAGGTTGCTCAATAAGGTCGCTGTCATTACTGGCGGGGGAAGGGGAATAGGCAAGGCTATAGTCGAAGCTTTCGTAGCGGAAGGTGCGCGTGTTGTGATAGGGGATATTGATCCTCAGGCCGCAGGACTTGAGTCACGGTTTGGTGCCGAGCGGGTAGTATTCAAGCGTGCCGACGTGACTGTTGAAAGTGATATTGAGGCGTTGATCACCTACGCGGTAGAGCGTTTTGGCCGATTGGACATCATGGTTAACAATGCAGGTGCGCTGGGGGATCAGGCTGCTGTGGTCGATCTGGATTCGCACAGCTTTGCTAGAACCATCGCTCTCTTGCTGGGATCTGTAGCCTTGGGACATAAATATGCTGCCCAGCAGATGATTGCGCAGGGGGGCGGCGGCAGTATCGTATCGCTTTCGAGTATCGCTGGTATCCAGGCCGGTTGGTCGTCCGCATCCTATGATGTGGCAAAGGCTGGGGTGTTGCACTTTGCTCGTTCGGCTTCCTATGAGCTCGCAGCTGAACAGATTCGCTCCAATGTGGTTGCCCCCGGTTTGATTCTGACTCCCATCATAGGTACTGCGTGTAATGTCGCCCCAGAACACTATGAAGCATTCACTGAAAGCTTGCGGAAGCCATATGGTGACTTGATCCCCTTGGGGCGCGCAGGGAAACCGGAAGATATTGCTCAGGCGGTGCTGTTCTTTGCTTCGGAGGAGTCCTCCCATATCACAGGTCAGGCGCTTGCCGTGGATGGTGGGCTGACATCAATGACAGGTTTTGATATCGGCGGTGTCGTTGCGAAGGCAGTAGGGAGCTTCAACGCGCAACTAGATAGGCCCGATGAGGGGAAGATCGGCTGGCTGCCAAACAGGAACAGTTAGGCTTTGTATCTTGGCTGCTTGGCAGGCTGAGACAAAACGTATGCTCCGTTTAGGCTGCAGACAGACACTGCCTGCAGCCTTTTTTTATCGGGGGTGTCGATAGCTTCGTCTACGACGCCATTGGAAATATGAGAAGGGGGAAACATGGCGCAGCGACAGGTATTTGTAGTCAGTGCGGTGCGAACTGCTATTGGTAGTTTTGGCGGTGCCTTGAAAGATCAGCCGCTTTCCAGGTTGGCTACGGTCGCTGTCTCTGGAGCACTTGAACGTGCTGGAGTTTCGGCGGACCGAGTTGGCCATGTGGTGATGGGCAACGTGATTCCCACAGAGCCGAGGGATGCTTATCTGAGTCGGGTGGCAGCGATGGATTCCGGTATTCCGCAAGAGGTACCGGCGTTTAACGTCAATCGACTCTGCGGTTCTGGATTACAGGCGATTATTTCTGCTACGCAATCGATCCTGCTGGGTGATACCGATATTGCCATCGGCGCTGGGGCCGAAAGCATGAGCCGAGGACCATTCCTCCTGCCCCATCTTCGCTGGGGTGCGCGCCTGGGCAATACTGAAGCGGTGGACTATATGAATGGAATTCTCCACGACCCATGGAAGCTCAAACACATGGGGGTCACTGCTGAAAATGTGGCAGCCCGTTATGGAATTGAGCGTGTTGCCCAGGATGAACTGGCGGTTGAAAGTCAGCATCGCGCCGCACGGGCCATTTCCAAAGGCTATTTTGACGAGCAGATTGTTCCTGTGGAAATCAAGGGGCGTAAGGGTGTCAGCCTGTTCAATCGTGATGAGAACGTGCGCCCGGATGTCACGGTAGAGCAGTTGTCGGCGATGAAGCCGATTTTCGTTCGGGAAAATGGCACTGTCACCGCCGGTAATGCCTCCAGCTTGAATGACGGAGCGGCGGCGTTGCTGTTGATGGAAGGTCAAACGGCAGAGAAGCTGGGCATTGATCCGCTGGCGCGCCTGGTTGGTTATGCTCATGCAGGAGTTGACCCGGACTATATGGGGCTTGGCCCGATCCCAGCGGTAAGGCAAGTGCTGCAGAAAACCGGCATCAAGCTGGAACAGATCAATGTGATTGAGGCCAACGAGGCATTCGCTGCGCAGGCATGTGCTGTCATTAGAGAGCTGGGTCTGAATCCGGAGATCGTCAATCCCAATGGGTCAGGGATTTCTCTTGGCCATCCCGTCGGTGCTACGGGAGCCATCATCTCCACCAAAGCCATTCATGAATTGCATCGCACTGGCGGGCGCTACGCCCTGGTCACCATGTGCATCGGTGGTGGCCAGGGTATTGCTGCTATCTATGAGCGACCTTAACGCTAGTTTTGCCACTGGAGAATAGCGATGTCAGGAAGTATCAATAAAGTGGGCGTGGTTGGCGCAGGCACTATGGGCAATGGTATCGCCCAGGTATGTGCAGCAGCAGGGTTGACAGTGGTGATGCTGGATATTGATCAGGTATCGCTGGAGCGAGGCATGACTGTTGTGGCGAGTAGTCTGGATCGGCTGGTGCTGAAAGGAAAGCTCACCCCTGCTGACCGTGAGTCGGCGTTGGAACGTATCTGCATTACCACGGATTATGCTGACTTGGCTGAGGTGGATCTGGTTATTGAGGCGGCCTCTGAGGCAGAGGGTGTGAAGCTGGCAATCATTCAGAGGCTGGATCAGGTCGTTGGCAAGGGCACCATCATTGCCAGTAACACTTCGTCAATCTCGATTACCAAGCTCGCCGCTGCGAGTAAGACGCCAAATCGTGTCATCGGCATGCACTTCTTCAATCCTGTGCCGGTCATGCTGCTGGTTGAGGTGATTCGGGGTTTGCAGACCGATGATACCACCTATGAAGCGGTGAGCCACTTTGTTGAAGTAATCAAAAAAACCGCTATTTCAGTAAAAAACAGTGCCGGTTTTGCTATCAACCGGATTCTGGTGCCGATGATCAACGAAGCGGTATTCGTTCTCCAGGAAGGTATTGCGTCTGCGCAGGATATAGATGATGGCATGCGGCTGGGGTGTAACCATGTGATCGGGCCATTGGCGCTTGCAGATCTTATCGGCCTGGATACTCTGCTGGCTGTCATGGAAGTATTCTACGCCAGTTTCAATGACTCCAAATACCGTCCCGCTCCTCTGCTCAGGGAGATGGTGGAGGCGGGATATCTGGGACGTAAAAGTGGCCAAGGCTTTTATCATTACTAAGATCGCTGCTGGCCGCGAGGAACTCAGCTGATGTAAGCTGGTGCGTTGAGATATGGTCATTCGCTCCCTCTCTTGATGGGAGCGCCTGTACTAGCTAGCATGGTACATTAAAGCGAACATGCTGGTATGGTTTTTGCTCTCTTAATAGGAAAGTGTGGTAAATGGCAAAGTCACCCAAAAATAGCAATATTTCCCAGCGGCGCAAAACAGCCCTGAATGATGGTGGGGCGAAATACAAAGCAAAGAGGGACGAATTGATTCGTGTCGCGGCGGACCTTTTCAAGGAAAAAGGCTATCAGACGACAACACTCAATGATATTGCCAGCCATGCCGGGATGGATCGTGCCAGTGTCTACTATTATGTAGGAAACAAGGAAGAGTTCTTCCGCGATGCGGTAAAAGGCGGCGTAGAGCAGAACGCAGAGAAAGTAGGACTGGTGCTGGCCCGCAAGGATATTAGCACGCAGGATAAGCTGGAGCAGTTGGTCAAGCTGCTAATGAAGTCCTACAGCGACAGTTATCCTTATATGTACCTGTATATACAGGAAGAAATGCACAAGATCGCGGATGCCAAAACCCCTTGGGCACAAGAGATGCTGGACAAAACCAAGGGCTTTGAACGAGCAGTATTGGCGCTGATCAAGGAAGGCATCGAGGAGGGTAGTTTTCGCAACGATATCGCCGCGACGCTAGCAGCCAACACTATCTTCGGTATGCTCAACTGGACGTACCGTTGGTATACACCCAACAGTAAATACAGCGCTGAAGAAGTGGCAGATGCCTTCTGCAAGATTTTCTTTACTGGTCTCCAAAAAGGATAGTGGGCTTCCGTTGGGAGGTTTGGGCATCGAGTTGTCCCAGAATATCAGCAAGTGCTTGAGCGGCGACGGATAACTCATGATCAGCTTTGGTCAGGATGCCTATTGATCGCTCTATCACAGGATTCACCAATGGAATACAGCGGGCACCGAGTTCATGCATCTGCTGGATGCACAGGGCGGGCATTACGCTCACTCCCAGGCCACTACTCACCATGCGTCCCACGGTCGCCAACTGATGGCTCTCCATTGATACGTCCAGTCTTTGCCCTCCAATGCTCAAGCTGTCCTCCAACATGACGCGAACGCTGGACGGCCTTTGCAAAGTGATAAAAGGGTAGGGTAGTAAATCTTCCCAGCTAACCTCTTTGCATTCCGCCAGGGGGGATGTCTCCGGTACTACCGCGACGAAGCGATCCATGTACAAGGGCTTAAAGCTGAGTGACGTGTCGCTGCCAGGTTCGAAGGCAATCCCCAGCTCAACCTGGCGGTTACGAACCATCTCTATTACCTGCTCGTTGATCACATCGTGGACTGTGATTCCGATTGCAGGATAGCGCTCGCGAAAATGCATGAGCATGGGCGGCAAGCGATTGCCGGCAAAGGACGGCATAGCGGCGATGGATACGCGCCCCCGGCGTAAAGTGAAGCGCTGGCGCAGTTCATCTTCGACATTGTCCCAGTCGGCAATCAGGCGGCGGGCCAAGGGTAGCAGAGCCTGGCCTTCCGGGGAGAGGTTGACGGCCCGAGTGGTTCGGCTGAATAGACGTCCCCCTAGTCTATCCTCCAAGGCCTTTATCGACAGGCTCAGGGCAGATTGGGACATGTAGAGTCGTTCTCCGGCCTGAGCAAAGCTCAAGGTTTGTGCTACCGCAACAAAAGCTCGCAATTGTTTAACTGTCATGTCCAGACACAAGCCTTAACTGATTTGTATTTCAAATTAATAGTATCAAAAAACAAATTTAACAAATTAACACTTTTATTCCACACTGGCGTTTACCGATAAAGGGTCCAATAAAAGGTAAATAGCATGTCTGGTTTCGATAAACGTGTGGCTTCTTATGCTGAAGCGCTGGATGGCCTGCAGGACGGCATGACAGTTCTGGCGGGGGGCTTCGGGCTGTGTGGCATTCCGGAGAACCTGATTGCAGAGATCCGCAGAAAGGGCACCACAGACCTGACGGTGGTTTCCAATAACTGCGGAGTAGATGGATTCGGGCTGGGGGTGCTGCTCGAAGAGCGGCAGATCCGCAAGATGATTGCCTCCTATGTCGGCGAGAATGCCCTGTTCGAACGCCAGTTGCTTGATGGTGAGCTGGAGGTCGAGCTGACCCCGCAGGGCACCCTGGCCGAGAAGCTGCGGGCTGGTGGTGCCGGTATCCCTGCGTTCTATACAGCCACCGGATTTGGCACCCCTGTTGCTGAAGGCAAGGAAGCCCGCGAGTTCGCTGGCCGTCATTATGTGCTGGAGCACGCCATTGTTGGTGACTTCGCCATCGTCAAGGGCTGGAAGGCCGACCGCTTTGGCAATGTTATCTACCGTCATACCGCACAGAACTTCAACCCTCTGGCCGCTGCCGCCGGAAGGATCACGGTTGTGGAAGTGGAAGAAATCGTCGAGCCCGGCGAAATTGAGCCCAGCCAGATTCAGACGCCCGGTATCTACGTTGACCGGTTGATCTGCGGCAGTTTCGAGAAGCGTATCGAGAAGCGCACCCTGCGCGATTGATACAGCGCTGCTGACAAAAACAAGAGGACATAGACATGGCACTTACTCGTGAGCAAATGGCGCAACGTGTTGCCCGTGAGCTGCAGGATGGTTTTTACGTGAATCTGGGTATTGGTATTCCTACTCTGGTGGCGAACTATGTGCCGGAAGGCATGGAGGTCATGCTGCAGTCCGAGAACGGTCTACTCGGAATGGGGCAATACCCCACGGAAGACGAGTTGGATGCGGATATGATCAATGCCGGGAAACAGACCGTCACCGCGCGTATTGGCGCCTCGATCTTTGATTCGGCTGCCTCCTTCGCGATGATCAGGGGTGGGCACATTGACCTCACCGTACTCGGCGCCTTCGAAGTGGATGTACATGGCAACATCGCTTCATGGATGGTCCCAGGCAAGCTGGTCAAGGGCATGGGAGGGGCGATGGATCTGGTTGCCGGAGCAGAAAACATCATTGTCACTATGACCCACGCCTCCAAGGACGGTGAGTCCAAGCTACTGGACTGGTGCAGCCTGCCGCTGACAGGGGCCGGATGCATCAAGCGCGTGCTGACTGATCTGGCCTACCTGGAGATCGCAGAGGGTGCCTTCGTCCTGAAGGAACGGGCCCCTGGTGTCAGTGTGGAGGAAATTGTCAGCAAAACGGCAGGTCGCTTGATTGTGCCGGAGTACGTACCGGAGATGCAGTTATGACTAGCAGAGATCGTATGCGGGAGGTGGTCATTGTCGATGCGACACGCACAGCGATCGGTAGCTTCCAGGGGGCGTTGTCCGGTATCCCGGCCCATCGGCTCGGTGAAACGGTCATCCGAAGCCTGTTGACGCGAAATGGTCTGGCCCCCAATGCCGTGGACGAGGTCATCCTTGGACAGGTACTGACCGCAGGGGCTGGTCAGAACCCTGCCCGACAGGCAGCCATCCATGCCGGCTTGCCGGTGACGGTACCTGCGATGACCATCAACAAGGTGTGCGGATCAGGGCTCAAGGCAGTCCACCTGGCAGCGCAGGCGATTGCCTGCGGTGACGCCGATGTAGTGATTGCCGGCGGACAGGAAAATATGAGCCTGGCGCCCTATACGATGCCCAAGGCGCGGACCGGTCTGCGGATGGGGCATGGCAGTCTGTTGGATACCATGATCATCGACGGTCTATGGGATGCGTTCAACGATTACCATATGGGCCAGACGGCAGAGAACCTCGCCAACCGATTTGGTATCAGCCGCGAGGATCAGGATGCCTTGGCAGTGGCATCCCAGGCCAAAGCTATGGCAGCAATTGATGCGGGCAGGTTCAAGGAAGAGATCACACCGATCATATTGCCCCAGCGCAAGGGCGAGGCACTTTGCTTTGAGGTTGACGAGCAACCGCGCAGAGAAACGACCATCGACTCGCTGGCGCGCCTGCGGCCAGCGTTCGACAAGGACGGTAGCGTTACTGCTGGTAATGCCTCCACGCTCAATGATGGCGCTGCAGCCGTTCTGCTGATGAGCGCCGACAAGGCCGAGAAGCTGGGAATGCCCATCCTGGCGCGGATCGTATCCTACGCCAGTTCAGGCGTAGAGCCAGAAATCATGGGTATGGGGCCGGTTACTGCAACCCGGCGTAGCCTGGATAAGGCGGGGTGGACAGTCTCTGACCTGGATCTCATCGAAGCCAACGAGGCTTTCGCAGTGCAGGCACTGGCGGTCAGCCGGGAGCTTTGCTGGGATCACAGCAAGGTGAATGTCAACGGCGGCGCCATTGCCCTGGGGCATCCAATTGGAGCCTCCGGATGTCGCGTGCTGGTATCGCTGCTCCATGAAATGCGGCGCCGGGACGCAAAAAAGGGATTGGCAACCCTGTGTATTGGCGGGGGGCAGGGTGTAGCGTTGTGTGTGGAACGGGAGTGATTCTGGCTGTTTCTGACCTTATTGCAGCTGATGGCGACAGCTATCTCGGACCGTAACGAAACCATCATCAAGCGTCAGATTTTCTGAGCTTCACCTGAACCACCGGGACAGGCATTGAAGTGCCTGTCTCGGCGGCTCAAGGCTGCGGTGCTCAGCTCCCGAACACTGAAAACCTCGCCGCCCGCTTTTCCTTGAACGCGGCAATCCCCTCGGCAGCCTCCGCGCCACCCAGCGCAATCGCCATCAACTGCTTCTCACGTTCCAGTTGCCGCTCGAAGGCCTCACGATCCGGCCCATCCAGCAACTCCAGAATCGCCGCCTGTGACTCCCTCGGTCCCTCGGCCAACTGCTGCCCCAGTTCCAGTGCCACCTGCAACGCCGTACCCGGCGCCACCACCCGATTGACTACCCCGGCAGCAGCAAAGCGCTCCACCGGCAACCGCCCACCCAACAGCGCAACTTCCGCCGCCAATTGGTGCGGCAACGACAGCGCCAGAAACGCCGAACCACCACCATCCGGCACCAGCCCGGCTTTGACATAGGCCATCGAGATATAGCTGCCCTGTGCCGCCACGATCAGATCAGCCGCAAAAGCCAACGAAGCCCCCGCTCCGGCAGCACCGCCCTCAATAGCAGCAATCACCGGCTTGGGACAGAACTTCAGCTTGCGCACCAGGCTGTGCAGGCGCTCGATCAGGTTCGCCCGCTCCTCGACCGGCAACGCCGCGCGGGTCGCCAGTGACTCCAGATCACCGCCAGAACAGAAGAAATTGCCCGCGCCGGTCAGCACGATATTGGCGATCGCCGGATCGGCCAGCGCTTCGTCCAGGTACTGTTCCATCAGCACATACATTGCGGTTTCCAACGCATTGCGCTTGTCCGGGCGGTTGAGGACCAGCACACGGGTGGCGCCATAGGTTTCGGCCAGAACGATGTCGGCGCTGGTTTTCAGGGTCATGGGACTTCCTTGATGCTTGAACCTTTTGGGGGAGGGCACTGGCCCGCAGGTATGTGACGGAATGCAGACAGTGTGTTGCGGGAAGCTGGCTCTGTCCATTGGGTAGAGCCTGTCAGAAGGGACGTGAATGATGGGTCAATTCCAGTTCGAGGAGGCTGGTCGTGACTGGCAGTAATCGGCCAAAAACAGTCGTCTGAATTGTCAGCGTATCGTCCTCGACTGAGTTTCAGCTACGTGCTGCTCAAGTTATGCCATTTGCTTATGGACGAGTATTCAAAAAGGCTGTTTGGCTCGACCATGCCTGGCCGTCCCGCTGCTACGCCGTAATATCAAGCGTCGCGGTGACTCTTATAAGCCTGGGTCCTGGCATTCGCTCGAGGCTGCATATTGCTCGCGACAAAACTTAACAATTCTGCGCGCCACCGTACCCCCACTATGCCGATATAGTGGCAAGGTTCGTCTAGTCGGATAGGGCTTTCAACTGTTCTTAAGGCCAGGCAGACACCGCCAGGAGTGGGTAATAGCAGCGTGCGATTACAGCCCGCATCGACTTATAACAACAAACCTAGAAGGCGTATTGTCCATGAGAACCATCACTGCCAGAGAGGGGGGAGCCCAAGGCCACTTGGCCGGCTACGGCTCCAAGGCGTACCGCAATTATGTGCTCTTCGCGCTGACATTTATTTACATCTTGAATTTCGTCGATCGCGCCCTGCTAGCGGTCGTCGGCCCCGACCTGGTACCGGACCTCGGGATTACAGACACCCAGTTCGGGCTTCTCACCGGCTTCGGTTTCGCCTTGCTCTACACAGCCGTGGGCATCCCGCTGGCGCGCTTTGCCGATGTCGCCAACCGCGTGTGGATCATGACCGTCTGCGTGGCCCTGTGGTCGCTGATGACAGCGCTTTGCGGCCTGGCGATGGAAGTCACCATCGGCTCGGTCACCATAGGCGCGTTCTGGATTCTGCTGATGTGTCGCGTCGGTGTGGGGATTGGTGAGGCTGGCTGTACGCCGCCGGCCAACTCCCTGATCGCGGACTATTTCATCCCGCGTGAACGGTCCCAGGCACTGGGCTTCTACGCCATGGGCGTAACGCTCGGTACCATGTTCGCCAACATCATCGGCGGCTGGGTTACCGACGTATTCGACTGGCGCACCGCCTTCTTCGTCGTCGGTTTGCCGGGCTTGCTGGTCGCCCTTGCTTTCAAACTCACGGTCAAAGAGCCGCCGCGAGGCTACACCGATCCGCCCGAAGCCGTGAAAAAGGAGCGAGCCAGCCTGAGAGAAGCTATCCACGAGCTGATGGGTAAGCCGGCTTTCTGGCTGATGACCGCCGGTGCCACCATTGCCGCGTTCTGCGGTTACGGTATCTCCTCGTTCCAGTCGCTCTTTCTGGTCCGCACCTACGAAATTACCGCCGGCCAGGCTGCAATCTGGATCAACACGCCGGTCGCCCTGTCCGCCGCCGTTGGCACCTTCGCCACCGGTTGGCTGGCGACCAAAATATACAAGAAGCACCCGGGCGCCATCGCCTGGGTACCGGCGGTAGGCCTGGCACTGTCGGTTCCCTTTTATATCGTCGCCTTCACCACCGAAAATCTGCTCTACGCTGCAATCGGCCTGATCATCGGCGGCTTTGTGAAGTACGGCTACCTGGCCGCTCAGTACACGATCGGCCAAGGCGTGGTAAGCATGCGTGTGCGCGCAATGGCCACGGCAGTGATGCTGCTTCTCGTCAACCTGATTGGCTACGGCTTCGGCCCGCTGTTCATTGGCGCAATCTCCGACATCTTCTTCAAGTCCGGTATCGCCGATCTCGGCGTAGCGGCTGGCGAACTGGCACGAAACCAGTGCCACCCCGCCGTGATCGGTCAACTGAACCAGAGTCTGCAGGACGTCTGCGGACAGGTCTACGCACAAAGCCTGCAAACCTCCATGGTCATAATGGCCTGCCTGTACGCTGCCAGCGCTCTGTGCTTCCTGTTGACCTGGACCCGATTGGGCAAGGATATGGTGGACAGAGAGGTGCAAAAACCGGTCACGCCATAAAGGACTACCCAGAGGGCGCATTGCGCCCTCTCTTTTGCGCCTAAAGGAGTCACTAGCGTCATGGAGTGATTGGGGTCCGATGGACCTTAACATTTCTGGTCCTCTCTTCATTCAGCTCATTTCCCTGGCTTGACCGATCGCCGGCTCGGTAGAAGCTATCGTCTGACGTCGATATCGTTCGATGTCATTCAGGTAGTTGGGGGCTGCGGATCAGTCCGCTTTCGGCCAGAAGCGGACGTTCACAATAGAAAATAAATCCGTCCCCTTTTCTTCATGTACCGAAAAGGCTGCCCAGCTCGGGTAGGCCACCAAACAGAGGAGGCCCAACAATAGCCCAGCACAACATAAGGAAGGCGAAGGCCATTCACGAACGACGCCAAGCCCAGCGGGGTAGTTTCTCCTATCCTTCCGCTGTCGCAGTGCGCGAAGCGGTGACACGTTCAAACTCGGCAATTTCTGCAACCACATAAGCAAGGTGATGGTTCGTGTCAATAGCAATCCACTGACCAGCGTTGCCTTTGAATTTCTTATTACTGCATCGAAGTATCTCGCTATCGCCCCAGCTAAATTCAGCGCCAAGGTAATGACCAGAGTTTATGATCTTCTGCGCGAGCTCCCACATCTGTTCACCCTTTGGGGGCTTGCTAATAGACTGGCCACGCGCAACGAAATATTCCTTATCGATTGTATGTCGAATCTTTCCGTTTGTATGTTTACTTGGTACGCCTTCGTTAGTACTTGGGCCACGAACACCATAATCACCGAAGTAAATCGGAAACTGGGAGAACCGCTGGCGAGCGCTTCTCCATAACAACATTTCCTTTCGCAAAACCACGCCACAAGTATTTGGCTTTTTCACCGCTTCGTTTATTGTCTTGGGCAACGAGCATCCAGCAATAGAGTACGACATGAACCCATACCCTGAAACCAGATTGAATAGCGACTCAAATTTACCAAGTAGATCAATCGCGCCATAGGGGGTTACATCTTCAAAGTCCAAAATCACATGACAGTTCGCGGGATCGAGTTCGAGGAACGATAAGACCTCGTCCAGGTTCTCTTGAAAAAAGTCGGGCTCTGCAGCATCTTCAAAGGCTGTGTGATCGAGCCGAATGCAAAATTTACCTTTGTGAGTTCGTGCGATACTCTGTAATGCCATTTGGTACTCCAGTACGCCCCAGCGATCATAACCGACTACCGGAACCGCCTGAACCCCCATAAATTTCAGGGCCTGATAAGTATATGGGATGACGTGCTCACCATGTTCGTTCGTTGTTGTTGGGCTCCAATGATAAGCATCGAACATCGCATATTTCCCCGCCCACAAACGCCCAATTTCCTCGCTTGCATCGTCGATAAACTCAATGATTGGCGTCGAGCTTTCCCGATACTTCTTTCTGTCTGGGACTTTGGGTAACTCGAACATGGGAATTATATGTGTCGCGCTAACGGGCTTGGTATTTTCCAGGGCAGTAAACTCCGCCGTCAGTGCTTTGAGTATCGGGAAATATGTGGTGTTCATAAACTAAGCCTCACAATCCTCGGTGGAGGGAAACAACATGCGTACTTGATTCTGTCCCACCAAGTCGGAGAACAGGCCATAATTTCCCGATTCCCTTCGGAATCTGCCAGCGATAATTGCTGGAGAAATCTTAAGTTCTTTGGCGAATTTTTCAATTGATTCTTTGCTTGGCGATATGTACGCCTCGCTTCTACGCCACTGAGCCCGAGGGATAAAGGCTTCACGTGCTAGCCGGTTTGCCTCAGCCTCACGTCGATCTTCAGACGACGCATCGAGATCATCAAGAAAGGCATCCCCGTCTGTCACATGCTTCCATATATGTGCGACTTCATGAATGAGGGTATACCAAAAATTGTCTAGCCGGTCATACCGTAATGTGAGGCCAATAATCGGAGTCCCGTCAACATCCTTTAACGCTGCTCCGTCCAGCAATGTGCCTTTTAGGGCTGGCTCGATAACAACAACAATACCTGATTTTTCTAACTGCTCAATTGCGAGCAAAGGCCCTGCATCAAAACGGCTAAGCTGTGCCAGTTCTTTCAAGTAACTTGCGGAGAGTACATTTGCATCGTATTCAACCAGACGGTCTTTCTTGTAACGCGCTTTCTGAATAACTCGGGCCAACCAAGCATAGAGCGCATACCTTGAAGTTGGTGTTTCTGCTTCCCCATAAAAAGTTTTTCGGAAAGACGCCGCACCAAACTGCAGGCCGGCATCGGATATGAATCCTTTAACCAGATTTTCAATGCTATCCTTTGCTGCTTTGCCAACATTTTCGATCCAACCCCGGCGGGCCATTTCCTTGATAGGGAACTTCGACCAGTCTACATTCCTCTTAGCCGCAGGTGAGTCAGGAAGTGAGGCACCTACTAGGGTATCCGCAGAAATGCCAAGCCCAATAGTCAATGCCCGGATCATTTGGACGGTTAGAGGGCGCTTACGATTAAGCACTTCAGATACACGGCTACTTGTTCCGAAATAGGGTACAAGGTCAGCTTGCTTCAAGCCCTTTTCATTCATACGAAACAGGATTGCGTCGATAGGGTCCGGGCTCTCTACCGGGTACTTTGAGTTCTCATACGTTTCCAAGAGTACCGTAAGCAGTTCCAGCCGCTCGCTCTTTTTCGAGTTCAGTTCTGGACCTTCGGAAATTAGAGATTGGACCTCATCAAGGTATGCGGCATACTGCTCCTCTGTGCGAATTACCTTAGCTTCCATCATAATTTCTGTATTCACTGTAAGTCCGTGATAACGGCAATGCCTTGTTGGAATGCAATTTGCAGAAAAACCTCTTTGGTACAGTTACTGATAGGAAAAATGAAGTGGCCCTGGTCGGACCGTCGCACGCTCGGGAATTGGTGACTCACATCTGCGGCCTGTTTCCAGTTCGCGGTTGTTAGCTCTGTGACCCATGCGCATACCCAAGTACGCACCGTTTCATCGGCACGCAAGAGGTCTTGTAATTTGTCTCTTCCTAACAGTCGCATGGCTTCTTTTCCCAATTTGGGAATATTATGCATCAGGTCGAGCAGCGTCGCAAGGTCCCAATATGGGAAATTCATAAATTGGTGTGATTTTTGTACTTTGGGAGGCATAAAATGAAAAAAGGCTGAATCACACCGGGTTTCGTAGACGACTCCAAGCTTAAGGAACAGCCATTTTTCTCAGTCCACTTCTGGCCGCTAGCAGCCGTCTAACCTCGCGCATACCTCCAGAAACACCAAAGCCCCGCATCACGGGGCCTCGGTTATAGGGTAAACCACCTCAATGACTAATCATCCAAGGCCTCGCCGAAGGAAACATCTTCTCCCCGTTAGCCGTCCAGAACAGCTTGGACTTACCCAGTTTCTGATGCGCGCAACCGCAGCCCTTGCCGTGCTTGTGCTCGTGCCGGGCCTGTTCTTCGGCGCGGTAGTCGGGCGTGGACAGGATCGGGCTGTGCATGGCCTTTTCGTTTCTGTCCCGGGCCTTGCGCTCGCTGTCGTCTACCTTGAACAGGTGGCTTGGCAGCATGATCACCTTGGCTGACATTACGCCGCACTGCGGGCAGGGCTGTGGTTTGTCGAACTCGTCCATGGTCGCCAGGGCATGGAACAGGCCATGGTCCTGGCATTTGTAGTCGTACAAGGGCATGTGCGGTTACTCCTTGTCTTTCGACAGCGGTACGTCCATTCCCCCGGTAACCTTCTTCTCGGGTCCGTTGGCGTTGGGGTTGATGTCGAAGTCGAAGATGTCGGTTGGCAGCCACAGGGTGGCGCAGGCGTTGGGCACGTCGACCACGCCGCTGATATGTCCTTCCACCGGTGCGCAGCCGAGCAGTGCGTAGCCCTGGGCCGGGGTGTAGCCGAACTTGGTCAGGTATTCGATGGCGTTGAGGCAGGCCTGGCGGTAGGCGATGTGCACGTCCAGATAGTGCTGCTTGCCTTGCTCGTCGACCGAGATGCCTTCGAAGATCACGTAGTCGTCGTAACGCGGTTTGATCGGGCTGGGCTTGAAGATCGGGTTCTTGATGCCGTACTTGGCCATGCCGTCCTTGATCAGGTTGACCCGCAGGTGAATCCAGCCGGCCATTTCGATGGCGCCGCAGAAGGTGATTTCACCGTCGCCCTGGCTGAAGTGCAGGTCGCCGACCGACAGGCCGCCGCCTTTGACGTAAACCGGGAAGTAGACCTTGGAGCCGCGGGACAGATCCTTGATGTCGCAATTGCCGCCATGCTCGCGTGGCGGTACGGTGCGGGCGCCTTCGGCGGCGGCCTTGGCCCTTTCTTCGCCGGCCAGGCGACCCATGTGCGCGGTGTCGGCGTAGGGCAGGTTGGCGAGGCCGGGTACACGTTCGGGATCGGTTTCGAACAGTTCCTTTTCCCGTTTGTTCCACTCTTCGAGCATTTCCCTGGAGGGCAGGCAGCCGATCAGGCCGGGGTGGATCAGGCCGGGGAATTCGACGTTGGGTACATGGCGGGATTTGGTGAACATGCCGTTGAAGTCCCAGATGGATTTTTGCGCATCCGGGAAGTGTTCTGTGAGGAAGCCGCCGCCATTGGTCTTGGCGAAGAAGCCGTTGAAGCCCCACTGGCTTTCGGCGAAGGTGCCGATGTCGAGGATGTCCACTTCCAGCAGGTCGCCGGGTTCGCAGCCTTCGACGCCGATCGGGCCGGAGAGGAAATGCACCTGGGTCAGGTCCACGTCGCGCACGTCGTCGGCGCTGTCGTTGTTGGCGATCTGGCCGCCGGTCCAGTCGTAGCATTCGAGAATGAAGTCATCGCCGGGCTTGACCGTGGCCACCAGGGGGATGTCCGGGTGCCAGCGGTTGTGGACCATGTCGTTTTCGTAGGGGGGCTTGCTCAGGTCGATCTTGATAATGGTGTCAGCCATTGTCACAACTCCTCGGGACAGATGGGTTCAGGGTTGAAATCCACGTGGTCACTATCGGGCAAGGGCAGGGTGGCGACCATTCGTGAAATGACACCCCCGCCTACGTCATTTGACGTAGGCATCATCAAGCGCCTGGACCTGGATGCCGCCGGCCACCTGCTCGGCGCTGAAACGCCGGGCTTCGGGTTCGTCCAGCAGGGCGCAGGCCAGGGCCGGGGCCAGCTCATGGCGTACCCGGCGCGCCAGGTCGCGGGCGCCGAAGCGCGGGTCGTAGTCACGGCACAGCCAGCGGCGGGCTTCGGCGGTGATTTCGAGGCTGGCCTGGTGCGGCTCGAGGCGCCGATGCAGTTTCATTAGTTCGAGTTCCAGCAACACATCGGTCTGGTCCGCCGGCAACTGCTGGTAGTGCAGGATATGGTCGATGCGATTGATGAATTCCGGGTCGAAACGCTGGTGCAGGGCCTGCTCCAGTATCTGCTGTTCGCGGCCGCTGTGCGGTTGCAGCAGGCGCCGCCAGCCGTGGCGGAAACGCCCGTGGTAACGGGCCAGTTCGGCGGCGCCGAGGTTGCTGGTGAGGAAGATCAGGCTATTGCGGAAGTCGATCTGGCGGTTGCCCGCCGGCAGGGTCAGCAGGCCGGCATCCAGTACGTTGAGCAGGCTGCGGATGACCTCCGGGCTGGCCTTTTCCAGTTCGTCGAACAGCACGATGCCGGGCTTGCTGTAGCTGCCGCGGATCTTGTCGGCATCGAACAGGGTGTGGCCTTCCTTGCTGCCGACGTAGCCCGGCGGCGCGCCGGTCAGGGCCGAGGCGTAGTGTTCCTGGCTGAGGGTGTTCATGTCGATCCGGCACAGGGTATCGGCACTGCCATGGATGGCCTCGGCCAGCGCCCTGACGGTTTCGGTCTTGCCGGTGCCGGTGGGGCCCATCAGCAGGCAGACGCCGAGTGGGCGGTGTTCCGGGCTGATGTCGGCGCGTACTACCTGCAACAGGCCGGCGATGGATTGCAGGGCGTCGTCCTGGCCGATGATGCGGGCGCTCAGGCGTGTCATGACCTGGGTTGGGTCGAAGGTGAAGCGGGTCTGGCGCAGGCCGGTGGTGAGTGGGCGCTGGGCCAGCAGTTCGCGGTTGGCGGTGATGCGTTCATTGGCGAAGGGCATGGGCTTGTCCTTGTCTGTGGTAGCGAATGGATTGCCGCGGCCTTCGGCCTCGCAATGACGGAGAACGGGAGCCTGGCACCGTAACGCCCCCCCGTCATCGCGAGGCCGAAGGCCGTGGCGATCCAGCGCGGCTCAGGCGCCCGCGCTTTTCTCCTTGCCCTCCACCGGCAACTCGCCAACCGGGCACTCGGCCACGCCCACGGTGCTGCGGGTGATGGCTTCGACCTGTTCGCGGGCCTTTTCGGCATCCATCACCCAGGTGCGGTAGAAGTCGAACGGGCAGTCGGCCACGCCCTTGTCGCCGTCGCCGGAGTTGTACATGCCGGTGTAGCCACGGTGCAGCAGTTTGAACAGGTGGTTCTGCGACTGGTCGTTGGCGCGCGCGTCGCGGATCTGCGAGATCGACAGTTGGGCGTACTGGATGCCCATGTCCTCTTCGCCGCACTCGCCCAGGGTACGGCCATCGAAGCCGATGATCGCCGAGTGGCCGAAGTAGGAGTAGACCCCGTCGAAGCCGCTGGCGTTGGCCACCGCCACATAGCAGTTGTTGGCCCAGGCCATGCTCTTGGCCATCATCACCTGCTGGTCCTTGGCCGGGTACATGTAGCCCTGGCAACGGACGATCAGCTCGGCGCCCTTCATCGCGCAGTCGCGCCAGATTTCCGGGTAGTTGCCGTCGTCGCAGATGATCAGACTGATCTTCATGCCCTTGGGCCCTTCGCTGACGTAGGTGGTGTCGCCGGGATACCAGCCTTCGATCGGGCACCAGGGGATGCACTTGCGGTATTTCTGGACGATCTCGCCTTCGCTGTTGATCAGCACCAGGGTGTTGTAGGGCGCCTTGTGCGGGTGTTCCTCGTGGCGCTCGCCGGTCAGTGAGAACACGCCCCAGGTGTTGGCGTCGCGGCAGGCCTGGGCGAAGATCGCGGTTTCGTCGCCGGGGATGCTGGCGGCGGTGGCCATCATTTCGTCGTTGTCGTACATGATGCCCATGGTGCTGTATTCCGGAAACACCACCAGGTCCATGCCCGGCAGGCCGAGCTTCATGCCGCGGATCATGTCGGCGATCCGGTGCGCGTTCTCCAATACCTGTTCGCGGGTATGCAGGCGCGGCATCTTGTAATTGACTACGGCAACACCGACGGTATCGTTACTGCTTGATATGTCACCATGACGCATGGCGTTCTCCTCTCGTGGGGTGGGTTGTCTTGGGCCGCTTTATACGGCCAGGTAGGAGGCGACCTTGGCCTCGTCGACCGTGGCGCGCAGCTCCTCGTGGACGATCTCGCCCTTCTCGATCACCAGGATGCGGTCGGCGATATCGAGGGCGAACTTGAGTACCTGCTCGGAGACGATGATCGACAGGCCGCGCTGATCACGGATGGTCTTGAGGGTGCGGGCCATGTCGCTGATGATCGATGGCTGGATGCCCTCGGTCGGCTCGTCGAGCAGCAGCAGCTTGGGATCGCTGGCCAGCGCGCGGGCGATGGCCAGTTGTTGCTGCTGCCCGCCGGACAGGTTGCCGCCGCGCCGCGAGCGCATTTCCAGCAGCACCGGGAACAGGTCGTAGAGGTCGTCGGGCACGCTGCGCCGACCGGTCACGGTGAGGCCGGTCTCGATGTTCTCCCTGACGGTCATGGTCGAGAAGATCATCCGCCCCTGGGGCACGAAGCCGAACCCGGCCTTGACCCGCTCGTGGCTCTTGAGCCCGGTGATTTCCTTGCCGTCCAGGTTGACGCTGCCGCCCTGGCTGGGAATCACCCCCATCAGCGATTTCATCAGCGTGGTCTTGCCCATGCCGTTACGACCCATGATGGCGACGATTTCGTTCTTGCCGACGCTGAAGTTCATCTTGCGCAGGATTTCGCTCTGTCCGTAGGCCACTGAATAATCGGATACGTTCAACATGTGCTGCTCCTTTCAATGTCCCAGGTAGACTTCGATGACCTTGGGGTCGGCCTTGACCTTCTCCGGCGAGCCCTCGGCGAGGATCTTGCCCTGATGCAGTACGGTGACCTTGTCGGCGATCTCGGCGACGAACTGCATGTCATGCTCGATCACGATCATGGTGTGCTCCTTGGCGATTTCCCTGAGCAGGAGGGCGGTCTGCTGGCGTTCGGTGACCGACATGCCGGCCACCGGCTCGTCGAGCATCAGCAGCTCCGGTTTCTGGATCAGCAGCATGCCGATCTCCAGCCATTGCTTCTGGCCATGGCTGAGCAGGTCGGCCTGGGTGTTCAGGTGTTCGGAGAGGAAAATGCGCCCGGCGACTTCCTCGATCCGTGCGATCACCTCGGCGTCGCGCTTGAACGCCAGGCTGCCGAACACGCCGCGTCCGCTGGGGTAGGAAATCTCCAGGTTCTCGAACACCGTCAGGTCGGTATAGATCGAGGGATTCTGGAACTTGCGGCCGACCCCGGCCTTGACGATCTGGTGTTCCTTGAGCCGGGTCAGCTCGCGGTTGCGGAAGCGGATCGAGCCGTCGGTGGCCCTGGTGCGGCCGCAGATCAGGTCGAGCACCGTGGTCTTGCCGGCGCCGTTGGGGCCGATGATCACGCGGATTTCGTTCTGATCGACATAGAAGCTCAGGTCGTTGACCGCCTTGAAACCGTCGAAGGACACCGTCAGACCTTCCACGGCGAGGATGAAGTCGGTATTGGATCCGCTCATGGGGTGGCTCCCTGGCTGTTGGATTCAAGGTGGGGCTGCGTCTGCTCCGACGGGGTCTGCTTGCCGAAGATCCGGTCCAGCAACCGATCCACGTGCGGGCCGACGTAGGTGGCGTACAGGCCGGCGATGCCGTTGGGCAGGCCGAGCACCACGCCGATGAAGATCAGGCCCATGGCGAACAGCCACAGCTCGGGGAAGTTCTCGCCGAACACGGTCTTCGCCACGCTGACCAGCAGCACGCCGTAGACCGCACCGATCAGCGACAGCCGGCCACCGACGGCGCAGAAGATGACCATTTCGATCGACGGCACCACACCGACGAAGCTCGGCGACATGAAGCCTTCCTGCAGGGTGAACATGGCCCCGCCGATCCCGGCGAAGGCGGCGCCGATGCAGAACACGAAGATCTTGAAGTTGGCGATGTCGTAGCCGGAAAACCGCACCCGGTCCTCCTGCCCGCGCATGGCCACCAGGATGCGTCCGGTCTTGCTGCGGCGGATGTACTGGGCGATCAGCAGGCAGGCGAACAGCAGCGCCACGCAGACGAAGTACAGCGCATAGCTGGCCGAGTCGGTGTGGATGTTCCAGCCCTTGAGGGTACGCAGGTCGGTGATGCCGTTGACCCCGCCGGTCAGGCCCTGCTGGCCGATGATCAGGATGGTCAGGATGGCAGCGATCGACTGGGTGATGATGGCGAAGTACACCCCGCCGACCCGGCGCTTGAACATCGCCAGACCGATCAGGTAGGCGACGATCATCGGCACCACCACCACTGCCAGAATACTGAAGGTCAGGCTGTAGAAGGGCTCCCAGAACCACGGCAGTTCGGTGATGCGGTTCCAGTCCATGAAGTCGGGAATGCCCGGCGTGGTCTGGATGCGGGTGTTCTCCGGGGTCGAGGCCTCCAGCTTGAGGTACATGGCCAGGGCGTAGCCACCCAGACCGTAGAACACTCCCTGGCCGAGACTGAGAATCCCGCCGTAACCCCAGCACAGCACCAGGCCGACGGCGACGAAGGCGAAGCTGAGGAACTTGCCGGTCTGGTTCAGACGCATCACATCGAGCGTCAGCGGCAGTATCACTACCAGCAGCAGCGCCAGCACCACGAAGGCGAGCAGATCCTGGCGCGGCATGTAGTCCTTGAAGGATGAAAAAGGCATGCGGTATTCCTCCTAGCGCCGTACTTTCAGACTGAACAGACCCTGCGGCCTGAACATCAGGATGATCACCACCACCAGCAGGGTGAGAACCTTGGCCATCGAGCCGCCCATGAAGAACTCGAGGATCGACTGCGACTGCGAGATGCTGAAGGCCGAGGCTACGGTGCCGAGCAGGCTGCCGGCGCCACCGAACACCACCACCAGGAAGGTGTCGACGATATACAGCTGGCCGGAACTCGGGCCGGTGGAACCGATCATGGTGAAGGCGCTGCCAGCGACCCCGGCGATGCCGCAACCGAGGGCGAAGGTCAGGCGGTCGACCCGCGCGGTATTGATGCCAACGGCACCGGCCATGGGGCGGTTCTGCACCACCGCGCGCACCTGTTTGCCCCAGCGCGAGCGGTACATCAGGGCAGCGACGAACAGGGTGGCGAGGACCGCCAGGACCATGACGAACAGGCCGTTGATCGGCACCTCGATCATGTCGGTGAGCTGGTAGGAGCCCATCAGCCAATCGGGGATCACCACGCCGACCTCACGGGCGCCGAAGATCGAGCGGTAGGTCTGCTGCATGATCAGGCTCAGGCCCCAGGTCGCCAGCAGGGTGTCCAGCGGGCGGTGATAGAGGAAGCGGATCATGCTCCATTCCACCAGGGCCCCGAGCAGCGCCGCGGCGAAGAAGGCGAAGACGATGGCGAACAGGAAATACGAGCCGAACAGTTGGGGAAAGTGACTGGCGAACAGATTGGAGGTCATGTAGGTGACGTAGGCACCGAGAATCATGAACTCCCCATGCGCCATGTTGATGACCCCCATCTGGCCGAAGATGATGGCCAGGCCCAGGGCCATGAGAACAAACACCGCAAACAGAATCAGACCGGCAAACCCCTGCATGGCAAAGATCGCGGACAGCTCGGCGGCAGAGAAATCAGAGAACATGGTCCTTCCTCCGGCGATATGAACAGGGATGGCGGCACCGCTGGTGCCAGACCCGCACCCGGAAGGGTGCGGGCCGGGGCAGGGTTACTGGTAACCGGCGGGGAACGGATCGGGTTCCATCAGCTCTTCGGTCTCGTGGACAACCTTGAACTGACCGTCGCGCTGGGCGTGGCCGATGCGGCCCTTGGACCAGAGGTGATGGTTCTCGTGGATACGCACGTAGCCTTCCGGCGCGGTGGTCAGCTCGATGTCCGGCGAGGCGGCACGCACCTTGTCGACATCGAAGGAGCCAGCGGCTTCGACCGCGGCCTTCCACAGCCAGGGCCCGAGGTAGGCGGCCTGGGTCACGTCACCGATAACCGCATCGGCACCCCAGCGCTCCTTGAAGGCCTTGACGAAGGCTTCATTGTTTTCGTTCGGCAGGCTCTGGAAATACTTCATCGAGGCATAGGCGCCGGCGATGTTCTCACCACCGATACCGAGGACTTCATCCTCGGTGACCGAGATGGTCAGCAGGGTGAAATCTTCCTTGGTCATGTCCAGGCCGGCGGCCTTGAGCTGGCGGTAGAAGGCCACGTTGGAGCCACCGACCACCGAGGCGAAGATCACATCCGGCTTGCGCAGGCGGATACGGTTGATCACCGAGTTGAAGCTGGTATGGCCGAGCGGGAAGTAATCCTCCCCGACCACCTGGCCACCCAGATGCTGTTCGATGTGGGTTCGGGCGATCTTGTTCGAGGTGCGTGGCCAGATATAGTCCGAGCCAATCAGATAAAAGGTCTTGGCGTCCTTTTCCTCGGCTACCCAGTCCAACCCGGCAAGTACCTGCTGGGTGGCTTCCTGGCCGGTGTAGATCACGTTCGGCGATTGCTCCAGACCCTCGTAGAAGGTCGGGTAGTAGAGCATGCCGTTGTAGCGTTCGAAGATCGGCAGCACCGCCTTGCGCGAGGCCGAGGTCCAGCAGCCGAACACCGCGGCTACCTTGTCCTGGCGCAGCAGCTTGTTGGAGCGGTCGGCGAAGGTCGGCCAGTCGCTGGCGCCGTCTTCCTGGATGTACTCGATCTTGCGCCCGAGCACACCCCCCATGGCGTTGATCTGTTCGATGGCGAGAATCTCCGCCTGTACCGAGCCTTCCTCACTGATCGCCATGGTGCCGGTGATCGAGTGCAGGATGCCGACCTTCACGGTGTTATCGGTGACCGCCAGGCCGGTGGTATTGACCTCGGCGGTGGCGGGTGCCGCAGCCTGTATGGTCATCGGCATGCTCGCCATCATCACCGCGGCGGTGATCGCCGTGACAGTGGTGGAGAGAAACTTGCGGCGTGTCTGCTTGAACGGCTTGGAGTCATTGGAATGATCCATAGATGCTTCCTCGTTATCGGTTGATCCTTCTGAATTGCTGTCACCGGTGGCAGGGCCGGTGACAGCCACAGCGCCCACGTCTCGCATTCTGCGCAGCCCTCGCCAAGCTGCCCATTCGACAAATACCCCAGCCGCCTACGTCATTTGACGCATGGCGGATACCGGCAAACGGGGGTAGGAGCACCAGCGGGCAGCGCACTGGCATATATCTGGCATGGGTATTGGAAAGAGCCCTGGGTCCGGCCGGGGAGGGCGGATTCGGGGCTCGTCCAGATCGTGCCTGCACCGCGAAGGTGCACGCCAGCAAGCCAGTGTCACCGCATCTGGCATCGAGGGGAGCAGGATGACCGCCAGACAACACATCTTCCGTGTGCGTCGCAGCTATAACCAATGGGTGGCCAACGAGACGCTGGAGGATTACGCCCTGCGCTTCACCGCCAAGAGCGCCCGGCGCTGGTCCGGGGCGAAGGTGGCGGGCACCGCCCTGGGGGCGATCTCGTTCCTCGCACTGGAGGCGATCGGCGGCGCCATCACCCTGCACTACGGATTCAACAATGCGGTGGCGGCGATCCTGGCGGTATGTACGGTGATCTTCCTCACTGCCATCCCGATCAGCTACTACGCCGCCCGCTACGGCGTGGACAGCGATCTGCTGACCCGTGGCGCCGGCTTCGGCTATATCGGCTCGACCATCACCTCGCTGATCTACGCCAGCTTCACCTTCATCTTCTTCGCCCTGGAAGCGGTGATCATGGCCATGGCCCTGGAGCTGCTGTTCGGCGTGCCGCTGGTGGTCGGCTACATTCTCTGCGCGGTGATCATCATCCCGCTGGTGACCCATGGCATCACCCTGATCAGCCGCTTCCAGCTATGGACCCAGCCGTTGTGGCTGGTGCTGCAGCTGCTGCCGTTCGTGTTCATCATCTACCTGAACGTCAGTGCGGTGGAGGACTGGACCCAGTTCGCCGGTACCGAGCCCGGCAGCGGCCCGGAGCACGGCGTCAACCTGCTGATGTTCGGCGCCGCAGCGGCGGTGATGTTCGCACTGGTGGCGCAGGTCGGCGAGCAGGTCGACTTCCTGCGTTTCGTTCCCGAGCCCGAGGCGGGCCGGCGCCTGCGCTGGTGGGCGGCGGTCATGGCGGGCGGCCCCGGCTGGGTGCTGATCGGCGTGTGCAAGCTGCTGGCCGGCTCGTTCCTCGCGGTGCTGGCGCTCCACCACGCCATCCCTCTGGAGGAGGCCGCCGACCCCACGCGCATGTACATGGTCGCCTTCGGCTACCTGACCAGCTCACCCCAGGTGGCGCTGGCGCTGGCCGGTATCTTCGTCATCATCTGCCAGGTCAAGATCAACGTCACCAACGCCTATGCCGGCTCGATTGCCTGGTCCAACTTCTTCTCGCGGCTGACCCACAGCCACCCCGGCCGGGTGGTGTGGCTGGTGTTCAACGTCAGCATCGCCCTGCTGGTGATGGAGCTGGGCGTCTACCGCGCGCTGGAGGAAACCCTCGGCTACTATGGCATCATCGCCACTGCCTGGGCTGGCGCACTGGTCGCCGATCTGGTGATCAACAAGCCGCTGGGCCTGTCGCCGTCACATATCGAATTCAGGCGCGCGCACCTGCACGACATCAACCCGGTCGGCGTGGGTGCCATGCTACTGGCCACCCTGGTCGGCATGCTCTGCTTTACCGGTGCCTTCGGCGAGGTGCCGCGCGCCCTGGCGCACTTCATCGCGCTGGGCACGGCATTGGTGACCGCGCCCTTGATCGCCTGGCTGACCAGCGGCCGCTATTACCTGGCGCGCCAGGTGATTCGCATCCAGCCGGAGAGCGACGGCCGGTTGGCTTGCTGCATCTGCGAGAACCGCTTCGAGACCGAGGACATCACCCACTGCCCGGCCTATGGTGGGCATATCTGCTCGCTGTGCTGCTCGCTGGATGTGCGCTGCGGCGATTACTGCAAGCCGGGCGCCGACTATGCCAGCCAGTTGCGCGGTTTGCTGCGCCTGCTGCTGCCGGAGCGGCTGATGCCGCGGGTCGGCTCGCGGGTCGGGCATTTTCTCGGCCTGTTGCTGATGATCAACGGCCTGACCGCGCTGATGCTGTCGCTGATCTACTACCAGACCCCGTTCATCGACGCCGACACCCAGGCCCAGGCGCTGCTGGGTACCACCCTGTGGAAGGTGTTCTTCATCCTGCTGATCATCACCGGGGTGATCAGCTGGCTGTTCGTGCTGGCCCATGAAAGCCGGCGGGTGGCGCAGGAGGAGTCGAACCGGCAGAACCGCCTGCTGCTGGAGGAAATCGGCGCGCACAAGGCAACCGACCGCGCCCTGCAGGAGGCCAAGGAGCAGGCCGAAGCGGCCAATCAGGCCAAGAGCCGCTACCTGACCGGCATCAGCCATGAATTGCGCTCGCCGCTCAACGCGGTGCTCGGCTATGCCCAGCTGCTGGAGCAGGACCCGCAGATGCCCGAACAGCGCCGGCCGGCGCTGACGGTGATTCGCCGTAGCGGTGAATACCTGGCCGATCTGATCGAAGGGCTGCTGGACATCTCCAAGATCGAAGCCGGCCGGCTGGAATTGAACCTGAGCGAGGTACGCATCGACCTGCTGCTCGATCAACTGGTCAACATGTTCCGCCTGCAGGCGGAGGACAAGGGCCTGGCCTTCCACTTCCACTGCCCGGACCGCTTACCGCGCTGGGTGCGCACCGATGAAAAGCGCCTGCGCCAGATCCTCATCAACCTGCTGTCCAACGCCATCAAGTACACCGAGCGTGGCGGGCTCAGCCTGACCGTGGGCTACCGCAGCGGGGTCGCCGAGTTCACCGTGAAGGACACCGGCGAAGGTATCCGCAGCGAGGATTTCGAGCGTATCTTCCAGCCCTTCGAACGGGTGCGCCATCCCGGCTCCACCGCCTTTGGCACCGGCCTGGGGCTGACCATCACCCGATTGCTGTGCGATATCATGGGCGGCGATATCAGCGTGCAGAGCACGCTGGGGCAGGGCAGCCAGTTCAAGGTCGCCCTGCTGTTGTCCAGCACCCGTGGCGCGGGCCGTGGCGAACTGCCGGCCAGCCAGCCGCCACGCGGCTATGCCGGTGAGCCCAGGCGCATTCTGGTGATCGATGACGAGGACTCGCACCGCCAGTTGATGAACAGCCTGCTCACGCCGCTCGGCTTCCAGGTCACCACCCTGGGCAACCCGCTGCTGGCCGCCGAACGGGTGCGCAGCCAGCGCGTGGACCTGATTCTGCTCGATCTCAACATGCCCGGCCTGGACGGCTGGAGTCTGCTGCAACAGTTGCGCGGCGAGGGTTGCAAGGCGCCGGTCATCATCCTTTCCGCCGATGCCGCCGATGGCGGCCAATTACAGAAGTCGGGGCTGCACGATGGCTATTTCATCAAGCCGGTGCCACTCAACCCGTTGCTGGAACAGATCGGCCAACTGCTCGAATTGCGCTGGCACCATGCCGGCGTCGCGCCCCAGCCGGAGCTGATCGCCTCCACTGCCGCACCGCCGGTCACCCCGCAGCAACTGCGCGGGCTGGCCGATATTGGCCACCGCAAGGGGCTGCTCGAGGCGCTGTACCAGTTGCGCGAGCAGGACGCCACACATGCCGCTTTCTACAGCGAGTTGATCCGCCTGGCCGAGGCCTTCCAGTTCGACGCCATACGCCAGCGCCTTCAGGTGAACGACCATGAATACCCGTAACTCTCTCAGCGATACCGTACTGATCGTCGATGATGCACTCGACAGCATCCGCATGCTCAACGACGTGCTGGAACATGCCGGCATGACCGTGCTGGTGGCGCTGGAAGGCGCCCAGGCGCTGAACATCAGCCGCAATATCACCCCGGATATCGTGCTGCTCGATGCCATGATGCCGAACATGGACGGTTTCGAAACCTGCCGCCAGCTCAAGCGCAATCCCGCACTGGCGGACGTGCCGATCATCTTCATGACCGGGCTGAGCGACACCGAGCATGTGGTCATGGGCCTGAACGCCGGCGGTGTCGACTACGTCACCAAGCCGATCAACGCAGACGAGCTGATCGCCCGCATGCAGGTTCATCTGGCCAATGCCCGCATCGCCCAGAGCGCCCGCCAGGCGCTGGACCAGACCGGCCAGTATCTGTTTGCCGTGGATCAGGGTGGGCAGATGCTGTGGGCCACGCCACAGGTGCATCAGCGGCTGCATCAGGCCGGTTATGGCCAGGCCGAGGATCTGGCGCTGCTGGCTGATGAGCTGGGCATCTGGCTGGACCATCAGCCGCAGCCGGGGCATCATCTGGCGCCGCAGCGGGCCGGTGCCGACGGACCGTCGATCGAGTTCCTGGCGCGCGTCTCCGCCCAGGAAAACCTGCTGCGCCTGATAGACGACCCGCGCAGTTCGGATGCCAGTGTGCGCCTGCGTGATGCCCTCGGCCTGACCGGTCGTGAGGCGGATGTGATGCTGTGGATCGCCAACGGCAAGACCAATCGCGAGATCGGCCAGATCCTCGACATGAGTCCGCGCACGGTGAACAAGCATCTGGAGCAGGTATTTCGCAAGCTCGGGGTAGAGAACCGCACGGCGGCAGCTGCCGCGGCGATCAGGTGCCTGGCGCGGTTCTGAGCCTGGGAACTCGCCGCCACTGTCCAAACCGGTCAGGCAAATCGATCTTTCCGAACATTGATCGCCAAGCCCGCCGCCCTACTATGGGTGACATTCAGGTGCCGCTCGCCCCGCCATGGGGCGCGTCATCCAGCGCGACACAATCATCGCTATTCGACGCACTGCCTCCAGCAACTGAGGCGGCAGGCGCGTGCACCTGAAAAAAAAGGGCCTACAGGCTCAACAACAAGAACAAGATAAAGGAAGTACAACTATGCAATCGGTGAACGTGTACGAGCTTACCGGCAAGTCGAAATTCAACCGTTTCCACGGACTCATTCTGTTCTGGTGTGTGCTCATCCTGATAATCGACGGCTACGATCTGGCCGTGGTCGGGGCGGCGCTGCCTGCGATCATGGACGATATGGGTGTCGATGCCACCAGCGCCGGGATCATGGCCGGTTCGGCGCTCCTCGGTACCATGCTGGGCGCCATGTTCCTCGGGACGCTGGCCGACCGCATAGGCCGGCCGAAGATGATCGCGATCTGCGTCGCGTTGTTCAGCCTGTTCACGGCCGCCTCGGGCCTGACCAGCGACCCGGTCAGTTTCAGTATCACGCGCTTTCTGGCCGGCCTGGGCATCGGTGGCGTGTTGCCGGTGATGACCGCGCAGATGAGCGAGTTCTCCCCGGCCAAGTTGCGTGCCCGGCTGGTGACCCTGGTGTTTGCCGGTTATTCGGTGGGCGGTATTCTGGTGGCCCTGACCGGCAAGCAACTGATCGAAAGCCATGGCTGGCAGTCGGTGTTCTATATGGCCGGCCTGCCGGTGCTGCTGATCCCCTTCATTCTCAAGAGCATGCCCGAATCGATGACCTTCCTGCTCAAGAAAGGCCGTCAGCAGGAGCTGCGGACGATTGTGCAGAAGATCGAACCGCAACTGGCCGTGAGCCAGCAGACCGTGTTCGTCGGGCTGGATGCAACCGCGACCAAGCAGGATACGCCGGTGCGCAACCTGTTCCGCGAGGGCCGCGGTTTCAGCACGGTGATGATCTGGACCGCCTTCATGACCGGCCTGTTCATGGTCTACGCCCTCAATTCCTGGCTGACCAAGCTGATGGCCATGGCCGGTTTCAGCCTCGGCTCGGCACTGAACTTCGTGATCGTGTTCAACATCGGCGCCATCGTCGGTGCGGTCGGCGGTGGCTGGCTCAGTGACCGGCTGAATATCAAGCATGTGCTGGTGGTCTTCTACCTGATCGGTGCCGTGGCCTTGACCGTGCTGGGCTTTACCCGCTCGACCGGCCTGCTGTTCCTGATGGTGTTCATCGTTGGTGCCTCGACACTCGGCACCCAGTTGCTGGCCTATGCCTATGCCGGTGACTTCTATCCGCTGTCGATTCGCTCGACCGGCGTCGGCTTCGCCTCCGGCGTGGGCCGCATCGGCGCAATCGTGGCGCCGATCCTGATCGGCTGGCTGGTCTCGCTGAGCCTGCCGCTGGAGCAGAACTTCATGGCCATCGCCGTGGCAGGGCTGTTCGGTGCGGCGGCGGTGACCCTGGTCAACCAGTCGCGCGCTGATTCCACACAGGTTCGGGAAGCGGCAGCGCTGAACAACTGAACGCCACGCCTGATCCCGGCAGAGCCAAAGCCCGTCGTCGAGCAGGCGCTCGATAAGATGGTCTCCTCCCTCCCCCTCTACGGCGTCGCGATGCGCCAGAGGATAGATGCTAAACATCTATTGATAACGAAAGGAGATGGGAGGAGACCA
>NZ_JACLGO010000014.1 GCF_014219065.1 Halopseudomonas xiamenensis
TCAGTCTTTTTGCGAATGGTGGAGGCTGGCAGCGCTACTTTTTTATCGGAATCGCGGTAGTGGTCTCGATTTTTCTGATCAAGCTGATCCTTGAAAATCGTCATAAAGGAGAAGCCATCGCTTACAGTCTTATCCTCGGTGGCGCCATGGGCAACCTGATTGACCGGGTCTTTCGCGGCTATATTGTGGATTCCTTTGATTTCTATTGGCGAGACTGGCATTGGCCGGCCTTCAACCTGGCTGATATTGCAATTGTCCTCGGTGCCTTACTTTTCGTTTCCAGCAGCTTGTTGGGTAAAAAAGCAAACACCAATGCCGAGCCGGATGGATCTGACTGACACCTACGCCTATACAACACCATGACCGAACTTCCCGACAACATCCTTCACCTGCCGCAATACCAAGTACTGGGCTGCAAATCAACCGACGACGAAATGCACTTCCAGGTGGACGTGCCCGATCCCATCGCCTGCGAGGAATGCGGCGTGCAGGGTGAGTTCGTACGGTTCGGCAAGCGTGACGTTCCCTATCGTGATCTGCCCATCCACGGCAAGCGGGTCACTCTCTGGGTGGTCCGCCGCCGATACACCTGCCGGGCCTGCAAGACAATATTCAGGCCCCAGCTACCGGAGATGGTGGACGGATTCCGTATGACACTGCGGCTGCATGAGTACGTGGAGAAGGAATCCTTCAACCACCCCTACACCTTTGTGGCGGCACAGACCGGCCTGGACGAGAAGACGGTGCGCGACATCTTCAACGCCCGCGCCGAGTTCCTGGGGCGCTGGCACCGCTTCGAGACGCCCCGCATCCTGGGCATTGACGAGCTATACCTGAACAAGCGCTACCGCTGCATTCTGACCAACATTGAGGAGCGAACCCTGCTCGACCTGCTGGCCACCCGCCGCCAGGACGTGGTGACCAACTACCTGATGAAGCTGAAAGACCGGCAGAAGGTCGAGATCGTCAGCATGGACATGTGGAACCCCTACCGGGCAGCGGTCAAGGCTGTGCTGCCCCAGGCCCGTATCGTGATCGATAAGTTCCATGTGGTGCGCATGGCCAACGATGCCCTAGAGAGAGTGCGCAAGGGCCTCAGAAAGGAGCTGAAACCGTCCCGGAGCCGGACTCTCAAGGGAGACCGGAAAATCCTGCTGAAACGCGCTCACGAAGTCTCAGACCGGGAGCGCCTCATCATGGAGACCTGGACAGGCGCGTTCCCGCAACTGCTGGCCGCCTACGAGCACAAGGAGCGCTTCTACGGCATCTGGGACGCCACCACACGGCTCCAGGCAGAAGCCGCCCTGGACGAGTGGATAGCCACCATCCCGAAGGGCCAAAAGGAAGTCTGGAGCGATCTGGTCAGGGCAGTGGGAAACTGGCGCGAAGGGACCATGACCTACTTCGAGACGGACATGCCCGTCACCAACGCTTACACGGAGTCCATCAACCGACTGGCCAAGGACAAGAACCGTGAAGGGCGCGGTTACTCCTTCGAGGTGATGCGGGCACGAATGCTCTACACCACGAAGCACAAGAAGAAGGCACCGACTGCGAAGGTCTCTCCTTTCTACAAGAAAACCATCGGTTACGGACTGCCGGACTTCGCAGAGGAACTCAACTACGGAGTCGATCTATCAACCATCTGAGGGTGGTATCAGATTGATGGGGTGAAGGTGCCCCATCAACCATTAAATCCGTATACCCAAAAAATGTAAATCACCCTCCCTGCCCTGGGCACTTCGTGCCAGAGGCTCGATACTCAAGTATATTTAGATTCCCGTTGGAATCTTTGTACGTCATCTGGGCAGGCATTACACCGCAGCCAATGCGTGTTGATGTAATATGTATGACACGCTCAATATCTACATCCATCCCATAGCGGTAATGCACGGTTTCAGGCGGATTTTTATCAATCGATAGTGCGTACTCTCTCCATCTCTTTTCGTTTTCCTGAATCATAGATCCATAAACTTTATCAGCACTACCCTCTGCCATGGCAAATGAGGAAATCAGCATAATAGAAACCATTGCAACTCTTGTTTGAATACTCATTTTTTCCTGCCTTTAGAATTATCCAAAGCACATGATGGCACACCGTTTCTGTCACCAAAGTGAAACGGACATTACATTGGGGTAATACAAAGTCGGATCGCTGATCTATTTCAGCATGACATCTTTGTAATCGCAGCGTCACCAGCCGGACAGGTAACGCCATGTACCATACTAACGAGTCTCCAAAAACCCATTTCAGATGAGAGGTATAGCCATGAGAACCCTAGCAACGATTTTCATGTTTTTATTTGCGCTGAATGTTACTGCGGTAGTCCATGCAGAAGATGGGAGCATGCGTTACCGGCAGATGGTAGAGAACCTGCGTGAACAAAACAAAGAGCGCAGAGAAGCCCGTGATCAACAAATAAAAAAGGATGAAGTAAAAAACAGTACGAAAAATACTGGAGGTGCTACAACCGCGTCAGACAATCGCTAACAGAAAGGTGTCTACCTGACTTCTTCTAAGGTTGTATTCCGTTCAGTTGTACTTCTGAAGCTTAACACTACAGATCGCACATAACGACGATGGAGGGGATAGATCTGAGTGACACCGACAGAGAATTGAATTGGTTCAGATTGCCGGAAAATTCGCTGGCTGACACCCCAATTACGGGGGTGTACTGAATTTTGTGTAACCTGTAGGGTTGATTACAAGGGCATCATGCGGTCTTCGAACTGAATCGTAAAGCGATTCAGTTCCGTTTTCCAATCCCGGATGTTCGGCAACGACGGTCTGCGCCGGTTGCGGCTACTGTCGAGCGGCTTCGCAACCAAGGGTGAACCATCACGGCGATTCGCCACGCAGGCCGAGACCTCGGCGGCGTCGGTCTCATGGATATACCGCGCGCATCGGCGCGGCCTGCGCTCGAACGGTTACGCACCATAGGCATCACCCGCATGATCATGCATTTCTGGAGACAACCAACGCGTAGCCGATGCGGTCACCAAGCAAGTTTGCTTGGACGAGGCATGGGGTGACCTCATGCCAGAAGACAAGGTTGACGCAGTCAACAAACTACGCAAAACCACCGAGGTCGTAATGGTTGGCAATAGCGTGAATGATGCGCCCGCCATGGCTCATGCTACTGTTGGTATCGCTACGGGCGCCGCAGGCTCAGATGTGGCTTTGGAAACGGCCAACGTTGCATTGATGGCAGACGACCTATCGCATCTGCCGTTTGCAGTCGAACTCAGCCGACATACTCGTAGGATTATTCTCCAGAATCTCTTCATCAGCCTTGGCGTCGTAACATTGTTAGTCCCAGCGACGATCCTTGGACTGGGCATTGATCCAGCAGTCGTTGCGCACGAAGATTCGACTTTGATAGTAGTAATCAACGCTACTGAATCGTACCGGGTTTTATGGAGGCCATTTCGTTTAAGTCAGGCCGCCATGGTCTGACCGGATTGTTGCTGGTAGAAGTTTGCCTCAGCTTCTGCCGGGGTTATATACCCAATCGAGCTCAGCAACCGCTGGTGGTTGTACCAGTGAACCCATTTCAAAGTGGCGATTTCCACGGCTTCGCGACTACGCCAGGACTGCCGATAGATCAGCTCCGCTTTGTATAACCCGTTGATGGTTTCAGCCAAAGCGTTGTCATAGCTATCGCCTTTGCTGCCTACAGAGGGCTCTATGCCGGCCTCAGCGAGACGCTCGGTGTAGCGGATGGAGACGTATTGGCTACCCCTGTCGCTATGGTGTATCAGGCCGTCCATGCGGCTCGGCTGTCGAGCGTGCAGCGCTTGCTCCAGGGCATCCAGAACGAAGTCTGTTCGCATGCTGTTGCTCACCCGCCAGCCAACGATACGCCGGGCAAATACATCGACCACGAAGGCGACGTAGAGCCAGCCTTGCCACGTTGAAACATAAGTAAAGTCGGACACCCATAGCTGATTGGGTCGATCCGCATGGAACTGGCGTTGGACCCTATCCAGCGGACAAATCGCGTTCTCATTCGGGATGGTGGTGCGGATCACATGACCGCGACGAACGCCCTGCAGGCCCAGTTGACGCATCAGCCGCTGTACCGTGCAGCGAGCAATATCAATGCCCTCACGCTTGAGTTGCTTCCAGACTTTCACGACGCCATAGCACTGCATATTGTCATCCCAGACTCGCTGGATTTTATCGCTCAACAGCTCGTCCTGTTTGGCACGAGCGCTTCGCAGTTCGGGTTGACGGGCTTTGGCTGCATGCACGTAATAACCGGACGGAGCGATCTGGATTACCCGACAGATCGACTCGACTCCGTAGCGGTCACGGTACTCGTCAACGAAGGCGTTCAGGGTTTGTTGCGGCGCCGGGGTGCCGGCCAGACGAGCTCCGCCTGGGCAAAATACGCACTGGCCAGGCGCAGAATCTCGTTCGCTTTGCGCAGTTCCCGGTTCTCGCGTTCCAGAGCCTTGATGCGTTCTCGTTCCTCGGTCGTCTGGCCGGGGCAGTGGCCAATATCAGTCTGGTGTTTGCGTATCCAGCCATGCAGCGTCTGGGGGACACAGCCAATCTTGGGCGCAATGGATTCGATGGCTGCCCATTCGGAGGGGTAGTCCTTCAGGTTCTCCAGAACCATGCGCACAGCACGTTCACGGACTTCAGGGGAATAGCTATTAGATTTCTTCATGCCTCATTCTCTCAAGAGTTGAGGCCTCCACGAAACCCGGTGCGATTCAGGTGTAGCTATTACAGCAAGCTTGGTACGATGCGCCAAGGAGCGGCGAGGATATTTCCGGATGAGCACAGAGAGAAAAACGAAGCGTGCGCCCCTTCAAGGCACCCACCTCATGAGCACCGTGGCCACTGGCGGCGGCGGCGGGGTATTCCAAGCGCGAGTTGGAGCCCTCTATCTCGCAAACATGCTAACAGGGGTGCCGAGTGCCTTTGGTTTGCATGGCTCCCAGGTAGAGACCCTACGCTTTGAGGCACGTTACACGGGCGCTCACACCGACGATATCTATTGCCAGGTTAGAAACAGTGGGCAGTCCCGACTTCAGCTCATCCAGTGCAAGCGTGGTCTTAATGCTACAGCTAGCGACGAAGACTTTATTGATGGTTTGCAGGGGGCTTGGCGCGACTATCTAGGAGTAGAGGGCAGCCCTTTTGATCGGGCATGTGATCTTCTGATCCTTGCTACCGTGGCACCAGCGACACCCGCCAACCAAGCAGCCAAACGGCTCTGTGAGTTATCTCGAGCTTCACTGGACCTGGCCGACTTCCTTCAAAAGCTCAATTCCAAGCTCTTTGACGCACAGCATAAGCGCACCTGGAACGCCTTCAAGGAGGTCTCAAGGAACACGCTTGCCGACAAGTACTCCGACGAGCTTGTCTTCGACCTATTGCTACGGCTACGTGTCGACGTACATGACCTCGGAACCGAGGGCTCACAAGAGCTAAGTCTGGTTCAAGCTCTTTTGGCTTCAAACCGGCCTGGAGATTCCGGCGAGCAGGTATGGAACGGGCTGTTTTCATATGTCTTAGAGCAAGGCATTAGTGTCGGTACTATTACACCTGAGACTTGGAAAACGACTGCGCAAGTTGGCATCCAAGAAGCTGTCAGCCGCCTCACTGTTCAAGGTGGCCTTGGCAGCATTGCCGAGCAATTCAGAGATCGGGCTAGACATCAGCTCTCGCTCATCTCAACGAAGCTTCCCAACGGCACACATATTCCTCGCGGCCAGTGCGTTGCCCAAGTGCTGTCGGGCTTCGATGAGCGACAGCTCGTCATAGTCACAGGCGGCCCGGGTGCGGGTAAGTCAGCAGTTATTGCAGAACTCGCACCCCTTCTTCATGAGTCTGGCCCGCTGTTCTTCTTTCGAGCCGACGAGCTCAGCCAGCCAAGCCTAGCCACAGTTCAGTCACTTAGTAGCATGCCGGATGCTGTGCTCAGCATGGAGAGTCTATTGCGCTGCGGCACACCAACTGTCGTCATCGACTCGCTGGAAAAGGCGCTCGAAGCCAGGAGCCCGGGTGCGCTTGAAGAGCTGCTGGCGCTTGTTCGCCAGCACAAAGGAGTGAGGTTGTGCGTGACAACCCGCTCCTATGCTCTCAACGCTCTCTACTCCATCTTCCTCGCTGATTTCTCGTACCAAGTTGTCGACGTCCCTTTGCTGACAGATGCGGAGATATCTTCGGCAGTGACCGGAACGGCTCTTGAAGACATTACGGCTAGGGACGGTGGTGTGCGAGAAGTTCTCCGAGCACCTTACTATCTGCGCCTTGCGTTCAACTACACCGCGACTGGGGCAATTCTTCCCCAGGCTGCTGGCAATGACTTGCGCTTGCGGCTGTGGACAGAGCTGGTCGCTCCCAGTAGGGGCTTGCAAGCAGGGATGGCCGAACGCCGTCGAATAGCCTTTAACCAGGTCTGCTACGAGCGTACGGAGCGCTTTGCTCAGTTCGTACAAGCACCAGCGGACGCTGAAGCAGTGACTTTTCTCGTGCAAGACGGGGTGCTAGCACAAGACGCCGCGCTCCGCGTAGCTCCCACTCATGACGTCTTGGAAGATTGGTCGCTCTTCTTCCGAGTCGACCAGGAAGTACGCGGTGCCGAGAGGGCATGGGGTGTGCTCTTCGGCAAGCTTGGCTCACACGCGGGCATGCGCCGGGCACTGCGCACTTGGACAGCGCAGCGCTCAGCTGAAGGTGACGCAGATGCGTATGCGCTGCTCGAAGCCGCTCTCAAACTAGACTCGACCATTCCACAGCTTTGGCGAGACGAGGTGGCTATTGGATTACTGCGCTCCGAGCGTGTGGAAGACTTAGTCGCAAAGCTGAGCAACAGTGTCTCCTTCAACAGCGCAAACCTCTTACAGCGCTTAAGCCACTTGCTGCGCGTTGCATGCAAAGGACCAACCTCTATCGACTACTCCCACCTTGCAGACGATCCTACTAACAGAGAGATCATGCTACGGATCGGTATGGCTGCCCCCGTTGGCAAAGCTTGGGATGTAGTAATCGGGTTAGTCGCGAAGGCGTTTCCCGACCTGCCGTCGGAAAACTACTCCTGGATTGTCCAGTTGGCAGAAGACGCCACGTCTCACGACGAGAACTGGCACAAGCCCACCCAGCGAGTGGTCGACGTGTTCAACATGGCTGAGCACTTCTGCTTGGGCGATGAAGAGGATTGGTACCATGAGCAATCGATTAGCAAGCGCTTCTATGCGCTTTTGTGTCGCTGCGTAGGTGCAGACGCTTGCCGGTTCACGACATTCACTGAGGCGCTCTTGCGGCGCTTCCTGGCTGGCGCCGATATGCGCGACTCCTATGCGGAGGAACGTCTTCAGTTCCTGGTCAATTTCAAGAACTGTCGCGAGGTGAGCTTTTTCGTTCCCGACTTGGTGTGGAAGGTCTTCTGGAATCTCTACACGAAGTCCGAACCGGAAGTAGAACGAGACTTCGGCATGCTCGGGTGGGAGTCCGCAATGGGACTGAGTCAGTTAGCAGATCACGAATTCTTCCCACCGTCGGTCTTACAGGGCCCCTTCCGATCACTGTTGCTCTACGACTGGCCAAAGAGCGTGCGCTTCGTGGTTGATCTGTGCAACCACGCAGCTAAGGCGTTTGCCACGATGCAACCGAATGAAGTTTCAATTATTCCGCTGGAGCAAAGCCCCAATGATCGACCACACATCCATGACTATCGTCTATGGGCAACCTATCGCAGTCTTTCAGTCACCAGCTACCTCCTGAATGCGGCTTTAATGGCGCTGGAAGAACGCCTGCTTATAGAAGCTAAAGGGCAGCCCAGGGTTATCTCGCAGGTACTCGAGATTATCCTGGAGCTGGGAGAGTCGAGTTTCACTACAGGAATGGTTGCAGGGGTCTTGATGGCTCACCCTCAGCTCGTAACCGAGAAGATGCTTTCCATCTTCAAATGCCCGCAATTCTTCTCCGACGACATTGCTCGCAGAGTACGAGAGGCAGGTGCGCTGGCCATCCATGGAGGCCACGACGGGCTGGACGATTCTAGGCAGCAGGAGCGCTTAGCAAGCAATCGGCTGCCACATAGACGGTGGCACCTGGAAGATCTAGTTCTTCAGCTGCAGTTCAACCGTCCAGACCTTCTCGAGGCCATCCACAGGATTCTTGACAGCCACTCGAAGGCGCTGAATGAAACGGAGGAGGTACCAGACGGCTGGCGCATGGCGCTGAAACGTATGGACATCCGTGGATTAAAGCTCGGAGAAGTTGCCAGCGATGGCAAGGGCGTATCCCTGGAGATTGCCAACCTGGAACCTGAATTGCAGCAAGCCAGTGACAAAGCTCAGGCCGGTATGCAGAGGATGAACCGCATTGGTGCCGTGAGTGCTTGGGCTGCAGCCGTCACGGGAAGATTTTCAACAGCAGAGCCGGGAACGACAGACCAATTCTCGTCGCCGTCTGAGCCCTATGTAGAACTCCTTCGCCTCTGTGATGAGATTGAAGAAGAGGAAGTCAGTTTGCTCGCCGGCCTCGAGGATGAGCTTGCCTGCGCTCTGGTACACAAGTGGCCCGCCGATACTTCACAGGCGCTACAGTGGGCCCGGGCTCTTGTTCTCGAACGCACTGCCGTTATCGAAGATAAGGATGCATGGATGCGCCGAGACCACCTGAGGGGGGAAGTGCGGGCGCGAGCGGTTGTCTCACTTGCTGCAGTCGCCCCATCTCTACCCATGATGGTTGAAGCATTAATCAACATCGTGACTGAGCCGGTGTGGAAAATACGCCGGGCTGCAGCCAAAGCAATCTCAGACGAGTTGAGGCCCAAGCAGCCTATGCTGGCCGAAGTGCTGACTAACAGTCTTGCTCAGTACGCCGAGGCACTGGACGTAACTATCCAACACCCGCGTAGAAGGACTCATGATTTGGTCAGTGAAGCCCGCGCAGCTACGGCCGAGTCACTTAACACCGCCCTGCGAAAGCTGGCGCCTGCCCAGCGTCCTTCACCAAAGAGTTTGGCGGCCCTCAAGGAGTGGGCAATAGCTCTTGATGCTGCGTGTGGCGAGATTCCCGATACCTGGCGAATACAAACGCTCATGACGCTTACCAAGCTGATGGTGGAACATGAAAAAGGGCCAAGGGTTCAGCGGCATGACCCCGACTATGTTGACTTCGAGGCGCGGTGGCAGTTTGGAGACTTGATCGCAGTCGAGCTCATGGCGCAATCAAGTGAAAACTCACCGCTATTCGATATGTTTGACTACTGTATCGAGAGTGCGCCTGAACTCAGTGAAAGGGTTCTGGAATCTGTACTTAGCGAGTGCATGAAGCAGGAGTTCGCAAACGCCGCAAGCTTCTGGCGTGTATGGGATTGCGCGACAGCTAGGGTCCTCGGGGATGATTCGCTGAGAACCAAGAGTCGGAGACTCTATAGCCGATTCGACAAAGTACTAAGGACGCTTTTACTGTGCTCAACGCCCTGGCCCAAGGCTTGGCATGACTTAGCGCTCTTCAGGTCCCGCCCACATTTCATCTCAAGCTGTTTAACTGCTGTGGGCGATAGCCGGAAAGGCTTAGAGTACCTGCTACAACTGATCGCGGGTGTCGGTCGTAAATCCGCGATTCCTTCTGCACTGCCCCAACTGCGAGACGCCTTGGACAGAGCTCCCGCCGATTTACTCGACGACGGAAACAACTTGTGGCACGCGGAGACTATCTGCCGAATAGCGGTGCATGATCATCGAGAGATCCTGATTCGAGACGTCAACCTGCGTAGGGCGACACTCGACATACTCGATCGGCTTGTCGACGCCGGGTCGTCGCTCGGATTCCAGCTTCGGGACTACTTGGCGACTTCGCCTATAGCGGTTAGCAAAGTTCATTAGTCCAAATACTTGATTCTGCCAGTGCGTATGCGGGTCGCCCTATAGCCCCACTGAGCCAGATAATCGATTGGTTATGGGGCTTTAAAATCAGATGGCTGCGATCGCTGCAAGCGGGCTGTCCCCTCGATCATAGAAATAGTCCATATCGTCCACCGCTTAGAGCCCGCAACCTGCAGCAACTCATCTATCGTCAGCTCCACATTCATACCCCCCAAAGTCATGTAACCATCCCTGAAGCCAGTGTCACCAGCAGGCACAAACCGGCAAAGCCATAAAGCGCCCTAGCGGCACCACCGATCAGCGTGAACCTCAAATACTTCATCCCATGCCCTCCACGGTAAAACCCGCAGTCCAAGGTTCGTTTCATATGTGTCACGCCGGTCCCTAACCCACCGCTCAAAGTTTTTGCGGGATATGTGGGTACTACCTTGGTGGAATACGAAGCTTTTGGGGGATACGCAGTGCTAAACCGGGGGAAGTGGAGTGGTAACGCGGTGATTTTTTGTTGACAGTCTGCTGCACAACTGGGATTTAGTGGGATTTACGGTGCAGAATAGGTGCCAGTGTAGGGGTATGGCAAAGCAATGCTAAGCAAGCCTGGTGGAAACCAAGTGTATTCCGAAGCCAACCGCTGCAAGATGCCATCGTGATCGACATCAGGTTGGTTAGGCAATGCCTGCGGAAAGTAATGCAGTTGCTACCTGTCCGACAGGTGCGGACGTATAATTGCAGCCTCTCTGAGTGGACCATAATGATTTCAAAGACTATTGGCGCACTCGCCAGGATACTAGCCACATCAAAGGAAAGTCTGTTAGTCTGATTCTGATTCGGCAAACGCGGCTAGAGGTCAAAACGCGATGTGCCAAAACTCGTTTTTTGTGCCCAATCCATTTGGGTATATGCGATATGAGGCGATGTTAATCGGGTAGTAGCCTTTTTCCTCTAGGCCAGATACCATGCACCTTAGAGCCAATTTACGCCTAGCAAAGCATACTCGCCTCGCTGTACCAGATTGCACTCCGAAGGCAGGGGTCACAGGTTCGAATCCTGTCGGGTGCGCCATTTCCCTTTAGATCAAGAGCTTTTTCAAGATTTCAGTCTTCGTTGAAATAGTCAGTGTCCAGCTGCTTGACCTCATAAAGCTGTTTGACGCTGCAGCCTAGGTTGTTCTCCACCATCAGCCGGGCCAGCTCGGTACCGTCGATTAACACTACCTTGATATCGAGGCTCAACGCGGCCTCCCGGGCCCCGACAGAGAAATCAGAGGTAGTAATAAATACACCCTTGCGAGCCCGCTGGCGGGTCAACGCCCCGATAAACTTATCAATTTCGGGACGATGAACCGTGTTACTCCAGCGCTTGGCTTGCAGGTAGATCACATCCAGACCCAGCTTATCTTCCTTGATGATGCCGTCTATCCCATCATCCCCGGTGGCCTGTGTAGCACTGCCAGCTTCCTTGCGTGACCCGCCATAGCCCATGGCAATCATCAGATCCACCACCAGTTGCTCAAAGAAGGAAGGCGATGCAGCGCGGACCTGCGCCAGCAGTTCATCCGCCAAGGATTGCATCAGCTCCTGATGGGCATTGGTCAACCTCTCATCCGGGGTGGCCTCTTCCTGCAAGTCTTGTGGCACTGTGGTGATACTGCTCGCGGACGGGCGAGCAGTATGAAAACTGGCAAACTCAGGGTAACGCTTGAGCCAGCTGACAGTAATGCGCTCCGGGCCGGAGCGAAGTGCTTCCAGTCCAAGCTCCGTAATCTGCACCATGCCCTTGGCTGGGATATGCAGCAACCCCGCCTTGTTGAGATAGGTACGCGCCCAGCCGATACGGTTGTTGATAACGGTCTGCTTGCCAGAGGGCAGCCGCTCATGCAGCTCGGTTTCGGTCAACTGCAAGCTACTTGCGATGTGCTCCCGCAACACGCTCAAGGCTATCGGCATGCCATCGGCCACCGCTGCAAGCACCGGGCGCATTACGCTTTGAAAATCTGGAATTGCCATATTGATCGCTGCTTCCTCTCATTTGCGCCAATAGCATCCGCCGGATTCGAGTCCCTGCTACTCCAACACACTTCCATTAGATTCGGATACGACTCTTTCCAATCTGCTCTTCATCTGTTGGGTCAGACGCCCAATACCAAGCGCTTGGCAGAACGTCACAAAGTCCCCCTTGTCACCGCATACTGCCAATATCTCAGCCAACTCCTGAGAACAAATGTAATCCAGCTTCTTTGCTTCCTCGTCTCTACACTGGATGCGGGCAGGCTGCCGTGCCTCCACATCTATTTTCTCGGGCCAATAGAACGTACCTATATCCTCTCGGGTACACGCTCCGTAGTCTGCTGCAAATTGCACGACCCGCTCCCTGATCTGCCTCCCGGCACGCTGAAATCCATGCCGCCTCGCCACGCGCCGCACCATTACATCCTCGTGAATGGGGCCTTCCTGATCAATGATGTGCAACACCATTTCTTTGAGCACCGGGTCATAGTCAGCGCTATAGAACAACTCTGGATCTGCCGGGAAGGCCTCCAAACTGGCTTTCACATAGCTGTTCTCGACAACCGCCCCGCCAACCCGAGCAATTGTTTGATCAGCATGCTTGTATTGGGTCACAATATCTCGATCGGGCTGCTCGGACCCTGCTACTGAGCGATCGACTTCCTGTTCCCGCAGTGTTTCCAGATGCCGGCTCAGCTGTTGATCCAGTTCCTCCAGTGCCTTGGCCCGATTGATCCACCAATCCGTTGACCAAACCCGGAACAACGTCCAACCCAGGCCCTCCAGTACACTCTGGCGAATCTTGTCCCGCTCACGCGCATAGGCGGAGCTGTGGTACATGGCTCCGTCGCATTCGATCCCAGCCAAGTACAGTCCAGGTTTGTCGGGGTGCACCACACCCATGTCGATCCGGTAGGCGGACACACCAATCTGTGGATGCACAATCCAGCCTCTATCCTGCAGCCCTCTGGCCACAGCGACCTCAAATGGAGATTCGTAGTCCCCCCTGGAGCCATGCACCGCCGCCGCCAGCGCAGGAGCACCCCGCTCGGCGTACTCGAGAAAATGTTTGAGGTCGGCGACTGCCCGGGCCTGAGTTCTGCTCAGATCGATGCGGTCGGGAGGCATGGTGGAGAACACCACCATTTCCGAGCGGGCTCGGGTCATGGCTACGTTCAGGCGGCGCTCACCACCGGTACGGTTGAGCGGTCCGAAGTTCATGGTGACGTGTCCGGTTTCATCGGGGCCGTAGGTGATGCTGAACAGGATCACGTCCCGCTCATCGCCCTGCACCGTCTCCAGGTTTTTCACAAACACCGGCTCAAGCGTAACGTCCTCGGAGAACGCCCATTCGATGGAAGGATCTTCCGCGCGCGCCTTATCCAACAGATCCTCAATCAGACTCTGCTGCTCGGTATTGAACGTCACCACACCGATCGACTGCTGACGCACCGCGGGATCGTCGGAGGTAAGTCGCCGGACAATTTCCGCCACGATGGCCTTGGCTTCCTCCTGGTTATGCCGGGCCTTGCCACGGGCATAGAAGCCTTCCGGGCGTACCAGGGACACACCCTTGTCCGGATGGACAGGCGCAGGGAAGGTAACGAGCGAGCTGTCGTAGTAGCGACTGTTGGAAAACGCAATCAGACTCTCGCGCCGCGAACGATAGTGCAGGTTGAGGACGCGCTGCGGGATACTGGCCCCAAGCAGCTCATCCAGAATACTTTCCAGATCACCCTCTTCATCAATATCCCCATCCGGGTCATTGTCAGCGCGGGCAAAGAAGTTGGTGGGCGGCATCTGTTTCGGGTCCCCAACGACGATGACCTGCTTGCCCCGCGCCAGAGAGCCGACGGCATCCCAGACGGTGATCTGCGATGCTTCGTCGAAGATCACTACGTCAAACAATGCCTGGCCCGCTGGCAGGAACTGAGCGATGGACAAGGGAGACATCATCAGACAGGGCGCCAGCGATGTGATCACGTCCGGCATCTCTTCCATCATTTCCCGCACCGGCTTGTGGCGCGATTTTTTCTGCAGTTCACGGCGCAGCACACCCCAGGACGAGCTGCGCTTGACCTCTTCTTCGTTCGGAATCTGCCCCGCCAGACTGGCAGCGATGTATTTCGCAGTCAGGTCGGTGAACTGACCATCCATCTCCCTGAAGCGATGAATAGCGTCTTCATGCTCTGGGGACGAGAAAGTCCGCAGCACCTCGTCCTCGTCAATGACCGCCGAGGACCACCAGGCACAATAGGCCGCCTCGAATACCTCGACCACCTCATCCGGCTGAACAACTCCACTTTCGATTGCCTGCACCAACGGGCCCAACTGCAGGTCCATTGCTTCGGAGCGTCGACGCACCCAGGCGCACCAGTCACGCAGAGCAACATGATGTTCAATGATGCGCTGACAGAGCGCGGCAGTTGAGCCCAGCGCATCCGCACCACCGGGCAGCAGGCTATCGAGGGTAGACCCAGTGAGACTTTCGAATCGGGCTTGCTCCGCCTTCAATTCGGCGAAAGCGTCCTGGAACTGGATAATGGCCCGGCCTATCGGTGCTTCGAGCGCCAACATATCGTTGGCGTCGTACAGCAGCGTCCGAATCTTCTCTCTCAGCGCCGCCAGGGACGCCGCATCCTCCGCCAGCTTGCTTACCGCCGCGCGGGCGCGATTGCCTAATGCCTGCAACGTGGCCATCGCCTGCGGATCAGAATCGTAGGACTTCCAATCTCTCAGCCCCTGCAGGACCCCGTCCAGGCGATCAATATGGCTGCCAGTCTCCCGCAGCTCACGCAGTACGGAAATATCGTTATCCGGATCCGGCTCACCCTGAGCACCACCCGCCCGCATCTGTTTCAACACCTTGCGCTTGGCAAAAAAGGATTTTGGCCACCAGCTGTCGTTGGCTTCGGCCCAGGCCGCAGCCAGCTGATCTGCATCCAGCGTCTTCCAGGCCAGAGGAGCGTACTGACAGCTCAACTTCGCCTGGGTTGCGATGTAATGCTTCAGCTTGGTAACCGCTTCCTCCAACGCCTCCAGCCGATCTGTTGCGTCATGCTCCAGAGCGAATGACGCCTGAGTACGGTAGGAGTCCAGCATTACCTGCCCGAACTCAACTGCCGCAACCAGTTTAGGAAAGGACATAACGCCGAGTTCAGCGCCCAGCGATTTCTCCAGAGTAGCCAGACCAGCGCCCACCCGCTCCGCAGCCGCCTGCAAGCTTCCGGCAGAACGCACCAGGTCACCCTGCCACTGGGAACTCCATTCGTACTGGCCGATGGCCTGCAACGGGTGATCTGTCAGCGTACCCAGCGCTCTGGCCTGCACACCCAGCAGCCCGGCCATATCCCGCAATTGTTGCAGCTGCTGCTCGTCATGCTGGTCCGCACGGGCCCAGCTCAGACGGACTTTTGCCGCCATAGCCTCATCGCGAATCTTGATTCCTATGGCGTAGTGCGCGGTGAGACCGTTTCGGCGCGGCTGATGCAGAGCATTGACCACCTGATTGAGTCGGTCACGCAAGGCTTTCAGACGGTCCGCCTCAGCCTGCCACTGGCTGACAGGTGCCTGTCCGGCACTGGTCCAGGAGGTCCGCAGCTGATCCAGCACCTCAACCTTCTTCGCCTTGTTCGAATGCAATTGCAGACAGAACTGACCCAGCCCGATATCCCGCAGCCGCCGATAGACCACTTCAAGTGCAGCCGTCTTTTCCGAGACGAACAGCACTTTCTTGCCCTTGCCCAACATGTGGGCAATGAGGTTGCTGATCGTCTGGCTTTTACCCGTTCCCGGCGGGCCGATAATGACAAAATCCTTGCCCCGATCCGCGGTAGCAATAGCCGCCATCTGCGCGGAATCCGCAGGCAGCGGTGCCAGCAAATCCGCTGGCGTGTAGTCCCTGTCGATGTCCCCTGCTTCGACAAAACGGATATCGCTGTCGTAGGGTTCTCTGGGCGTGTCCAGCAGATGTTTTACGACGGGACTCTGCTTGAGCTCCGCCGAGCGATCTACCAGATCCTTCCACATCAGGTACTTGGCGAAGGAGAAATGCCCCAGCACCACGTCCTCTACCACCTCGAAACCGGGCACGTCCTTGATCGCATGCCGTACTCGGGTCCAGACACCAGCGACATCCACCCCGCTCTCATCTTCAGGTAGCGCCCCACCGAGACCAGGAATCTCGATACCGAAATCCTTCTTCAGCAGCTCCAACAAGGTGGTGTTGAAACGTGGCTCGTCATCATTGGCGACCATTCTGACGCCGCTGCGCACGGACTTACGCTCGAGCGTCACCGGCAACAGGATCAACGGGGCGCGATAACGCCGATCATCCTTGTCCTTCTGCTTCCAGAGCAGAAAACCCACGGCCAGAAACAGGGTGTTGGACCCGCCTTCCTTCAGTGAGGTTTGCGCCCGGCGGTATATCTCTACGGCCCGCTTATCGAGCTCCTCCTGGCTCAGCTCAACCAGCACCTGCTTCTTGGTCAGGGCGTCGCGGGCGTACTCCTCTTTCAGATCACCACCCGTGCGTTGCCGATATATAGCCTCGTCCTGGTCCTGGCCTGGCAAGCGCGGGAACGGCGCTATGGAGATACGCGCGCCACTGGCCAGCGCGTCTTCCAATGCACCGGGATCGCCACACACTATGGTCAGGCTACTCTTGCCTGATTTATGGTTGAGCAAGGGGTTGCGGGCGGATAGATCGAGCAACTTACGCTGCCAACGCTCCAGCCGCCCCATTGGAGTCTCTTCTTCCGGGTCCGATTCAACCACGATTGTGCTGCCAGGCAAGCTCGGCGCCTCTTCCAGCCCCGGCTCGACCAGCTCGCTCACATCGCCCATGGAAACCGGGCTGTCGGCCTTCATCCCAAGGCTGAGAGGATTGATCCTGTGCCCGCGGGCGCGGCGGATATCAACGGCGGCAATAAACTCATGATCTTTCTCCAAGGTCAGCTGCCTGGCCCCCTCCTGCACTGCCCGGGAGAAGGGCACCGCAGGATGTTGAGTCATCAGCGTTGTTTCGATCAGGATCAGTTCCTTGAGCGGAATGCGCTGGCGGAGAATTTCAGCGTCCTCCACCACCACACTGGCCAGATCTTCCTTTTCCAGCCACAGGCCCACCAGCGCATGGCCTTCCGTCAGCACAACCAGAGGGTTCAACCGCGCCTGTTCAAGGGCCGCTGCAAACAGCAAGGTGGTATCGAGACAGGTCGCTACCCTTGCACTCTCAATCTGGCTGGGCAGGCGGATCTTCTGACCATCACGCTCGAAGCTGGCGGGAGGCAGCGCATAGCCTAGCTGCATCTTGACCACCGCCGAATAAATGGCAGAGGCGAGCAACCAGACCCGCTCGCGACTGTTGGCGCTGTAGCCATCAATGCCGTCTGGCTTGCCAGCCTTGCGCAGAATCTGACTGGCCTGCCCCAACAACCGATCCACCGCCGGGTCGTTCGGTGTGCAGAAAGCCGCCAAGAGCTCAGGCATATAACCCGCCCCGCCCCACTCGTTGCGCGCCAGCAGCTCCACGGGGATGATCTGCTCCTCCAGCGTCTCCCCACCCTGACAAACGCGTATCGTCACCGCGCTGCGCATCGACTCCGTCAGACCGTGCAAAAAGCCGCCATCAAGCTCCAGATCCCGGTCCTTCATGCTGAGCAAACCGCCCGCCGCCAGGCGATCCACCACCCAGGTCTTCTGCTTCAGAAACGCAGGCGACGCTTCCAGTACCACCGACAGATCAGTCAGGTCCTGCTCATCGTCCAGGTTCTCTACCTGCAGTTCGCGCAGCACTGCAAAGGCGCTTTGATGGCAGGCGAAGTTGATCTTGCCCACCAGGGTGGCGTGGATTTTTATTTTTGGTGATTCCTGGTCGGACATGATCCTTCCCTCGATTTTTTCTTCCGCGTCGTGCTTGATGGAGAATATTCACATTAGTTGTTGAACATCGACCTTAACATCGCCATCCTCGAAGAGGCTGGCCAGTACTTCGAGGATGGTCGATTTACCATAGTGCTGGCGGCCGACGATGCCGGTCATGGCTTCGTCGATGGGAATGACGATGGTATCGCGATAACCGCGAAAATGAGTGAGTTTGACGGACTTGAGGCGCATGGAGATTTCCCTATCTACATCTGACCAGCAAAGGCTTTTTGGCTCAAACCACTGGCTAACTCATCATGCCCCCCAAGCGCCAAAAAAAGGTGCTGCTTATACGCCTGAATAGTTTTATAGCGTTCAAGAAAAGCTATTTGCAGGTCATGGGGTGGCAAAGCCACTGGAGTTTTCGCAATCAACCCAACATTCAACGTAGGCTGGGCTACGGCGCGAGTTTCCCGCTCGAAATAGCCTTGAACCACCGGATTCTGGAGGTAACGATAAACATACTCGCGGTTTACTCCTTCACGAATAGGTATACGCGTGACTGCTCGCGCAATATTCCATCCAATCATTTCATCGCTGACCCAGCCGACACGACCAATAGTGCCTACGCACGCGATCAGAATTTCATTTCCTTTTAGCTTTGACTTTCTATGCTTCCTATCAATGCTTGCCGATACTCTCCTAAGCTGCCGGACGTCAGGAGTAACATCAGAAAGGTCTCCAGACCTTACCAATGGCACACCGTCACCTTCGTTATCACCCGGTTGAACAACGCCGTAGTTCAATTTGTCATCGGGATCAACAAGCGTAGAAAGCTCAACAACATTCCACCCCTTCGGATTGGTCACCGGGTCGCCGAACATGTCCAGAAACACGGCGCGGAGGAAGTCGTCGGCGAGCTGGATGGCTTGCTGGCGTTTGCGGCGGATGGCATCGGCCTTGTCGAGGATGGCGGCGATGCGCTTTTGTTCGGGCAGGGGTGGGAGGGGGATTTCATGCTGCCAAAATAACTGCATGGACACTCGCGGCATTTTTGCGCCAGCCACCTGAGAGCTAACCCAGTCAACAAAGCTTTGTGAACGCAAGTAGTAGGCTAGATATTTACGGTCTATTCGCAACGGATCGGGCAGCATCGGTACTAATTCAGTAGTCGCCAAACCTCTCCCATCAGGAAGGACCACTTTATTTAGATAGGGACGAAGCTTGGAATAAAGAACATGCCGCGCATCAAAACCATGTGTTGACGTACCGACCTCTGAAACAGGCGCCATAACTTTCCCTAGCACCTTGCCTGTATCAGGCTCTACCTGATCCAGATTCAGTGTCCACACTTCGTCGCTCGCGGAAAAGGCGTGTTTGCTAGGCTTAGCTGGCGCAACATCGCCCAGTTTAACCAACGGCCAACTCACAGCATCCCCTCCAGCTCTTCCAGGTCCGCCATAATCTCCCGCTCCAGCCCTTTGAGCCGCTGCAGTATCACCTTCGGGTCTTCGTACTCTTCCTGCTGATACACCACGTCCTTGTAGCGATTGATGGAGAGGTCGAATTTGTTGGCAGCGATATCGGCTGCCGATACCACAAAGGCCTTTTGGGTCTTGTCGCCAAAGGCCGCGTTAATGGCATTGGCACTGCTGTTGCCTTCGACCAGACGGCGGTAGGTGTGCCACTGGGCGATGGCGTCGGGCAGGTCGTTGCCGTCTTCACCCTTGAGCGGGGTGCGCTTGTCGTCCAGGGAGTAGCCGTCGGCCTGCAGGTCGTAGAACCAGACCCGCTCGGTGCTGCCGCCTTTGGTGAAGATCAGGATGGCGGTGCTGACGCCGGCGTAGGGTTTGAATACGCCACTGGGCAGGCTGACGACGCCTTCCAGCTGGTTGTTTTCCAGCAACTCCTGGCGCAGTTGCTGGTGCGCCTTGGATGAGCCAAACAGTACCCCGTCCGGCACGATGACGGCGGCGCGGCCGCCGAGCTTGAGCGAACGCAGGATGTGGGCGACGAACAGCAGTTCGGTTTTCTTGGTCTTGACCAGCGCCAGCACGTCGGGGTTGGTGTTGGTTTCGTCCAGGCTGCCCTTGAATGGCGGGTTGGCCAGCACCACGTCGAAGAAATCCTGCTCCTGCTGCGGGTAGTTTTCCTTGATGGATTTGCTCAGGCAGTCTTGGTACAGGATGTTCGCCCCGTTCACCCCGTGCAGCATCATGTTCATGCTGGACACGCGCAGCATGGTGGTGTCGAAGTCAAAACCCCAGAACATGTGCTTGTTGATATGTTCGCGGTAGGGTTCGAGCAGGTCGCCAGTGTAGTGCGGGTTGCCGTCTTCGTCATGGAAAATCCCCGCCTCGCTGGAGTGGCTGCGGTTGAGGTACTCCATGGTGCGAGCGAGAAAGCCGGCGGTGCCGCAGGCCGGGTCGCAGATGACGTCGGCGGGTTGCGGGTCGATCAGCTCGACCATGGCGTCGATGATATGGCGCGGGGTGCGGAACTGGCCGTTGATGCCGGCGGTGGTCAGCTTGCTCAACAGGTATTCGTAGATATCGCCTTTTACATCGCTCTGGGTCAGCGGCAGGGCATCCACCATCTCCACTGCGGACACCAGTACCGATTCGTTCTTGATCTCCAGATCGGCGTCCTGCATGTATTCGCCGATGTGGCCCAGCGCTGCCAGCGCACTGCCCTCGCCGCCCAGCCCGTCTTCTGTTTCCGATACCTGACCGATGCGGGCAAACCAGGGGTAGACCTCCTGCTTGAGGTGTTTGTGCAGCTCCTTGCCGCTCATGTTGCGGAAGTTCTTCCAGCGCAGCAGCTGGCCCTCCGGGGTGTCTGGGAACAGGCGGTCGAAAGCTTTGCCGGTGCGCTTGGCCTTGCGCTCAGCGACGTCTTCCTGCATGTCGAGCATGCGGGCGAACATCAGGTAGCTGATCTGTTCGATCACGGTCAGCGGGTTGGTAATGCCGCCGGTCCAGAATTTTTCCCAGAGTTTGTCGATGTCGTTACGGAGTTTGCCAGTTAGCATTGGGTGTCTGTTTCTCTATTTCGTTAAGTCTGATTGGTAATGGGCTGCGGCTTCCTGAATGCGCAGCACTCTGTCGCGCTCGCGTTCCAGTTCGCGGCGCAGCTCTTCTTCGCTGGGTAGTTCGGTCAGGTATTTGGAGGCGAACAGCTGTTTATTTTCACTGAGTACCGAGTACCTGGCGACGGTGTGGTTGTGCTCGCTGCACAGGATAAGCCCTATGGTCGGGTTATCGTCGGGGCGACGTTTTTGCTCTTCATACATGCGCACGTACATGTCCATCTGGCCCACGTCCTGATGGGTGAGCTTGTGCATTTTCAGGTCGATCAGCAGAAAGCATTTGAGGTGAAAATTGTAAAACACCAGATCAATGAAGTAATCGCCATCGTCGGTGCGGATGCGTTGCTGGCGCTCGACGAAGGCAAAGCCCTTGCCCAGCTCCAGCAGGAACTGTTGCAGGTTGCTGATGATGGCCTGCTCCAGGTCGTTTTCCTGGTATGTCTTGTCCTGCAGGTTGAGAAAGTCGAGGATGTACGGGTCGCGGAGAAACTCCCTGGGGTCGTCCGGCAGGGCGGCGGTTTTTTGCTGGGCTTCCTGCTCAACTACTGACTTGTCTTTGCTGGCAAGCAAGCGCTCGTAGTAGAGCACGCCTATCTGACGCTCCAGGGCGCGAACACTCCAGTTCTGCTGGGCTGCTTCATCTGCGTACCATTGCCGAGCAGAGGGGTTTTCCAGCCTCATAAGTATCCGGTAATGGCTCCAACTCAAAACACTACACAGTGTGTAGTGTTTTGGAATGGTGAGATAAAACTGCCGCATATTGCGCAGGTTACCGACGTCAAAGCCTTTGCCAAACTCATTCTGCAAACGCTGCGACAGTTGCTCTAACTGCTGTTTTCCATACTCAGCGCGCTCCTGCCCCTGCTGCTCCTCTTCAACAATCAAGCGGCCTATATGCCAATAGGCTTGCACCATCTGCTGGTTGACCGCCTGTTTTACCTGCTGGCGAGCCTGCTGGATAACCTCCGCAATCGCGGTGTACAGGGTTGCTTCGGGTAGCTTCTGATTGCTCATGAGGTGACGTCCTGTCTTATGAAGGGTTTGAGTACCGCCACCAGCTCCCCCACATCATCCGGGCTGAATACGCCATCGATGCCTTCGTGGGAGATGCTGTCGAAGGGCGGCTCGTACAGTTTGTCCACAACGATGCTGCCGTGTTGGGCGATATAGGTCTTCAGCAGGTTCATGAAGCGCACCTGCTGGGCGGTGAGGTTCGGATGACTGTGCAGAAACGCCTTGAAATGCTCCTCGATGGCCTGCGGGTCGAGGCCGATGATCTCCCGCACGGTAAGGTGCAGCTCGTCGGCGGTGCGACCGTAGAACTCGTTGAGCACGTCCAGGCTGACGCCCGGATGGCTGGTGAGGATGGTCGAGGTCAGGGTTTTCAGCTCGGGCTCGGCGATCGGCTCGCCCCGGTAGATCTTTTGCAGGATGGGGTTGGCCTGAAGCATGTCATCCAGAATGTCCTTGAGACGCCGGCGGTAGATCAGCGCTTCGTTGGCGCCGGCAATGGTGACCTTGCGCTCTTGCACGCTGATGCCGCCGTCCGCGGTGCGCGTACCGGGAGTGCCATATAGCGGCCCCTGCCCGGCGGCGCGGTATTTCATGATGCCGCGCAGCTCCCTGCGGGCGTGCTCCAGCCGCTCGATGCTGGGCGACTGCCAGAAATCCGCGCTGCGCACTTCGGCAATCACCGCGTCCTTCTGGCGTACGGCCTGAATGTTCACCGCCAGCTTGTCCAGTTCGGCCAGCAGCGTGTTCTTGCCATCGTCGAAACAGCTGGCCTGCTCCACCAGGCAGGTCTGAATTTCAGACATCAGCTTATCCAGTGCGGTGGCGTGCTTGTCGCGCAGCACCCTTGCGCTCATCAGCGGCGCGATGGTCTCGACCAGCAGATGCTGGGTTCTGGCATCCAGTGTCCTGAGCTGGTCGCTCTGTTGCAGCTGATGCACCGCACGCAACTCCCGCCGCACGGCAACGCTGGTGTCCGGCAGGTCGTTGACATCGGCGCGCAGCAGCTCGATCGCGGTATCGAAAGCCGCCGCATGGTTGCGCTTGAGTGCTGACTGAGCCAGCGCCAGCCGGGACTCGAAGGTGGTCTGCAGCAGCGATTTGCCGCCGGTGTCTTCCGGTTCCTGATACTCCTGCTCGAAGTAGTCGAAGTTGCCGTAGTGATCAAAGATCAGGAACTCGGTCTTGTGCCTGCCGGGGCCGAACAGGTTGGGCCGCAGGCGGGTGCCACGGCCGATCATCTGCCAGAACTTGACCCAGGATTTGACCGGCTTGGCAAACACCAGGTTGACCACTTCCGGCACATCAATACCTGTGTCCAGCATGTCCACCGAGATGGCAATACGGAAGTCGTTGTCCGGCTGCTTGAACTCCTTGATCAGGCTGTCAACGTGCGGCACCTTGTTGTGGATGACCTTGCAGACCTTGCTGCCGTATTGCGGGTAGAGCTTGCAGAATACCTTTTCCAGATGCTCTGCATGATCCTGACGCTGGGCAAAGATAATGGTCTTGCCGACCAATGAGCCGGTTTCATCCCTGATACCGTTGTTGATCAGGTTCTCGAGAATGATGCGGTCGGTATCCTCGCTAAAGATCTTGCGGCCGATGTACTTGCCGGCGATGGTGGTGCGCTGCGCCTCTTCTTCCCCCAGGTCTTCTTCGAGCTGACGCTTCTGCTCATCGCTGAGGTCGTTGTAGTGAATACCGTCACGCAGGAAGTCGGTGGTCAGATCCTTGACCCGGAAGGGCACCAGATAGGGTGGTTCGTTGTTGATCGCCGCGTCCAGACCGAATTCGAAGGTGGGGTCGGTGGTTTCACAGTCGAACATGTCGAAGGTGTTGCGGCTGATGAATTTGACCGGCGTGGCAGTCAGGCCGACCTGCAGGGCGTCAAAGTAGTCGAACAGATCGCGGTACTTGTTGTAGATACTGCGATGGCTTTCGTCGGCGACGATTAAATCGAAAAAGCCCACATCCAGCTGAGTAAAGCGGTTCATCATGCCCGGATAGGTGGCGATGTAGATACGCGCGCTCTGATCGACCTGGTTGGTTTCACCAATCACGCAGCGCGGCTCACTCGGCAGGTTCTGCTTGAAAGCATCATCGGCCTGTACGCGCAGCTCCTTGCGGTCACACAGGAACAGCACGCGTTTGGCCCAACCGGTACGCAGCAGCAGCTCGGCCAGGGCGATGGCCACCCGCGTCTTGCCGGTGCCGGTGGCCTGGATGATCAGTGCCTTGCGACGCTGCTTCTGGAAGTGCGCGGCCACCGTCTTGATCGCTTCGATCTGGTAGGGCCGGTCGGCGATGCTTAGCTCGGGGTTGTGCTGTTCCAACGCCGCGACACGGTAGCTGCGCTGGTAGATCAGATACTCGAGGCTGTCCTTGCTGTAGAAACCGTACACCGGGCGATAGCTGTTGTACTGCTTGTCATCCCAGATGAAGGTTTCGTAGCCATTGCTATAGAAGATGACCGGGCGCTGATAGCCCATGCGCTCCAGCGAGTCGGCATACAGGCGCGCCTGCTCGCGGCCAGCCTGCAGGCTGGTGTTACCGGATTTCTTGGCTTCCACCACGGCTAAGGGCTGGCCGTTATTCCCCCAGAGCACGTAGTCGACATAGCCCTTGCCAGAAGGATTGTTCGGAAAGTCGACTTGAACCTCTAACCCAACCTGCTCGGTATTGCCCACATCCCAGCCGGCTTGCAGCAGCATGGCATTGATCATCAGGGCACGGGTTTTCGCTTCGCTCCATTGCAGGCTATCGGCAACCTGCTGGCTGTTCTGTTGGCGCTTTTGCTGGTCGGGAATGGCTGGAGGGTCCAGATTTTCCAGCTTGCGGACGCGCTGCTGCTCCAGCTGATCCATGACCCGCTGCAACTCGTCCTGCTGCTTCTGCAACTCTTTTTCATAGCTGGCGACAGATTGTTGGAGCTGGCCCATAGCGACGGTCGGATCCGGCACCTCGCTGAACTCGGGAATACTGTCCTGAGCCACGCCGTAGTATTTGATGGCCATGTACATGGCCAGTTGGTGAGCAGTCTTCAGCGCCTGTTTGGCATCGCGCAGGTGGCCTTCCGCACCATGTGCGGTGTCATTGCCCAGGACTCGCAGGAAGTTGATCTGATGAATCAGCGACTTGCTGACACAGTCACCAAATACCGGGTTTTTTACCAACTCGTAGAAGCTGGACTGAGGCAACCGGGGCAACAGCTCCAGCTGATAGATCGCCTTGGTCAATTCCTCGGCAAAGCTGCGCAGGCGTGTCAGCGCGCTGCCGGGATCGATATACAGCACAGCTTCGGCAAGGCCGCCCAGGCTGGCCAGAGTGTCGTTACCTGCTCGCAGGAACTCGAAGTTGACTGATGTCATATACGTAATTCTATCCATGCTGATCGAGTAGCAAGGAGCAGGCCAGCTGCTACTCCATGTCGTATTTATCCATCCAGTTACTCAGCGTCTGCTGACTCTTCAGGCCAAGCAAAGCCGCTGCGCGGGTTTTGTTGCGCCCGGTGATATCCAGCGCCTGGGCTATGTAATGTCGCACCAACCCCCCTACCAACACTTGTATATCAATGCCTTGGCTCACATCACGAGCAAGAATGTCGGTATCTTTATTCGGCACGGAGAAGAGTGCCCGCTGCAACTCCATCGCCTCGATGGTATCACCATGACACCAGAGCGCAGCCCTGAGCAAGGTTGCCTGCATCTCCCGCACATTTCCCCGCCACGGCTGATGGATAATAAGATTCTTTGCACCAACCGAAAGTACCTTACTTTGCAGTGACGGATCTTCCTGGCCGATAGTGGCAAGCAGGGCATCCGCCAGCAACAGCAGGTCCCCAGCCCTTTCCCGCAGCGGCGGCAGATGCAACCCCCCCACCGCCACCCGGTAGAACAGGTCTTCCCGGAAACGGCCTTCTGCAACGTCGAGCATAAGGTCTCGGTGGGTGGCGGCTATTATTCTTACGTCTACTCGCTGCTCCACACTGGAGCCGACCGGCATGCATGTTCCTTCCTGCAGCACCCGCAACAATCGCACCTGAACATCCGGACTCAGCTCGCCGAACTCATCCAGAAACAGGGTGCCGCCGTTGGCCTGCTGAAATACACCGGGGCGATCGGACACAGCGCCGGTAAAGGCACCCTTACGGTGTCCAAAAAGGATGGAGTCAATCAGTTCGGCGGGTATCGCACCGCAATTGATCGGTACAAAGGGAGCGTCTGCGCGCGGCCCGGCGTTGTGGATGGCTCTGGCAAACAACTCCTTGCCTGTGCCCGTTTCACCATAAATGAGTACCGGCACTGTCTTCTGCGCGAGGATCTGGGCCTGCTCCTTGAGCCGCTGCATGGTGCTGTTCTGGGTGAGGATGCTGTCGAACGCCGCATCCACCGGTACCGAACGCGTCGCCAGACGGGCAATTTCATCACTGCTGATGATATTGGCTGCCGGAACATATTCCGCCGCTATCTCGAAGGGGATATCTATCTGCTGCGCACCCTGCTCCCGCGACGACTGGTAAAAGATGGCCGGATATCGTGTCTTGCCCAGCAGAATCCAGACAGCCTGCATGGCTGCAGTGCCGGGGCTGAGCAGAATGGCAAGCTTCTCACCCTGCTGCTGCAAACGCTCCAGATGGCGACTGGCGGCGTTATGTATCTCGCCGAAATGGACAGGCGAACTCAGATCTTCGCAGTGCAGAGCAACCGGCACGCCGGTCTGCTGGATAAGCCAGTCGCGGTACGCTTCCGCCTGCGCAGCAGGATAGGACGACAGCAGCTCCAGACGCCGGAAAGGGAATGCCTGCAGTGTCGACAGAACCGGCCCGGAAGGACCATCGCTCAAGGCATTGAGGTCATTACCACCCAGCCAGCAAACCAGTACCACCCCAGCTTCTGTCATGACTCTCCCTTTCAGTCGCCAGCTGAACTTTCCGGTGCATTGAGCTGCTCATCCGGCACGTACTCAACCAAGTCCTCAACCTTACAGTTGAAGTAACGGCATAGTCCATCAAGATGATCGGTGCTGAGTGCTGAAGTCCCGTCGGTTGATCATTTTCGACAACGCCACACGGTGAGCCCCCGCGCCCTCCGCAACCTCAGCAATAGTGATGCGCCTCCCTTCCTCAAATGCCCTGCGAGCAGGGTCACAGGTTCGAATTCTGTCGGGGCGACATTTTTCCTTCCAGCCTGTCTTAAGTGGATAACCCACAAATTTAGATATTTATAAACAGCGGCAGCAATTTTGGTTCGCATGATTCACCGCCTCGACCGAAGAGCTGTACGCAAGTCCCACAAACTGGCGAAGGCGGCGCAAGGTCCCTGCCAATGAAGGCCTCCCACAGATCGCAGGCCGCCTCCGAAGGATCAACCAAGCAGATCCCTCAGCGCCGCCTCCAGCTCGGCATGGCGAAACTCGAAACCCAGCGCCTGCAGACGTTCCGGCTGCAGATGCTGGCCGCCCAGCAACATACCGGACAGCTCGCCCAACATGGCCTGTAACGCAAAGGCCGGCAGCGGCAGCAATGCCGGCCGGTGCACAACCCCGGCCAGGCAGCGGGTAAACTCGATGTTGCGCACCGCTCCGGGCGCACAGGCGTTATAGGCACCGCTGGCATCGGGGTGGCGCAGCAGGAAAGTCAATTGCCGCCACCTCATCCTGCAGATGAATCCAGGGCATCCATTGCTGCCCGCTGCCGATGCGCCCGCCCAAGCCCAGGCGGAACAGTGGCAGCAGCCGGGCCAGGAACCCTTTGCCGTCCGCCAGCACCGGTGCCGTGCGCACCAGCACCACGCGCAGACCCAGCGCCTCGGCGCGCAATGCGCTTTGCTCCCAGTCCATGCACAGCTGACTGGCAAAGTCCTTGCTGGCCGGCGGACCGTCCTCATGCAACAGCTGTTCGCCGCCATCGCCGTACCAACCGGTGGCGGAGCCGGAAACCAGTGTGGCTGGCGGTTGTGACAGCGTGCCCAGCCAGCGGACCAGTCGGTCGGTCAGCTGGATGCGGCTATCCCGCAGTTCAGCCTTGCGTTTGCTGGTCCAACGCCGGTCGGCAATGGGCGCACCGGCCAGATTGATGATGGCGTCCAGCCGGATATCACCCAGTTCCTCCAGCGTAGCCACACCACGTACGCCGCTGCCGCACAGCCGGGCCACCTGTTGCGGGCGGCGACTGTAGACGATCAGTTCATGGCCCTGCTTCAGCCAGAGCTGGCACAGCGCCTGGCCAATCAGCCCGGTGCCGCCGGTCAACAAGATACGCATATCGCTTCCTCCGGTTGTGGTCAGTGGCAAGATACGGGGCAGCCTTCGCTGCTCGGCCATCGCCAGCAACGGCGGCTTACTGTGATGCTAGTATTGCGCTGGCTGCGGCATTTTCAATAATCAGACGGCCAATATGCCAATAGGCTTGCACCATTTGCTGATTAACCACCTGGCGCAGCTGATGTCGTGCCTGCTGGATAACACCGGCAATGGCGATGTACAGGGTTTCTGCCGTTAGATTCTGATTATTCATGGGTGACTTCCTGTCTTATGAAAGGTTTGAGCACCGCCAACACTCAGCCGCTGACCAATGCCTGCATCAACTCGACTCGCAACTGTGCACCATTCTGGTCATTGACGCGGTGCCCAGCATTGGCGACTTTGCCCACCGCCGGGATATCGATGCCAGCATAACGAGCATAGCGCCCTTTCTGCGTACCGTAATGCAGCAGGTTGGCGGCGATGACCAGGTCCACATAGTCGGGCTGGGGATTACCGGTCTCGCGCAGAATGGATTCGTGCCAGCGAGCCATCTGCACCAGTTCGTCAGGCATCTGCCAATGGCGCAGCAGCATGGCCCCGACATGGGGATGCAGCATCAGTTCGAATTGCAGCCGCTCCAGTGGACTCAACTCCGGCTGGCGTTGCAGAAACTCACGCAAAGGCAACTTGCCGATATCGTGCAGCAGTCCACCCAGGGCAGCCAGCTCAGCATCAAGATGAGGAAAGGGCTCTGCCAGGCAATGACACAAGGCACTGATATGCACGCCCCCGGCAACGAAACCGCGCAGCCGCTCCCTGTTGCCACCCCCGCTCTGCATGGTCTGCAGTACCGCCAACTGCGTGACCAGCGAGCGCACCAGGTTCATCCCCAGACAGGCGACCGCCTGTTTCAGGGAGGTAATGGGCACTCCCCGCCGCAGCAATGAGCTGTTGGCCACCTTCATCACCCGGGCAGCAATACCCGCATCCCGCGCGATCTCCCGTTCCAGCTCGGCGAAGGTGGTACTGTCCATGGTAGTGAGCGTGCGCACCCGCAATGCCACCTCCGGCAGGGAGGGCAGGATCAGCCGGTTGGCCGCGACCTCTGCCTCCAGGAGCCTGAAGATGTGCCTGGCCCGCTCTTTCACCTCGGTTGTCCTTTTCATTGATAGGCTTTGCGGCTGCTCACCGAGCAGCCGCGCTACCGTGACGTCTGAGCAACCCCGGCGTGCTGCCCCAGTGACGACGGAAGGCATGGGTCAGTGCGCTCTGGCTTGAGAAGCCGACCTGTTCCGCTATGCAGCCCAGCCCCAGGCGGGTATGCAGTATCAGTTCACGAGCACGTTCCAGGCGGGCCTGCAATACATAGTGCGCGGGTGTCCTGCCCGTCGCCTGGCGGAATATCTGATGAAAGTGACCGGTACTGACACAGGCCACCTGTGCCAGCTCCGCTACCGTCAAGGGCGCAGCCAGGTGCTGCTGGATATAGGTTTCCAGCTGAACCAGGTCCAGACGCTGCCTTGGCGGGGGAAGACGCGGTGCGGGCTCAAACAGGCGTTGATGCAGACTGGAAACGATAACCTGGGCCATGCCCTCTGCCGCCAGTGCGGACTCCTGCCACAGGCTTTCTTCCTGATCGACAAAGCTCAGCAGCAGGCGCAGGCTGGCATCGGCGGTAAAGTAGCGCGGCCGATCAAACAACCGCTCCAGCTCCGGCATGGAAGGATTGTAATGGTCAAGCACCACATGGCGATTGTCCCCCTTGCCCTGGTAGAAGTGCACTTCGCCCGCCGGCACCAGGCAGCCGTGCATGGCATCCACCCGGCCACCGTGGCCGGCAATCTCGAACTCGGCCTGGCCGGACAGGGCAATCACCATCTGATGCCAGGGGTGGTCATGGTGCATACCGCTGGTCGGTAGCGTGCACTGACGGATTCTGGCCTGCATATCCAGTTCCTTTTCCCCCAAGTCTGTAACGGTCAACTATAGTGAGATCTGACACATTTTGACACCATCAACCCCAGTGAGGCGCCCTGAGGTTTCCGAGCCTCGAGCAAAAACAACCGAGTTCTGATCAAGACAGCGTCCGCCCCGTCCCGCCACACTGCTGATCAAAACCAAAAATACCAAGGTACACACCATGCCTTTACCTCATCCGCTGCATGATCAGAACAGACAACGACACGGTACCGCTGACGAACTGCTGCATCCCGATCTGGATCAGCAGAGCCTGCAGCAACTGGCCCGACAGATCAGCCAGCATTACATGGTGGATGAAAATACCCTGATGCCGGAGCTGATCCAGCTGCTCGATCATCAGCCAGCCCACATTCAGCAGCTTCACCAACGCACCGCCGAGCTGGTCGAGCGGGTACGCAACCAGGGTGATGCCATAGACAGCCTGGATCAGCTGCTGCAGCAATACAGCCTCGACACCCAGGAAGGCGTGCTGCTGATGTGCCTGGCCGAAGCGCTGCTGCGCATCCCCGACTCACGCACCGCAGAAGCGCTGATTCGCGACAAACTGTCGGTGGCTGACTGGAAAAGCCATCTGGGACAGAGCGATTCGCTGCTGGTCAATGCCTCTACCTGGGGGCTGATCCTGACCAAGGGCGTGGTGAAGATGGACCCGCGCGACGACCAGCCGGTGCCGGTGCTCAATCGCCTGGTCAGCCGCATGGGTGAACCGGTTGTGCGTCAGGTCATGTCCCATGCTATGAAACTGATGGGGCACCAGTTCGTGCTGGGCCGCACCCTGCCTGAGGCCCTGGCCAATGGCAAACCGCTGTTCAAGCAGGGCTACACCTACTCCTTCGATATGCTCGGCGAAGCGGCACGCACCCGTGAGGATGCCCAGCGTTACTTCGCTGCCTACCTGGATGCCATCGAGCGCGTCGGCCAGGCCGGCGCCAAGGTCACCGCCGCGGCCCCCGCACCCTCCATTTCGATCAAGCTGTCCGCCCTGCACCCGCGCTACGAGCGCAGCCAGCGTGACAGGGTACTGAAGGAACTCGGCGATACCCTGGCCCAACTCGTGGCCCGTGCCCGTGAGCTGGATGTCGCCATCACCCTGGATGCCGAAGAGGCGGACCGCCTGGAGCTGTCACTGGAGGTGCTGGAGCAGGTCTATCGTCAGCATGCCAAGGGCTGGGGCAAGCTGGGCCTGGTGGTCCAGGCCTACTCCAAGCGAGCGTTGCCGGTACTGCACTGGCTGACCCGCCTGGCTGCGGAGCAGGGCGACGAGATTCCCGTGCGCCTGGTCAAGGGCGCCTACTGGGATACTGAAATCAAGCTGGCACAGATCGAAGGGCTCGCCGACTATCCGGTGTATACCCGCAAGGCCAATACCGATATCGCCTACCTGGCGTGCGCCCGCTACCTGCTCTCGGATATCACCCGTGGCCGCCTGTTTCCCCAGTTCGCCACCCACAACGCCCATACCATCATCTGCCTGCTCGACATGGCCGGCAACCGGCCCCTCGAGTTCCAGCGCCTGCATGGCATGGGTGAGGCGTTGTACAAGCAGGCCCTGAAGCTGGCGCCAGCGGGCAGCTACTGTCGCATCTACGCCCCGGTGGGGGCGCACAAGGACCTGCTGCCCTATCTGGTACGCCGCTTGCTGGAAAACGGCGCCAACTCGTCCTTTGTGCATCAGTTGGTCGATGAGGATGTGCCAGTGGCGCAACTGGCCCGCCATCCGCTGGAGGCGCTGGCCGGCAAGGCAGCCTATCGCAACACCAGCATTCCCCTGCCCCATGACCTCTATGGCCCACGCCGCCCGAATGCCAAGGGCCTGAACCTGATGATCAATAGTCAGCTCGACCCTCTGCTGCAGGCCATGCAGACCTGGGATCGGCATCAGTGGCAGGGCGGCCCCCTGCTGGCCCAGTCTGTCACAGCCAAACCGGGGCCAACCCAGGCCGTGGCCAGTCCCTTCGACCGCCAACAGCAGGTCGGGCAGATCCAATGGACCAGCCCTGACCAGGTGCGGCAGGCACTGGATGCCGCCGCACTGGCCTTTGCGCGCTGGAACGCCGTTGCGGTGGCGGAACGCGCCGCCGGCCTGCGCCGTCTGGCCGATCTGCTGGAGATGCACTTTGCCGAGCTGATGGCACTCTGCGCCCGTGAGGCCGGCAAGCAGCTCAAGGACGGTGTTGCCGAGATCCGCGAGGCAGTGGACTTCTGCCGCTACTATGCCGATCAGGCCGAGCAGAAGATGGGCCAGCCAACCCGGCTGCCGGGTCCGACCGGCGAGTCCAATGAACTCTATCTCTCAGGCAAGGGCGTGTTTGTCGCCATCAGTCCGTGGAACTTCCCGGTGGCCATCTTCCTTGGCCAGGTGGCGGCGGCCGTTGTCACCGGCAATACGGTACTGGCAAAACCCGCCGAGCAGACCTCGCTGGTGGCCCACCGCTGTATCGAGCTGCTGCATGAGGCCGGCATTCCGCGGGATGTAGTGCAGCTGGTGCCCGGCTCCGGCAAGGAACTCGGCCCCCTGCTCACCAGTGATCCGCGCGTGGTCGGTGTGGTGTTTACCGGTTCGACCGCGACGGCGCAACAGATCAACCTCGGCCTGGCCCAGCGCCAGCATGGCCCGCTGGCGACCCTGGTGGCTGAAACCGGTGGTCAGAACGCCATGCTGGTCGACTCCACCGCCCTGCCGGAACAGGTGGTCGCGGATGTGCTGGAGTCATCTTTTGCCAGCGCCGGACAACGCTGTTCCGCCTTGCGGGTACTGTTCCTGCAGGAGGATATCGCTGACAAGGTGGAAGAGTTGCTGGCCGGGGCCATGCAGGAACTGCAGCTGGGTGACCCGCGTGACCTGGCCACCGATGTCGGCCCGGTGATCGACAGCCAGGCCAGGCAGAAACTGCAGGCGCATATCGAGCATTACCGCCAGCAAGGCCGGGTACTGGCGGCCACCTCGGTGCCTGATGCATGGCGGGCGCAGGGCGAGTTCGTGGCTCCAGTTGCGCTCAGGCTGAACAGCATCGATGAGCTGACCGCGGAACATTTCGGTCCCGTGTTGCACATCGTTCGCTACCGGGCGACAGATATCGGCCAGGTTATCGACAGCATCAACCGTTGCGGCTATGGCCTGACCTTTGGCATTCAGAGCCGCAATGAAGGTCTCGCCGCCGACATCGAACGTCGAATTCGCGTGGGCAATGTGTATATCAATCGCAATATGATTGGTGCTGTCGTGGGCGTTCAACCCTTTGGTGGCATGGGGCTTTCCGGTACGGGCCCCAAGGCGGGCGGGCCGCATTACCTGCTGCGCTTTGTCACCGAGAAAACCCGTACCATCAATACTGCGGCCATCGGTGGCAATGCCAGCCTGCTGGCGCAAGGCGATGACTGAACCTGTGCCCATCGTCTCCCCTTCTACAAGGAGCTGTTGCAATGCTGGATAACAACAATAATCCCTGCCCCACCCGCGGGGCCTCCCCACAGCAGAGGGCATTCCCATGACCGACCAGACTTATCAGTTGATCGCCATCGGCCTGTACTTCGTGACCATGCTGGGCATCGGTTACTACGCCTATTTCAAGACCACCGACCTGGACGACTACATGCTCGCCGGGCGCAAGCTCTCGCCGGGGGTCGCCGCGCTGTCCGCCGGGGCGTCGGACATGTCCGGCTGGCTGCTGATGGGGCTACCCGGGGCTATCTACGCATCGGGCCTGGTGGAAGCCTGGATCGCCATTGGGCTGACCGTTGGCGCCTATCTCAACTGGCGTTTCGTGGCACCACGGCTGCGCTCCTACACGGAAGTATCCAACAACTCGATCACCCTGCCGAGCTTCATGGAGAACCGTTTCAAGGACAAGACCCGCCTGCTGCGCATCACCTCCGGCATCATCATCCTGGTGTTCTTCACCTTCTACGTGTCCTCCGGCATGGTCGCTGGCGGGGTGTTCTTCGAGGCGTCGTTCAATACCCACTACCTGTTCGGCATGCTGCTGGTGGCCGGCATCACCCTGACCTATACCCTGTTCGGTGGTTTTCTCGGCGCCTCCCTGACCGACGTGGTCCAGGGCCTGCTGATGCTGGCCGCGCTGATTGTCGTCCCGATCATCACCGTCTTCAGCATGGGCGGTCTGGGCGAGACCATCGATGCCATCAATGCCGCTGATGCCGCGCACAACCTGGCCAACCCGGGTGCCGAACTGCACCGTACTTCCCTGCTGTTCGGTGGCAGCCTGCTGGCAATCATCTCGGCCGCGTCCTGGGGCCTGGGGTACTTCGGCCAGCCGCACATCATCGTGCGCTTCATGGCGCTGCGTTCATCCGCTGACGCCAAGGCCGGTCGCCGGATCGGCATCGGCTGGATGATTCTGGTCGCCAGTGGTGCGGTGTTCACCGGCCTGATCGGCGTTGGCTATTTCCATGCCAGCGAGCGCACCCTGAACAATCCGGAAACCGTATTCCTGCTGCTATCGCAGATCCTGTTCCACCCACTCATCGCCGGGATGGTGCTGGCAGCGGTGCTGGCCGCCATCATGTCCACCGTTTCCTCGCAACTGATCGTCTGCTCCTCGGCACTGGTCGAAGACCTGTACAAGATCATTGGCAAGGAGCTGACGGCCCAGCAGCAGGTTCGTCTCGGACGCCTGGGTGTACTGGCAGTCGCCGTGGTAGCCGCGCTGCTGGCCATCGACCCGCGCTCCAACATTCTCGGGCTGGTCGCCTTCGCCTGGGCAGGCTTCGGTGGCGCCTTCGGCCCGATCATCCTGCTGTCGCTGTTCTGGCGCCGGCTCACCGCCATGGGCGCTCTGGCCGGGATGATCACCGGCGCCGTGGTAGTGGGCATCTGGGGCTATATTCCCAGCCTGCAGGCGCTGATGTACGAGATCGTACCCGGCTTCCTGGCCTGTACCCTGGCCGCCGTGGTGGTTTCACTGCTGATGCAGCCCCGCCACAATGAAGAAATCCAGGCCGAATTCAACACCATGGAGTCGCATCACTGAACCAGGCCATGCCCGCGCCTGCCCAGCGGCAGGCGCAGGGTCTGCAACAGCAGGCTGAGCATGATCAGCGGTATTCCGATCCAGCCCACCGGTGAGAGCCATTCACCCACGATCAACACCGCCAGCAGCACGGCAACCACAGGCTCAAGCAGCGTGATCAGGGTTGCGGTGCTGGCGGCGATGTATCTCAAGCCATAGCTGAAGCACAGGTAGCCGCCGAACATCGGCACCAACGCCATGTACAGCGCCACGCCCGCATTGCTCGCCGTGGCGAACAGGTTCTGCCCGGTGACCAGCAGCGTTGGCAGCAAAAGCATGGCGGCCAGCCCGAACATGCTGGCCATGGCCGCCTTCGAGTCCACGCCCTGCTCGATCATATGCCTGGCCACCCAGGAATAGACTGCATAGCTCAACCCGGCCAGCAACCCCAGCCCCACCCCCAGGTAGGACATGAGCGAAGTGCTCTCGGTAGCGGATACCGGCTGTTGCCCCAGCGCCAGCAACACGATTCCCGCCGCCCCGATCACAAAACTGAGGCCCCAGCGCAGGGATATCCGTTTCCGGCTGAAAAGACACTCCAGCATCACGGTGAACAGGGGAGCACTGGCAATGGAGATCACCGTGCCGATGGCGACACCGGACAGTCGCATGGAGCTGTAGAAGGCCAGCGGATAGACAGCGACGGACAACCCGCCGAGCAGCAGGCTGAGGCGATGGCGACGCAACAGCGCCCTGTCGCGCAGCAGTTCGCTCAGCGCATTCATGACCAGCAGGATACCGCCGGCGCCCATGGCGAACGCGCCTATGGCCAGGGCGCTGACATCCGGGGCAAAGGTGGCTGCGGTGCCCGTGGTGCCCCAGATGACACTGGCCGCGATGATGGCGACAACGCCACGGGAATACTGCTCTTGTCGACTCATGATGCACCTGGCAAAGCACTGGTTTGCGATACCGGCATTGTATGGGTCGAGAGACCCCGGCTTTGTGCTGAAAGGACGCTCTTTGCTGCTGATCAGACGGATCAGGGGGCGAACCGGGTCGGTGACATGCCGAAACAGGCGGAGAAACGCCGGCTGAATGCCGACACATCGGTATAGCCGACCTGCTCGGCAATCCGCTGAATCGAGTAGTCGGTGTGCTGCAACAACGCCCTGGCCCTGTCCATGCGCATCTGGGTCAGATACTGCATCACCGTCATGCCAACCTGCTCGCGGAACAGCTTCTTGCACTGCGTTTCACTGAGGCAGGCAACCCGGGCCAGCTCGTGAATCGCCAGTCTCTGCTCCAGCCGTTCAGCCATGTAGCGCAGCACCCGGCGAATCCTCTGGTCGACCTGGGGCATCAGGCGCTGCTCGGCCAGCAGTTGGGCAAAGACCTGGGATATCGACTGCTCCAGCTCCGGGTTGAGCTGGTGCTGCAACTGCGCTTCGATGAAGTCCAGATAGCGTATCAGCGGTGGACTGATCGAGAACACCGCCGGGCTGCTGCCCGCCAGGTTGCCCGGCAGGCTATCCATGTCGGCAACAACGAACCGGGCCTCGGTATCCGCCGTGAAGTGATGCTGCTGCCCGCGCCGGATCAGTACACTCTCGCCAGGAGCGACATTCCCGCTATAGGCCTCGAACTCGATCTCGATGACCCCGCGCAGCGGCAGCACCAACTGGTGGAAGTCATGGGCATGCCCATGGCGCTGGCGGCTGTAGGATCGTATGGAAAGGTGGGTGGCCACAGGCTGCATCTCTTGAACATGGCACCGGCAAACTCAGCAACCGGATCATCTCGATGAAAAACAAATTTAACAAATTGCCGCCCAGTGCATAAGCTGCCTTCACTGGCCCACAAAATCAATGATAACCAGAGGCACCAGAGCATGAGCTATCACTCTCTCGACTTCGACCTCGGCGAGACCATCGACCTGCTGCGCGACTCGGTCCAGCAGTTCGCCCAGGCCGAGCTGGCCCCCCGCGCAGCGCAGATCGACCGCGACAACGCCTTCCCCATGGACATGTGGCGCAAGTTCGGTGACATGGGCCTGCTGGGCATGACCGTGGACGAGGAATATGGTGGCACCAACCTGGGCTACCTGGCCCATGCCGTCGCCATGGAGGAGATCAGCCGTGCCTCCGCCTCGGTCGGCCTGTCCTACGGTGCGCACTCCAACCTGTGCGTGAACCAGATCCACAAGAACGGCACCCGTGAGCAGAAGCTCAAGTACCTGCCCAGGCTGTGCAGCGGCGAACACGTCGGCGCCCTGGCCATGAGCGAGCCCAATGCCGGCTCCGACGTGGTGTCGATGAAGCTGCGCGCCGACAAACGCGGTGACCGTTACATTCTCAACGGCAACAAGATGTGGATCACCAACGGGCCGGACGCCGACACCTACGTGATCTATGCCAAGACCGACCTCAACGCCGGTTCCAGGGGCATCACCGCCTTTATCGTCGAGCGCGATTTCAGGGGCTTCTCGCGCCAGCAGAAGCTGGACAAGCTCGGCATGCGCGGCTCCAACACCTGCGAGCTGGTGTTCGAGGATGTGGAAGTACCGGAGGAAAACATTCTCGGCCAGGAAGGCCAGGGCGTGGCGGTGCTGATGAGCGGCCTGGACTACGAGCGCACCGTGCTCTCCGGTGGCCCGGTCGGCATCATGCGTGCCTGCCTGGACGTGGTGGTGCCCTATGTGCACGAGCGGCGCCAGTTCGACCAGGCGATCGGCGAGTTCCAGCTGATCCAGGGCAAGCTGGCCGACATGTATACCGGCATGAGCGCCTCCAGGGCCTATCTCTACAGTGTCGCCCGGGCCTGCGACCGCGGCCGGGAGTCGCGCAAGGATGCCGCGGCGGTGATCCTCTATACCGCTGAAATGGCTACCAAGATGGCACTGGACACCATCCAGATCCTCGGCGGCAACGGCTACACCAACGACTACCCGGCTGGTCGCCTGCTGCGCGATGCCAAGCTCTACGAGATCGGCGCCGGCACCAGCGAGATTCGCCGCATGCTGATCGGTCGCGAACTGTTCAACGAAACGAAATAACGGCAGCTGCAAGCCGCAAGCGACAAGCTGCAAGCAAGAGCCCCGCTGCTCTCTTGCTGCTTGGGGCTGGTAGCTTGCAGCTCATGGAGAAGACATGATCCTGCCTACCCAGATCAACACCCGCTCGCCTGAGTACACCGCCAACCAGGCAGCGATGCTCAGCCAGGTCAACGAATTGCGCTGCCTGCTCGCCCACATCCATGAAGGCGGCGGCACCAAGGCCCAGGAACGCCACAGGTCGCGTGGCAAGCTGCTGCCGCGCGAGCGTATCAATCGCCTGCTGGATGTCGGCGCGCCCTTCCTCGAGATCGGCCAGCTGGCCGCCCACGAGGTCTATGGTGAGGACGTGCCAGCCGCCGGCGTGGTCGCCGGCATCGGCCGGGTCGAGGGCGTCGAATGCATGATCGTGGCCAACGACGCCACGGTCAAAGGCGGCAGCTACTACCCGCTGACCGTCAAGAAGCACCTGCGTGCCCAGGCCATCGCCCAGCAGAACCGCCTGCCCTGCCTCTACCTGGTGGACTCGGGCGGGGCCAACCTGCCGCGCCAGGACGAGGTGTTTCCCGACCGCGAGCATTTCGGGCGCATCTTCTTCAACCAGGCCAATATGAGCGCCATGGGGATTCCGCAGATTGCCGTGGTCATGGGCTCCTGCACCGCCGGCGGGGCCTATGTACCGGCGATGAGCGACGAGACCATCATGGTGCGCAATCAGGCCACCATCTTCCTTGCCGGCCCGCCGCTGGTGAAAGCCGCCACCGGCGAGGAGGTCAGCGCCGAGGAGCTGGGCGGTGCGGATGTGCACTGCAGGATCAGTGGTGTGGCCGACCATTACGCGGAAGACGACGAGCATGCGCTGGCCCTGGCCCGCCGCTGCATCGCCAACCTGAACTGGCGCAAGCAGGGCCAATTGCGCAGTCGCGCTCCGCTGCCCCCGCGCTACGCTGTCGAGGAGCTGTACGGCATAGTGCCGGCTGACAGCAAGCAGCCGTTCGATGTGCGCGAGGTGATCGCCCGGCTGGTCGATGACAGCGAGTTCGATGAGTTCAAGGCACTGTTCGGCGCTACCCTGATCTGCGGCTTCGCCCACCTGCACGGCTATCCGGTCGCCATTCTGGCCAACAACGGCATCCTGTTCGCCGAGTCGGCGCAGAAAGGTGCGCACTTTATCGAGCTGGCCTGCCAACGCGGTATCCCGCTACTGTTCCTGCAGAACATCACCGGCTTTATGGTCGGCAAGAAGTATGAAGAGGGCGGCATCGCCAAGCATGGCGCCAAACTGGTCACCGCGGTGGCCTGCGCCCAGGTGCCGAAGTTCACGGTGATCATCGGTGGCAGTTTCGGTGCCGGCAACTATGGCATGTGCGGCCGCGCCTACGACCCGCGCTTTCTGTGGATGTGGCCAAATGCGCGCATCGGCGTGATGGGCGCCGAGCAGGCAGCCGGGGTGCTGGTGCAGGTCAAACGCGAGCAGGCAGCCCGTTCTGGCGAATCTTTCTCCGCCGAGGAGGAAACGCGCATCAAGCAGCCGATCGTTGCCCAGTACGAGCAGCAGGCGCATGCCTTCTATTCCAGTGCGCGGCTGTGGGATGACGGGGTGATCGATCCCGCCCAGACCCGTGACGTTCTCGGCCTGGCGCTGTCCGCCAGCCTCAATGCCCCGATCGAACCGACCCGGTTCGGCGTGTTCCGGATGTGAGCCATGACCGATTTCAATACCCTGCAGCTGGAACATGATCCGCGTGGCTTCGCCACCCTGTGGTTGAACCGCCCGCAGAAGAACAATGCCCTCGACGCCGAGATGATCGGCGAGGCGATCCGTGCCGTGCATTTGGTCAATGCCGATCCGCAGTTGCGCTTCCTGCTGTTGCGCGGGCGTGGCAAACACTTCTCCGCCGGTGCCGACCTGGCCTGGATGCAGGCCTCGGCCAGGCTGGATTACCAGGCCAACCTCAATGATGCCCATCAGCTGGCAGAATTGATGTACACCCTGCAGGCACTGAGCATACCGACCCTGGCGGTGGTCCAGGGTGCGGCCTTCGGTGGTGCGCTGGGATTGATCAGTTGCTGCGACATGGCGATCGGCGCCACCGATGCGCTGTTCTCACTGTCCGAGGTGCGCATCGGGCTGACACCCGCGGTGATCAGCCCCTTCGTGGTCCAGGCCATCGGCCAGCGCGCCGCACGCCGCTACGCGCTGACCGCCGAGCGTTTCGATGGCCAGCGTGCCCGCGAACTGGGCCTGCTGGCGGAGGTCTTCCCCAGCGCCGAGCTGGATGTGCAGGTCGAAGCCTGGGTCGCCAATCTGCTGCTCAACAGCCCGCAGGCCATCCAGGTGACCAAAGAGCTGTTGCGGGAAGTCGGCAATGGCACGCCCAGCCCGGCCCTGCGCAGCTATACCGAACAGGCCATCGCCCGCATTCGCGTCAGCCAGGAGGGCCAGGAAGGGTTGAATGCCTTTCTAGAGAAGCGCACCCCATCCTGGCAGGAGAAAACACCATGAACATCCGGCATATCGATACCCTGCTGGTGGCCAACCGTGGCGAGATCGCCTGCCGGGTCATGCGCACCGCCAGGGCGCTGGGCCTGAAAACCGTGGCGGTACACAGCGCCACCGACGCCCAGGCCCGGCACGTGCGTGAAGCCGACCTGGCGGTGAACCTGGGCGGCGCCAAGCCGGCTGACAGCTATCTGCAGATCGACCGCATCATCGATGCGGCCAGGGCCAGTGACGCCCAGGCCATCCACCCCGGCTACGGTTTCCTGTCCGAGAACGCCACTTTTGCCCGGGCCATCGAGGCCGCCGGCCTGATCTTCCTCGGCCCGCCCGCCGCTGCCATCGACGCCATGGGCAGCAAGTCCGCTGCCAAGGAGCTGATGGAGAAAGCCGGCGTGCCCCTGGTGCCCGGCTACCACGGCGAAGTCCAGGACCTGGAGACCTTCCGCACCGCGTCAGAGCAGATCGGCTATCCGGTGTTGCTCAAGGCTGCCGCCGGCGGTGGTGGCAAGGGCATGAAGGTGGTCGAGGCCCCGCAGCATCTGGCTGACGCCCTGGCTTCGGCCCAGCGTGAAGCGCTGGCAGCCTTCGGTGATAGCCGCATGCTGGTGGAAAAGTATGTCTTGCAGCCGCGCCATGTGGAAATACAGATATTTGCCGATAGTCATGGCAACTGTCTGTATCTCAATGAACGCGACTGCTCGATCCAGCGCCGCCACCAGAAAGTGGTGGAAGAAGCCCCCGCCCCCGGTTTGAGCGATGAACTGCGCCAGGCCATGGGCGAGGCGGCGGTCAAGGCCGCCCAGGCTATCGGCTATGTCGGTGCCGGCACCGTGGAGTTTCTGCTGGACGCCCGTGGCCAGTTCTTCTTCATGGAGATGAACACCCGGCTGCAGGTCGAGCACCCGGTCACCGAGGCCATCACCGGCCTCGATCTGGTCGACTGGCAGATTCGTGTGGCGCGCGGCGAAGCCCTGCCCATGACTCAACAGCAGGTACCGCTCCACGGCCATGCCATCGAAGTGCGCCTGTATGCCGAGGATACCGAGCAGGACTTCCTGCCCGCCTCCGGCACCCTGGAGCTATACCGCGAACCTGCTGCCGGCCCGGGACGCCGGGTCGACAGCGGCGTGGTCGAGGGCGACAGCATCTCGCCGTTCTACGACCCCATGCTGGCCAAGCTGATCGCCTGGGGCGAGACCCGGGAACAGGCGCGTCAGCGCCTGCTGGCCATGCTCGAGGATACCGCCGTCGGCGGTTTCGCCAGCAACCTGGCATTCCTGCGCCGGGTCATTGCCCACCCGGCGTTTGCTGCTGCCGAGCTGGATACCGGCTTCATTGACCGGCACCAGCCGCAGTTGCTGCCCGCCATCGGAGAGCTGTCGGACAGCTTCTGGCAACTCGCCGCCGAAGCCTGGCGTCAGAGTGAAACAGCGCCAGGCTGCCCGGAGGATAGCCATTCCCCCTGGCAGGCCAGCACCGGCTGGCGCGCCGGCCTGCCCAGCGAGACCGACCTGCATCTGGCCTGTGGCGACCAACGCCGCAAGGTGCAATTGCGCGGGCCGGCACAGGCGCAGCTGCGCGGCGAACGGCTGTGGTTTGCGCGCCTGGCCCCGACCTTTGACGATGCGCCGGCGCACAGCGCACAACGTCATTGCGAGCCCGCAGGGCGCGGCAATCCAGCACTCGCCGGCGACTCCGCAGCCTTGGATTGCCACGTCGCTGCGCGACTCGCAATGACGGGCGCGGCGGATGCGGGCAAGTCCGGGGGGATGCGTCAGTCAGTCCAGGCTATCCGCCGCGGCGCGGCACTCTACCTGGAATGGCAAGGCGTCCTGCGCGAGGTGCGCCGCGTCGACCCGATCGCCGAGGTACAAGGCAACCATGCCCACCCGGGCGGACTGGCTGCACCAATGAACGGCAGCATCGTGCGCGTACTGGTCGAGCCCGGCCAGGCCGTAGAGGCCGGTACCACCCTGGTGGTGCTGGAAGCCATGAAGATGGAGCATGCCATCCGGGCGCCCCGCACGGGTGTGGTCAGCGCCCTGTATGGCAGTGAAGGCGAGCTGGTGGCCGAGGGTACCCTGCTGGTCGAACTGGAAGAACTGGAAGAGGAGCAGTGACGATGAACGCGCCCCTCCCACAACGGGTACGCCTGGTCGAGGTCGGCCCGCGCGATGGCCTGCAGAATGAACAGCAACCGATCAGCGTGGCCGACAAGGTACGCCTGGTCGATGACCTGAGCGCCGCCGGCCTGGAGCATATCGAGGTGGGCAGCTTCGTCTCACCCAAGTGGGTACCGCAGATGGCCGGCAGCCATGAGGTGTTCGCCGGCATCGCCCGCCGGCCGGGAGTTACCTACGCCGCACTGACACCCAACCTCAAGGGTCTGGAAGCCGCACTGCAGAGCGGCGCCGATGAAGTCGCGGTATTCGCCTCGGCGTCGGAAGCATTCTCGCAAAAGAACATCAACTGCTCGATCGCCGAGAGCCTGCAGCGCTTCGTTCCGGTGCTGGAGACCGCCCAGCGGCATGGTGTACGGGTACGCGGCTACGTTTCCTGCGTGCTGGGCTGCCCCTATGAAGGCGAGGTGGCGCCACAGGCGGTGGCCAGCGTGGCCCGCGAGCTGCATGCCATGGGCTGCCACGAGATATCGCTGGGCGACACCATCGGCGTCGGCACCGCCGGCGCCACCCGGCACCTGTTCGAAGTAGTCGGCCGCGACCTGCCCCGCGACCAACTCGCCGGCCACTTCCACGACACCTACGGCCAGGCTCTGGCCAATATCTATGCCAGCCTGCTGGAAGGCATCGCGGTATTCGACGCCTCGGTCGCCGGCCTCGGTGGCTGTCCCTATGCCGCCGGCGCCAGCGGCAATGTCGCCAGCGAGGACGTGCTGTACCTGCTCAATGGCCTGGGCATCCATACCGGTGTCGACCTCGACCGGCTGCTGACCGCCGGGCAGCGGATCTGCCAGGTGCTGGGACGGGAGAACGGCTCGCGGGTAGCCAGGGCACGGTTTGCTGGCCCACGGTGAGGTAGCCAACCGCGAACTCTGCGACCATGGGCTAATATCTGATGGGCACGTCCCGTGTTAGCCTGAGGAGTCCTGCAGTAGAGCGACTGACAGAGCGTCACCCCACATACAACGAGGTCAATAAATGCTCATTTTCTTTGCCAGCCTTGCCATACTCATTCTCGGCTACAAGTTCTACAGCCCCTTCGTCGAAAAACAAGCGGGCATCGATCCTGCAGCGATGACGCCCCAGCAGCGTCTGCACGATGGCGTGGACTACGTTGCCATCAGCCCGGCGCGGGCATTCCTGATCCAGTTCCTGAACATCGCAGGCATCGGCCCCATTTTCGGCCCTATCCTCGGTGCCCTGTACGGCCCGATCGCGCTGGTCTGGATCGTCATCGGCAACGTGGTCGGCGGCGCGGTGCATGACTACTTCTCCGGGGTCATGAGTCTGAAGGAGGATGGCAAGAGCCTGCCCGAGATTGCCGGTCACTACTACAACGTGATCTTCAAGGGCTTCATGCTGGTCTTCACCTGCATGCTGCTGTTCTTCGTGGGTGTGGTTTTCATCATGAGCCCGGCCGGCCTGCTGAGTAACCTGTCCTATTTCGAAGGCACCTTCCTGGCGGGCAATACCTTCTGGGTGCTGGTGATCCTCGCCTACTACTTCTTCGCCACCCTGCTGCCCATCGACAAGATCATCACCAAGCTGTACCCGCTGTTTGGCCTGCTGATGATAGTGATGACCACCCTGGTGGCGCTGGCGCTGCTGTTCGAGGCGCCCCACCTGCCGCAGGTGGGCGATATCTTCGATTACTTCCACGGCCACCATGAGCACGACTTCCTGGCCCCCAACCCCGATGGCCTGCCGATCTGGCCATTGTTGTTCCTGACCATCACCTGTGGTGCCATCAGCGGCTTCCACTCTACCCAGTCACCCATGATCGCCCGCTGCCTGACCAACGAGAAATACGCACGGCCAGTATTCTATGGCGCGATGATGTGTGAAGGCATCGTCGCCTGTGTCTGGGCGACCGCAGGTATCGCGGCGTTCCCCGGTGGCTATCCCGAGCTGAAGGCCATGCTGGACCAGGGTGGTCCGGGCCTGGTGGTGAATCATATCGCCACCGGCTATCTGGGTGTCTTCGGTGGTGTCATGGCCATCCTGGCGGTGGCCATCTTCCCGATCACCTCCGGTGATACGGCGTTCCGCTCATTGCGCCTGACCATTACCGATGCGTTCAACATTCCCCAATCGGCCATGCGCCGACTGGCGCTGGCCGCCCCCTTGCTGGGCGTGGCCTATCTGATGACGCTGCTGGACTTCTCGTTGATCTGGCGCTACTTCGCCTTCTCCAACATGCTGCTGTCGACCAGCGTGTTGTGGCTGGCCACCAAGTACCTGCTGGACAGGGGCACCTTCCACTGGATCGTCAGTATCCCGGCCGTGATCGGCACCGCCATTACCGTTTCCTATATCGCCACCGCCGGTATCGGCCTCAACCTGCCGATGGAATACAGCAAGCCGATCGGTATCCTGATCGCCGCAGCCTGCTTTATCGGCCTGGTGATTCAACACAATAAGCGCGGCTCCAGTGCCTATGCAGGGCCGGGCGCATGAAAGCAGGCGTAACCCACAGGTACAAATAGCCAGGTGCGCGGAGCCACTCAGCCAGAGTCAGGCTCCGCCAACACCCGCCTCTTCGCGCCCTGAGCCACCTGCCCCTGCCTCAACAACCAGTCCAGCGCCTCATCCCAGAAGGGTTGTGCCTCGCTGCGGAAATAACCCATATGCCCGATCGCCGGCTGGCCCGCCGCCGGCTCGATGTCGTAAACGGTCTGCGGCGCGTTGCGATAGCCCTTGGCGAAGGCATCCCGCGACCGGGGCGGCGCCCAGGGGTCGTCGCGGGAGGTGACGAAGGCGCAGGGAGTGCGTACGGCGGCGTAGCGCTCATGCACCTCGGGCATGTCCGGGTCATCGAAATAATAGTGGGGGAACCGGCACCAGCGCTTCCAGTCGCGATAGACACCGCGAGGCAGGTCATCGCCCATACCCAGCAGGCTCCAGGCCATGTAGCCTTTCCAGGCGACGATGGCCGGCATGATGAGGTTCCAGAACAGGCGGATCTTCAGCGCTTCGCCCCGGGGCATCCAGCCGGCCCAGCCGGCACCGGTGCCAAAGGTGTAGCAGGCGGTGAGCCGGTCATGGTTGGGCAGCATGCCGATGGCGTGGCCGCCGAAGGAATGACCGACCCAGTACAGCGGCAAGTCGTCCTGGCTGAGCAGGTCCACCGCGGCCGGCAGATCCTTCTGCGGCCAGTCCAGGTAGTCCATCTCGAATCCTTTCAGCGAGGCGGGGCGCGATTCACCGGTGCCGCGATAATCGATGGTCAGCACATTGAAGCCCCGCTGGGCGGCGTACTCGGCGAACCGGCGGTAGAAGCGCTGCGGCACGCCAGTGCCGCCGGCGACCAGCAGGTTGCCCCTGGCCTGCCCCTGGGCCTGGAAGCGCGTAGCGCCCAAGCGGTAGCCGTCACGGGCCTCGATGCTGATCTTCTCGCAGCGGATATCCGCCTGGGCGATGCTGGAAGCGCTACTCATGGCCTGGTCCCATTGTCTGCTGTTGTTATCGGCGCATTCGATCTACCTGCGGAGCGGAGATCAAACGACCGTTTGATTCCACTAAGCTAGAGTATCCCTGCCGCGCAGTCAAACCGCAGGAGCCGGGCCTGCTTCCTTGAACACGACCCATAGCGCGTTGGTTCGCCCGCTGACGAAGCCGGCCTGGCCACCGGCGTTCTCCACGATACGACGCACGATGGCCAGCCCGAGACCGGTACCGGCGCTACCCTGGCGCCCCTTGCGAAAGCGCTGGAACATCGCCTCCTGTTCCGCCGCCGGCACACCCGGCCCCTGGTCGGCCACTTCCAGGGCAATACCATCGGCGCGGCGATACAGGCTGAGCTGGACGCTGCCGGCGCCATGTTCCAGGGCATTGTCCAGCAGGTTGACCAGGACTTCGCGCAGCTCATCGGCATTGCCCCGGCACAGCAGTCCATCTTCGATACGGACCTCGATGGCCCGCCCCTGCGCTTCGAACAGCGGTAGCAGCGAGGCCGCGACTTCCCGGCTCAGGCGCGACAGGTTGGTCTGCTGCGGCGGGCCACCGCGCTCGGCTGCACCCTCCTGGCGCGCCAGCTCCAGCAGCTGGCCGACCAGCCGACGCATCTGGCGCATCTCGGTTTCCAGGGTCGGCCAGTCCAGCTCGCCACTGCGGCGCGCGTCCTGCAGCCGCAGGTCGAGTACCGTCAGCGGCGTGCGCAATTCATGCGCAGCATCGGCGATGAAGCGGCGCTCGGCCTGGTAGGCGTGCGCCAGGCGATCCAGCGCGCAATTGGCCGCGGCGGCCAGCGGGTGGAACTCGCCGGGCAGGCCCTGCAGCGGTATGCGCCGTGCTGGTGTGTCCGGGCCGATGCCCTGCGCCAGGCGCGCCGCCCGGCGTACCGGGCGCAGGGTCCAGTTGAGCAGCAGCAGGATCAGCAGGATGCACAGCAGCCCCAGCGGCAGCATCAGCACCAGGCTGTGGCGCAGGCGATCGAGCAGCAGTTCGTCGAGCATGGCGCGCTCGGCCTGGTCATTGCGCGAGACCATCAGGATCGCCCCGTCCGGCAATCTTACCGGCGCATTGATACTCTCGCCGCCGTAGGCGCTCCAGCGCCACCAGGATGACTCACGCGACAGCAGCTTGGTACGCAGGCGGCGCGGCCGTTCCATGTAGTCGGCATAGCCGAGCAGCTCTCCGTCCGCCGCATACAGGGTGTATTCCATCTCGCCGCCGGCATGCTGGCGCGGCAGCACATCCAGTGGCTGATCGCTGGTGAAGCCCTCGCTGACCGCCCCGGCCTGGATCAGCAATACCGCACGGCGCAACTCATCCCGGGTGCCATAGATGTGCATGGCGGAGACCCCGAAGCCCAGCACGAATACCAGCGACAGGGCGATCAGGGTGCGGCTGCGCAGGCTGCGTCCAGGCAGGGCAATCGCCACCCTCGTCAGGTTGGTGTCAGCTGATGATGGCATATTCGCCGCCGACCAAAGTGAGAATACCTATCATTTGTATTACTTCTTACAGGGAATGACCTGCGCATGCCAGCACAAACCAACCACAGCTACAAGATATTTCCGCCCGCCGCCCTTGCTCTGGCGATTGCCGCGGCGCCGGCACAGGGTGCCGAACCGGGCACAACCGAGACCGTCCAGCTCAGCAATATGGTGGTGACCGCCGCCGGCTATGAGCAGCAACTGATCGACGCACCGGCTTCCATCACGGTGATCGGCAAGGAAGACCTGGAAGGCAAGTATTACCGCGACGTCACCGATGCACTGCAGGACATTCCCGGGGTGTCCATCGAGGGTGGTGCCGGCGGCAAGCTGGAAAGCACCAGCATCAACATTCGCGGGTTGGGCGAGTCCTATACCCTGTTCCTGATCAACGGCAAGCCGCTGGGTGCCTCCACCGAGGCCTATTACAACGGCTTTGGTTCAGCCACCCAGGTCGGCTGGCTACCGCCACTGTCCGCCATCGAGCGCATCGAAGTGATTCGCGGGCCGATGTCCTCCCTGTATGGCTCCAGCGCGCTGGCCGGGGTGATCAACATCATCACCAAGGAAGTCGGTGACCAGTGGAGCGGGCGCCTCAGCCATGACCGGCTGTTTCATGAGGACAGCGATGCCGGCGGCTCGCAGCAGACCAACTTCTACCTCAGCGGCCCGCTGGTTGCCGAGCGCCTGGGGCTGACGCTGTTCGGTTCCCAGTACCAGCGCGACGAGGACAGGATCCAGGGCGGCTATACCGACAAGGAGCGCATCGACGGTACCGCCAAGCTCAACCTGGTGCTCAATGAGGCCAACAGCATCGAGCTGGAGGCCGGCCGCGCCGAGCACGACAACGAGCGTACTGCCAAATCCGGCGCGCCGGGCGAGATGAACAATATCCGCACCCACTACGGGCTGACCCACAAGCTGGACTGGGGCAACGACTTCGAGACCCGCAGCTTCGTCATCAACGAAGAGGTCGAGATCGAGAACGGCAGCGTCGAGTCGCAGTACAGCAGCACCCTGGTCAATACCAAGACCGTGCTGCCGCTGAGCAACCAGACCCTGACCCTCGGCGGTGAATACAAGTGGGAGACCACCGACCATGACGCCAGCCGCTTCTACGGCCGCGCCGACAATCTGGAACTGGAGCGCTGGCAACGCGCGCTGTTCATCGAGGACGAGTTCCATGTCACCGATGACCTGTCGATCACCGGCGGGCTGCGCTATGACGAGAACGAACATTACGGCGAAGAACTGATCCCGCGCCTGTATGCGGTGTACCGGCTGACCGACGAGTGGGTGGTCAAGGGCGGCGTGAGCGGTGGCTACAAGTCGCCGACGCTGAAGCAGTCCGACCCCAATATCGTCGAGAATGCCGCGCGCAGCCGCGCCTTCGACATGGGCAACGCCGACCTCAAGCCCGAGAGCAGCATCAACTATGAAGCCGGGCTGATGTGGGATGCCGCCAACGGTATCAACTCCGGTGTCACCGTCTACTACACCGAGTTCGAGGACCAGATCGGCAAACGCATCATCTGCGATACCCGCGACGGATCCGATCCGGTGTGCGACGTTAATGGTGTCACCCGCGAATACATCAATCAGTACATCAACCATGACTCGGCTGAGCTGCGCGGCGTGGAGCTGTTCTTCAACGTGCCACTGGGCCCGGTACAGCTGAAGACCAACTACACCTATTCGGACAGCGAGGTCACCGACTCCAAGGACTCGCCGGAAAGCGTCGGCCAGCCGTTCAACAACCTGCCCAGGCACATGTTCAATGTCGGCCTGGACTGGGCCGCCACCGATGCACTGGGGCTCTGGGCCAAAGCCCGCTACAAGAGCAAGACCGTGGAAGACAGCGACAGCCGCATCCCCTCCTACACCCTGGTGGATGTCGGTGGGCTGTACCGGCTCAGCGACAGCTTCGACGTCTATGCCGGGCTGTACAACCTGTTCGACAAGGAGGTCACCGCCGAGGATTACGGCAAGACCCTGGATGGGCGCCGGCTGAACGTCGGTGTGGCGTTCAATTTCTGAGTGCCTGGGCCGGGGCCGGCGCCAGCCGGTAACCCAGCCCGCGCAGGGTCTCGATGCCGCTGTCGGCGCCAGCTGCCACCAGCTTGCGCCGCAGCCGCGAGACCAGCGCTTCGATAGCATTCGGCGTCACCGCCTCGCTCAACGAATACAGGCGATCCTCCAGATGATCCTTGACCACCACCCGCGGCGCGTTGCGCAGCAGCTCCTCGAGCAGTGCCAGCTCGCGCTTGGACAGCAGCATCGGCCGCGTGCCGACCAGCACGTCGCGGCTGTCGCGGAAGAACGACAGGTTGCCCAGCTGCAGGCAGCTCTCGTTGCGCGGCCCGGCGCGACGCAACACCGCACGCAGGCGCGCCTCCAGCTCCGGCATGGCGAAGGGTTTGAGCAGGTAGTCGTCGGCCCCGGCATCCAGGCCGGCAACCCGGCGCTCCAGCGAATCGTAGGCGGTGAGGATGATGCAGGGCAGGTCGCCGTTGCGGGTCGAGTCACGCGCCGCCAGCAGCGACAGGCCATCCATGTCCGGCAGGCCGAGATCGAGCAGCATGGCGTCGTAGCGGCACAGCCGCAGCATCGCCAGGGCCTGCTGTCCATGCTCGGCCACATCCACCACAAAGCCACTGCGCTGCAGGTGTTTCAACAGCAGATCACGCAGCGCCGGATGATCTTCAACGACAAGCAGTTTCATGCATTTCACGCGGCAGGGAGCCTTGTCAGGCTCCGGTCAGTTGGAAAGGGGATAGTCATGTGTAAAGAATGTAACAAAATGCTTATGATTAGTATTCTTATTTGTATAGTAAGCCGCTTTTTCCCAACTGCTGCCCGTTTCGCCGCCAGCCCGGCCCATTGAGTGATGCCCACCATGCTCATGTCGTACCGCTTTTTCACTGACCTGTCGGCGACCGCGCGTTACCGGCTGGTCATACTGTCGCGCAGCCTGCTCGCCATCGGCGGGGGCTATCTGTTCGCCGCGCTGAGTACCGCCAGCCTGGCCCTTGCCCTGCCGCTGCCACGGCCGCAGGCGGTGCTGGCCGCTACCCAGCTGTCCTTTGCCCTGTATTGCGCAGTGATCATCTGGGCCTTTGCCGCCGCCAGTGCCCGCCGCGCCTGGCTGGTCACCGCCGGGCTCTGCGCGGTACCGGCCATCCATCTGCTGTTCAAGGGAGCCCTGTCATGAAACAGCTCGGCTTTCGCCAGACCAATGCCTGGCTGCATACCTGGACCGGCCTGCTGCTCGGCTGGCTGTTGTATGCGGTATTCCTCACCGGCACGCTGAGCTTCTTTCATCAGGAAATCAGCTTCTGGATGAAGCCCGAATTGCACGGATCGGTGGCCGATGGCAGCAGTGCCGAGCGCGCCATCGAGCGACTGCAGCAACTGGCACCCGATGCAGCGCAGTGGAGCATCAGCCTGCCTACCGAGCGTAATCCGGCCCTGGACGTGCAATGGTTCGCCCAGGGTGAGCGCGTCGGTCGCGGTGGCGGCCAGCGCCTGACCCTGAATGCCGCAACGGGCGAGCCGCTGGAAGTGCGCGAGACCCGCGGGGGCGGTTTTCTCTATCGCTTCCACTTCGAACTCTATGGCATGCCCCGGGTCACCGCGCGCTGGATCGTCGCCATCGCCACCATGGTCATGCTGGTCGCCATCGTCAGCGGCGTGGTCACCCACAAGAAGATCTTCAAGGATTTCTTCACCTTCCGTCCGCGCAAGGGCCAGCGGTCCTGGCTGGATGCGCACAACGCCACCGCCGTGCTGGCGCTGCCCTTCCACTTCATGATCACCTACAGCGGCCTGCTGCTGTTCATGTACATGCTCATGCCCTGGGGCGTGAGCAGTGCCTACCAGGGTGACATGCAGGCGTATTTCAGCGAAGCCGGCAATCGCCGGGGCGCACCCGAGCGCGGGGCTGAACGGTCGGCCGGGGTGCCAGTGGCGGCGGAGCTGACCGCCATCGCACCGCTGCTGGCCCAGGCGCAGCAGCAATGGCCACGCGGCGCGGCCAGCATCCAGGTCAGTAACCCGAACACCCAGCGGGCACAGATCGAATTGCGTGAGCATGGTGGCGACAGCCTGATCGAACGCGGCCGCGGCCAGCAGATGCGCTTCGACGGCGTCACCGGCGCGCCCCTGGCAATGCCAGCCACGCCGCCGACCTCGGTCACCAATGCGGTGTACAACGTGTTCAGCAGCCTGCACCTGATCCGCTTCGCCGGACCGCCGCTGCGCTGGCTGTTCTTCATCAGCGGCCTGCTGGGCACGGCGATGATCGCCACCGGCCTGGTGCTATGGGTGGTCAAGCGCCTGCCCGAGCGGCGCAAGCTCGGCCGCACGCCCTTCGGCCACCGGCTGGTCGAGGTACTCAATGTCGGTACCGTCGCCGGCCTGCCGCTGGCCATCGCCGCCTACTTCTGGGCCAATCGCCTGCTGCCGGCCGGTCTGGCCCAGCGCAGCGACTGGGAAATCCGCAGCTTCCTGATTATCTGGCTATTGTGCCTGCTGCATCCGCTGCTGCGCTCGCACAAACGCGCCTGGCAGGAGCAATTGGTCGCCGGCGCCGTGCTGTTTGCCGGCCTGCCGCTGTTCAGCCTGGCGCTGCCGCACAGCGGCCTGCCCGCCAGCCTGGCCAGCGGCAACTGGTTGCTGGCGAGCATGGACCTGACCCTGCTGGCCAGCGCCGCGTTGCTGGCCTGGGCCGCCTACAAACTGGGCTGTCATCAGCCCGCCGCCACCCGCAGCCCACAGCGGCCACCGCGCAAGGCATTGGCCAGTGCAGAGGAGGTATCGGCATGATCAGCCTGAGTCTGGCGCTGTGCATCAGCGCCTTCGGCAGCCTGTGCCTGGGTATGCCGCGGCATTTCGAGCAGGTATTCAAGCGCAAGCCCCACCCCTGGCAGCAACGCACGCTGCGCCTGCTCGGCTGGGGGTTACTGGGGTTGGCGATCGTGCCGGCAATCCACGCGCTCGGGCCCTCGGTGGGGCTGGCATTGTGGGCTTCAGCGCTGACGATTGGCGCGCTGCTGCAGGGGTTGCTGTTGACCTACCGGCCAGGTCTGGTGGTGCCACTGAGCCTGCTGGCGCCCCTGTTGGCGCTCCCCCTCCTCGCAACATGACGATCCGCCATCTGCCTCGACGCAGACCGCCGCAGGGCCTTTCTCACTGAAACAATGACCGATTTGCGGGTCATACTCAGTGGGCCCAGGCGGCAGCGTACCGGGCTGCCGCAGATGACCGTCAGAGGTAGTGATGAAGAGGATGTACGTGCTGGCTTGCCGTCTGGCAATGCTGCTGGCGCTGGCCGGCGCCAGCGTCGCCAGCGCAGCCGAACCGTTACGCATCACCCAGCTGCAGCGCTGCGGCGACCTGCTGGAGCGCCAGCAACCGACTTTCTGCCTGCGGACCACCGGCCTGCAACCGGGCCAGTGGCAGCTTCGGCTCAATGGCCAGACACTCGACACCGGGCAGCTCAGCCAGGAGCAGGATCAGTTGCGCCTGCGCATCGACGCTGCCCAGGCCGACAGCGGCCCCCTGTGGCTGGAGCAGCAGGGGCAGGCCAGCAATGCCGTGTGGTTGAGCCTGGGTAGCAGCCATGTACTGGCCGCAGACAAGCAGGCGGTGACCAGGAACCGGGATGGCCTCGATACCTATGTCGACCTGGTCAGCCTGATCATCGAAGAAAGCCATGATGGTGCCGAGCAGGCCCGGCAGTTGGCCGAGAAATACGATGCCGAGGTGGTGGGGGCGATACCGCCGCTCAACACCTACCAGTTGCGCCTGCCCGCCCGCAACCTGGACCAGCGCGACGCCACTGTGCTGCGCCTGGGCGCCGAGGTCAGCGTGGATGCGGTGGTGATCGAGGAGTCCGGCGCCGAGCAGGCCATCGAACGCGATACCGAGAACCCACCAGCGCAGGAAAGTCAGGAATGGGCGGCCAACCGGTTTCTGGATGCGGTGAATTTCTACCAGCGCCGTCTGCAGAAACAGCAGGATATTGAAGCCCGGCCAGTACGTATCGGCGTGATCGAGCGGGATGTGGACTTCGACAGCCCGGACTTCGCCGACTATGGCGGTGACTGCCGCAGTGACCCGGGCCGGGTCTGTGTCTATGCCCGGGATGCGGCCAGGGCCAGCGGGCACGGCACCACCGTCGCCGGCATTCTCGCCGCCGCCTGGGACAATGGCGGCAACAGCGGCTTTTTGCGCGCGCTGGACAAGGTCGGGCCGGGCTTCGATGTGATCGTCGACCGCGGCTCTGATGCAGGCATCACCGCCAATGTCGCCGCCTCGGTCAACCTGGTCGAGGATGGCGCCAGGGTGCTGAACTGGAGCTGGGGCATCCACCGCACCGGAGCCACCGATGTCGAAGGCGATGAGGTCGACTCGCTGGTGCGCTCCGGGATCGCCATGAGTGGTTATGAGGAGCTGCTGGAGGAGTTCTTCCTATGGCTGCGCCGGGAGCACCCGGAGGTGGTGGTGGTGAACTCGGCCGGCAATGGCTCGTCGTTCTCCGGGCGCGACGAGTATCGCCTGCCCTCCTCGTTCATCACCGAACAGTTGTTCGTGGTCGGAGGTCACCAGCGCAGCGACAAGCAGGTCGATGTGGATGACCCCGGCTATGCCACCCGGCGCAAGGCCTCCAATGTCGATATGCGCGTCGATATCACCGCCACCGCCTGCGTCCGCGGTTCGATGAAGGCAGCCAACGCCACCGGCGCCGTGCATTGCGGTACCTCCTATGCCACTCCGCTGGTCGCCGGACTGCTGGCGGCGATGCTGTCCATCAACCCCGAACTGCAACCGGAGCAACTGCGCATGCTGCTGCGCCGCAGCGCCATGACCATAGGTGAGGAGAACGACTTCGAGCCCATGGAAGCAGACGACCTGACCGCACCCATCCTGCCCTCGGAACGGGGCAACGACCTCAATCACCCCGACGTCGGCCATTCGGCCCGGCTGGATATGTACCGGGCGCTGGAACTGGCGGTGCAGAGCCTGGACAGCGTGCGTTGAAATGGGAGGAGTAGCGGGTGTGCCGGAGTGTAGCCCTCCGGTCCTCCGGTCCGCGTTCGGATGCTACGCCTGCAAAGGCAGAGCCCGTGCCAACCCGTCGTCGAGCCCGATCGCGGCCCGAGGCGCTCGACAACCTCGGAGGGGCGGGAGCGCCCCTGCGCTATACCCTGCAGTTAATGCGCCGGCTCGGTAGCCCAGCGCAACGCCGGCAGAATGGAGGCCTCCAGCATCGGGCCATGGCCCAGGCCGTCCAGTTCGCGGTATTCGACGTGCAGGCCCGGATGCGAAGCCAGCCGGGCCGCCATCTGCGACGCCGCATCGGCGGGCACCACGGCCATGGCACGACGCCGCTCGCCCGGCTGCTCAACGGCGCGCGGGCCGGCTTCGTCGCTGCCGCGCAGGATCAGCAATTGCGCCCGGGCCGAGGCCGGCAGGTTTTGCTCGGTACGCAGCAACAGGCCGGACTTCCACCACAGCGACGGGCTGGCGGCGATATAACGCTGGAATGCCTGCGGCTGGGTGAACAGGGTATTGAGCACGAAAGCGCCGCCATAGGAGTGCCCCCACAACGCCTGGCGCTGGGGATCGACCGCATGCCGCTGCGCCACCCGCGGCTTGATACGTGTCTCGATCAGTTCGAGAAACGGTGCCGCGCCGCCGGCCGGACGCCGCCTGACCTCATCCTCCAGCAGCGGCTGCCCCGGCTGCAGCGCCGGTGTGTAGTCATATACCCGCGAGTCGACATCCAGCCGCCGGTCGGTGGCATAGCCGATCATCACCAGCAGCGCCGGGCCGCGTTGATCCAGCTCGGCCAGCCACTCCTCACGCAGGGCACCCAGCGCGGCGTTACCATCCAGCAGGTAGAGCACCGGATAACCGGCGGGTGGCGCAGCGCGCCGGGGAATGGCCAGATGCACACGATAGCGGCGCTGGCCATCGGCCGAGTCCAGCTCGAACCGTTCGAAGCGGTAGTACTCGGACCCGCTGTCGGCCAGGGTCGGGCCGAGCTTCTGCCCGAAGTCGGGCCGGGCCGCCGCCTGCAGCGACAGCAGGCTCAGACCCAGCAGCAATGCCATGGTGAGCAGACGAAGAAAAGGCATGGTGGTCTCCTGGTTCAGTTGCAGTGTTGTTCTCTTGACTCCGTCATTCTTCCCCGGGGGCCGTCATCCTTCGCGAAGGCGAAGGATCCATGGTGCCGGCTGACTCGGTGTAATCTGTGGATCCTTCGCCTTCGCGAAGGATGACGGGAGCGTGCGAAGGATGACAAGGGGAAGCAAAGAAAACGGGGGCGAGGCGAAGGATGCCGGGAGCAGCAAAGAGTAACGGAGGCGAAGCAAAGGATAAGCGGCTCCAGTAAACAGCATCGCGTATTCCGTCGGGATAGCCGGACCGGCCTCACCGGGCTGATGCTCACGCCGGGTCGAGCGGGTGATGGATCGCTGTTCCACAGTCCTCGACCACCTGCAGCCTCAGCTGCTGCCGGATGATCCATTCATTCAGCCGGCCCAGCCACTGCGCATTGGCCGCCGGCCCCGGGCGCAGCGGATGGACATGGCCGCGCCACATCAGCATCTGCAGGGACTGCGAGAGCAGGCCGACATTGCCGGCAAAGACCGGCAGCTGGCGCAGCTCGCCGAAACTGGCCGGGCGCGCCGCCAGTGCCTGCAGCAGCGGCGAGAATATCTCCTCCGGCCCGTTGATCGGCCCTATCGGTGTGGCGAAGTGCACAGCACCCGAGCCGGGAGCGCCCGGCAGCAGGCGAAAGCGTAGCGCATCCAGCTGCTGCAGATGCTGCTCGGCGGTCAGCCGTTGCGGGTCACGCTGGAACAGGTCCCGGCGCTGGTGCTGGTTGCGTGCCAGATCCTTTACCGTCTCCCGCACCGCCGGGGCGCTGATGCTGGTCAGAATCGGCTGCAGGTTGCCGGGAATGGACAGCCGTTCCAGGTTATCGAAGGGATCGGCACTGCCCAGGAAGCTGACCCCGGCCTGGGCCGCCAGGCGGTGCATATCCGCCGAATGCTGCGGTCGCCAGTAGTCGGTGAGAAAGTCATGGGCCAGATAGGCCGCGCCCTTTTCCGGCAGGGCCTGCAGCCTGGCACTGAGCCCAGGCTGGTCGACGAAGGCGCCGCCAGCGTCCAGCCGGCCGAGCAGATCGAGCCCGGCCTGGATATTCTGCTCGGCACTCCCGGCCCGCTGGTGTGCCAGTTCATTGAGCAGCTTCTGCACCGGTATCATCGGCGTCGCGCCGGGATGACACATGTAGTGCAGGTACAGCAACCCCCTGGGTTTCAGCGAGCGTTGCAGCAGCTGCAGAATGCTCTGCTGCTGGCCCGGGGCGATCCAGGACCAGACACCATGGCTGACGATGAAGTCGAAGAACAGGTTGTTGTCCCGGGCGAAGTGGGCAAAGTCGGCCTGGATGAAGCGGATATTATCCAGCCCGATAGAACGCGCCGCATCCCGGGCGATGGCCAGGTGCCGTTCATTGAAATCCACCCCGACGAACTGCCCCTGGGGGTTGGTCGCCGCGGCCACCAGCAGGTTGATGCCGACGCCGCAGCCCAGCTCGCAATAGGAGTAAGGTGCGGTGATATCCGGCGGTGCCGAGCCCAGGAACTGCGCCAGCGCGGTCAGCCAGACCGGCTGGATCTCCCGGTGGAAATGCGCCGGGTAGGCCACATCCAGAACATAACCCGCTTCCTTCTTCATGTGCTTGCACCCTCGAATCGTCTGCACTGTGCAACGTGAAAAGCCCCTCTGGATATTAACCAGAGGGGCCGGGGCTTTCAGGCGCGAGGATCAGAAGCTCTTGGTCAGAGCGAAGATCAGCTTGCGGCCATCCAGGTTGTATTGGTAATCGCCATCGGTCGTCACGTCCTTGTTGAAGACGTTGTAGATACCGGCTTTCAAACTCAGGTCATCCTGCGGCTTGAATACCACACCCATGTCGGCAAAGGTGTAGGATGGATACTTGATACCGTTGCTCTGCGAGCCACTGGTACCGGTCTGCCAGCGACCGGAGGTCTTGCCACGGTAGTTACCCTGGACCCACAGATTGACCCGCTCGGTAGCCTGCCAGTCCAGCGACGCGTTGAACATGTGCTTGGCCACGTTGTTCAGCGGCTCGCCCTTGTACTCACCAGACTTCTGCTCGGTATCGGTGTAGGTGTAGCTGTGGCGATAAGTCAGGTTATCCAGGATGCGGTAATCCATGGTGAATTCCACGCCCCGCAGTTCGGCCTTGTCGACGTTCTCGTAGGAGGTGTAGCCGAACTGGTGAGCCGGATACTCCTTGCCCTTGTAGAAGCAGGGTTCGTTTTGCAGACAAACACGCCCGGTGCGGTTGATCTTGTCTTCATAATCCGTCACATAGGCGGTCAACGAACCAGCCAGACCCAGCTCGAAATTCTCGTAGTGGATACCGATCTCACGGTTCAGGCTGGTTTCCGGGACCAGCTCCGGGTTACCGATGATCACCCCACCCATGGAGGTGGAGCCGAAGTCGGTGGCGCTGGAACGCAGGTCAGGTGCCTTGTAGCCGGAAGTGACACCGCCCTTGAGGGTGAAGTTGTCGTTCATGTGCCAGACGGCATAGACCTTGGGGCTGAACTCGCTGCCGAAGACCTGGTTGTCGTCCAGACGGCCACTCAGGGTCAGGATCAGGTCGTCGGTCAGGCTCCAGTTATCCTCCAGGAAGACGGAGTTCTGGTAGCGGTTCATCTTGACTACGGCATCCGCATCGGGCACTACCGGCTCACGCAGGCCGTTACTGCCGTGCTCCAGGTTTTCATACTTGTGGGTCAGGCCACCGGTCAGGGTATGCGCACCGAGGAACCAGCTGGCCTGGGTGTTGGCGGTGATCACCTCGAACTCGATACCATTCCCGGTATTGGCGTTGAGGGTGGTCTTGTTCTCCGACTGGTCATAGTTGATATAGGAGTTGGTAAAGATGTTGCCGTACTTGCCCTCGTGGGACAGGAAGTAGTTCTTCTTGACCGAGTCGGTGTAAGTCGGGTCAGCATCGTCGGCAAGACTGCGTCCCGGGTTCTTCCAGCGCTCCTGCTGGGTATAGCTGTGCCCCAGGGTCAGCAGGTTCTGCTCATTGAGACTCCACGACAGCTTGCCGCCGGCGTTTCTTCTCTTGTACTCGGGGTCGGTGGCGGCGCTGTCGCTGCCGCCGACGAAGTTGCTCTCATCCTGGTTGAGGTAGGAACCGGTCAGTTGCAGCCCCAGTACATCCTCGATCAGCGGCATGTTCAGGAAAGCGCTGGTCTGGAAGCCGTCTTCGTTGATGTCGTTACCGCTGCCAGCCATGGCATATTCAGCGGTGACACTACCGGCCAACTCCTTGCCGACCTTCTTGGTGATGATATTGATCACCCCGCCCATGGCATCGGAGCCGTACAGTGCCGAGGCCGGGCCACGGATGACCTCGATGCGCTCGATGGCCTCCAGCGGCGGCAGGAAGTTGATCGGAGTGCCGGCCTGGGAACCGCGTTCGCTGAAGGCATCGTTGCCCTGCGCCGGGCGACCATCGATCAGGAACAGGGTGTAGTCAGCGGTCATACCGCGCAGCATGATCGACTGCTCGACACCACCGCCATTGATCTGCACACCGGCGACGTTCTTCAGCGCATCGGTGATATCGGTATAGGATTTCTTCTTCAGCTCTTCCTGGGAAATGACCGTGATGGCGGCCGGAGCGTCCCGCAGGTTCTGCTCGAAACCGGAGGCAGTCACCACCGTCTGACCCAGGTCCAGCGCTTCCTGCGCCTGTTGCGCAGCAGCCGAACAGGCTACCGAGGCCATGGTTACCGCCAACAGCGTTTTCTTGAACTGTGGTTTTGAACTCCCGGCAAAGGGACGCTTACTGCGTGACATGCTTGTCTCTCCAATAAGAATGATGTGAGCTGTTGGCTGTATTTTTATGCTGTAACTGCGCCGCAGGACCGGAGACGGCGCTCCACGGCCTGCGCAGATCGACGCAAATGATATACATTGCTATTTGCGGGTAAATGCAATTTACAACTTATACACTTTGCAAACGCAGGTTCAGGCGCAGACCCAGGGCACGATTCTCAGCCCACAGCTCTCCCCCTTGCAGGCGCAGCGTGCTGCGCGCGATGGCCAGTCCCAGGCCGAAGCCATCACCGCCCGGGCGGGCGGCGTTGAGCCGGGTGAAAGGTTGGAAGATGGTTTCCAGCTCGCCCGCCTCGACGCCGGGCCCCTGGTCCTCGATCCACAGGTGCCAGCAGGCACCCTCGCGCCGGCCACCCAGACGCACCATTCCATCGGCCGATGAATGGCGGATAGCATTGCGCAGGATATTCTCCATGGCCTGGGCCAGGCCGTTGAGGTTGCCCAGCACGCAGCAGTCGGCTGGCAGCTCGCAGGGCAACTGCTCGGTGCTCCAGCCGCTTTCAAAGCAGGCATTTTCCCGCAACACATCCCACAGATGTCCCACATCCACCGGCTCCAGCGGCAGGCTTGGGCGCTCGGTGTCCAGCCAGACCAGTTCCAGGCTATCGGCGATCAGCCGTTCCATAGTCGCCACTTCCCGCTCCAGGCGCTGGCCGAGTACCTGCACCTCCTCGGCTTGCTCACCGGCTACCCGCAGGCGACTGAGCGGGGTGCGCAGTTCATGGGACAGATCGCGCAGCAGCTGGCGCTGGAAGGTCAGGGTATCTTCCAGGCGCCCGGCCATATGGTTGAACGCCCCGGCCAGATCGCCCAGCTCATCCCGGCGCTGGGCCACCTGCGGCCCGACCCGCGCCGCCAGGTCACCAGCACTCAGGGCCACGGCCTGGTGCCGCAGGATCGCCAGCGGGGCGATCAGCAGGCGGTACAGCAGGATGCCGAGCAATACCGCCAACAGTGCCGGCAATACCCGGTATAGCAACGCTTCCCATAGTTCGCGGTACTTGCGCGGGCTCAGGCGTTCGGGCAGGGTCATTACCAGGCGGTTCTCACCATCGCTGAATGGCAGCTCGAAGGTCGGTGTGCCGTCGGGCCGCCCCATCTGCCCATCCAGCTGGCGCAGAAAGCGCAGCCGTTGCCGTTCGCTCTCCTCCAGCGGCCGGGATGACAGTGATTGCCGCTGGCCATCCACCACCACCGCCCAGATCTGTTCGCGGGCGCGCAGACGCAGCAGAAAGCCGTCCACACCCCGTGCACCCTCTGTCTGCCAGGCGGCTTCGGCCTCCCGGGCATAGTCGGTCAGGATGGTCTTGGTCGAGGCCGGCAGGTAGGAAGTTGCGCGTATCAGCAAACGGCCGAGGTCGACGTGCAGGCTGACCAGCAACAGGCAGAACAGCGCCAGCATTCCGGTCAACCGCCACAACAGCGAGTATCGGCTGGGCAGTCTCATCCCAGGCGGGCCAGCATGTAGCCCTTGCCCCACACCGTCTCCACCCGTGCGCCCTGGTAGCCGATACCTTGCAGCTTGCGGCGAATCTGGCTGATATGCATGTCCAGGCTGCGGTCATGCTGGGCATAGCCGCGACGCAGGGCCTGCTGGTACAGGAAGGGCTTGCTCAATGCCTCGTCCATATGCCGCCAGAGCAGTTCCAGCACGCGATACTCGCTGGGCGTGAGCCCCGCCGACGTGCCGGCCAACGCCACATCACAGCCCATTTCATCGAAATGCAGATCATCGGTGGACTCGCGGGGCGCCTGCTCGCGCCGCTCGTAGGCCACCCGGCGCAGGATGGCCTCGATGCGTACGCTCAGCTCCCCGAGGCTGAAGGGCTTGGGCAGGTAGTCGTCGGCTCCCTGGCTGAAGCCGGCGATACGATTCTGCTCGCCGCCCAGCGCCGACATCAATACCACCGGCACGCCATGCTTGCTGCGCAGCTGCTGCAATACCTCCAGGCCGTTGCGCCCGGGCAGCAGGATGTCCATCAGAATCAGATCGAACTGCTCGCTGGTAGCCAGGCGCAGCCCTTCATCGCCGTCGTGGCTGAGCGTGACATCGTAACCACTGCCCTGCAGATGGGTCTGCAGATGGCTGGCGAGCAACGGGTCGTCTTCAACGGCAAGAATACGGGTAATGGGCTGGGTAGCGTGCAACATGACACATGACCGGCAAATGAATGCGAATCATTCTACACCTTAATTGCATGCGACTGGCAACCAGCAACCCCGGGCTGTCCATGCACATTGCTCGCCGGTATGCTGGCACCCATGTACAGTCTCGCCCACCCCGTCACCAGTCTCCTGGAAATCCGCAAGAGCCGCTTTCTCGGCTGTGTTGAACCTGTCGCCGACCGGGCCAGCGCCCAGGCGCGGGTGGCGGCGCTGCGCGCCGAGCATCCGGATGCGACGCATGTATGCTGGGCGCTGCTGGCCGGCGGGCACAGCGCGGCGGTGGACGATGGCGAGCCATCCGGTACCGCCGGACGACCGATGCTCGATGTGCTGCGCCATCAACAGCTCGATGGCGTACTGGCCACCGTGGTGCGTTACTACGGGGGTATCAAGCTGGGTGCCGGTGGTCTGGTGCGCGCCTACACCGATGCGGTGGCCCAGGCGCTGCTGCAGGCGGAAAAGATCACCCATGTGCCCACGCTGGTGATCGATTGTGAATTGCCCTACGCGCATGAGGGGATTGCCCGCCATCTGCTGGGCCTGGCCGGTGGTGAGCTGCTGGAAGTCCGGCATGCAGCCACGGTGCAGTTGCGCTTGCGCCTGCCTGCCACAGCCGCCGAGCAACTGCATGAGCAATTGCTGACCGCGACGCGCGGCGAACTACACTGGCGCCTACTCGATCAATAGTGGCAATAACACATCATTGTCGTCATTTGGACTCGCCGCATCCCGCCGATCCCCCTACACTATCGGGCCACAGCACTCGGTAACATCGATATAATTCCGCCCCCGGGCGTGCCGCACCTGTCAGGAAACATACATGCAGCAGAATCTGAAGTCCGTAGCATCGATGCTGCTGGTCACTGTGGTGGCCCTGAACCTGTTCATGATCGCGCTGCTGGCGTATACCCTGCACGCCTCGTACAAACGCCAGATCGAGGAAGTACGCACCAATGTGACCAACCTGGCGCTGCTCCTGGACCATAGTGTAAGCGGCGCAGCCACCGAGATCGGCCTGGTGGTGCAGGAGATCCAGTCCTACCTGGAGACCGAGCTGCGCAACGGTGAGCTACGGGAAGAGGCCGTCAATAATCTGATCACCTCTCGCCAGAAGTGGATCAGCGATATTGCCACCATCCGCGTGGCCGATGCCCGGGGCCAGGTCAGGTTCGGCTCCGACACAGATGCCCCCACCCAATATATCGATGACGATTTCTTCATCGCCCACAGGGATAATGCCAACGCCGGTCTGCTGGTCAGCAGGCTTATCCAAAGCCGCTTCACGCAGGACTGGGTGCATGTATTCTCCCGGCGCTACGATGATGCTGATGGCCACTTTGCCGGTGTCATCACCGCGGCGGTGCCGGCCAGTCATTTCGTCCGGCTGATCTCCGGCCTCGACCTGGGACCACACGGCATCGCCCTGCTGCGCGACCTGGACAAGAAACTGGTGGCCCGCCACCCGCCGCTGGATGCGCCACCCGGCCATACCGGCTCGGTGGGCGGCTCGCTGGAGTTGACCGAACTGCTGGAGTCCGGCCTCCCGGCCGGTATCTTCTACAGCGACGGCACCGCCGATGGCATAGCACGTACCGATGCCTTCCGCCGACTGGAGACGATGCCGGTGTTCGTGGTCGCCGGGCTCGGCGAGGATGATTACCTGGTCACCTGGCGGCGGGATCGGACCAAGGCCCTGGTGCTGGGTCTGCTGTTCCTGTTGGTCACCTGCATCGGCGCCCGGCTGCTGTGGCGCCAGATCAAGGCCAGTAACCGGGCCAACCGCCGCAGCCGTATGTTGTTGCAACACGCCAGCGATGGCATTCACATTCTCGACAGCCAGGGCCGGTTGCTGGAGGCCAGCGACTCCTTCTACCAGATGCTCGGCTATCCGCTCGGCGATCCCGCCGATCACTCGCCCTACAACTGGGATGCGCTGCACACCCCCAGGGAACTGGAGCAATTGATCAGCAGCCTGCTGCAGTACAACCGCCTGATCACCTTCGAGACCCTGTTCCGCCACCGCGACGGTCACGAGTTCCCGGTCGAGGTCACCAGTGTGCCACTGGAGATCGATGGCCAGCCGCTGCTGTTCAACGCAGCCCGGGATATCCGTGGCCGCAAGCAGGTCGAGGAGGACCTGCGTATCGCCGCCCGCGCCTTCGAGTCGCAGGTCGGCATGCTGATCACCGATGCCGAGCTGAACATCCTGCGCTGCAACCAGGCGTTCAGCCGCATCACCGGCTACAGCGCCGAGGAGATCATCGGCCGCCAGCCTAACCTGCTGCAGTCCGGCCGCCACGACAAGCATTTCTACGCCGCCATGTGGCAGGCCTTGAACCAGCATGGCGCCTGGCAGGGCGAGATCTGGAACAAGCGCAAGAACGGCGAAATCTATCCGCAATTGCTGTCCATCGGTGCCGTCAGCAATGAACAGGGCCAGACCACTCATTACGTGGCCTCACTGTCGGATATCACCGCCCGCAAGGCCACCGAGGAGCAGATGCGCACCCTGGCCTTCTACGACTCGCTGACCAAGCTGCCCAACCGTCGCCTGTTTCTCGAACGGCTCGAACATGCCCTGCGCACGGCCCAGCGCCACCAGACCCGTGGTGCCTTGCTGGTGATCGACCTGGACAACTTCAAGACACTGAACGATACCGAGGGACATGCCGCCGGTGACCGGTTGCTGGAGCTGGTCGCCACCCGCCTGATCGGCTGCGTGCCGCACAAGGATGCGGTCGCGCGCCTGGGCGGCGACGAGTTCGTGGTATTGCTGGATGACCTGGGCAGCCATGAGATCGAGGCCGCCCGCCAGGCCGAGCTGGTCGGCCGGGATATTCTCGCGGCGCTGACCAAGCCCTACCTGCTGGCGCAGAGCGAGTACCGCGGCTCGGCCAGCATTGGCATCGCGCTGTTCGGTATCGGCGATACCCTGGAGTCGGAGGAGCCGCTGAGAAACGCCGACCTGGCCATGTCCCAGGCCAAGGCCGCCGGCAGCAATACCCTGTGCTTCTTCGACCCCAGGATGCAGGCCCAGGTACGCGAGCGCAGCGAGATCGACGCCGGCCTGCGCATTGCCCTGGAACAACAGCAGTTCGTGCTGCACTACCAGCCACAGGTCGATGGTGCTGGCCACGTCACCGGTGCTGAGGCGCTGGTGCGCTGGGCCCATCCGGAACATGGCATGATCTCCCCGGCGCGCTTCATTCCGGTAGCCGAGGAAAACGGTCTGATCCTGCCGCTCGGCCACTGGGTGCTGGAAACCGCCTGCCGGCAACTGGCCCGCTGGGCCGACGACCCACACACTGCCCAACTGAGCCTGGCGGTCAACGTCAGCGCCAACCAGTTGAGCCAGCCCGACTTCGTCGCCCAGGTACGGCAGATACTGCAACGCACCGGTGCTCCGGCGCAGCGCCTGAAGCTGGAATTGACCGAGAGCGCACTGGTCGATGAGATAGAAAGCACCATCGGCAAGATGAACGAGTTGAAGCGCCTGGGCGTCTGCTTCTCGCTGGACGACTTCGGCACCGGCTATTCCTCGCTGACCTACCTGAGCCGGTTGCCACTGGACCAGTTGAAGATCGACCAGAGCTTCGTCCACAGCATCCTGCTGGACCCCAACAGCGGCGAAATCGCCCAGATGATCATACTGCTGGCCGAGCGCATGGGCCTGTCGGTACTGGCCGAAGGCGTCGAGACCCAGGCGCAGCGCGACGCCCTGCAGGAGCGCGGCTGCCACAACTTCCAGGGCTATCTGTTCGGTCGGCCGATGGCTATCGAGGAGTTCGAGCGCGAGCTACTGCAGCACTGAGCTCTCATCAGGCAAGCATGGCGACTCGAATCATGTGTGTGGGTTCGGGGCACCATCGGCCCGAGGCGGGCCTCCCACAGCGGAGGGGCAGGCCGCTGTTTTTGTGGCCTGCCATCCCTGGCGACCACCCTGCAGGCCGCCACTGCGTGGCGTCAAAAATGGCTCCCGGCCATTTTTTGTGGGAGCAGCGCCCCGCCGCGATAGCGGGCCTGCAAATCGCGGCGGGGCACCACCCCTACACAGCTCACACCGTACGTGAGAAATTGCCCTTCTGCGCGGCGCCCAGATAGGCATCGAAGGCCATCGCCACATTGCGCAGCATCAGCTGGCCCTCGGGCAACAGCAACAACTCCCGGTCGCTGATCGCCACCAGGCCATCGGCGACCGGCTCGGCCAACTGCTCGAGGGCATCGGCGAAGTAGGCCTGGAAGTCGATACCGTAGTGCTCCTCGAACTTGCCGAAGTCGATCCGCCCCTGGCACATCAGGTCGAGGATCACCTCGCGTCGCAGGCAGTCATCCTCGCTGAGGGTATAGCCGCGGTGGATCGGCAGCAGGCCCGCGTCGATCCGTGCATAGTACTGCGACAGCTCCTTGACGCTCTGACTGTAGGTGTTGTCCACCTTGCCGATGGACGACACGCCGATACCGATCAGGTCGCAGTCGGCGTGCGTGGAGTACCCCTGGAAGTTGCGTTGCAGCGTACCGTTCTCGCGGGCCAGCGCCAACTCGTCGTCGGGCAACGCGAAGTGGTCCATGCCGATATAGACGTAACCGGCGCTGGTGAGCCGCTCGATGGTCAGCTCCAGCAGCTCCAGCTTGCGCTCCGGCGGCGGCATGTCCTGCGGGCGGATCAGCCGCTGCGCGCGCACCAGGTCCGGCAGGTGTGCGTAGCTGTAGGCGGCGATGCGATCGGGGCGCATGTCGATGATCTTGTCCAGGGTGGCATTGAAACTCTGTACGGTCTGCAGCGGCAGGCCGTAGATCAGGTCAACGCTCACCGACTTGTACTGCGCCTCGCGCGCAGCCTGCACCAGCTCGCGGGTCTGCTCCTCGCTCTGCAGGCGATTGACCGCGGCCTGTACCGCCTCGTCGAAGTCCTGCACACCGAAACTCAGGCGGTTGAAGCCCAGCGCACGCAACTGGTGGATCTGCACCGGGGAGACGGTGCGCGGATCGACCTCCAGCGAGAACTCATGCTCATCGCTGTCGTCCATGTTGAACGAGGCGCGCAATGTGGCCATCAGGTCCGCCAGCTGCTCGCTGGTCAGGTAGGTCGGCGTCCCACCACCCAGGTGCAGCTGGGTCAGCTTGCGCGACTTGTCGAACAGCGCCGCCTGCATGGCGATCTCGCGCTTGAGGTATTCGAGGTACTCCACCGCCCGCTCGGTCTTGTGGGTGATGATCTTGTTGCAGGCGCAGTAGTAGCACAGGCTCTTGCAGAACGGGATATGGATGTACACCGACAGGCACTTGGGCGTTTCGGCGGCATTGCTGGCCCTGGCCGCGGCGCGGTAATCATCCATGGCGAAAGCCTGGTGGAACTGCGGTGCGGTGGGGTAGGAAGTGTAGCGCGGCCCCGGGCGATCGTACTTCTCGATCAGGGCACGGTTGAAGCTGATTTTCTGCGTCATGGGTCTCTCGCCCTCATCATCTGGCGACGTCGGTCTGGCAAATCACGTGAGGGAAAGTGTAAAGCAAGGAATCCGGCTTTGCATTGAGGCGGGTCAAGGCATGTTGCGCCTGCTGATCACTGCACGTCACTCTTCGGTCTCCACAACATCACCCTTCCCCCCACACCATCATCCTTCTCCCACACCGTCATCCTTCACCTCCACACCGTCATCCTCGGCGAAGGCCGAGGATCCACCGTTCCGGTTGACTCAGAGTGGCCCGGTGGATCCTTCGCCTACGCGAAGGATGACGAGGTAGAGAAGAGAAAGAATGGCGAGGTAGAGAAAGGATGACCAGGTAGAGAAAAGCAACACCGTATTGTTTCAGGTCAGCTCAGGGATGGGGAAAGCCCTCAAGCGAACAACATGACACCTAATCCTCCCGCAAACCGAACATGATCGAGTGGGCCTGCCCATCGCTGACCGCGACCACCACGCCCTCGCGGGCATAGATCCAGGCCTCGCCGACCTCCACCGGCATGCGCAGCTCGGCCGGGCCGAAGGTGGCCTCGATATCGCGCAGCCGGAGCGGCTTCTCGGGAAGCAGGCTGAGGCGCTCCACCGGGTACTGCGCCAGCGCCGCACCCACCGCCGGGGATACCGCCTGGTCCGGCATGTCTGGCTGCCAGGCCTGGGCCTCGACCAGGCTGTCGGTCTGCTGCTGGTCCAGGCCGATGACCGCCTGCACCCGCCAGCGCTGGCCATCGGAGTCCAGCGGATGACGGCTGACCAGACGCGGTTCACCATCGGCGCTGATCATCCACAGACTGCCTTCGCCGAGTATCCGTCCGACCTCGGCCAGGGTCAGCACGCGCTCGCGCACCGGCGTCCACAGGCTGGCCTGGTACTGCTGCTTCCAGGCCAGCGGCTGCCCATGCTGCTCCTGCTCGGCGCGCCACTGATCGAGCGCCAGCAGCGACAACAGCACCACTGCAACCAGCGTCCCGATACGTACACCCATGCGTGCGTTCATGCAGTTCCTCTCTGTCAGAAAAACAAAGGGCATCCCTGGGGATGCCCTTGCGCTTCAAGCGATAGTCTCAGGCAGCGTCATCGACGCTGATGTGCTTCTTCAACTTGTTCATGGCGTTCTTCTCCAGCTGGCGGATACGCTCCGCCGAGACCTGGTACTTGGCCGCCAGTTCATGCAGGGTGGCCTTTTCCTCGGCCAGCCAGCGCTGGTAGAGAATATCCCGGCTGCGCTCGTCGAGCTGGGCCAGGCCCTGCTGCAGCTGCTGGCTGGAACTGTCGCTCCAGTCGGCGCTCTCCAGCTGGGTGGCCGGGTCGTAGCGCTTGTCTTCCAGATAATGCACCGGCGCGTAGGCGGTGTCGTCATCATCGTCATCGGCGCCGTCGAAGCCCAGGTCCTGGCCATACAGGCGGCTTTCCATTTCGCGCACCTCGCGGGCGGCCACGCCCAGGTCCTCGGCCACCGCGTTGACCTCGTCATGGGTCAGCCAGGCCAGTTTCTTCTTGGCGCTGCGCAGGTTGAAGAACAGCTTGCGCTGGGCCTTGGTGGTCGCCACCTTGACGATGCGCCAGTTGCGCAGGATGAATTCGTGGATCTCGGCACGGATCCAGTGCACGGCGAAGGACACCAGGCGCACACCCATTTCCGGGTTGAAGCGCTTGACCGCCTTCATCAGGCCAACGTTACCTTCCTGGACCAGGTCAGCCTGGGCCAGGCCATACCCGGAATAGCTGCGCGCGATGTGCACGACGAAGCGCAGGTGCGACATGACCAGTTGTCGGGCCGCCTCCAGATCCTGCTGATAGAACAAACGATCAGCCAGTTCGCGCTCCTCCTCGACACTGAGTATCGGGATGCTGCTTACGGTCTGAACATAGGCCTCCAGGTTGGCACCTGGAATCAGGTTATGTACGGGCTGCAAAGCAGTGCTCATGCTTGAACTCCAAATAAATGACGCACCAGTGTATCACCACATGCTAGGACATGGAACGCTCGAACAAGTTCCGCAATCCATTGATTTTTACTTTAAAATCAACATGTTAATAAAAAATACATACTCTGTTACCGCGGCTCGATATCGCGAATATGCCGCCCCACCGCCAGCCACGCACCGGCCAGGCCGAGCAGCATAGCCCCGGCCAGCAGCACCAGGCCATCGGCCAGCGGCATGCCGGACAGGGCAAAATCGCTCTGGTACAACGCCGCCACCTGGCGCACGGTGACGTTCAGCCAGCTCAGCCCAGCCGCCAGTAATAACCAGGCCAGCAGCCCGGCGAGCAGGCCATAGAATACGCCCAGGTACAGGAACGGTCGTCGCACGAAGGCATCGGTGCCGCCGACCAGCTTGATCACCAGGATCTCGTTGCGCCGGCTCTCGATCGCCAGGCGGATGGTATTGGCCATCACCAGTAGCAGCGCCAGCACCAGCAGCACCGCCAAGCCACCGGTAAAACGCTCGAACATGGCCAGGATCGAGGTCAACCGCTCGACCCACAGCAGGTCGATCTGCACCTCATCCACCCCCGGCAGCTGCGCCAGGCGGTCGCGCAGCGGCTGCAGCGCCGAAGCGCCACCCTCGATGCTCTGCGGCATGACCAGGATCACATCCGGCAGCGGATTGTAGGCCAGTTGCTGCAAGGCATCGCCCAGCCCGGAATGCTGCTGGAACTCCGCCAGCGCCAGTTCACGGTCGAGCAATTGGGTAGAGGCCACGTCCTCAAGCGCCTCGATCTCGGCCTGCAGCGCCTGGGCGGCATCGGCCTCGACGCCGTCCTCCAGGTACACCGACAGCTGCGCCGCGCGCTGCCAGTCGATGCCCAGGCGCTCGACCTGGTCGATCAGTACCGCCAGCCCCATCGGCAGGGCCAGGACGATGCTCATGACCAGGACGATCATCAGGGTACTGAACGGATAGTCGCCGATACGCCGCAGTGCCAGCCGGGTGCTGTCACGGTGGCTGCTTACCCAGCTGCGCAGCGGATGCCGCCAGCTGCGACTGGAACGCGCCGCGCCGCTGGCAGCTTTCTGGCTGCGCTTGTCCACGGGTTTCTGATTCGCCGCCATGTCAGTCCCCATCCGCCAGCAGGCGGCCTTCGCTGAGCGTCAGCATGCGGTGATCCAGCTGGGCGATCAACGGCAGGTCGTGGCTGGCGATGATCACCGTCACGCCAACTCGGTTGAAGTCCTCGAACAGCCCCATGATTTCCGCCGACAGCTCCGGATCGAGGTTGCCGGTGGGCTCGTCGGCCAGCAGCAGCGCCGGCTTGTGCACCACCGCCCGGGCAATACCGACCCGCTGCTGCTCACCGCCGGACAGGGAAATCGGGTACATGTTCTCGCGCTTGAGCAGGCCGACCTTGTCCAGCGCCGCGCGTACCCGGCGGCCAATCTCGTCGCGCGGCGTGCCGTTGATGATCAGCGGCAGCGCCACATTGTCGAACACCGTACGGTCGAACAGCAGCTGGTGGTTCTGGAACACCACGCCGACCTGGCGACGCAGGTAGGGAATGTCATGGCTGCCCAGGTCGCGCAGGTTCTGCCCGCCAACATGCACGTGCCCGGAGGTCGGCCGCTCCATGCACATGATCAGCTTGAGCAGGGTACTCTTGCCCGCGCCGGAATGGCCGGTGATGAACACCATCTCCCCGGTGCGGATATGAAAGCTCAGACTGTCCAGGCCCTGATGGCCGTTGGGATAACGCTTGCTGACCTGATCGAAACGGATCATGGCGTCACTCGCGACCGAACAGGGCCTTGACGAACTCCGGCGCGGTGAACGGCCGCAGGTCGTCGATCTGCTCGCCGACGCCGATGAAGCGGATCGGCAGGCCGAACTGCTTGGCCAGGGCGAAGATCACCCCGCCCTTGGCGGTGCCGTCGAGCTTGGTCAGCACCAGGCCGGTCAGTCCCACCGCCTGGTCGAACAGCTTGGTCTGGCTGATGGCGTTCTGCCCGGTGCCGGCATCCAGTACCAGCAGCACCTCATGCGGTGCCTCGGCATCGAGCTTGGCCAGCACGCGCTTGACCTTCTTCAGCTCGTCCATGAGGTTGTCCTTGTTGTGCAGGCGGCCGGCGGTGTCGGCGATCAGCACGTCCGCGCCGCGGGACTTGGCTGCCTGCAGCGCGTCGAACACCACCGAGGCGGAGTCCGCGCCGGTGTGCTGGGCGATCACCGGAATGCTGTTGCGCTCGCCCCAGACCTGCAGCTGCTCCACCGCAGCGGCGCGGAAGGTGTCACCGGCGGCCAGCATCACCTGTTTGCCCTCGCCTTGCAGGCGCTTGGCCAGCTTGCCGATGGTGGTGGTCTTGCCGACGCCGTTGACGCCCACCACCAGGATCACATAGGGCTGTTTGCCGGCATCGACCTGCATCGGTTTGGCGACATGGCTCAGCAGGCTTTCCAGTTCGTTCTGCAGCGCGCGGTACAGCGCGTTGCGGTTGGACAGCTCGCGCCGGCGCACACGCTGCTGCAGCGACTCCATGATCAGGGTGGTGGCCTCGATGCCGACGTCGGCCATCAGCAGCCGGGTCTCCATCTCCTCCAGCAGTTCGTCGTCGATTTCCTTTTCGCCGAGGAACAGGTTGGCCATGCCCTCGCCGAGGTTGGCGCTGGTCTTCGACAGCCCCGCCCGCATGCGCGCAAAGAACCCCTTGGGCTCGGCCGCCTGCTGCGGTTCGGCTACCGGCGCCGGCGCCTCGCCGAGGCCGGAAAACAGCTCTTCAGCCGCCTGGCGGGCGGCCTGGTCGTGACTGGCCGGTGGCGTGGCCGGTTGCTCGGCAGGCACTGCAGAGGCGGCCTGCGGGGCGGCATCCTGTGGCTCTGGTGCCGGTGACGCTGGCGGCTGCTCGGCCGCCGGCTCATCGGCCTTGCGGCGCATCCAGCCGAACAGACCTTTCTTGCCGGCCTTGCCGTCGTCGTTACGCGCAGAGTCCTGTTCGGGGTGTTCTGGCTTGTCTTTGGAACCAAACATTGACGATCACTATCTGAGTCTGGCGCAGGCATTTGGCCTGCGCGTTGAGTCGGGTAGGGACGGGCCATTACTGGCCTATCCCCCCCTAAGAACCGTACGTGCGAGTTTCCTCGCATACGGCTCAAGCCTATGAAAGAGCCAGTCTACACTGACCCGGTTACGGTGACGAGCGGATGTCCCTTATTCCGCTGTGTCTCAGGGCTACTGAACCATGCCGGCTATGCAGCTGTGCATGGCAGTTGGGGTGAAGCACTGCGCGATTGTCCAGCGTGTCCGGCCCGCCATCCACACGTCTTACAATGTGGTGGTCGTGCCAACCTGTTTCCTTGCTGATCGCGTACCCGCACAAGGCGCACTTGCCTTGTTGCCTGATGAAAAGCCACAGAACCTGTTTCCGGTAACGCAGCTTGTGCTGCATCCGTTGGATTCTGAGCGCCTCCCACTTCAGCTCGTGCTCCGGGTCAAAGGGGTTGTACGCCCCAGGTAACCGTTTATGGCGCACGATTGCGGTACCAGCCAGCTGATAAAGCTGCCTGTATCCTGCTTCACCTTGTTCAGTCTTATAGGGTTTGGCAAACACCCAGTTCCGCCCACCTATGGAATGAAAGTACTTCTTTCTAATCCACATGGCAGACTTATTTGCATGCCGCCGTTTTGCCCACCTCCAGAGCCGCCAATGGATTAATGAATCCAGCGAACTGAAGGTTTCCTTTGCCACTACTGGAGAGTGATAGTTAGCCCACCCCCGCAGCATTGGATTTAACCGCCCAATGAGCGCTTCCTGCGTCAGCTCTCCGCTACTCCTGATTACCTCTCGTATCCGCCTGTAGAACGCTTGCACGTTTTTATCGGCGGGCTTGATCAGCAACTTCGAGTCCTTGCGATGTGATTTGAGCGAATATTTACGGAAATTCCACCCCAGAAAATCAAACCCATTTTCAATGTGTGTGACTTGCGTCTTTTCCGCTGATAACTCCACGCCTCGAACAGCAAGGAATGACTCTATCCACGGCTTGATGGTTTCCTCTAGCAACTCCTTGGAGCTGGCCAGTACCACGAAATCATCTGCGTAACGCACCACATTGACTTTGAGTTTGCTTCCCTTGGTTTTCCCGAACTGTTCACACAGGTGTGCTTTCAGCTCGGTTTCCAGTCCATTCAAGGTGGCATTAGCCAGGCAAGGTGAGATGATCCCACCTTGTGGCGTTCCATCTTCCGTTGCCATCAGTGTGTGCTGGTCAACCACCCCAGCCTTCAGCCATTTTCGTAGCATGGTCTTGTCCATCGGAATGGACTTGGTTAGCCAGTCATGACTGATTCTGTCAAAGAAGCTTTTGATGTCGGCATCCATAACCCACTGCGGGCCCGTTTTAGGGGACAGCAGGTGGAATAGTTCCACCATCGCATCAGCAGTAGAACGATCCGACCGGAAGCCATACGACTTCGGGTCACTGGTCGTTTCCACCACTGGTTCCAAGGCAAGCAAGTACAACGCCTGCATTGCGCGGTCCAGCATCGTGGGAATTCCCAGAGGACGCTTTTCCGCTTTTCCGGGCTTGGGTATCCATACACGCCGAAGCGGCATGGGCCTGTACCCGCGCGTTCTTGACAGTCTACTGACGGCCGTCCATTTGGCTTTGGGTGTACCCCATGTTTGCCCATCGACCCCCGGCGTCTTGCGACCCCGGTTTTCCGTCACCCGTTTCACAGCCCAACAGCGGCCGTGGAACGAACGAGTCAACATCCTTTGCAGCCTTCCTACTCTGCGCCAGTCGTTGTCCCGTGTAGCCTGAGCAATCTGTAGCTGCGTCTTCCTCACCGCTTGGTTGATGCGGCTCCAGTCCAGCTGGTGCCAACCTTGAGCGGTGGGGGACGCAGAGTCAGATGTTCCTTTATGACTTTTCATACTGTCCTCCAAGATACCCTGGACGGACTTACCCCTAATGGGGAGGTCCGTTCCCCATTGGGTCTTTCATTCAGGTTTTAGCAGATACTTCTGCCCTCATAAACCAGCAACAAGTGGGCCACCATTTCTGGCGTCGGTATGTTTCACCCGCTATTCGAACCATTACAGCCCGACATTTGCTTTTTGTTGCCTCCTCTTCCTCACACCCATGGGCCTTGCTTACGCTTGGCTTGCCAGTGCGACTGGCGGATGGTCAGGATTTCCACGTTCCCATCATCGAACCACTTCACCGTTTAGACTTTCTCTTTCCCCCGGCAGCTGTGTCGATGCCGTATTCCCTTAACCTACAGGAATAACCAGCTGCGTTGCCGTTTGGCTGGGGCCGATAGCTATCGTAGGCCCGTCGATAATGACGAGGGGTCTGTCGAGAATTTACATGCGTTAGTCATGCGGTTACTGCTGCTAGCCCTGTCCCTGCGTATAGCTCACAGGAAAATTCCTTCCTCGCGGATGGATTATCAAGACATTGTCAGAAGGGCTTCACACATACAGGTTGGCCCCGTATGCATGCCTTCCTAGCAGACCAGCAGGCATATGCTGGGTCGGATAACGATGCTGATGCTTCGTCCCGACATTTCGATGAAGAGCTTTGCGCTCTGGTATTGAGTTGCACCTGCGCTTCTCAGCGAGGGTAAGGCAGGCGCAACTGTCCCTAGGCAGGGGCAGTACGCCGCCCCTAGGGCACGTTTTTTTAGCTGCAACCAATTTGTTTCCAAATGTTGCAGTCACCACGTTTTGGTCAAATTTCAACCATAAAACGCGGATTTTACGGCATCTATGTGCCTAGAGATACAGCAGCTCCGCCACCGTACCCTTGTGCTTACTAGCAACTTCAATATGCTGTTTTTTCTTGTTTTTCAACAAGTTGACATCAAACAGGCCAGCTACCCTACGTCACGAGCGCGACACGTGTCGCACAGGTTGGGTTATCCTACCCCACTTCCGCTATCGACGGTATGACCCTCTAGCCACAGGACTCCAGATGCACATGGCGCGGCGCTCATTATTTTTCATTCTATTACTGCTGGTCGGCCTGACCAGCAGTGTCCAGGCCAACGACACCCGACAGCCAACCCACGAATTCACCCTGGACAATGGCCTCAAGGTCATCGTCCGCGAGGACCATCGCGCCCCCGTGGTGGTCTCTCAACTGTGGTACCGGGTCGGCAGCAGCTATGAGCCACCGGGCCGCACCGGACTGTCCCACGCCCTGGAGCACATGATGTTCAAGGGCAGCGAGCGCTTGGCGCCGGGCCAGGCCTCGCACCTGCTGAGCAGCCTCGGTGCCCAGGAAAACGCTTTCACCAGCCGCGACTACACCGCCTACTACCAGGTGCTCAGCCGGGATCAGTTGGCCATCGCCCTGGAGCTGGAAGCCGAACGCATGCACGGTCTGACCCTGCCCGAGGACGAGTTCCTGCGCGAGATGGAGGTGATCAAGGAGGAGCGCCGCCTGCGCGTGGACGACAACCCCAGCAGCCTGGCCTACGAGCGCTTCCTGACCTTGGCGCACATGGCCAGCCCCTACGCCCAGCCGGTGATCGGCTGGATGCATGACCTGGACCGCCTCAGCGTGGAGGATCTGCGCGAGTGGTATCGGCGTTATTACCAACCGAGCAATGCCATCCTGGTGGTGGTCGGCGATGTCCAGCTGGAGGCGGTGCGCAGCCTGGTCGAACGCTACTTCGGCCCGCTGGACAATACGCCCAGCCCTGCTGCCAGGGCGCCGCTGGAACTGCCCGCCGGTGGTGAACGCAGCCTGACCGTCAACCTGCCGGTGCAGATGCCCAGCCTGCTGCTCGGCTTCAACGTGCCCACCCTGAGTACCGCCGAACAGGCCTGGGAAGTACACGCCCTGCGCCTACTCGAAGCGGTGCTCGATGGCGGCTACAGCGCCCGCCTGGCCAGCCGCCTGGAGCGTGCCGATGCCGTGGCCACCGCCGCCTCGGCCAACTATGAAGGCTTCGCCCGCGGCGACAGCCTGTTCTTCCTCTCCGGGGTACCCAACCAGTCCCGTCAGGTCAGCCTCGAACAGCTGGAACAGGCACTCTGGGAGCAGATCGATGAGCTCAAACAGACGCCGCCAAGCCAGGAAGAACTCAACCGGGTGCAGGCGCAGATGACTGCGCAGCTGGTCTACGCCCAGGACAGCATCAGTCACCAGGCCAACCAGATCGGCATGCTGGAAAGCATCGGCCTGCCGTGGACCCTGCTGGATGAGGACATTGCCGCGCTGGAGGCGATCACCCCGGAGCAGATCAGCGAGGTCGCCCGGCGTTACCTGGTACCCGAGCGCCTGACCCGCGCGCATATTCTGCCTGTTGCCACCGAGGAGGAGCGCTGATGGCCGCTGCAACATCCAAACGGCGCTGGGCGCTGATTCTGCTGCTGTTGATCGCCCTGGTCGCAGCGCTGTTGCTGCTGCGCGAACCGGCACCAGAGGCACCACAGCCGGCACCCGAGCAGACCAGCCAGCCGGTCGCCGCGGCCGACCCCGAGGCGCAGCCCGATGCGGTAGAGGAACTGCTGCCCGAACTGGATTCGCTGCAGCACATCGACCTGCAGCAACCGCCGGCCCGGCGCAACCTGGACCTGCAGCACTGGACCACCAGCCAGGGCACGCGGGTCTACTTCATGCCCGCCGAGGAGCTCCCGATGCTCGACGTGCAACTGCTGTTCGCTGCCGGCGCCAGCCGCGACGGCGAGCTGCCGGGGCTGGCGACCATGACCAACGCCATGCTCAACGAGGGCAGCGGCAACAAGGACGCCGGTGCCATCGCCGCCGGCTTCGAGCGGCTGGGTGCCGAGTTTTCCAACAGCTCGCACCGGGACATGGCACTGGCCGGCCTGCGCAGCCTGACCGCCGCGGACAAGCTCGACCCAGCACTGGCGCTGTTCGCCGAGGTCATCGCCCGCCCGAGCTTCCCCGCGGATGCCTTCGAGCGCCTGCGCAACCAGCTGCTGGCCAGCCTGCAGTTCCGCCTGCAGCGCCCTTCGGCACTGGCCAGCGAGGCCTTCTGGGCTGACCTGTATGCGCAGCACCCCTATGGCAGCCTGCCCGAAGGCACCGCCGAGAGCCTGGCCGAACTGAATCCCGACACGCTGCGTCAGTTCCACCAGCAGTACTACAGCGCCGGCAACGCGGTGATCGCGCTGGTCGGCGCCATCGACCGCGAGCGCGCCGAGCGCATTGCCCAGCGGCTGGCCGATGCCCTGCCCCAGGGTCCGGCCGCCGCCCCCATCGGCGAGCCGCTGCCGATTGCCTCCAGCCACCGGCATATCGACTTCAACGGCCAGCAGACCCATATCCTGGTCGGCCAGCATGGCATCAGCCGGCACGACCCGGACTATGCGGCGCTGTACGTCGGCAACCAGATTCTCGGCGGCTCGGGCTTCGGCTCACGGCTGATGCAGGAAATCCGCGAGAGCCGCGGCCTGTCCTACTCGGTCAGCAGCCGGCTGGTACCGATGCAGGCCACCGGCCCGGTGATGGTCAGCATGCAGACCCGTGCCGACCAGGTGGACCTGGCGCTGTCGGTAATCCACCAGAGCCTCGACGAATTCATCAGCGAAGGGCCGACCGAGGCCGAACTGCTGCGCACCAAGCGACAGATCAATGGCGAGTTCCCGCTGAGTACCGCCAACAATGCCGCCATCGTCGCCCAGCTCGGGGTGATCGGTTTCTACGGCCTGCCGCTGAATCACCTGCAGCTGTTCCTCGACCAGGTGCAGGCACTGACCACCGAGGATATCCGCGACGCCTTCGCCCGGCACTTCCACCCCGACCGGCGGCTGGTCATCACCGTCGGTCCGGCGCTGGTCATCCAGCAGGACCCGGAGGATCTGCCGAGCCAGGGTGAGGCACCGGCGCCACTGGATGCCGACCCGGCCCTCGCGGAGCCGCAGGCATGAAGCAAACCAAAGCCCGCCAGAGCCAGCTGCGCATCATCGCCGGCGAGTGGCGCAGCCGTCGTTTCAGCTTCACCGAGCAACCCGGGCTGCGGCCCACCCCCGACCGGGTCCGGGAGACGCTGTTCAACTGGCTGAGCGGGGATATCGAAGGAGCACACTGCCTCGACCCGTTCGCCGGCAGCGGCGCCCTGACCCTGGAAGCCCTGTCCCGCGGCGCCGCCCGGGTACTGGCCTGCGACCTGAGCCGCGAGGTGGTGGCAACGCTGCGCGGCCATCTGCAGACCCTGCACTGCGAGCGTGGCGAAGTACGTCAACAGGATGCCCTGGGCCTGCTGGCCGGCACGCCGGAGGCGCCCTTCGATGTGGTGTTTATCGACCCGCCCTTTCACCAGGACCTGCTGATCCCGGCCTGCACCGCGCTGGAAGCCAACGGCTGGCTGAGCGCCAACGCCCTCATCTACACCGAAAGCGAAACCGCACCGGAGCGCCTGAGCTGGCCAGCGAACTGGCAGCTGCATCGGAACAAGAAAGCCGGGCAGGTCTGGTACAGCCTGTGGCAGCGACAGCAACCTACCCGGGTGTAGCGCCTGGGGGTGTAGCCCCCCGGTCCGCGTTCGGGCGCTACGCCTGCGGCCTCGCGGCCAACTCACCCCTGTCGTCGCGCAGGCGCGCGACAACCCGAAAGCTGCCCCCCCGGCCCCGACAGCCTGCCGGGCAGGCTTTGATGCGGTTTTCCGTTTTGCCGCGACGGGGTCATTACGCTACCATCTGCCCTCCGGTACCCACAGGCAGGACTGAAGCCAATGAATACTGTTCTCTATCCCGGCACCTTCGACCCCATTACCATGGGTCACACGGACCTGGTCGGGCGCGCTGCCAAGCTGTTCGATCGGGTGGTGGTGGCCGTAGCCGCCAGCCCAAAGAAGAACCCGGCCTTTACGCTCGAACAGCGCGTGGAGCTGGCGCGCGAGGTGCTGAAACAGTACCCGAACGTCGAAGTGGTGGGCTTTTCCACCCTGCTGGCGCACTTTGCCGCGGACGTTGGCGCCAATGTGCTGTTGCGCGGCCTGCGCGCGGTATCGGACTTCGAGTACGAATTCCAGCTGGCCAACATGAATCGCCAGTTGGCGCCCGAAGTGGAAAGCCTGTTCCTCACGCCGTCGGAGAAGTATTCTTACATCTCGTCCACGCTGGTCCGCGAAATCGCTTCCCTGGGTGGCGATGTCAGCAAATTCGTTCATCCGGTGGTACATGAAGCCCTGCTCAAGCGCTTCAACGGCTGAACAGCTTCCCGGAGTGACCCAATGGCCCTGATCATTACCGACGACTGCATCAACTGCGACGTCTGCGAGCCGGAATGCCCCAACGGGGCCATTTCCCAGGGCGAGGAAATCTATGTCATCGACCCCAACCTGTGCACCGAGTGCGTCGGCCATTTCGACGAACCCCAGTGCCAGCAGGTGTGCCCGGTCGACTGCATTCCGCTTGACCCCGGGCATGTCGAAACCAGGGAGCAGCTGATGGACAAGTATCAGTTGCTCACCAGCAGCAAATGAGTATGTTGATGCGCCTGCCAATCCTGCTGGCGCTGCTGCTGAGCCTGACAGCCCACGCCGCTTCAGCGCCCGATCAGCAGGCCGTTGCCAGTGCTCACCCGGTCGCTACCGCCGCCGGCCATCAGATTCTCGATCAGGGCGGCAACGCCTTCGACGCCGCCATCGCCGTGGCGGCCACCCTGGCGGTGGTCGAGCCCTACGGCTCGGGCATCGGTGGTGGCGGCTTCTTCCTGTTGCGCCAGCCCGGCGACAGCGAACCCCGCTACCGCTTCATCGACGCCCGGGAAACCGCTCCGCTGGCCGCTCATCGCGACATGTACCTGGACGATGCCGAGCAGCTGCAGCGGGTAATCAACGGCCCGCTGGCGGCGGCCATTCCCGGCCTGCCCGCGGCGCTGGTGCACCTGGCGGACAACTACGGTAGCCTGCCGCTGAGCCAGAGCCTGGCCCCGGCCATTGCCGCCGCCGAACAGGGCTTCGCCGTCGGCGAGAGCTACCGCATGCTGGTGGGCTTTCGCCTGTCGGCCATGCAGCAGGACCCGGAGACCGCACGCATCTTCCTCGATCAGGATCAGGCCCCCGCGCCCGGCAGCCTGGTCCACCAGCCGGAGCTGGCCGCCACCCTGCGCGCCCTGGCGGCACAGGGGTTCGACGGCTTCTATCGCGGCCCGGTCGCCGAACGCCTGATCGATGGGGTGCGCGCCGCGGGTGGCATCTGGCAGGCCGCCGACCTGGCGAACTACCGGGTCATTGAGCGTGAGCCGATCCGCTTCAGCAGCCGCGGCTTCGAGGTCATCAGCGCGCCACCGCCCTCGGCTGGCGGCATCGCTCTGGCCGGTATTCTCCAGGGTCTGGAGCAGTTGCCCCGCGCCACGCCGGGTTCGCTGCAATGGACCCACCAGTTGGTCGAGCTGATGCGCCGCAGCTATCGCGACCGTGCCACCCTGCTGGGTGACAGCGACTTCGTCGAGGTGCCCACGGCGCGGCTGATCTCCCGCGAGCATGCGCGCCAGCTGGCCGCCGGCATCGACCCCGAGCGCGCCACACCGAGCCTCGAACTGGGGCCGGCGCAGCCGTTCCATGAGGGTACCAATACCACGCACTTCTCGCTGATCGACCGCCAGGGCAACGCGGTGGCCGCCACCCTCAGCATCAACCTGCCATTCGGCGCGGCCTTCACCGTGCCGGGCACCGGCGTGCTGCTGAACAACGAAATGGACGACTTCGCCGCCGATCCCTCCGGCAGGAACAGCTATGGCCTTGCCGGCAGCGAGGCCAACGCCATCGCGCCGGGCAAGCGCCCGCTGTCGAGCATGACACCGACCATGCTGGAGAACGCCGAGCAACTGGCGGTACTCGGTACCCCCGGCGGTAGCCGCATCATCAGCATGGTCCTGCTCGGCACGCTGCAGGCCATGGATGGGCGCCCGGTAGACGAGTGGGTCAGTCGCCCGCGCTTCCACCACCAGTACCTGCCCGACCACATCCAGGTCGAGGACAGCACATTCGATAGCCGGCAACAGGCAGCGCTGGAAGCCCTGGGCCACCGCATCAAGCCGGTCGGCCGGGATTATGGCGACATGCAGGTGTTGCTATGGGACAAGCGCAAAGGCGAACTCAGCGCCGCCAGCGATCCCCGGGGTGAGGGTCAGGCCAGCGTCCGCCACCCAGCCCCAACTGCACAATAATCCATCCCCTCACTGGGCCAGCCCCTGCCACCCTTGCCGTCCCAAACCTCGTCATCCTTCCCAAGCCCCGTCATCCTTCCCACACCTCGTCATCCTTCGCGCAGGCGAAGGATCCACCGGCAACTCCGAGCCTGCCGGCACCATGGATCCTTCGCCTGCGCGAAGGATGACGGGGAAGAAAGATGACGGAGCAGAAGGTGACAAAGCCCCCGTCCAGGTCAGGTCAGGCCAGACTGACCGCCTGTTCCAGGCGCTGGGCCTCATCCGCCGATACCCGCTGTGCCAGCCCGAGATGCCCGCGCCGCAGGTGTCGGCGCACGCGCAGCATGTAGTGCAGGTCATTGAGCAGCGAGGTGGCCTGCCAGCCATCCAGCTCGCGGTTGCGCAGATGCTGTTGCAGGTCACGCTGGAAGGCCTCGGCGAATAGCCGGTCCTGCGCCTCACCGTGCTCCAGCCATTGCTCCCGGTCCGGGGCGTCACCGGCCACTTCCAGCCAGTGACGCAATTCCAGCAGCGACAGCCCGCCCTGTTCCCGCAGCCGGGTGTATGTCTCACGGATCAGCGGCTGGCTGCTGTCGATCTGCTGGCGCAGGTTGCTCTGCAGGTGCTTGGCCGCCTTGACCGCACTGACCAGATCCCGCGCGGCGGTGGTGGCGTTGAGCAGCGCCTGCTGCTGCTCCGGCAACAGCGAGACGTCGATATGCGAGAGGAAGTCGACGATATCGGCATACACGCCCTTGATGTGACGCTCATACAGGGCATCGGCATCCTCGCGCATGGCCAGCGGCACCGGCTGGCGTACCTGCTCATGCAGCTCGGCGGGTGTCAGCTCGGCCAGTCTCGAGGGCAGGTACAGCGCCGCCCCGACCACCTGCCGGCTCAACTGCGCCAGATGCTGCAACTCCTGGTCCAGCACCTTGAGCGCGGTATCGGCGTGCAGCAGCGCCGAATCGTTGATGTACAGTGCCCGGGTACGCGGCTGCTCGCTGAGCATGCCGCCACCTTCGGGCAGCGGTTCGCTGTCGGGCAGCCAGCGCTCCAGCGCGCGGACCAGCAGGAAACTCCAGGGCAGCACCAGCGCCAGGCCGAAGACGTTGTACAGCGTATGGAAGATCGCCAGCTTGAGCATGTGCGCATCCGGCGCCAGCCCGCCCAGCTCGGCCAGCCATTCCACCGCCGCCATCAACTGGTGCAGCAGCAGCAGCGCGGCACCGGCGGTGACCAGGTTGAAGATCAGATGGGTGGCGGCAATCCGTCGCCCCGCATTATTGCTGCCGATGGCGGCGAACAGCGTCGGGGCGATGGAGCCCAGGTTGGCGCCGATCACCAGCGCCAGGGCGTTGTCGTATTGCAACTGGCCGGCCGCCAGCGCCGCCAGAACCAGCACCAGAGTGGCATGGCTGGATTGCATGATCACCGTCGCCACGGTGCCGATCAGCACGAACAGCAGCACCCCGGCCCAGCCCCCAACCGCGTGCTGGCCCGGCTCGAACGCCCCGGTGCCAAAGCTGCTGAAGCCGGTTTTCATCAGATCGATGCCAAGAAAGACCAGGCCAATGCCCAGCAGTGCCAGCCCCGTACCGCGCTCGCGGCTGCTGTCACGCCGCGCCAGAAACACTCCGAACGCCAGCATCGGCATCGACAACTGCGCCATGTCCAGCTTGAGACCGGCCAGCGCGATCAGCCAGGCGCCGGAGGTGGTGCCGAGGTTGGCCCCCAGCACCAGACCTACCCCGCCCAGGGTATTGATCAGGCCGGCACTGAGAAAAGCCACACTCAGCAGGGTGACCAGGGCGCTGGACTGCACCAGCGCCGTACCCACCACCCCAACCGCCAGGCTGCGCCACAGGCCACTGGTGCTCCACTTCAACCAGCGCTCCAGGGCACCACCGGAGAAGGCCCGGAAGCCCTCTTCCAGCCGCCCGATACCCAGCACGAACAGCGCCACGCCGGCCGCCAGCGTGGCCAGTTGCGCGCTCCATATCATCAAGCCGAGCAGTACCAGCAGCAGGCCCGGCAACCAGGCCCGCTCGACTATCTTTCGCATAAGCCCCGACTACCCGACAGACAGGCCCCGGTCGCCGCTTCCTGCGGTACCGATATCGCCTCGCTCAGAGATTCTCGTCGCGCTGCTTGCGACCGTAACCGCTCTTGGTGCAACCCAGACAACGCATGAAGGTTTCCTTGCCCGGACGCACCACCAGTTCCTGGCCCGCCTCGGCGGTATTGCCGGCCAGCGCGGTGAACGGCAGGCTGATGACGAAGGCCGCGGCACCCACGGCGGTGATCGCCGCGCCGATCGGCCGGGCGATGACCAGATCACCGACCATGGCGAAGATGCCGGGGTTCTCGACGTGTTCCTGATAACCGAAGTTGGCCTCGGTGGCCATGACGCTGCCGGCCAGCAGCAGACCGGCGGACAGGGCAGTGAAGTGACGTAGCAGGCGCATATGTGTAATCCCTGATGGTGAGCCCGATGGAGCATCGTTTATTGTTCAGCGCACCCCTTCCCGGAGTGCACTCAATGGCCATTGTAGGCGCATTCACGCTATTAGGAAACGCGACGCGGGCAAAGCGCTACCAGACGCACATTTTCTCAGCCGGCCTCGCCTAGCCACTCGCACAGCTCCGCCAGCGACATTGGCGAGGCGTACCAGCAACCCTGCCCCAGCGTGCAACCCAGCTCCTGCAGGCACGCCATCTGCGCCACGCTATCGGTGCCCTGCGCCAGGGTGCGCACGTCCAGCGCCGCAGCCATGTCCAGCACAGCGCGAATGATCGCTCTATCAGTGATGCTGTCGGGCAGATCCGCCGTGAACATACGGTCGATCTTCAGGATGCTGGCGGGCAGCTCCTTCAGACGGGCAAGAGAGACATGTCCGGAACCAAAGTTGCCCACCCCCAGACTGATACCGGCCTCGGCCAGCGTCAGCAGGTTCTGCCGCGCCGGTGCGCTGGTGTCCATGACACTTTCCTCGATGACCTCCAGCTCCAGATGACGGGGAGCCAGGCCATGCTCCTCGAGCAGGCCCTGCACCATTGCCGCGAACCCCGGCACCCGGAGCAGAGCCGGGCCGATGCGTACGGCCACCCGCGCGTCCAGCAGCCCATCGGCCATGAGCAGGGCCTTGTCCCGACAAGCCTGCTGCAAGGCCCAGCGTTCGATACCGGACGCCAGCCCATGCGCCCGGGCCGCAGACATGAACTGCTCGGGCATTACCAGGCCCTGCTCGGAGCGCCAGCGCAGCATGGCCTGAAGACCGGCAGGTTGCAGGCTGTGCATATCGAATTGCAACTGGTAGTGCAGTTCCAGCTGCCCGCGCGCCACGGCCTGGCGCAATCCAGCCAGTTGCCGAGAGGCCATGGCACTGCGCTCGCGCAGCGCTTCGCTGAACATGCCGACCCGGTCACCGCCGTCCAGCTTGGCCTGGTACATGGCGATATCCGCCTCATCCAGCAGGTCCTCCGCGCTCTGCTGCTCGGTCAGCAGGCTGATACCAATACTGGCGGTGACCTGCACCGACAGGCCCCTCAAGCTGAATGGCTGCTGCAGGCTGTCAACCAGGCGAGCCCCGAGCCTCTGCGCCAATACCGGATCATTGTCCAGGTGGGCCAGCACCACGAACTCGTCACCGCCGAGCCTGCCCAGCAGATCGAGATCACGCAGCCGGCAGCGCAGGCGCTCGGCCACCCGTTTGAGCAGCAGATCCCCCAGCCGGTGGCCGTACCGGTCATTCACCGCCTTGAACCCATCCAGGTCGATGAACAGCACGGCCAGACAACGCCCCGCAGCACGGCACTGCTGCAGTGCCTGCGTCAGACGGCGCAGGAAATGTTCACGATTGGGGCAGCCGGTCAGGCTGTCATGGGAGGCGAGGAAGGTGATGCGCTCGGTGTGCCGGCGCTGTTCGGTAACGTCATGGCAGGTAATCGCCAGCATTTCCCGTCCCTGCCACATGAGGCTGCCGACGCCCAGGCGCAGGGCACGTTCTTCACCGTCGCGGCACAGTCCCGTCACCTCCCGCCGTACGGACTGCGCGGCAAGCCAGGGGCTCTCCTGGCCCGAGGGCGCGGGCAGTCTCATCAAGAGCGAGACAGGCTGATTCAGCGCCTGATCAGCGCCATAGCGGAACAGCTCGAGAGCGGCCCGGCTGGCCGAGCGGATGATCCCCCGCTCATCGATAACCAGCACGCCATCGGCCAGGGCATCGAACAGGATCGCCAGGAACTCGGAGTCCCGGTCTGCCCGCAACAGATCGGCCACCCCCGCCCCCGTTTCCAGCCTGTCTCCCGGCTCTCTCACCGCAGACTCCTCATCCCCGCCATGACCAGCCAGGAAATACAGCCCACCCGATACCGGGCGGGGCATGGCCATCATCCAATTAAAACTCGCCGCGGCTGCAACGATTCGCTGCTCACCTCATCAAAGCCTCAGCAGGAGCGAGGTATCTGTCCGATGAACCAGGCTCGCTTCCCCATTGTTCCAGCCTGCCGACAGCGAAAGCCATCCGAATGGTAGCACGAGAGCATTAACCATAAATCACGTAAAAAACGTAACCAAAGGCATTTCTCCTGTTACGCCGCCTCCCACCGATAGCCTGTAGTGTTTCCTGCATGGAAAATACCCGCCAACAATTCGCCAAACGCCTGCAACAGGCCATGCAGCATGCCGGCTATCCAGCCAAGCCGGCGGTGCTGGAACGCGAATTCAATCTGCGCTATCTCGGCAAGCCGATGACGCTGCACGGTGTGCGGCGCTGGCTGAAAGGCGAAACCCTGCCCAGCGAGGACAAGTTGCTGGTGCTGGCCCGCTGGCTGAAGGTCGATCCACGCACGCTGCGCTTCGGTGAGCCGGGCAGCCATGAAGTACGCGAGCGGCAGTTGCCCTATCCCGACATTCCCCATCGGGAACGGGAAGTCATTGAGATGTTCCTGGAACTGTCACCCTCCCGGCGCCAGGTGATCAGCGATGTGATCATGACCTTCGCCCTGGCCGAGCAGGCGCAGCTCGGCACCGTGCCGGTAAAGTCCGCCAGCGAAGGCAGCAGCACCGCCGAGCCGGACCCGACTCAGCTCTGACAGCGGCGACAATACACCGAGCTGCGCTGCCCCAGCCGGCATTCGGACAGGGTAGTACCGCAGATCTTGCACAACTGCCCGGCCCGACCATAGACGAACAGCTCCTGCTGGAAATAGCCCGGCTTGCCATCGCCACCGATGAAGTCGCGCAGCGTGGTACCGCCGCTGTCGATAGCCCGCGCCAGCACTTTCTTGATCTCGTCGGCCAGCTCCAGATAACGGGCACGGCTGATGCGCCCGGCGTCGCGGCGCGGATCGATGCCGGCGGCAAACAGTGCTTCGGTCGCGTAGATATTGCCCACCCCGACCACCACCGCGTTATCCATGATGAACGGCTTGACCGCCATGCTGCGCTTACGTGACAGCTGGTACAGGCGCTCGCCGTTGAAGTCATCCGATAGCGGTTCAGGCCCCAGTTTGCTGAGCAACGGATGCTGCTCCCCGGCACGCTGCCAGAGCATGGCGCCGAACCGGCGCGGGTCGGTGTAGCGCAGGGTCATGCCCGAATCCAGCTCGATATCCACATGCTCATGCTTGAATACCGGCGTCCCGGCCGGCACCAGGCGCAGACTGCCGGACATGCCCAGGTGGCTGATCAGGGTGCCGCCGCCAATATCCATCAGCAGGTACTTGGCGCGGCGGCGGATGGCGGTGAAGGTCTGGTTCTCGATCTGGATCGCCAGATCCTCGGGGATCGGCCAGCGCAGGCGCGGATCACGGACGATCAGCCGGGTTACGCGGTGCCCCTCCAGGTGAGGGGCGATACCGCGGCGGGTGGTTTCGACTTCGGGTAGTTCGGGCATGGATCTGTTATGCGTGCAGCCAATGGACCACGAACAATAGCAGCAACAGCAGCGGCAGTGCACTGATGACGAAGCGGCCGTTCCAGCCGAACGCCACCCGCAGCGGCTTCTCGCCGCTGAAGCGCGCCAGGATCAGCGTCGACGGGCCGAATGGCGAAAAGATCATGGCGATCGAGAAACCGCACATCAGCCCCAGCGCCGGAGTCATGATCGGCACACCCAGCCGCGCCAGCTCGGCCAGCAGGCCGACCAGCAATGACAGCGAGACGATGGGCGCCACCCCGGCCATGGCCAGCAGGATGATGCCGAACAGGCTGGCCACCGCCAGCAGCATGTTGTACTTCGGCTCCTGCGCCAGCCAGGCCGCCAGTTCCTCCAGCGGCGCGATGGCGCCGAGCACGCCGCCCATCAAGGCGGCGCAGCCGAAGATGAACATCTCGTTGTGCATGCTCACCAGGTTGTCGGTCACCTGGTTCAGCACTTCGCGCGGCGAGCGCTCACGCCACAGCAGGTAGGCAATGATGCCCAACGGCACCAGGATCATCGCCGCCTGGGATGGCGTCAGCACGGTCAGCCAGGCCAGCACGCCGATCGCGGCCAGGCCAAGCAGGCTGCCGAGCAGTAACTGGCCCATGCCGGTAGCGCGACTGTTGTCCCCGATGCTTTCGCGCAGGGCCAGCAGGCCGCGGGTTTCCCGCCGCCAGCCGACCACCACCAGCAGCACGGTGGCCACCAGTCCATAGGGAAACATCACCGCCCAGGACAGCTCGGGCATTTCCCGGCTGATCATGGCGATGGTGATGCTGGTCGGTGCAATCAGCGGTACCAGCGCAAAGCCGCGCAGCGTGGTGACCATCACCGCGCGCATGCCGGCGCGGCGTTGCGCGTCGTCCAGCGCATACTGCTGCAGATGCTGGCTGAGGGTGCCACACAGCAGGCTCATCATGCCGAAGTTGAGAATCGAGCCGATGCTGCCGGCGGTCAGCACATAGCGCGGATACAGCCACAATGCCGGCCCGGCGAGCAGCGCCTTGTGCATTTCCCGCAGGTGCGGCAGGTGCCGGGCCAGCAGTTGCATCAGCCCCAGGGCACCGAGAAAACTGGTGTAGTAGGCCGCCGAGCCGGCCAACCGGCCCCACAGCGCCGGGTCGGACTGCCCCAATACCGCCAGCGCCAGCAACATGCCCAGGGTGAGCAGGCCCAGCATACGCGGATAGGGCAGCAGCCGGGTGAAATGCAGCAGGAAATAACCAGCCAGCGCCGCCGCCGCAAACCAGCTCAACTGTTGCCATTGGCCGGCCAGGGCGATCAGCTCCAGGCCGACGCCCAATGGCAGCAGCAGTTTACTCACGGCAGGTCTCTGCGCAATGCACCTTTTTTGAATACCCCTTCGCCAAAGGCGATCAGGGTATCGTTCTCGTCGAGCAGGTCGCAGCTGGCCATGAAGACCTTGTGGCCGGCCTTGCGGCAGGTGGCGACGGCGCGCAGGCGGGCACCGTCGCTGGCGACGCTGCTGAAGTTGACGTTCAGCGACAGGGTAATGGCGACCCGCCGCTGGTCGGGATCTTCCGCGTAGGTACCGCACAGGCCCATGGCCACATCCAGCAGGGTCGCGGTAACGCCACCATGCAGGTTGCTGGCGTTGTTCAGGTGGCGCGGCTCCAGGGTCAGGCCGATCACCGCACGACCGGGGCCGAATTCCAGCAGTTCACCACCGATATCCTGGAAAAAACCGGTTACCGTGCGTTGTACGGCCAGATTATGATCTTCACTCATGAATGCTGTTCTCTAGGGCTCTTATCGACGGGCAGGCAGTATGCCATGGGCCAGACCGGGCGTAAGCAGAGTCAATATTGGCTGATGGGTCACCATAAACAGCGCTGGCTTGCACTGATGGCCCGCAGGATTTAATCTCATCCCACTTTAAATTGAAATACCATTTCGCCTAGCGGAACATGGTAGCAAGGGGTCTGTATATGTTCAATCGGATTGGAGTCATTGGAGCCGGCGCCATGGGTCGCGGCATCGCCCAGCTGTTCGCCAGCAGCGGGCAACAGGTGCTGCTGTTCGACACCCGCGCCGAAGCCATCGAGGATGCCCTGGCGTTCAACCGCAACCTGCTGCAGCGCCAGTTGGCCAAGGGCAAGCTCAGCGAGGCGGAGTTCGAGGCGATCAATGCCCGCATGCAGCCGGCGGCCGAACTGCAGCAACTCAAGGACTGCGACCTGATCATCGAGGCCATCGTCGAGATTCTCGAGGTCAAGCAGAAGCTGTTCACCGATCTGGAAGCTATCGTCAGCGCAGACTGCCTGCTGGCCACCAACACCTCCTCGCTGTCGGTGACCCGCATTGCCGCTGGTTGCAGCCGTCCGGAGCGGGTCGCGGGCTTCCACTTCTTCAACCCGGTGCCCTTGATGAAGATCGTCGAGGTGGTGCGTGGCTCGCGCACCGAGGAGCGCTATATCGATGGCCTTGTGGCACTGGCGGAACAGGCCGGTCACTTCCCGGCGATCACCCCGGACACCCCCGGCTTCCTGGTCAACCACGCCGGTCGCGCCTTCGGCACCGAGGCCCTGCGCATGCTCAGCGAAGGTGTCGCCACGCCCCAGCAGATCGACCGCATCCTGCGTGACGGACCGGGCTTTCGCATGGGGCCGTTCGAGCTGTTCGACCTCACCGGGCTGGACGTGTCCCACGCGGTGATGGAGTCGGTCTACGAGCAGTTCTACCATGACCCGCGCTACACCCCGTCGTTCATTGCCGCGCAGCGCGTCGCCGCCGGCCTGCTCGGGCGCAAGACCGGCCAGGGTTTCTATCGTTATGAAGACGGGCAGAAGATCGAGCAGCCCGAGCCGGCAGCAGACAGCGTACTGCTGAACCGTCCCTACTGGTTGCAGACTGAAGATGCTGCCCTGCGCAGTCAGGTTGCGCAGGTACTGGCCGCTGCCGGTGCCACCCTGGAAACCGCTGAGCAGCCGTCCGCCGAGGCCATCTGCCTGATCACCCCGCTGGGCGAGGACTGCACCGCCGCCCTCACCCGCCAGAACCTGCCCGCTGCACGCACCCTGGCGCTGGACAGCTTCGCCAACTGGGACAAGCGCCGCACGCTGATGCGCCAGCCTGCCGCCGCTGCCGACCTGGTCGCCCAGGCCCGCCAGGCGCTGGGTGCCGATGGCGTACCGGTGGAAGTGATCAATGATTCGCCCGGCTTCGTCATCCAGCGGCTGATTGCCAGCGTGGTCAACCTGGGTTGCGACATTGCCCAGAAAGGCATCGCCACCCCGCAGACCCTGGATCGCGCCATTCAGCTCGCCCTGGGCTATCCGCAGGGCCCACTGGCCTTCGGTGAGCATTATGGCAAACAGGCGATTCTCGCTGTTCTGAACAACATGCAGGCCGTGTATGGCGAGCCGCGCTATCGTCCCAGCCCCTGGCTGCGCCGCCGCGTACAGCTGGACCTGCCGCTGACCACCCCCGACTTCCAGGAGTAACCCCATGACTGCCTATATCTATGATGGTTTGCGTTCCCCCTTCGGCCGCCACGCCGGCGCGCTGGCCAGCGTGCGTCCCGACGACCTGCTGGCGGATGTGATCCGCGCGGTGGTGGCGCGCAACGCCTTTGCCGGTACCGACTATGAAGACCTGGTCATCGGCAATACCAACCAGGCCGGTGAGGATGCGCGCAACGTCGCCCGCCATGCCGGGCTGCTGGCAGGGCTGCCGCAGGAAGTGGCCGGCGTCACCGTCAACCGCCTGTGCGGTTCCGGGCTGGCGGCCATTCTCGATGCCGCCCGCGCCGTCAAGGCCGGTGAGGGTGAACTGTTCGTCGCCGGTGGCGTGGAAAGCATGAGCCGTGCGCCCTTCGTCATCGCCAAGAGCGAAAGCCCCTACTCCCGCGACTTCCGCGCCTTCGACAGCACCATAGGCGCGCGCTTCCCCAACCCGAAGGTGGAAGCCGAATACGGTGACGACACCATGCCACAGACCGCCGACAACGTGGCCCGCGACCTGGGTATTACCCGCGAAGAAGCCGACACCTATGCCGCACGCAGCCAGGCGCTGTACGAGCAGGCGCGCGCCGATGGGTTTTTCGCCGAGGAAATCCTGCCGATCGAAGTGCCGCAGGGCCGCAAGAAGCCCAACAAGGTGGTCGACCAGGACGAGCATCCGCGCCCAAGCAGCGACATGGCGGCCCTGTCCGGCCTGCGATCATTGTTCGACGGTGGCGTGGTCACCGCCGGCAACGCCTCCGGGGTCAACGATGGCGCCGCTGCACTGATCATCGGCAGCGAAGCCATCGGCCAGAAATACGGCGTCAAACCACGCGGTCGCATCCTCGCTGGCGCCGTCTCCGGCGTGGCACCCCGCGTCATGGGCCTGGGCCCGGTGGAAGCCTGCAACAAGGCCCTGGCCCGCGCCGGCCTGACGCTGGACGACATGGACGTGATCGAGATCAACGAAGCTTTCGCCTCCCAGGTACTGGGCTGCGCCAAGCAACTGGGCATCGCCTTCGACGACCCACGCCTGAACCCCAACGGCGGCGCCATCGCCGTCGGCCACCCGCTGGGCGCCTCCGGCGCCCGCCTGGCGCTGACCGCGCTGCGTCAGCTGGAGCGTAGCGGCAAGCGTTATGCGCTGGTCAGCCTGTGTATCGGTCTGGGTCAGGGTGTGGCGGCGGTGATTGAGCGGGTGTGAGGGGTTTCCCCCTCTCCCCAACCCTCTCCCGCGAGGGGAGAGGGAGCCAGTCTGTACTCTCCGGCTGTTCTGAGTATGCTTGATGTAACCGTCGCTGCAGGATAGCTACGTTGTCTCGGCCAGCACAAACGAACTCCCTCTCCCCTCGCGGGGTGAAGGCGTAATCAGCGAAGCACTGCTTCGCCCGCCTGAACGCCCTGAGCTCTGCGAAGGGCCGGGGCCCGAAGGGGGGTTGGGGAGAGGGGGAACAAAGCTGCACCCATCATACTGCCCGATCAACCCCGGCACTGGAACTTCTGGCCGCGCCCACATCTCTGCTATGGTATCGATCCCATCCAACCGGAAGCTTTCCGATGCATGTGAATACCAACCCTTTTGAATGGCTGGGCCAGGCCTTCGGCACCCTGGTCAGGCTGATCGTCGATGGCCTGGCCTGGGTGTTCGATATGCTCAGTGGCGCCAGCACCGCCTTCGTCAATGGTTTTTCCCGGGCGCTGGGCGTCGACAGCAGCATTCTCAGCATCGCCTTTGTCGTGCTAGGGCTGTTTCTCATCTATCTTGGGGTCAGCGCCTTTATCCGCAAGCGCTTCATCGGCGGGATCATCTGGTTGCTGCTCGGGCTGTGGCTGCTGAGCACCCTGATTCGCTGATGGGCCACGCGTCCAACCTTCCCTCTTCATACTGACAAGGAGAACACCATGGGTTTTGCATTGAATCTCGATCTGCAACTGAGCAGCAGCGCCTTCGCTGCCGACGGCGCGATTCCCACCCGGCATACCGGCGAGGGCGAGGATGTTTCCCCGGCACTGAGCTGGAGCAATGCCCCGGCTGGCACCAAAAGCTTCGCGGTGATCTGTCACGATCCCGATGCCCCGCTGGTCTCGGCCAACGGTACCTACGGCTTCGTGCACTGGGTGCTGTACAACATCCCCGGCAATATCGACAGCCTTGCCGAGGACTGCAGCGAGCATACCCAGGGCCAGAACAATTTCGGCAAGCCCGGCTATGGCGGTCCGATGCCCCCCGAGGGCCACGGCCAGCACAAATACTATTTCTGGGTATTGGCGCTGGATACCGAGCTGAACCTGCCGGCAGGGCTGAACATGTGGGAGCTGCTGGCCAAGGTCGAGCCGCACACCCTGGCGATGAACCGCCTGATCGGTACCTACCAGCGCGGCTGAGATCTATCTCCAAAATCGGGCCGGCCATGGTCCACGGCCGGCCCGCACGCCCTATTGCAGATTCAACTCGACGACCCGCACCGTATCCGCGGCGATATCCGCCTCGGTCACTGCCATGTCGCGCCATTGCTTGTCGCTGAACAGCTCAGTCTGGTCGGCGAAGAACGCCGACTCGGGGTCATGCGCCTGGCTGTAGCTCAGGTACATCTGCGCCTGCGGCTCTCCATCGACATAGGCCAGGGCCAGCACGAAGCTGGAGCCATAGGTGATGCGATAGGCGCTCTTCTCGCCGTTGCCTTCATCACGACGGGACAGGCTGGCGCTGTCCGGCACCGGCTCACCGGTGAGGATGGTGGCCAGATCGGAGGTCGAGCGTGAGCCCTGGCTGATCATGTTGAACAGGCCCTCGAAGGACTGCCCGCCGTGCACCGCTATCTTGTGCTCCGGCGCTGGCGACTTGAGCACATACTGGATGCTGCCCAGCGGCGCATCCAGCGCAATGCCTTCGGCCTTGAGCCGCTCGGCGGCATCGTACAGCGGCTTGAGCAGTTCCTCCGGCGTCATGGTCTGGCTCAGCCCGCCCGGGGTGTAGGCCGCATCAGCGGCATCGAAGGGCACGGCGAACAGGTCATCGCGCAGGTCGCGGTGCAGCGGCACGCGGAAGCCCTGCAGGTACTCACGCATCAGGTGCGCACCATGGCTGTCCAGGTTGTACAGGCCGTCCCAGCGATCGAGTACACCACAGGCCTCGCTGACATCCAGGTTCTGGCCGTCGACGATGATCTCGGGATACTGCGTACAGCGCTGGACCAACTGGTTGCGGAAGCTGCCGCCGAACAGCGAGCCGTTCATGTCCAGCACCGCCTTGAGCGAGTCGATATCGAAGCGCTGGTCGGCCAGGGTCAGGCCGAAGGCGTGGGGATCGCTGATCATCTGCGCGTTATAGCGGGTGCGCGGGCTGCGAATGCTTTGCTCCGGCCCATAGATGATGCTGTAGCCCTCCAGCGGCTCGTCCAGGTTGGACAACCAGTGACTGCTGTTGGCGTTGTACACATAGTCGGTGCGGGTCTGGCGCGGGGCCTGGCTGAACGGCACTATGCCCGGTACCACGGCGTCGGCGTGGTTGGCCCAGGCATACTGCGACTGATGGCCCGGCAGCAGTATCTGGCCGGCGCCGTCCTGCCACAGGCCAGCCAGTTCCGGCGTGTTCATCGCCGCGCGCCAGTAGCCTTCGGCTTGCGGCGACAGCAGCGGCGTTACCGAGGCGTCGATATAGGAGGCGTTGCCCTCCTTGTCGATCATCATGGTGTTGACCCAGGGCAGCCCCTGGTGAGTGGCGAAGCTGTCCATCACCTCCTGGGTACTGGTCGCCAGCCCCATCGCCAGCCACTGGTCCATCCCGCGATTGTTGTCGATATTGACGTCGCGGTAGGTGATGGCCGCCGTGCCGGTCCAGCCCAGCGCGGGACTCAGGCTGGACAGGTCGACCATCGGCCCATAATGGCTGAAGTACAGCTGGTGCGAGTAGGGAACCACAGAACCATCGGGTCCTTGCACATCGATGGTCACGGTCTTCGACTCGATATCCCGCAGCTCGCCATCATAGTAGTAGCGCAGCGGATCGGACGGATCGAGCGCCAGCTGATACAAGGTGAAGCGCTTGGCCTGGGATACGGTATGGGTCCAGCCGATATCCTTGTTGAAGCCCATGGTGATCACCGGCAGGCCGAGCATGTTGGCGCCATGCACCTCCAGCTCACCAGGGATCTTCAGGTGTGCCTCGAAGAAACGCAGTTCACCGTCCCAGGGAAAGTGCGGATTGCCCAGCAGCAGGCTGTTGGCGTCATTGACCCGCTGCGACCCCAGCGCCCAGCCGTTGCTGCCGATGCCTTCGTTGGTCAGCACCTTCTCCGCATCCAGCTGGACGGTCAGTGGGTATGCACTGCGCAGGGGGCGCGGCCCCTGCTCCTGGGCCAGCAGCGTATCAGCCTGCCGGGCCTGCACTATCGGCGCGGTCGGCGGCTGGGCAATGGCCATGGCCGCGAGGAAGTTGCGAGTGCTGGCCAGCGTCGCCAAATCCAGGTGATAGGCCGCCAGGATGGTAGGTGTGATCGGTTGCACCCACTCGGCGCCACGGCAGGGTGACGGATAGTCCTGGGGACTGTTATAGGCGGCCACGGCCGCGTTATAGCCCTCGGCATACCCTTCGATCAGTTGCTGCGAACTGTCCGACATGCTGTCGTACAGCGCGGCGGCCCGAGTCTCGAAGTCGAGTGCCTTGTAGGCAACATCCGACAGCAGATTGGCCATATTCTCGCCGGGACCGAAATAGCGGGACTTGTTGCCCTGCATTTTCAGGATCTGCTCGGCCAGGGTGCAGAGGTTGTCCTCGGCATGGGCATGCGCCACCCCGTATCCCAGCCCGTAGTAATCCTGGGCCTGGATGTGCGGTACGCCGTGGGAAGTATAGGTAATGGTAACTTCGGGTGAGGGAGTCGATGGCCTGCTCGAAGAGCCACCGCCACCACTGAGACATCCGGTCAGCAGAAACGAACCGACAGCCAGCGCGCTGATCAGCCTGGTTTGCATGGGGAATCATCCTTTATTATTGTTGTTTCCCGCCCCAATGGACGCATATGTATCCAACTGGAGCCGTTCGGGCAATATGACCCAGAACCAGTATTGTCGATCCGCGGTCATTCACAAGCGCGCCTAGCACATTATTTATGAAATTGTTAATCGCCCATTCAGGGGGTCAGCAAATTGCCAGCATGGGCCGGCCCGCTCAGCCGGCCGAATCAAGTGAGGTATCATCCCTGTATCCGTACCCCATTCGCCAGACGAGCCCAGATAGATGAACAATCCGCACCCGGCCTCCCACGTTTTCGACAGCGCCATCAGCCTGCGTCCCATGGATACTCACCGCTACAGCGGCCGTACCGCCGAGACCTACAACAACATGGTCGGGCCCTTCGGCGGCATTACCGCCGCCGCGCTGCTGAACGCGGTGCTGCAGCACCCCGAGCGGTTGGGTGATCCGGTGTCGCTGACGGTGAACTTTGCCGGCCCGGTGGCCGAAGGAGAGTTCGAGATCGAGGCTACGCCACTGCGTACCAACCGCTCGACCCAGCACTGGTTGTTATTGCAGAAGCAGGACGGTGAGGTAGTCACCAGCGCGACGGCGTTCTTTGCCACTCGCCGGGACACCCTGTCCGAGCAACAACTGAGCCCACCCCCGGCCCCGCGCCCCGATACGCTGAAGCGAGTCGATATCAGCATCCGCAACTGGTTCAAGCAGTATGACTTCCGCTTTATACGCGGCATCCCCCTGCAGCCACGTGCGGCGGACCAGCCGGCAGATACCGAGTCACTGCTGTGGGTCCGTGATTATCCCGAACGGCCACTCGACTACTGCTCGCTGACCGCGCTGGGTGACGTGTTTGCACCACGCATTTTCCTGTTACGCGACCATTTCACTCCCTCCGGCACCGTGTCCATGACGCACTACTTCCATGCCACCGCTGATGAGCTGAGCAAGGCTGGTACGGGTTTTGTGCTGGGTCAGGCGAAGGCTTCCCGATTGCATGGCAACTATGCGGATCAGGTAGCACACCTGTGGTCGGAGGATGGAGTGCTGTTGTTGACCAGCACCCAGTCGGTGTATTTCAAGGAGTGAGCGCCCCGGTCGGCGAGCAGACGCTCGCCAGCCCGGGAGGGACGAGCACCAGCTCGTCCGCGGAACAGCCGGATGGCGCAGTGTCTCAAGCCAGTCCGCCCATCAAGCTGGTACTTGACGTTCCCAGCAGCGTAACCCTCTCGGTTACCCCAACGCTGCCAGCACCTCACCCCGCAACGGCGCATTGAGCAGCAGACGGGTTTCCCGGTAGGCCTTGCGGTCCAGTGCCGCCAGTTGCCGGGTCTTGTCCCGGGCACGCTCCAGCAGCTCACCACCGGTCACCAGCTCGTCATAGAAGCCAGCCTCCAGCGCCTGCTGCGGATTGAGGATCTGCGCCTGCAGGGCACAGCGGTTGAGCCATTGCGGCGCCAGTCCGGCCCGCGCTTGGGGCATGGCGGCATCGGGCATGGTCATGCCGATGGCCACTTCGTTCAGGCCGATATTGAAGGCGCCGGCCGCGCCGACGCGATAGTCGGCCAGCAGCAGCATGAAGGCGGCCTTGGCCATGGCATGCCCGGTGCTGGCCATCAACACCGGCGCCGGATAGTCCAGCAGGGCCAGGGTCAAGCGGTCACCGGCGGCGCGCATGGCGTCACAGGCCGGGCCGCCGGCAGCGATCAACTTGCGATCGTAGCCACCACTGAAACAACCCGCCCGGCCATAGATCAGCAGAGCAGCGTCGGCGCTGGCAGCCTGGTCGATGGCCGCCAGCAGCTCATTAAGCATCTGCTCGGACAGCGCATTGACCTTGCCGTCATCCAGGGCGATCTCGGCAATGCCGTCGACGATACTCAGCACCAGCGCGCTCATGGCTGTACCTGCGCCCGGGCTTCATCACGCAGCACCCGGCGCAGCAACTTGCCGACGGTGGACTTGGGCAGGTCGTCGCGGATCTCGATGAAGCTCGGCACCTTGTAGCCGGTCAGTTGTTCACGGCAATGGGCAATGATGTCGGCTTCAGTCAGATTCTGATCGTGCAGGCTGACGAACAGCTTGATCGCCTCGCCCTTGCGCTCATCCGGCACGCCGACCGCCACGCATTCGCGGATACCGGGATGGCGCATGACCGCGTCTTCCACATCATTGGGATACACGTTGAAGCCGGATACCAGGATCATGTCCTTCTTGCGGTCGACCAGCTTGAGGAATCCGTCTTCGTCGATCACGCCGATGTCACCGGTCTTCAGCCAGCCATCTTCGGTGAAGGTTTCCGCGGTGGCTTCGGGACGCTGCCAGTAGCCCTGCATGACCTGCGGGCCACGAATCAGCAGCTCACCCGGCTCGCCGGCCGGGACTTCCTGGCCCAGGTCATCGACGATCTTCATTTCGGTGTCGATCACCGCCTGGCCGATAAAGCCTTCCTTATAAGGCGTGTTGCCGGTGGAGGCGACCACCACGGGTGAGGTCTCGGTCATGCCGAAGCCCTCGCGGACGACACTGCCGGTACGCTCGAACCAGCGCTGGGCCACCGAGAGGTTCAGCGGCGCACCGCCGGAGTTGACCCATTTCAGGCGACTGAAATCGATGCTGTCGAACTGCGGGTGGGCCATCAGCGAGACGAACAGCGAGTTGATGCCGGTGAACAGGGTGATGGAGTGCCGCTGCATGTCGGCGATCATGCCGTCCAGGTCCCGCGGGTTGGTGATCAGCACGCTGTTGAAACCGGTGAACACCGAGGCCAGGCAGTTCGCGGTGAAGGCAAAGATGTGGTACAGCGGCAGCGGCGACACCCGCACCTCGTTGCCGTATTCCACCTCGCCGGGCTTGATGATGCTCACCGCCTGCAGCACGTTGCTCAGCAGGTTGCGGTGGGTCAGCATGGCGCCCTTGGATACGCCGGTGGTGCCGCCGGTGTACTGCAGCACGGCCAGGTCATCCAGGCCGCGTCCGGTGTCGATCTCCGGCAGGGTCTTGCCGATCGCCAGTGCCGCCATGAAACGGGTCACGTCGGCGGCATCGCCCTGTTCCTGCGGATGCCGCCAGTCATCCAGACTGGTGACGATGAGTCGCTCGATCTGGGTTTGCGGCTGGATGCTGCGTACCAGCGGGACCAGCTTGTCGAGCACTACCACCGCCTTGGCACCGGAGTCGGCGAACTGGTGGCGGGTTTCCGGAGCGGTGTATTGGGGGTTGGTATTGACGATGACCAGGCCCGCCTTGAGTGCGCCGAAGATGGCCACCACGTACTGGAGCAGGTTGGGCAGCTGGATAGCCAGCCGATCACCGGGTTGCAACCCGGCCTCATGCCGCAGATAGCGGGCGAAACTGTCCGCGTGGCTGCCCAACGCCGTGAAGCTGACCGAGTCCGCGCCACAGGAAAATGCCGGTTTGTCACCATAATCACGACAGGCCTGCTGGAGCAGATCATACAGGTTGGCATGACCAAGTTCGGCCAACTGGCCGGCAACAACGCAGGGAGATGTGGACATCGGAACCTCTTTTTTGGACTATTATTTTGCACAGCGAAACACAATACCAAAAGATGCTATTCTATCTCTCGCAGCTGTGCAATCATCCGAACAAATCAAAACAATATCGCTGTGCAGAACGCTTCGTCCTTTGTATCGTTCCGCCCAGCCCACAACAATAGTAGTCCGGCGCTGCCGATCGAATGGCAGGCGCCGCACTCGGATGCCATATCAAGGTACGAATGCTTTATGAATGACGATCTGCCAGAACAAACCCCACCCAAGGACCGCAAATTCGTCGAGGCGCTCTCCCGCGGACTCGATGTGCTGCGCGCATTCAGCCAGGGCGCGGTGGTCATGGGTAATCAGGATATCGCCCGGATCACCGGCCTACCCAAGCCCACCGTGTCGCGCATGACCTACACGCTGACCAAGCTCGGCTACCTGTCCTATTCGCCGCAACTGGAGAAGTACCAGCTGGATTCTGGCGTGCTGGCCCTCGGTTACGCCTATGTATCGAACCTGCGGGTGCGCCAGCTGGCCAAGCCGTACCTGGACGAGTTCGCCCGTAATACCAACACCTCCGTGGGTCTGACCTGCCGCGACCGCCTGTCGATGATCTATGTCGAGAACTGCCGCCCCGCCGAGATCACCTCGCTGCGCATGGATGTCGGCGTGCGCCTGCCGCTGGCCACCACCGCCGCCGGGCGCGCCTACCTGGCGGCGATGAAGGAAGAGGAACGCCGCCATGTGATGAGTTCGCTGGCGGCACGCAATCCCGATACCTGGCCGGAACTGGAAAAGCAGCTGGAACAGGCGTTCAGCGATTACCAGAAGTACGGCTTCTGCCTGTCGCTGGGTGACTGGGATCGCAACGTCAATGCCGCCGGCGTGGCCCTGCATCTGCAGGACGGCACGCTGATGGCACTGACCTGCGGCGCGCCAACCTACCTGGTGTCCGAAGACAAGGTGAAGAACCAATTGGCGCACCAGTTGGCGATCCTCGCCCGGGATATCGAACGCCTCGGAGTGTAATCATCAGCGCCCGTTATAACGCACCATTTTGCAACGGGCATCGACAATGCTTCCCAAGTTTTGTATTTTGCTATGCGAAACGTGATTTCATTATTTCGCACAACGAAACTGATCTGATTCACAGGAGATTCAGCATGTCGGACGTCGTCACCCTGGAACGGCAAGGCGCCGTTGCCGTAGTCAGAGTCAACAATCCGCCGGTCAACGCCTTGGGTGTGGCCGTGCGTGAGGGACTGCAGAACAGCTTCAATGCAGCCGAGGCTGACCCTGAGGTCAAGGCCATCGTCCTGGTCTGTGAAGGCAACACCTTCATTGCTGGTGCCGACATCAAGGAATTCGGCAAGCCGCCGCAAGCGCCGGGGCTGCCTGACGTGGTCAACGGCATCGAGGCCGGCAACAAGCCGAGCGTCGCCGTGATCCACGGTACCGCCCTGGGTGGTGGTCTGGAAGTGGCCCTGAGCTGCCACTACCGTATCGCCCGCAAGGACGCCAAGGTCGGCCTGCCGGAAGTCAAACTCGGGCTGCTGCCGGGCGCCGGCGGCACCCAGCGTCTGCCCCGCGTGGTCGGTGTCGAGAAGGCCCTGGACATGATCGTCAGCGGCGCACCTATCGCTGCTGCCGAAGCGCAACAACTGGGCGTGGTCGATGAGCTGTTCGACGGCGAGCTGCTGGCCGCTGGCCTGGCTTTCGCCGAGAAGCTGATTGCCGAAGGCAAGGGCCCGCGCCGCACCGGCGAGCGTACCGACAAGCTCGAAGGCGTGGACAATGCCGCGCTGGTCGCAGCCAAGCGCGCCGAGATCGAGAAGAAGACCCCAGGTCTGTTCTCGCCGCAGCGCTGCGTATCCGCCGTCGAAGCCTCCTTTACTCTACCGCTGGCCGAAGGTTTGAAGCGCGAGCGTGAATTGTTCGGTGAGTGTCTGGTCTCCCCGCAGCGTGCCGCCCTGGTGCATGCCTTCTTCACTGAGCGCCTGGCTTCCAAGGTTGATGGCCTGCCCAAGGACACCCCGGTGCGCGACATCAAATCCGCTGCGGTGATCGGTGGCGGCACCATGGGCGTGGGTATCGCCATGTGCTTTGCCAATGCCGGTATCCCGGTGAAGATCCTGGAGATCAGCACCGACGCCCGCGACAAGGCCATCCAGCGCGCCCGCGACACCTACGGCATGAGCGTCAAGCGTGGCAGCCTGACCGAAGCCGCCCTGGAGAAACGCATGGCGCTGGTCAGCGGCGTCACCGACTACGCCGACCTGGCCGATGTGGATGTGGTGGTCGAGGCGGTATTCGAGGAAATGGGCGTCAAGCAGAAGGTCTTCGAAGCCCTGGATGCCAACTGCAAGCCCGGCGCCATCCTCGCCAGCAACACCTCGTCGCTGGACCTGAACCAGATCGCCGCCTTCACCAAGCGTCCGCAAGACGTGGTCGGCCTGCATTTCTTCAGCCCGGCCAACGTCATGCGCCTGCTGGAAGTGGTGCGCGGCGAGAAGACCAGCGACGAAGTGCTGGCCACCGCCATGGCCATCGGCAAGAAGCTGAAGAAGGTCGCCGTGCCGGTCGGCGTGTGCGACGGCTTCGTCGGCAACCGCATGGTATTCCAGTACGGCCGCGAATCCGAGTTTCTGCTGGAAGAAGGCGCCACTCCGGAGCAGGTCGATGGCGTGCTGCGCAAGTTCGGGCTGGCCATGGGGCCGTTCGCCATGCGTGATCTGTCCGGCCTGGATATCGGCCTGGCCATCCGCACCCGCCAGCGCCAGACCCTGCCCGCCGAGTTCAAGCTGCCGACCATCCTCGACAAGATGGCCGAGGCCGGCATGCTCGGACAGAAGACCGGCAAGGGTTTCTATGTCTATGAAAAGGGCTCGCGTACCCCGCTGCCCAACCCGGAACTGCCGGCGATTCTCGATGCCGCTTCAAAAGAGCAGGGCGTGGAGCGCCGCCAGCTGTCCGATGAGTACATCATCGAACGCACCATCTATGCGCTGATCAACGAAGGGGCGAAGATCCTCGAGGAAGGCATTGCCCAGCGTGCCAGCGATATCGACGTGATCTACATCAACGGCTACGGCTTCCCGGCGCACCAGGGTGGCCCCATGTTCTATGCTGATGCAGTCGGCCTGGATCGTGTCTATGCCCGCATCTGCGAATTCCACGAACAGCTCGGCGCCTGGTGGAAACCGGCTCCGCTGCTGGAGAAACTGGCCAAAGAAGGTCGCAAGTTCGCCGATCTCTGAGACTTTTCTGCCGGCGCCGCACCTGACGCGGCGCCGGCAGCTGAATAACAACGAGGACCCAACATGGAAATCCATTACACAGCTGAACAACTCGCCTTCCGTGACGAAGTGCGTGAATTCCTCAAGCAGGAGTTGCCGGCGGACATCGCAGCCAAGGTCAAACTCGGCAAGCACCTGACCAAGGCCGATCATGAGCGCTGGCAGCAGATCCTGTCCAAGAAGGGCTGGTATGCACCGGGCTGGCCGGTCGAGCATGGCGGCACTACATGGGGCGCCGTGGAGAAGCACATCTTCGACGAAGAGTCCTCCGCTGCCGGGGCACCGCGCACCATTCCCTTCGGCGTCGCCATGGTCGCTCCGGTGATCATCAAGTTCGGTACTGAAGCGCAGAAGCAGCAGTACCTGCCGCGCATCCTGTCCGGTGAGGACTGGTGGTGCCAGGGTTACTCCGAGCCGGGCGCCGGTTCCGACCTGGCCTCGCTGAAGACCCGCGCCGTGCGTGATGGCGATCACTATGTGGTCAACGGCCAGAAGACCTGGACCACCCTGGGCCAGCACGCCAACATGATCTTCTGCCTGGTGCGTACCGATCCGGAAGCCCAGCAGCAGCGCGGTATCTCCTTCCTGCTGATCGACATGGCCACCCCCGGCATCACTGTCCGTCCGATCATCACCCTGGACGGCGACCATGAAGTCAACGAGGTGTTCTTCGATGACGTGCGCGTGCCGGTGGAGAACCTGGTCGGCGAGGAGAACAAGGGCTGGACCTGCGCCAAGTACCTGCTGACCCACGAGCGTACCGGCCTGGCCGGTATCGGCACCTCCAAGGCAGCGCTGAGCAACCTCAAGCGCATCGCCGCCAAACAGCAGAAGAACGGCAAGTCACTGCTCGAGGACACTCTGTTCCGCGCGCAGATCGCCGAAGTGGAAATGTCGCTGATGGCTGCCGAGGTGAGCACCCTGCGTATCGTCGCCGCCGCCTCCGAAGGTGGTGTACCCGGCGCGGAAAGCTCGATCCTCAAGGTACAGGGCACCGAGATCCGCCAGGCCATCACCCACCTGACGCGCAAGGCCCTGGGGCCGTATGCCCTGCCCTTCCTGCCGGAAGAGCTGGAGCTGGACTATGACGGCGAGTTCCTCGTCGACGACTATGCCGCAGCCCCGGCTTCGACCTATTTCAACATGCGCAAACTGTCGATCTTCGGCGGATCCAACGAGATCCAGAAGAATATCGTCTCGAAAATGATCCTCGAACTCTAAGGAGCGCCGACCATGGACTTCAAATTGACTGAAGAGCAGCAGATGCTCCAGGACACCGCGGCCCGCCTGGTTCGCGACGTTTACACCTTCGAAAAGCGCCTTGAGTTCAGCGACAGCGACGCCGGCTTCAGCACCGAATTCTGGCAGCAACTGGGCGAGCTGGGCCTGACCGCCATCCCCTTCTCCGAGGAACTGGGTGGCTTCGGCGGCGGCGGCGTGGAAACCATGCTGATCATGGAACAGCTGGGCCGTGGCATCTGCCTGGAACCCTACCTGGAGTCGGTGATCCTGGCCGGCGGCCTGATCGGCCAGCTGGGCAACGAGCAACAGAAGGAAGAACTGCTGGGCGCCATCGCCAGCGGCGAGCTGCAGGCCAGCGTCGCCCTGGAAGAGCCGAGCAGCCACTACTGCCTGCATGATGTGCAGACCACCGCGGTACAGGAAGGCAGCAACTGGCTGCTCAGCGGTCGCAAGGGTGTGGTGATCGGCGGCCAGACCGCCGGCAAGATCCTGGTCTCCGCACGCACCGCCGGTGACGTCCGCGACCAGCAGGGCATCAGCCTGTTCCTGATCGACCCCGCCGCGGCAGGCGTCACCCGCCGCGTGTATGCCACCGTGGATGGCCGCAAGGGCTGCGAACTGTTCCTCGACAAGGTCCAGGGCGAGCTGTTGGGCTCTGCTGGCGACGCCTACGATGCGATTCGCTACCAGAGTGGCCGCGCCATTGCCGCGCTGTGCGGTGAAGCGGTCGGCGCCATGCGTACCGCCTGCGACCTGACCCTGGACTACCTGAAGACCCGCAAGCAGTTCGGCGTGCCGATCGGCAAGTTCCAGGTTCTGCAGCACCGCATGGTCGATATGATCAGCGAACTGGAGCGCGGCACCTCGATGGCCATCCTGGCAGCCTGCGTCGCCGACGACCAGGACAGCGACGAGCGCAGCGCCAAGCTGTCCGCCGCCAAGTTCATCGTCAACCGCGCGGCCCGCTACGTTGCCGAGCAGTGCATCCAGCTGCATGGCGGCATCGCCATGACCTGGGAATACAACGGCGCCCACTACGCCAAGCGCCTGGTCATGATCAGTCACCAGTTCGGTGACGACGATCATCATCTGGAAGCCTATTCCAACCAGCTGGTTGTTGCCTGAGGCACAGCAGCAGGTCGGGAAAACAGGGCTTTGTCCTGTTTTCCCGACCAATTCATCGTAAATCATGTGACCGGGTACTATCGAACACGAAAAGTGCCCGGTATGCTAAGACCCCTTTTAAATGTCACACGCCCACCGGGGCGTTTCACAGACTTGCGGAGGACTAACGTCCATGAAAATCCTCGTCGCCGTAAAGCGCGTGGTTGACTACAACGTCAAGGTTCGCGTCAAGGCGGACAACAGCGGTGTCGACCTCGCCAACGTCAAGATGTCCATGAA
>NZ_JACLGO010000015.1 GCF_014219065.1 Halopseudomonas xiamenensis
CTTTGCGCGGCGAATCGTTGGCTGGCGGGTAAGCAACAGCATGAAAACGGATTTCGTTCTGGATGCCTTGGAGCAAGCCCTCTACGCTCGTCAGCCGGGACAAATGGGCGGTCTGGTTCACCATAGCGATAGGGGCAGCCAATACGTCTCTATCCGTTATACGGAACGCCTCGCTGAAGCTGGAATAGAGCCCTCTGTTGGCAGCAAGGGAGACAGCTACGACAACGCCTTGGCTGAAACCATCAACGGGTTGTACAAAACTGAGCTGATTTACCGCCAGTCCTGGCGCAGCCGAGAAGCAGTGGAAATCGCAACCTTGAAATGGGTTCACTGGTTCAACCACCAGCGCCTACTGGGTTCGATCGGATATATACCGCTGGCAGAAGCTGAGGCAAACTTCTACCAGCAACACATCGGTCAGGCCATGGCTGCCTGACTTAAACGAAATAGCCTCCATAAAACGCGGTGCGATTCAGTCATGATAGAGTACAGGGAGTGTGAATGTGTTTTATCCGACTATGCGGGGTCATAGAAAACCGACCCTGCCCGCTCAAAACATTGACACTTTGCCTACTTGTGTGCAATAAGAAGAAAATCCATCACTTAATAGGTTAGGTATAAATGCGTACATGGCTCATAACAGGTGCGAATAGAGGCCTTGGCTGGCATATAGCTAACGCCGCCATTGCAGCAGGTGACAACGTAGTAGTAACCGGACGAAACCTTGAGAAAATAACTGAAGCATTTAGTGGCTATGACGCTAAGAAGGTCGTTACCCTTGCACTCGATATCGCCGAAGAAGATCAGATCAGGAATGTAGTGCAATCCGCCGTCGCCATTTTTGGGAAAATCGACATCCTGGTTAATAACGCCGGTTACGGTCAGCTGGGCCCCTTTGAGAACAACAGCCCTGCCGATATAGACAATCAATTCTCCACTAACGTATTTGGCATGTTCAACATGTGCAGGGCAGTACTACCCATAATGCGCAAAGAAACTCACGGACATATATTCAACATTGCTTCGATTGCCGGACTTGTCGGAATGCCTGGTGCCAGCGTGTACTGCGCTTCAAAATTTGCGGTAGTGGGGTTCTCAGAATCACTGGCACAGGAAGTTGCAGATTTTGACATCAAGGTCACTGTGGTGTCACCCGGCTCATTCCGTACCGATTTTCTGGATGCCAGCTCGGCTCACTTTGGCAGCGCAGATATTCCGGAGTACGCCGAGTTTTCCAGGAAAATACGGGATTCGTCCGAAAGGAACAATCATACTCAACAAGGCGACCCAGCGAAGCTTGGCAGCGTCATTGAGCAATTAGCTCTTGATCCGCAGGCACCCACTCATTTCGTCGTGGGCTCCGACGCCGTACAAATTGCGTCCGGCAGGCTGAATAGCAGAAAACTGGAGCTTGAAGCATGGCGGGAACTGGCGACGTCTACCGATACTCCGAACCAAGGGTAACCGTTACTATTTCCCAATCAGCTGCAGAAACTCCTGGCGTGTATTACCGGACTCACGGAATGCACCAAGCATAACCGAGGTATACATGCTGGAGTTCTGTTTCTCCACTCCCCGCATCATCATACACATGTGCTTGGCTTCAATAACTACCGCGACACCTCCAGCATCGGTCACCTCTTGTATAGCTTCGGCAATCTGGCGAGTCAGGTTTTCCTGTATTTGCAAACGACGAGCAAACATGTCAACAATACGTGCGATCTTGGACAATCCTATTACTTTACCTGTCGGCATATAGGCCACATGCGCCTTGCCTATAAAGGGCAACATATGGTGCTCGCAAAGAGAGTAAAGTTCGATATCCTTGACGATCACCATTTCGTCGCTATCTGACTCGAACAGCGCATTATTGACTATCTCTCCAAGGGAAAGTTTATAACCCAGGCAAAGAAACTGCATAGCTTTTGCTGCTCTTAGCGGAGTGTCCAGCAGACCACCGCGCTTTGGATTTTCTCCAAGATTCAGCAGTATTGACTCATAATTCTGTGTCAGGTTTTCAAGGCTCATCAATATTTTCTCTTACGCAAGTTTCAACATACCGCCGCCATTAAGATCCAGGCAAGTACCCGTTACATACGGATTATCCATAAGGTATCTAATTGCCTGATAAACAACCTCCGGGCCAGGCTCCACACCAAGTCCGGAACGGGAGAGAATCTGTTTCTTGAATGCCTGACTGTCACCTTCGTTGAACATGATCAGGGCCGGAGCAATGCTGTTGACTTTGATTTCTGGGGCCAAGCGCGCGGCAAAAGACCGAGTCATATTCTCCAGGCCTGCCTTGGTGGAAAGGTACGCAACATGATCGGGACTACCACCGAGCGCATCGTGATCAGTGATATGGATGATGTCGGCACCGCCCTGCCCGAACCACTTCGTGGAGGCCATATTGATCATGTACGGGGCCTGCATGTGCACCATATACATGCTCTGAAAGCCTCCGGCAGTTAACCCCTCATCCTCCAGCCAGAGAGACGCGTTATGAACAATGGCACGCAGGTGGATCGTCTTCTCTGCCAGGGTTTCAATAAATTGGGTGATGCCCTGCACACTGGAAAAATCGGCTAGCATGGCCTCAATACCTTCGTCCTGCCAATCTGGCCTGAGCCAGCGACAGGTAACGATGACATGAAAGCCGTCCTCAACCAGGCGGCGTGCGCAATGCAAGCCTACCCGTTGAGCGCCGCCAGTGATAAGCACCACCGGCTTGGTCTTGAGTCGGGCATTCTCGGGCATATCAATCGTCCTTCACTCCGCCCAGGTAGTAACCCACCGCCACGATATAGTTCTTCCGGGTTTCGAATAAAGTGACTTTCTGCTCGTTTTTACGGGTTACCGGGTTTGGCCACAGGTAGGTAATGCTGCCACTTCCGTCGCTGTCCGATGCGTCGAGGATCTGTTGGCCAATCGGATGGTTATCCGCCGAGTGCAGCTTGCGAAAATCGCTGCTGACCAGTCGCATATTGTATCCGTGAGCAACGAAACGTTGCGTGTCACGATCAATGACGAAGGCATAGAGGTCGTCCCTGAGAAACGCTGCATCCAGCTCATTGATTCGCTCGAACGTCTGCTGAGGAGCTTCATCGACAGCACCGGAAACATAGCTCAACAGTGTTTTCGCTTCTTCGATGCTTGAACGTTGTATGTAATAGCCCACCGAAAATATCTTGTCGTCCACTCGCTGATAAAACACGCGCTTGCGCTCTTCTCCACCGCCCTGCCAGTTCAGCCAGCGGTAATCGGCATAATGAATCTCATCACTTTCCGGCAACGCCAACGCCGCCTTGAACCCCTTGTTCAAGTGATCATTCAGTGCGCCGCTGACGTCCCGACCAATGAGGTTGGCCGAAGGGCCGCCGCTGGCGAGCATGATGCCTTGGGTGTCGATCACGTAAACGTAAAGCTCGTCTTCGATAAACGCGCCCTGGCGGCTGAAGGCAGCAAAGGCACGGTCTCCATTTTCCTGATAGTAATCGACAGCCTTGCGCAAAAGTGATTTAGCGCGATCGGCCTCTTCAGCGTAGCGATCTTCCGGGATGCCTTGACCAAATACGTTGGCAACAAGGAATATTGCGACAACCAGGATGATATTTCTAAAGACCAATAACACAGGCTATCTCCTTTCTTGTTTTTTTTAGCCGGCAAGCCCTGAAGAGTCCGCCCTTTTTCAAAGATTCCTGCTGATGATCTCTTTCATGATCTCCGAGGTACCACCGTAGATTCGCGCAACACGGGCATCAACCCAGGCACGCCCTATCTTGTACTCGCTCATGAAACCGTAACCACCGTGTAACTGGAGCAACTCGTCAAGCATCTTTCCCTGCATCTCGGAGCCGAGCAGTTTTGCCATCGCCGCTACATCGGCGGTCAACTCACCGGCCATGACCTTTTCCAGACAGTCGTCCACGAATACCCGCAACATTGTCGCGTTGGCTTTCACTTCAGCCAGCTTGAACCGAGTATTCTGGAAATCAAATACAGTATTACCGAACACCTTGCGCTCACGGGTATAGGTAATTGTTTCTTCGAGCAGTGTTTCAATCGACTGTGCCGCGCGCAACGCAATGATCAATCTTTCCCAAGCAAGCTGATGGGTAAGGTACTTGAATCCCCGATTCTCTTCGCCGAGCCTGTTGCTTACGGGTACACGCACGTCATCGAAAAACAGCTCGGCGGTGTCCTGACCTTTAAGACCGATCTTGTCGAGCAGTCGGCCCTTGGAAAAGCCGGTCCGGTCTGCCTCCACGCACACCAGTGTAAGATCCTTGCCGGCAGGATCCAGCTTGGTAGCCGTTACCACCAGGTCGGCGTTACCGCCATTGGTAATAAAGGTCTTCTGACCAGACACTACGTATTCATCACCTTCCTGGCGTAGTACGGTGCGCATGGATCGCAGGTCACTGCCGATTCCCGGCTCGCTCATGGCAATCACGCCGATCATCTCGCCGCTGACCATTTTGGGCAGCCATTTATGTTTCTGCTCTTCTGAACCGTAGGCGACCAGATAAGGGGCGACGATCTCCGAATGGGTAGTGAAACCCACAGCGGTGGCGTTGACACGTGCCAGTTCTTCGATCATCACTGCCGAATGCCCGAAATCACCACCCGCACCGCCGTATTCTTCAGGCACAGTTGAGCACAGCAAGCCCATTTCGCCGGCTTTCAGCCATACCGCCTTGGGCACGATACCGACCGTTTCCCATTCGTGCAGATTCGGAACGATTTCCCGCTCGATAAAGCGACGAGCCTGCTCTCTGAACATGTTGTGGTCTTCACGAAATACTCTTCGCATCGTGACGCTCTCCTTGACGGTGTGTTACTGATCTTTGTAATCGGGCTTGCGCCTTTCCACGAAAGCGTTGACCGCCTCCTGATGATCGGCGGTGTGGTGCGCCAGCGATTGATACGCGGCGGACAGCTCCAGCAACGAATCCAGCCGCATATGCTGACCCTCGCGCAACAATCGCTTGCACAGGCGCAGGGCATGGCCGGGATTCGCAGCGATGCGCTCGGCCAGCGCCAGAACCTCGGACTCGAGATCCTCGGGAGCACAGACCTTCTCCACAAGCCCCCATTCAAGCGCCTGTGCCGCATCAATGGTATCCCCGGTAAACGCCATCAGACTCGCCTTGGGAATACCGATAATCCGGGGCAGCAGCCAGGCACCGCCATCACCGGGAACAATACCGAGTTTGACGAAGCTCTCAGCGAACAGCGCCTTGCTGCTGGCATAACGAATGTCGCACATGCAGGCCAGATCCAGCCCGGCACCGATAGCAGGCCCGTTGACGGCCGCAATGATCGGAATATCCAGCTCGTAGAGCGCCAGCGGGATTTGCTGAATACCATTGCGGTAGGTATCACGCAGTTGATACGGCGAACCACCGAAAATGCCCTCTCGGCTCTGCATGTCCTTGATGTTGCCACCGGCGCAGAACGCCTTGCCGTTGCCGGTCAACACCATCACCCTGGCGCTCTGGTCACGCCTGAGCTGCGCACAGAGATCGACGAATTCCTGCATCTGCGCAGGGTCGGACAGCGCGTTGCGGGTATCCGGACTGTTCATCCTCACCACTACTACACCGCCGTTTCTTTCAACTCGAAGAAATTGCTCCATGGGTGTAATCCTTATTCTGAAATAGGAAGCTGTTCGTTGTGTGATTGCGTAATGAGCGGCCAGAAGCCTTCCGCACCGGCATTGCACACAGCCTCTCCGAGCAACTTGCTCCAATAGGTGGACGAGCCAAATTCGCTGCGCCAGGCCCACAATCTGCGGGTCAGCAAATGGAGCGAGTATTCCTGCGTAAAGCCAATCGCACCGTGCACTGAATGCCCGATACTGGTGGCCTGGCTGGCCGCATCGGAGGTGCTGACCTTGGCCGCAGCGATGCTGAACGTCGCCAACGCTGTATCAGACTGCGCAAATGCTGCTTCGGCTGCAATATTCGCAGCAGCAGCCTGTTCAGCCAGTACCGCAAGCTGTTGCTGGATGGCCTGAAACGCGGAAATGGGACGACCAAACTGTTTTCGCTCGCCTGCATAGGCCGAGGTAAGCGTCATTATTGCCGTCAAGGCACCAGCAATCTGCGCAGAGCGCAGCATCGCACCACCAGCCAACAGCACCGAAGGCGACAACCTGGCAGGCAATGGCGCCGAAGCCAAGGGCAGCGCGGCGGAAAAGTGCAATATATCGCGCGGCTCACCAGCAACGTTCACACCCTCCACAATACGTTCTGCGGCGGCCGGCTCCAGCAACACCACGTCATACCCCGCGTCGCTGGTCACGACAGTAACCACCAGTTCGGCGTTACGTCCCCAGGGGACATAACGCAGTTCACCTGACAGCGCACCAGCAGAACATGTCAGGGTGGAGTCAGTGGCAACAGTCAGGATTCCGCTGCGCGAACCGATACCGCATTGCTCGAGCAACCAGTTACCCAGCAGCATTTCGACCAGCGGCACTGGTGCGGCATGCTGACCGGCCGCACGCACGATAACAAAAAGGTCAGCCCAGCTGGCCTCGGCACCACCCGCTTCCTCCGGCGCTCCGGCAAGCGTAATGCCGTTTTCCTCGAGCGCTCGCCAAAGATCGGCTGGCCACACGTCCTGTTCGGCCGCGCGGACATATTCCGGCGTAGCGATATCACTCAACAGACGCTCTGTAGTCGACTCAAAAAGTTCTCTCATTATCGAAGCCCCAGTCCACGTGCAATGATCCCGCGGAGGATTTCACGAGTCCCCCCACGCAGCGAGAAAGAAGGAGCCATCTGGGTCAGATACGCCAGCACCTGCGCGTGGTCGGATCCTCCTCCCACCTGCGGCTGATCTTCAACCAGCAACTGCAGTATTTCGGGGAGATCCTGTTCAAACACGTTGCCCAGATCCTTGACGCAGGAAGCGGCCCAGGCCGGATTCTGCCCTTCGCTGAGTTGCTGCGTGACGGCCAGGGACATATTGCGCAAGGTGACCAATCGTGCGGTGATGCGCCCGATATCGCGCGCCTGCAACGCATCAGGCTGTTTGCCGATGGCGGCAATGGCCGTGTGTATGAGGGCGATACTGCTCAGGAAACGCTCCGGGCCGCTGCGCTCGAATGCCAGCTCGGCGGTCACCTGGCCCCAGCCGTTGCCTTCCGCGCCAATCAGCGCATCGTTATCAAGCTGGACGTTATCGAAGAACACTTCATTGAAATGCTCGTTGCCGGACAGGTCGGCAATCGGTCGTATCGTAACGCCGGGCAGGGAAAGGTCGATAATGAACTGCGACATGCCGCCGTGCCGACCGCTCTCCTCTTTGTCGCCCGTACGCACTAGGGCAATCATGTAATGCGAATGCTGGGCGTTGGTAGTCCAGACTTTTTGCCCATTGAGCAACCAGCCAGCGTCAGTCTTCTTGGCATTTGACTTGATCGACGCCAGGTCGGAGCCGGAGTTGGGCTCGCTCATACCGATACAGAAGTAGCTCTCTCCGCGGCAGATCGGCGGCAGGTATTTCTCTCTCTGCGCTTCGGTACCAAAACGCAGTATCAAGGGGGCACTCTGGCGATCCGCGATCCAGTGCGCCGAAACCGGCGCCCCAGCGGCGAGCAATTCCTCGATGATCACGTAACGGGCAAAGGGTGACGCTTCGCCACCACCGTACTGCTTCGGCAGGGCCATCCCCAACCAGCCTCTGGAACCGAGCAAACGACTGAACTGCGCGTCAAATCCCATCCAGGAGTAGGCACGCTTCACTGCGGGATAACCCTTCAGCGCTTCTGCCAGAAACGCTCTGACTTCCCGGCGAAGGGCTTCTGCCTCATCGGGAATAGTGCTGTATTTAAACTGGGAGATACTCATCAACAAGTCACTCTTGGCTACTCAAAGCACCTCGGGCGACAACCGGTGGGGCAGCCCGCTGCCACTCCAGCGAGCGCCCCGCTGGAGTGGCAATATCAGCTGCCGGTTAGATTGCCGTTTTTGCGTCTGCTGCGTTGAACATCGCATTGATGTCGCCGGATGTAACTGGCTTGCCATCCTTGCGCGTTACCTCTGCACCACCCAATCCCAGCGCGGGCTCGATGCTGACATGCGTAGCCTGAGCACGCAGAGCAGCAACCGTGCAGTTCTCACGACCCAGAATCGAGAACGGATCATAAGAAAACTCCCGCATGGCGTTGAGGTGAGTGACCTTGTCGATCTGCTGACGGGTCAGGTGCTTGAGGCCCGCCCAAACAGTCTCGGGCGACTCAGGCCAGGTGCAGTCGGAGTGCGGGTAATCGCTTTCCCAGGTGACCATGTCTTCATTCATGAAGTGCAGGTTCTGCAGGCCGAAGTTGTCTTCAATGAAGCAGGTAATGAAATGCTTGTAGAAGATATCGCTCGGCATCTTTCCACCGAAATCCGCGTTGGTCCAGGCCTTATGGTGACGGTGAGTAAAGTCAGCGCGCTCGAGCAGGTACGGCACCCAGCCAATGCTGCCCTCGGACAACGCCATACGCAGCGTGGGGAACTTCTTCCACATGGGTGCCCAGATCCAGTCAGCCGCCGCGTTGGCGATGGAGATCGGCATGGTAGTGATCCAGGCATCAATAGGCGACAGGTCCGAAGCATGCTCAGCCTTGCCCCCGGAGCCGATATGGCAGCAGATCACTACATTGTTATCTGCGCAAGCCTTCCACATTGGATCCCAATACTCATCGTGGATCGATGGATAACCCAGGCGGGCAGGATTGTCGGAGAAGGACAGCGCGTGCACACCTTGCGCTGACAGCCGCTTGATCTCTGCAACGGCTGCGTTCATGTCCCAATAGGGCACCAGCATCAGGGGGATGAAACGGCCCGGCATGGCATTACACCAGTCATACAAGTGCCAGTCGTTATAGGCGCGAATCGCCGCCAGAGCGACATCTCTGTTCGAGTGGGCCTGGAAGCGCTGTCCGGCAAAGCCGGGAAAGGTCGGAAAACACAGAGAGCCCAGCACTCCGTTAGCATTCATGTCATCCACCCGGGCCTTGACGTCCCATGTGCCACGGCGCATCTGGTCGTAGCCAAGCGGCTCCATCCCGTACTCTTCCTTCGGACGTCCTACAACGGAATTAAGCCCCATGTAACCGGTGGCTTCGTCCTCGAACACCCACACATCGCGCTCCCCCCGCTTCTCAACGCGCGGCTCGCGACCTTTGAATTTTTCTGGCATGTGGTGCTTGAACGCGTCCGGCGGCTCAATGGCGTGGTCGTCCACACTTACGAGGATGAGGTCGTCGAGTTTCATGGTTGTTCCCCTTCGCTTTTCGCGGATTGTGATTGTTGATTCATGATAGACCAAGACACATAAAACTTAAACACTTTTTTGATTTGTGTATATATAGAATTTTTGCGGGACTGGCAGCGGAGCCGGCCGGCTGCAGAAAAGGGGTAAGAATGGGAATCTGAACGAAAAAAAGGCCGCCAGCAGAGCTGGACGGCCTGTTCAAGCCTCTAGAAAGAGAGCATCAATCCCAGATAACGTGCAACTGATGCGGGCCGCGCAATTGCGCACCGGTGATCTCGGGGGCAGGCTTCAACGGGTCGAGCCGTATATTAGGCATCATGTCCAGCACAGCATTGAGCGCGCAGTTGATTTCCGTCTTGGCCACGAACTGACCGATACACATATGGGGGCCGAAACCAAAACCGAACGAGGGACGCGGACGACGGTCAATATCAAACACGTCCGCATTCTCATAGACGTCTTCATCGCGGTTGGCGGAGCTGACGATGCAGGAGACCATCGCGCCCTTTGGAATCTTGACGCCACGAATCTCGGTGTCCTCTGCGGCCTGGCGAACCTTGAACGTCGCTACTGGTTCATAGCGAATGGACTCATCGATGGCCTTGTTGACCAGGCTGCGATCATTGCGTACGCGCTCCAGCAACTCGGGATTCTCGAGCAACAACGTCATCAGGGTGCCAAACGTACGCGTGGTGGTCTCCCCGGCGGCCGGTAACAGTGAGCGCACAAAGGTAGTAATTTCGTGATCATCCAACGAGCGGCCCTCATATTCAGCCTGGATGAGACGACTGATCAGATCATCGCCTGTACCACCCTCGGCGCGACGCTCGGCGACGACCAGCTTGATCGCGTCATACAGGGCACCCACGGCTTCCATCGCTGCCTTCTTGGCAGCCTGGGCCTTGGCCGGGTCTACCTGTGGCCCAGCCAGAATGGCCAGGGCCCAAGCGGCGTACTGTTTGATCTTCTCAGGTTGGTCGTTGGGGAAGCCTATGAGCGAATAAATCACCCTGATAGGAAAATACAGAGCGAAATCCATCAGATCCGCACTCTTCTGCGGAACCAGGGGTTTGATGAATTCTTCCCGGATGACGCCGTCTATGCGATCTGCTTTCCAGCGATTGACCGTGTCCGGCATGAACACTGGCTGCAAAAGGTTGCGCATGTTCCGGTGCTGATCGCCGTCCATTGCTGTAAGGATCAGTCCGTCGAAGAACGCACCCAGACCTTCAGCGATAAACCCGCTGGTAAATTGCGAAGCGTCTCGCATTACATGCATGACGTCGTCATATTTGAACAGCGTGAAGCATGGGCGATTCGGATCCACCCCTGCTATGGATGGCACCCCCAGCTGCTCCATGAAATTACCTTCCATGACGGGGTTGGTTTTCCGCATCTTCGCGTAAACGGCGTGAAGGTCGATATCACTACCTTGATAATTGCTTGCCACATCGGCAAACACCTTCTCCAGCTCGCTTTTGGGCGCATTGGACATGATCGTCTCCCTTTAATATTCTATTAATTTTGTCAGGCTAGCTACAGGGTCTGAAATTCGGTCGCTGACTAAAGCTTAAGCTCCGCAGCAGCGTAATTGAACCCTTTTAAATATTTTGATTAACTTCCATCCCCCCACACTACCACTTGGGATTGGCTCATTCCCATAATCAATATGCCTGCTGGACATAGGTCATACGCCCGCCCGCCAGCATCAGAGCGCAATACATATTGAGCTCGGTAATCTGAGGCTCACTGAAATATGGTGCCAGCGCCACATAGTGCTTGTCGTCCAGCTCCATGTAGTCGCCGGCGAAAAGACCGGCAAATGTCAGGGCAGCCTGCTCGGCGGGAGTAAACCGATCACTGTCCGTCGCCAGGCAAGCGATATCCTCTTCGCTTACCTCCTCCGACTTTCGTGCCAGTTGGCAAACTTGGCAGGTAGTGACGCTGGCGACCTTCAGCCGCACCAGCTCGCGCACACGCTCGCTCAACAGACTGTGGAAATGAAACTGTTCTAGCAACGCGAGCCAGCCTTGCGCAAGCGCTGGACGATGCGCCCATACCTGTACTGGCACGCTGGAGCTGAGCATTCCTGACTGCAGCCCCCGCTCCAGGGTGGCTGCCAGGCTATCTGGTAAAGCCGACAGCGGAACGGGTGAAATTCGTGACATAAACCACCTCGCGCCGACCCTGGTCGGCATACTTGTCAGACCAGGCGTTCGATTAGCGTAGCGGTTCCCATGCCACCAGCGCAGCATATCGCCTGCATGGCGTAGCGACCGTTACGACGTTCCAGCTCATTCAACATTGAAGTCATGATCCGTGCGCCACTTGCACCCAGAGGGTGGCCAAGGGCAATGGCACCGCCATTTACATTCAGGCGATCTGCCGACACGCCTATTTCCCTGAGCCAGGCGATAGGTACGGATGCAAAGGCTTCGTTGATCTCGAACAGATCTACATCGTCGATCTTCAGATCGGTTTTGGCCAGAATTTTACGCGTAGCCTCAATGGGACCCGTGAGCATCAGCGTTGGATCCGCGCCCACCGTTACAGTCGCTCTGATCCGCGCCCGGGGCTTCAGGCCCAAACGGGACGCCGTCTCCGCGGACATCAGCAGCAGCGCAGCAGCACCATCAGAAATTTGCGACGAATTACCTGCCGTGACTCGCCCGTTCTCCGGACGGAAGCTGGTCTTCAGGCTAGCCAGCTTTTCAAGAGAGGTGTCGCGCCGAATAGTTTCATCGGCAGTAAGCAGCCCGGTGAAACCCTCATAGCCCTTCTCGCAGTATTCGCCTGCCGGTACTGGAACAATCTCTTGTTCGAAATACCCAGCATCCGCAGCAACGGCCGCACGACGATGGCTTTCAAGAGCGAATGCGTCCAGCTCATCACGGCTGATCTGCCATTTTTCCGCCACGCGCTCCGCTGCCTCGCCCTGGGAGGTCAGCTCGTGTCGCTCCAGCGCCATCCAGCCGAACGCTTCGCCATGTATCTCGCGGTTGCTACCCATAGGCACCCGGCTCATGCTTTCCACTCCACCGGCAATCACGATCTCTGCAGCTCCGGCTGCAATGGCGCCCACTGCAGCATGTACCGCCGCTTCACCGGAGCCGCACTTGCGGTCCAGCGTCAGGCCCGGCACAGAAGCTGGCCAACCCGCGCCCAACAGGGCCGTGCGCGCGACGTTGGCCGACTGCTCTCCGATCTGCGTCACACAACCGAAGATGACGTCATCAATATGCTCGGCGGAAAGCCCCGTGCGCTGCAACAGCTCATTGATGACCAACGAGCCCAGGTGGTCGGCACGGACGCCAGCTAGGCTGCCGCGAAAGCGGCCAACCGGCGTGCGTACTGCGTCGACAATGACGATATCATTCATAACGCACTTCCTTTGAGCCCGGAACCGGGAACTCGATTGCCTTCATGGTACTGATATACGCCGTACCCGGTCTTGCGCCCCAGCCGTCCGGCAGCGACCATCTTGATGATCAGCGGGCAAGGCCGAAACTTCTCACCCAGCGTTTCATGCAAGTAACGCAGTACGGACAGGCGCGTATCCCAGCCTGTGAGATCGCCCAGTTCGAGCGGACCCATAGGGTGATTGAAGCCCATACGGAGCGCAGTATCGATATCTTCGGCGGTAGCGGTGCCCTCCTGAAGCATATACATCGCCTCATTACCCAACAGCGCAGACATGCGACTGGTAGTCAGGCCGGGAGATTCGTTGACGATGATTGACGTCTTGCCAATCGCATCGCAAAGATCCTTGACCCTCGCGACAGTTTCATCGCTGGTAGCCAGTCCGCGAACCAGCTCGACCAGCTTCATCTTGTGCACCGGATTGAAAAAATGCATCCCTATGAAGCGCTCGGGAGCAGGAACCGATGCTGCAATTTCGGTGACACTCAGGGCCGACGTGTTACTGGCGATGATGGCGTTATCCAACATCAGACTGGCGGCCTGCATAACCACCGCCTTCTTGATTGCAAGCTGTTCGGAAACGGTCTCCACCAGCAGGTTGGCGCCTACAGCTGCCTCGGACAAGTCTGCATTGACCGTCAGCCGATCCAGGGCAGCCCGCCCCGTCTCTTCACTGACCTTGCCCAACCGGACACCATCACCCAATATTTTTTCAATACTTGCATAGGCTTTCTCGAGGGCAGCGGCATTGGTATCCACCAATACTGTCTCGAAACCTGAGCTCGCGAAGGCATGGGCAATACCGGTGCCCATCAGACCTGCGCCCACTACCACTACCTTGTTGCTTTTGTCAGCACCCATGATAAAGAGCCTCTTATACATTTTTTTCACTGACCACGTTGCGTAGCGTACCAATACCCTCGACGGAGGCTTCCACGACATCCCCTGGACTCAGGAAACGTCCGGTTCCCATGCCAACACCGGCAGGTGATCCGGTGAAGAGAATATCTCCGCAGGCGAAACTCGACCGCGCATGCACGAAAGCAATCAGCTCGCCCACATCCCAGGTCATGTCGGCCGTTGTTCCGTCCTGACGTACTTCGCCGTTTACCGCCAGTGTCAGACGCAGCTTGGGCGAGCCCTGTGGAAACTCATCCTTGGTGACAATCCACGGCCCTACACCCGTGGTGCGATCCTGGCTTTTGGCAGAAAACAGATCCATGCCAATACCTTTAGGGCCGCTACGCTGCAGATCTCGCGCACTGACGTCATTGCCCACGGTATAGCCGAGCACACAAGCAAGCGGGTTCTGCAGATCGATCTGGCTGCTGCCGATCACCGCCACAAGCTCCACCTCATGATCCAGCTCCTTGGTGAGTGGTGGGTAACGGATTGGATCATTCGCGCCAATCAAGGCACCGTAGGCCTTGAGGAAAGCGACCGGCTGGACGGGTGCGTCAAGTCCGAAATCATCCTGCAGATGCGCAAGATAGTTGGCACCCGCCACCACCACACGATTGGTCGGATCAACTGGTGGCAGGAGCACGATATCAGCCATCGTCACTGGCTTGGCAGCCAGTGACAATGCGCTGATCCCGGCACCACCGGCGACTCGGGGTGCCCATTCCTGAAAATCACCCAGGATCGGATTGACTTCGTCATGCTCGAGATCGACGACCGCCCAGAAGGGCTTGCCGCCGTTAAAAGAGCAGCGTGCCAGTTTCATCAGGCACCTACCTTACCGGCTGATTTGGCGGGGTCTCCCACCTTGCCGACCTTTGCCGGATCCAGGTGCAGCAGCTCACAGGCATTCTTCCACCGGATGCGATCCATATCTTCCTGGGAAAGCTTCAGATCCGAGGTCAGGTCATGACGTACTGCATCACTGCCGCCAAAATTGGAACCGTAAAGCACCCGGTCAGCACCAATCACTTCCACCATTGCCTGGCGCATGGGCACCTCGTGCAATTCGACGTCAAAATAGAAGTTACGCAGATACTCCAGGAAAGGCTTCTTGTTATAGGACACGTCAAGGTTCGGGTTGGTCTGCGCCATCCGACCGAGCTGATAGGGTACATAACCGCCGCCGTGCGTAATGTAGACCTTCAGGTTCGGGAAGCGATCGAATACACCACCGTTGATCATGTACCAGAAACATTTGGTTTCGTCGTAGTTCATGCCGACGATCGCGGTTGTTTCGTAACGGTCGGTATTGGCTTCCTTGCCCCAGGTCACTGACTGGTTGTAGCCGTGCACAAACATGGGCACATCCAGGTCACACAGCGCCTCCCAGACGGGATCCATTTCCGGCGAATCGAACTCCAGTCCGCCGAAGTTGGAACCACCGGCTACCAGGCCTTTGGCGCCCAGCTCGGTGACCGCCCGACGAATCTCCTTGGCCGCCTCGACGGGCACGTTCAACGGTGCATGCGCCCAGAACATAAGGCGATCAGGTGCTCCGGAGCAATACTTGGCCAGTGAGTCGTTCACCGTTCTGGCAAAGGGAACGCCAAACTCGGGTTCAGCCCAGTACATGTAGCAGTGACTTGGCACGGAGATGACCTGGGCATTCTGACCAGCGGCGTCCATCCCGGCGAGGCGGTGCTGGGGGTCAGCCCATTTGGCCATGTACTCGGCTACCTGCAGCGTTTCGCCGCGGGCGTGGGCCTCGCGCAAGGCCTTTTTCCGTTCCGGCGCGCCCAGTGTCAGAATCCATTCGCCAACACGCAGCTTTATATCGCCATCAGACTGCGATTCAAAAGCCGGCCCCCAATGCGGGTGCTGGTCGTAGTATTCCGGGTGCGGCGCATGTGCATGAAGATCGATAAGCATGAGATAAATCCCTGTTCTGATTGTTCTGGGTGAAAGCGCGCAGGCGTTGAATATCTCAATACGCCTGGCTTGCATGCGACAGCATAATACATATTGAGCATAATTCAAAAATCTGTTCAATTTTTTTGTAGTCTGAACAGGTTTCTGGCGTAAAGCATCAAGTCGATTCTACCGCTCCCAACACTGGGGGAAACCAGATAACCAATTGTTTTTTAACAGATTATTTGACCAACCATGAACAAAACGCGCAGCAGTCAGCAGCGTTTCGCGGGGAAAGGTGCAGAGAAACATACGAAAAGATTGGCGAAGCGGCTTGCTACAGATTCTGTAGCAGTGTTCAAACATCGTAAACCGGAGCACTACAGCTATAACGCAAAGCGCATTCCAGGCCCCCAGGGCCGGGGGCGGGAATGTTCCGGGGCAGCAGGTCCCCGAATTCAGCGACGGGTTCGGGAGGTGGAACCCATGATCAATGAAGCGAAAAGTCTTTTCACCCGCACGGGCAACAGCCGCCGACCAGCTCTCTCCGGAACTAGCACCTCGCTCAGCACATAACGAATAATCATTTCGCAGATCAACTCCCTGTCCAGCTTGACCCCAAGCCTCGCATCCCAGTCATCGAAGACGATATCCAGCGTATCCTGAAAACGAAGGATCGAATCATGAAAGATACGCCTGAAGAAACCCAGCGCATATTCCGGTGCCACAACCAGCAAACGCTGTGCCCGGCTTTGCTCCAGGTAGTCATCGATAAAGCTGATCAACGCATTGAGCCGCGCTTCAGGCTCCTCGACAGTGCTGATCGTATTGAGCAGAACCTGATGGAAATCATCCCGCTTGTGGCGGGAGAACGTATCAAGCAGATCCTCCTGGGAGGAAAAATAACGGTAGAAGGTACCGCGGGACACACCTGCCAGCTTGCACACCTCAAGAATGGAAATACGATCAGCACCAGAAAGCAGCACCACTTCTTCGGTGGCCCGCAAAATGCTGCTGATCGTTTCTTCAGATCGACGGTTGGGCTTCACTACCCGCGTTTTCCCCCCCGTCAGAACTGAATCCGGCCTACGCGCGGCACCCGAACGGCTTACTGACTCCCCCTTCCCCCTCATTACTTCAGTCTCTGCAGCTTCCTTATCAAGCATCATGTCCCCCTCCTGTCAGCGTCATCAAAGGCTACTCTATCAGTTTAACTGGTCACAATCAGCAATTTCTGTTCAACTCAGGCTAGAGACAACGCGAAAAATACAATATAGAATTAAATTCTGTATTAAAAATAAAACCACCAGACTCCCATAGTGAGCTGGCCGGAAGGAGATTTCGTATGAGCGGTACTGGAAATGCAGAGACGTGGTTCGTTGGAGAGCAGGACACGGTGATCGCAGCGCTGGATCGAGCTGTTGCACGCCATCCAGAACGAGTCTTCCTCGACTTTAGCGGAGAGTTATACACTTTTCGTGATGTTGATTTAATTTCTACCAAGCTTGCCCACTCCCTGTCTGAACTGGGTGTTCAGGCTGGCCATACGGTCGTCACCATGCTGGACAACAATATTGACGCTGTTGTCTGCTGGCTGGCAGTTAACAAGCTCTGCGCTGTCAGTGTGCCCATCAATACCGCCTTGCGCGGGGAGTTCCTGCGCCACCAGATAGCCGATGCCGACACCCAGCTGCTGATTTGCGAAGCGTCTTACCTGGAACGCGTAGCCGCCGTCGCCGGTCAGCTTGATGCCCTCAAGCTCGTTCTTCATCGCGATACACTTGAGACAGCTATCGACTGTGCAGTTCCCGTTGCCGCGCTTGATGAGCACAGAGGTCAGGATGCGACGCCGTTTGAAGTGAAGCCAGCGCCGTCCGATCTGTCCTGTTTGATCTACACCTCAGGCACCACCGGCCCCTCCAAAGGATGCATGGTCAGCTACAACTTCATGTGCAATCTGGCGCGCTTGCAGCTGCGTTCCGGCTCGGCAAATGAAAATGACGTCACCATCACTCCCTTGCCCCTGTTTCATATGAATGCTCTGTGCGTGACCATCATCGCCAGCATCATGGTTGGCGCCCGGGCCGCCATCCTCCCCCGCTTCTCCGTTTCCAACTTCTGGCCGGAGGTGGAACGCAGCGGTGCGACCATCGCCTCCATTCTTGGTGGCATGGGTGGGCTTCTGGCAAAAGCTCCAGACAACGATGCAATGAAGCGCTGCTACGGGCAAATTCATACTGCCCGCGGCAATCCTTACACGGAGGAAACCAAGGAAATATGGCGTTCACGCTTCGGCACACAGCTCGTTGGCGGCAACGGCTACGGCCTTACCGAAGCCTGCGTGATTACCTCGCTTGCCGCTGGCGAGTATGCCAAGCCCGGTTCATCCGGCAAGCGCATTCCGGATTTTGACGTGCGTATCGTGGACGATAATGATCATGAAGTTCCGCCCAACGTACCGGGGGAAATCGTTGTGCGCCCGCTACGCCCGGATATCATGTTCCAGGGGTACTGGCGCCGACCTGAAGCAACATTGGAACTGATGAGGAATATGTGGTTTCACACCGGAGACATCGGGAAGTTCGATGAAGACGGGTTTTTCTTCTTCGTTGATCGCAAGAAGGACTATCTGCGACGCCGTGGTGAAAACATATCCAGCTTCGAAATGGAGTCAGCCTTCGCCGTCCACCCGGCCATTTCAGAAGTGGCAGTACACGCGGTACTGTCAGACAAGGGCGAAGACGATGTGAAAGTTACCGCCATTCTGCACGAGGGCGCGCAACTCGCGGAGGAGGAGCTGTTTCACTGGGCCATGGATGCAGTGCCCTATTATGCCCTCCCCCGCTATATCGAATTTCGCAGCACCTTGCCCAAGAACCCCCAAGGCCGCGTGCTCAAATACCAGTTGCGTGATGAGGGCAAGACAGAAAACACCTGGGATCTGGAAGATACCAACATCAGCGTCAAGAAACGCTGATCTCCCCTATAGCTCTGCGCAATGCGCAGAGCTATCACTCTCATGACCGCTGCCCACAGCTCCGCAGCTGTCTGAAGCCAAGAGTATCTGAGGCATGAGTTACTACCAGGCAACAGAAGATCTGCGAGAAAGGCATTAAGGGCCTCGGATCCTTCTGATCCAGACCCTCCACACAACCGAACTCAGTACTCCTTCACGGGTATATCGGCGGGTCTTGAGTTGTAGCCCGGCAGGTGTAGGCCGCCATCCACATGAATCGACTCTCCCGTCACGAACCGCGCCATCTCGGAAGCGAGGAAGGCTACTACCGGGCCAATATCCGCTTCAGGCTCGCCGCTGCGCCCCAAGGGTCGCATGGATGCGGAGCGCTCTGCGAACCCCGGATTCTCGGCCGCCAGCTTGTGAAAGGTGGCACCCATTGCGGTCGGTGCGATGGCGTTCACTCTGATATTGAAACGCCCCCACTCGGCAGCCGCGCTGCGCGTAAGACCGAGGATCGCCGACTTGGCGGTATTATAATCGGCATGCAGCCAGGCACCGATCTCCGTATCGATGGAATAGAAATTTATGATGGCTCCACCACCCCGTTTGCGCATCAATGGCAACGCCGCGCGCATGGCCCACCAGGCTGCCCATACCGTCGTGCCCAACGTCTGCTCGAGCATCTCATCGGATTTATCTTCCATCAGCACATTGGGTGTGGGGGCAAAAGCGTTGTTGACCAGAATATCCAGCCCGCCAAAGTGCTCCTCCGCAGCCTGAACCGCATCAATTATATTCTGCTTATCCGAGACATCTGTCTTGAAGAACAAGGCCCGGCCACCCTGCGCGCGCAGATCGGAGACGACCGCTTCGCCCAGGGCCGGGTTCAGCTCGGCAACCACAACAGCCGCGCCTTGTTTGACAAAATAGCGCGCGACGCCTTCCCCGATGCCTCCGCCGGCACCGGTGATCAGGGCAACCTTGTTCTCGAGCAGTCTCATAATCAGCAGCCTTCTTAATAAACACTTTTTTTGTTAATGTTCATGTTATCCCACATTTATCGGTTCTTCCACTTCAAATCCACTTCGTTTTCCAAGGGCATATATAATGATTTTTCGTCGTCGCGTGGAAATCCACACACAGCATAACGGTGAAGTTCGAGCGGCTCTGGAAGATGACTTCCACCATTTCAGAGTCAGCATTCAACACCAGCACGGGACTGTCACCGCAGTGAAAGGTTACGCTGTCCGATACCCTTTCACAGCCTGCCCGGCCGCTGCAAAACCACTCGAGTCACTGATAGGCATGTCCCTATCCGACATAGCCCACAGCGTCACCAGGGTAACGGACAGCCGCCATCAATGTACCCATATGCTTGATCTGGCGGGACTGGCTATCGCTGCCGCAGCGCGGAGTACATTGCACCGCGTATACGACATCACCATCGCCAAACGGGTGGCTGGCCGCACGGCACCCCAGCTACTGCGGGATGGCCAGCTGGCTCTTCAATGGCAGACTCAGGGAACGCTCATAGAGAGCCCTGCCCTCTATGCCGGAGTTGATCTGAATCATGGCATGGCTGGCTGGGCGATCAAGACCCTGCCGCCGGAAGAGGCCGAAGCCGCTTTGTTATTGCGCCGCTGCACGATCATTTCACGGGGGCGTGAATTCGACCTGGACGCAGAACAACATGCCCGCAGCACCGGGCTCTGTTTTGCTCAGCAACCTGAGCGCGCCGAGCACGCCTTGCGCATGAAAGGCTCGACCCAGGATTTTACCGGCCGCGGCGATCAGCTTTGCGCCGGAGATCGGGACTGGCTCGCGGGACTTGAAGACCAGATCCGTCCTGCCACCTGACTGACCCTTCTCAAGCCGCACTTCAACCCATCAAGAAGAAGCCCGCCAAATAGGCGGGCTTCTGTACTGTCAAAGCAACCGAACAGCCTCTTACAGAAACACGGCCAGATTGGCGGTTCCGAGTACTGACTGATCCAGCAGGGCTTCACGCTTGGCCAGCTTGAAGCTACCATCCGTCTCCCGACGAATGAGATCCCGACGCTCGCAACTGATCACATCCACATGATGATCACTGAAACGACTGCGTGTCAGCAGCAGGTAGCTGGTGACGGCAAACTCATTCGGATTGGCCGTTTCACGAATCAGAACGTTGGTAATCAGGCGTCGTGTACGCGACGGTGGATCCTCAGCCCAGGCGCTCTGACCGGAAAGCCGCAGGATGCGCCCCATTACCGAACGATAATCATCATGAAAATGCATCACTGACCGCACAAAGCTCTTGGCATGATCCACGCCCAGACGGGTATGGCGTAACGGTGCGGTATAGACCAGATCGGTGGCTAGACGCGCGCCCCACTCGTTCAGGCGTAACTGGTCGAGCAGCGCCGCCTCTTCGTATAGAAAAGTGAGGATGGCACTGTATTCAGCCGATCCGACAGCTACATATTGACCCTGACTCACATCAGAGTTCTGTTCTTGAACTTGCTGCATGAGAAGCTCCTGTTCTTGTTGATCTGGGTTTATTCGGCGTTCATCAGCTCGTTCCAGTACAGCCACCAATGCCACTGAGTATCGTCCTTGGTGAAGCCTTCGTTGACGATCCCCGGGCCAGGCCAGCCTTCAGGTTTGCCGGTTTCATATACAGCCTGATACTTCAGCGTCATGTGGCGACCCATAGCCCCCTTGGCGGCCAATGTCATATGCGGCCAGGTATCAGAGTCGTCCTGTTCAACCATGCCGGAGGTGCCGAAAAGTTGAATAGTCTGCTTCAACATCTTCTCACGCAATTCTTCCGGAGCGTCTTTCTCTGCGAAAATCCAGTTGCAGAACTCAAGCTTGTTGGGGCCGCGCGGGATATAGGTATGCATGGTCATGGAGCCGACCACTGACCCATCCGGCTGTGGAATATAGACAAATCCGAAGAGAATATTCGGGAACATGCCGCCCACCTGCGGAGGCATGGACGTCAGAACCTTGAGTTGATCCTCTGTCAGGTTGTTCGACAACTGCGCGACCATATCTTTGGTCATGCCTGCAGGCGGCAGTGCATCGAGCTTCTGTTGAACGGTCAGATCGTCAGGCTCCAGGCCTGTCAGACGGCGGATTTTGCGCGCCAGGTCGATGCAGCGGAGCGCATGACCATGGGGAGAGCTGACTTCCACGCCATACATTTCTGGGGTCAGATCGGGCTCATCACTTTCCTCTTCTGCAGGCCCCTTCTTCGAATAGTTACCGACCTCTCCGAGCCAGCGGTGCAGAGTGAGCGTATGGAAACCATCCGCTGCAGACTGCTCACCGGCCGTTTTCCAGTTCGCATTGACGATAAAACGCTGTGGTGGCCCGAGAACCTCCATGCCTTTGTCGCTGCGCAGGAAAAGCATGTCGTAGTACCACTTGGCATCACCAAGAAACTCATCAAACGACGGACCATCGATATTCCAGGTGGCGAAGATCAGTCCACCATAAGAAACGGAGCGTGCTTTCTTCAGACCAAGCTCGGATTCTTCGAGTATCGTGCCGTGCATACACTCGCGCTTTACCGGTGAGCCGATAAAGTCACCGTTAGGACGGAAAGCCCAGCCGTGATAAATACATTTATGGATTGTGGCGTTACCGCAATCAGTCAGCGCTACACGCATGCCCCGGTGTGGGCAGACGTTCAGAGTGACATGAATTTCACCGTTCTTGTCACGGGCAACGATAACGGAATCGGATCCCATATCACGTACAATGAAATCATTGGGCTCAGGAATCTCTGATTCGTGACCCAACATCACCCAGGTACGACCGAAGATCTTTTCCATCTCCAACTCGTAGATTTCAGGATCAGACAACACGCGCATCTGTACTTCGCGGGTTTCCGGGTAGATTAGCTCTGAAATCTTGGTGCCGTCAGAGAGCACCGGGCTGGAATTAGTGAGCATATTCGCCTCCAATTATTAAGGATCTTATTCAGGCTTCTTCAAGCACAAAAATAAACACTTATTCAATATTTGTACACTAAATTACAGGTTCATTTGTTACGAAACTTAGTGAAATCAATTAAATCTGCGTTAACACGCACTCCCTGAGCAGCTTGAGCTACTCGTGCCGCTGCAAGCATCAGAACGGATTGCCAGGCGAGCCTACCTGTGTGCTCAGCTTACCGATGCCATCTATCTCCAGCTCCACCACATCCCCTGGCTTGAGATACCGCAACTGCTCGAGCCCGCAGCCGTTGCCTACCGTACCCGACCCCAGGAACTCGCCCACATGAAGGGTTTCGGATTGCGAGATGTGTGCAATAACGTCCTCGAACTGCCAGCGCATATCCCGGGTATTACCGCGCCCCCACTCTTCGCCGTTGACGCGTGCGATCATGTTCAGATCGTAGGGATCACCCAGCTCGTCTGCAGTGACCAGGCAAGGCCCCATGACGTTGGCCGTATCGAAATCCTTGCCCTTGGCCGGACCGAGCATGCCGCTCATCTCCTTGGCCTGGGCATCACGGGCACTGATGTCGTTGAAAATGGTGTAACCAAAGATATGTTCGCGAGCATTTTCACGCTTGATATCCTTGCCCTTCCTGCCGATGTAGCAGCCGAACTCGAGCTCGAAGTCCAGCGCCTTGCTGAAGGCGGGCCACTCGAACTGGTCATCAACGCCTACCACGGCAAACCGGTTGCATTTGTAATAGATAGGTTGACGATTAAAGGTATCAATAACCCGATCATCGGCGCTGGTACTCATCGCCTTGAGCGTCGCCTCAGGGTCAGGCGTACGCATCGCACGCAAGCGGCGCGCGGCCGCAAAACTCTGGCGCAGATGCAGCTCGAAGCAGGAACAGTCCCGCATCTGTGGCGGCGGCTGAATGGGCGCACGCAGATGCACGGCAGCCCGCTGACGTACAGCCTCGACAGGCGCTTTTGCAAGTAGCGACCGCGCCAACGACAACCCCTCCTCACCGGCCTCGGCCAGCGCCAGTACACTGCTCAGCGCGGCCGAGCGGCCACCTTTGAGAAGGGTATAGGCCTGCTGCAGATCAAGAACTGCCTGATCCTGGTCAAACAGAGCACCTGCCAGTTCCAACCCCTCGTCATTGACAAAAGTGACCAATCTCATGGGTGCAATCTCCTTGTTGTGATGCCGCTCATACCCGACCGCTCACCGGCAAACAGGCACCCGTGATGACCTGCCCTTCCGCAGTCAGCAGGAAGGCGATGACAGCGGAAAGCGCTTCAGGCGTCACCCAGCTGGAAAAGTCTTGATCCGGCATCTCCGCCCTATTGCCAGGCGTATCGATGATGCTTGGCATGACGGCATTTACCGTCACATCCCGGCTCTTGAGCTCTTCGGCCAGGGATTCGGTAAAGCGGGAAACGCCTGCCTTGGACGCTGCATAGGCCGCGACCCCACAGCCTGCCTTGAGTGCAGCGAGGGCGCTCACATTGACCACTCGCCCGTTGCTTGCCTTCAGAATATGTGGCAGCGCCGCGCGGGTACTTACCACTGCGGTTCGCACGTTCATCTGATACATGCGATCCCAGGTATCAAGCGCCCCGTCTTCAAAGGCTTCCCAGGCAAAGCCGCCCGCCACGTTGACGATCGCGTCGATATGGCCGAAGGCATCGGCAACCTGATGCATCGCTGACTCTGCTGAAGCAGGGTCGGTGAGATTGACTTCACCCAATGACAGAAAATCGGAGTGACCGGGAATGGCAGTGGGAGCCGGATTCAGATCCAGCGCGGCTACACGGGCACCGCGCTCAAGAAGCAACCTTGACAGAGCATTGCCGAGCACGCCAAAGCCGCCCGTCACGATTACTACGCGGCCTTGCAGACTAAGGTTCATCTAGAGGTCCTCTACGAGCTAATCTTATCTTTATTAACGCGAACCAAACAGCGCGGCTCGACCCAAATTATTAGAACACTTTTTTAATATATGTACAAATGATACTCTTGGCAAACTCAAGGCTGCCCCTTACAGGAACTGCGTGATGCCCAGAAAGCTGCCCGCTCTCACTGCCGATAACCACTCATTCTGGCAGGGAGGCAGGAATGGAGAATTGCTCATTCACCGATGTGAAGCGTGCAAGCGGTATTTCCATCCACCCTCCCCGATCTGCCCCACGTGCACCAGCTTTGAGGTGGCACCGCAGCGCGTATCGGGCAAGGGCGTGATAGCCAGCTTCACCATCAACCATCAGCCCTGGACACCCGAGCTCGCGGCCCCCTTTGTCATCGCCATCGTCGAGCTGCAGGAGCAGAAAGACCTCCGCTTCGTCACAAATATCGAAGACACGCCGCCCGAGCAGGTGCATATAGGAATGAAAGTGCGGGTGCGGTTCCAGCAGGAAGATGACGTCTGGTTACCCCTATTCGTGAAGGATTGAGCATGCACGACCGACAGTACGAGAAAGATGTCGCCATCACCGGCATCGGCCAATCAGAAGTGGGCCGCCCGTCTACCTTATCGGGGATGCGCCTTACTCTGGATGCCTGCCTGGAAGCAATCAATGATGCGGGCCTGCGCAAGGAGGACATAGACGGCATAGCCTGCTGGCCGGGCGACAACAATAACGGGGACAGCTTTTCGCCAGTGGGCCCGCTTGCGCTGAAAAACGCTCTCGGGCTGGAGGTCAACTGGTTTGGAGGAGGTTATGAAGGACCGGGCCCCCTGACAGGCCTGATCAATGGTGCCATGGCAATCGCCAGCGGCATGTGCCGACACGTGCTGGTGTTTCGCACCATCACTGAATCCTCAACCCGGCAACACAACAAGCAGGCCTCTGCACTGAGCAACAAGACCCTGGGCCGAGACAGCAGCTTTGCCTGGCAGTGGTATACGCCCTTCAATGTCCTGTCCGCGGCTAACCTCATGGCCATATATGCGCAGCGCCACTTTCACGACTATGGCACCACCTCCGAGCAACTGGCACAGATAGCCCTCACTTGTCGCCGCAACGCGCAGCGCAACCCCAAGGCAATCTATCGATCTCCGATGAGCATGGATGACTACATGCAGTCCCGGATGATCTCCACCCCGCTGCGCATGTTCGATTGCGACGTTCACTGCGATGCGTCGACGGCCATCATCCTGTCCCGACGGGATGTCGCCAAAGACTGCCGCAACCCCCCGATCCGTATCGAAGCTATCGGGGCAGCTCTCAATCAGCCCTGGTCATGGGATCAGATTTCCCTTACCGAAGGCGCAGCATTCGATGTGGGCCGAATGATGTGGTCTCGCACCGACCTCAAACCGAAGGATGTCGGCTCCGCTCAGTTATACGATGGTTTTTCCATCTTGACCATGATCTGGCTGGAAGCGTTGGGGTTGTGCCCAAAGGGTGAAAGCGGGCGTTTTGTAGAGGGTGGCCAGCGTATTGCGCTGGACGGGGAACTCCCGATCAATACCAACGGCGGGCAGCTCTCCGGTGGCCGCACGCACGGTCTGGGTTATGTACACGAAGCCTGCCTACAGTTGTGGAACAAGGCAGAAGGTCGGCAGATAGCCGATCATCAGGTAGCGGTAACTGCTGCCGGTGGCGGCCCGCTGGGGGGAAGTCTTCTGCTGGTGCGCGATTGAAGATTAGAACAGCACATCCTGCAATTCATTGCACAGACCGCAAAGCGCCTTGCCGAGCTCGCTGATGCCATCCTCGTCTCGCTGGCCACGGAACATGACCGCCGACACAGTGTAATCGATCGTCCTGGCCGGCGAGTATACCGGCGCGGCTACCGCCAGAATGCCAATTGAAAAATGGCCATCGTCAATTGCCCATCCGCGCTCGGCGGCGTCTGCCACCTGTTGTCGATAGGTGGCATAGGACAATTGCCCTCCCCAGCGAATTTTTTCAAACATTTCGCGTGGCTGCTCAGCATCCAGATCCAGCTCAGACGCATACAAACGACCACTCGCACCCATCAGGATGGGCACCCGCTGCCCTTCACTCATATTGATACTGACATCCGTAGGGCAGGTTGCGGAACTGACGATAACACTCCTGTCACTTCCCATCCGACGCCACAGCGTGACAGTCACTTTTGAGTCGGCTGCGAAGCTTTCCAGCAACGGCTTGGCCCGCTGCACCTTTTGCCCCTGGGTCACGAATTGCTCGACCAGACGGGCCAAGCCAAACCCCGCAGAATAGCGTTTAGAGATTGGGCTGAACTCGACCATGTCTTCGGCCACCAGCGTTCTGAGGATATTGAAGCAAGTGCTCGGGTTGATATCGAGCTTCCTGGCGATATCCACGGAGCGCGCCGGAGCGCCGGCCTGGCTCAGGAAGCGGAGTATGCGAACGGCATTGACCACCGGTTTAACAGTTACCAGGGACGATTTCGCCATATTTCTGTCACTGTCGCGTGTCACTTCAGCATCCATTTTCAAAGTTTCGCTTCTATGATTGGGGAGGTATATTGATGATGCACTGTATGACAGTATATATAATATTCTCTATCAAGAATAGAATTTTGATAACGATTTACATCAGCGCCAAATTGCTTCTACATCGGCCTGATAAATATAGCGCTTGGTTGCCGTGCCCGCGTCAACGAGGTAATGCTTGAGCGCCGCCTCCAGCGCTTGATCCGAGTGGGTAACCCTGGCTCGCTGGCGAAGATAATCCAACCAGGACTCCACGATAAAGCGCTCAACGAAACGTTCCGGGTCGGCCAGATCGCGATACAGCCGCCAATTTCGCGCCCCGTTTCGGCGTCTTGCCTTACCTACAGCGTAGGCAGCCCGGATGAACTCCGTCTGGTTTTCTGAGCCAGCCCGATAGCAGATTTCAACCGATACCGGCCCATCAGAATGCGATACTTCCCCAGCAATCAGCAGCTTGTCAGTCTGTGAAACACTCCTGTAATCGGCTTCGCTACCGAGGACGAAAATACCATTACGCGTAAGCAGCAATCCCAGAACGATGGCCGCAGCCGATATCAACAAGCTGCCGGTGGTTCCCAGATGTTCAGCCAGGAACCCCCAAACTGCGCCGCCCAGCGCCATGGCGCCCATGTACATAAGTAAATACACCGAGGCGACTCGCGCCCGAACCCAGTCAGCCGCGCAGGTCTGGATGATAGTCGCAACGGTCGCATTCACCGCCATCCAGGCAATCCCTGCGATCACCAACAGCAGCCAGACCAGCCATGCCGATTCCAGTAACGCCGCAGCAGCGGTCACCAGCGCGAAGACGAGCGCGCCCACAACCACCAGATTTCTGAGCGGGAAGTGCCTATAGAAACGAGTCAGATTGACCGCGGCAATCACCGCGCCTGCGCCCAGCGCGCCCATCAGCATGCCATAACCATCCGCCTCCATACCCAGCCGGTCTCTGGCAATCAGCGGCAGCAAAGCCCATAACGCGCTGGCGCAACTGGTAAACACGAAGACCTGTTTCAGCGAACTGGTGAGCCGCACGGAGTGGCGGATATAGCGCAGCCCGCTGCGCATACCGCCTACGAAGGTTTCAGGCGGCAGCACCTCAGGCAGCCGATGGGCCCGCCACAGCAACAGAAAGAGCATTACCGACAGAAAACACAGGACGACCAACGAGAACATGGACGCCGGGCCGGCCAATGCGATAAGCAAACCGGCCAGCGCTGGGCCTACCGCACGCGCCACGTTGGTCGAAATAGCATTCAACGCTACGGCAGCCGGGACGATATCACGCGGGATCAAGGTTAACGTCACGGCCATCCAGGCGGACATGCTCAAAGCGCTCCCCGTCCCCAGAACGAAGGTCAGTATCAGCAATGACCAGACATTGAGCGCGCCGATCAGGCTCATGACCAACAGCACGGCCGCTGCCGTCAGCATCAGTGCTTGTGTGAACAGTAGCCAGTACTTCCGGCTCACCAGATCCGCAATGACGCCACCCGGCAGACCGAAGAGAAATACCGGGAGCGTCATGGCTGTCTGGATCAGCGATACCATCCACGCTGATTCGGTCAGACCCGCCATGATCCACGCTGCGCCGACGGTATGCATCCAGATGGCGAGATTGACGACGGCGCCAGCACCCCAGAACCAACGGAACTGCGGATGCGTCAGCGGAAACCAGGTGGCCTGTTGATTCATATTTCGCTTTTTTCTCTCGTAGCAAACACCGGCGACGTCACCACGTTATGGCGTCGGAAACCCCAGTCGCCCTGCGCGTCTGGAGCTGGTCAGTTTTCGCCGGTGGCCGACCCGGTTGCGCATCAGGCCGATGCCGTCAATGGATGCTTCGACCAGATCGTCCGGCTGCAGGAACCGACCCGTCTCCAACCCCACCCCATGTGTGGAACCGGTCAGCACCACATCCCCTGGACGAAGCGCTATGCGTGCGTCCAGGTAATTGAGCAACTCATCCAGAGGAAAAATCATCTCCCGCGTATTATCTTGCTGCCGCAGCTCGCCATTCACCCGCAGCTGCATGTCCAGCTCAGGCTGACCACCACCACCGAACTCATCAAGCGTACACACCCAAGGCCCGATCGGGCTTGTAGCGTCCATGCCTTTCTGTGTGAAAAGATCCAGCCGTCCCAGTGCCCTGCCGGCGTCCCGCGCACTGACATCATTTCCGATCGTGTAGCCCATCAGACATGTCGTGGCATGTTCTGCATCGTCCAGGGGCGCACCGACAACAGCAACCAGCTCGATTTCATAATCCAGCTCGCTTGTCATCGCTGGATAGGAAATCACTCCGTCAGGATCAACGATTGCGGAATCGGGTTTCATATAGGCGAGAGGATGAGGAGGGGCGGAACTACCCAGGCGAGTCAGGTGCGATAAATAATTAAGCCCGACGCCGAAGATACGGGCACCGGGCTCGATGGGGGCTATGAGGCGAAATCTATCTGGCTCAAGCGCTGTCGGCGACAGGTCGAGGGCCCCGATATCTCCCCTGTTGACGCTGCCGGCCCAACGGGAGAACGGGGCATTTATGCGCTGACCAAAACCTGTATCAGAATGCAACAGAACCCAGTACCGCTCGCCCTTCGCATCTTCTACTCTAGCCAGTCGCACCTCTAACCCTTCTTGGCCTTGAATTCCGGATCGCCAACCTCTTCTGGCGTTTTAACGCTAGGCCCCAGAATCGGGCCAACCAGCTCGTGGCCCCACACGCTCATTTTCTCTGGATTCAGCTCGAACCCATCGTCATGCCAGGGTTCACTTTCGGCTATACATTCGAAAGCGAAGCCTGAAGGATTGAAGTGGTAGAAGGAAATATGTGGATCCTGGGAATGCTGACCCAGCGTCATCATCATCTGCAGCTCGCGCTTCTTCACGATATCGTAGGTCTCGCCCACGTCGCGCAAGCTGCCAACAAACAGACCGACGTGTTGAATCCCCATACGGCCAGGAGCGTGCCCATAGGCGATATCATGGCTGGTGAAGGTATTCAGCCTGGAGCGGAAGAACCCAGTCTTACCCTTGCCAGCACCCGAGCCATACCAATGGAAGCCCATGATATTTATAAGGAAGTCTTCCAACTCTGGTGGAAACTCGGATGTCATCAGCACGACATGGCCCAACCCTCTTCTGCCAGCAAGATAGCCGCCATGGCGACGTCCTGGCACAAAGGAATCAGGTAGCCACTTCTGCCCGTAGAACAGTTCATGCCGGAAGCCCACCGGGTCAAAGAAGCGGATCAGCTCCTTGACGCCGCGCTTCTCGCACAGCTCGGCGTCGCCCACGGTAAAGTCCACGCCGGCATCGGTAAACTTCCGGCAGGCTGCTTTGAACTCCATGCGCCCTTTGGCTTCCCAACCGAGATAGGCCAGTCGATCAACTTTGCCAGGATGAAAGGCGAGACGGTGGCGGCGATCGTCCATACGGAAATACAACGAATCCGGATCGCCTTCCGGATTCTGACCTATCGCAAAGCCCATTACCGCCGGACCATAGTCGCGCCAGGCATCAAGGTCAGTGGCTTCAAAGCCCATGTAACCCAGTCCAATAATATCCATCTGTTCCTCCTCGTTCTGCCAGGGACGGGTGGCTGGCTATATAGCCAGAAGTCCACCATCAATGACGATATCCGACCCCGTAATGAATGACGCCTCGTCCGACGCCACGAATACGGCCATCGAAACGACTTCTTCCGGCTCCCCCGGGCGATCCATCAGCACTCCGTCAAGCAGCGCCGCTCGCGCTACCGGGTTCTCCATGAACGCTGCCGTGCCTGGCGTAGCAATGAAACCGGGGCTCAGGCTCACTGCGCGGATACCTACCGGTGCGCCCTCCACTGCCAGCTGGCGGGTGAAAGAAACCACTGCGCCCTTGGCGGCGGAATGAGCAGAAATACCGGCCACCTTGGATCCACCCCACGCAGCAGTGGAGGACACGTTGATGATCACGCCCTTTTGTTCAGCCAGATGGTTCCACGCGTATTTGGTAGTGTAAAACAGCAGATCCACTTCATTGCGAATGGTAAAGTTCCAATCTTCAATGGACATGTCCTGGACAGGAGCAAAGCGGGCAGCGGAAGCGTTGTTGTACAGAATGTCGATCTTCCCACACTCGGCCACTGCGGCCTCCACCCAGGCCTTGGCCTGTTCGTGGTCGCCAAGGTCCACCGGAGCGCTACCGTACAGGGTGAAACCTTCCTCTGAAAGCAGATCGGCGGTGATCTGATGCTCGGCGGCATTGGTATCACAACCCACCACCAGGGCTCCCTCACGCGCAAAACGCAGCGCCGCAACTCTGCCCTGCCCTCCACCAGTACCCGTGATCAGAGCAACCTTACCCTTTAAACGTCCCATGAAATCTACCTCGCAACGACCATGACGGATGACCGGGCTTGCCGGTTATTCTTCAATCTTTACCAACCAGAGTGCTTCGGCTGGGCAAGCTGCAGCGCCTTCACGGGCGGCTTCCTCCAGTTCCGGCGCAATCCGGTCGTCGTCGAAATAAACCAGACCATTGTCGTCAAGCTTGTAGACTTCGGGGCAGATTGAGGCACACAGACCATAACCGCAGCAGCGACCACGATCAGCAACAGCACGGAAAACAAACTTATCTGAACTCATACCTTTATCCTCTTTATTCGTCAGGCTCAGCCAGGGACATAATGAACATAAAATTCATTTTTGTAAATTTTTAGTTAGCTAATAGTCGCCCATTTCACTAACAAAGAGGCATTCCAGCGGACCGCTACGGTTATGCCAACCAATAACCCCTTTAAAATCAGCCATTAAGCCAAATCCACTCAACATCCCTGACGACATACGCAATAAGCACAAAAACAAATAAAATGTTCATATTCCTAGGCGTCAGGGGGAGTTCTGTACTCGCTTCGCCGCATCGATAGGTGCTTGCCCGTCCGCAGGGCGAATAAACCCCTTGTCAACCGCCTCTTCGGTGGCTGCAGTCCACGCGTTCACAAATACCTGCTGAGTTGGGTACCGGGCGTCCAGCTCAGTCGCATTGTAGGGTGTGGTGGTGCCGAACAGTCCGCAGAAACCGTTACCGCCGGAGTTGCCGGTTCCACTGAGTACGGCAAGCGGTACGTCGACGAAGGGTGTACGTATGCCGCCCAGAGCATTGCCCGAAGCATCACGCTTGAGCCTCGGGCTGTAGAGAGTGAAATCGATCGCCTGCAATTGGTTCGCGGTGGCCGGAGGGTTGCCTGTTCTGCCCCACTTATCCAACGCATGGATACGAATGGATAGGGACTCCACCTACCAAACTACTGGAGGTTTCTGGGCAAAAGCAAGTTGTTCTGGATGTGTCTGCCTGGCTATTCGCGGCTGCCGAAAGGCATCGCTCACTTACCACGTCCTTCTTCAGCAATCCGTCCCAGAACATCATCCTTGCTCACCTGGAAAACATCCTCATTATCCAGGTCACAGAGCATTACCAGAAGCAGGGATCTACAGCAAAGGCCTGCACGGCGAAGTCGCAGTGCGCTGCTTCGTGGGTGCCTTGCTGGGGCTGTGGCTATGGTGGGTACGACATGGCTATCCCTGCTCTGCATTTGACGCGCTCATGAATAACGGCGTATGGCCCGCATCAACAGGCCGCATCGTCAGGCCCGAGAAGCCATAGCGACTCGGGATACAGAGCAAATCATTTAGTGAGTTCAATTGCGGCCTGATCAATTTTCAACATCGCCATGCCCAGATAACGTCCGACTCCATTGGGCATCCATCGACCACCCTGATTGAATAACTGCTCCCGGGAAAAAGCATACTGTCGTGCAGGGTCCGCAAGTTGTTTTTCCAACGCCGGATTTAGGGCGGACAAGCCGGTGAAGCTATCTAGAACCCGCTGGTCTTGATCAAGCACTTGCTGGGCAGACATGACCCACTGCTCCGCTCCAAGGCGGCTGAACGAAGCTATCTGATATCCCAGCAGCAGTTGACCTATATCACGGCTCAGAGCATGCAAACTGCTTTGCAGCTCTTCAGCATTATCGATACGCCTATAGTGCGCATCCAGTAGTTCCTGTAGGCGCGCATGGGAGTCCACCACAGGCAATAACCAGCGTGTATAGCCCGGAGACGTTCTTCGCAGTTCAACCTCCGACTGTGGTAGCTCGGCCGTGTCGGCCACGCTCGATTGCAGGCGGCTCAGTTCTGCGCTTACATCCTCAAGCCGCTGACTGGCGGCCAGGCTCTGTAAGCGGGTCATGCCCTGCAGATATGCCTGCTTATTGCGCAGCTCATAAGGGCTACCGTTTTCGTTGAAATACACCAGAATGTTGGCGCATACCGAAAAGCCCAACGAGCGCATCTCCTGTATCGCCTGCGCCGAACTCGCCTGTGTTGCATGGGCTGGCAACATCGCAACCAATAACGCAAAACCCCACGCGACCCACTTGAATCCCTTCATAAAAACCTCCAGCAAACTTGTCTGCGGCCCCTTCAGGTCCGGAAATGACTGACTGACAGCTCAAGCTCTCCTGCCAGCTCCCTTAGTGATGCCACGGCCGAGGTCACCTGATGGGAGATCAGATCCCCCTCTTCCGCCATTTTTGCGATTCGCTCTATACCCAGTGAAATATCCTTGCCGCCCTCATTCTGTATCTGCACCGCCGAAGCGATTTCACTCACCCCCGTACTGGACGCGCCGACCAGACCAGCCGCCTCCAGCAGCACATTCTCCAGTTCCTGGAGCAGCACCTGGCTGCTATCCAGTGCTGCCGCACCTTCATCCAGCACTCGCGTGACACTCCCTGACTGGCTTTCGAGTTCATCGGTAAGCTCATTGATGGAGTTGGCCGCCACGGCCGAACGCTGGGCCAGAATACGCACCTCATCAGCCACAACGCTGAAACCGCGACCACTCTCCCCCGCCCGCGCGGCCTCGATCGCGGCATTCAGTGCCAGCAGATTGGTTTGTGCGGAAAGCTCCTTGACCCGGTTGATGCTGTCAGTAATGGCAGTGGTGCTGGAGACGAAATCGCCGACCGATAGGGTGATCGCGGCGAAAGCATCCCGCACCCGGCAGATTTCATCCAGCAGCCTGGCCAAAGCTGAACGGCCATTCTCTGCCCCTCGCATACTGGCGTCGGCTGAAGACCGCAAATTTTCTGCATGCGAGGCAATGGAAGCGATACCCACGCTCATCTGCTCAACGGTGGATGAGGCCTGAATGGCCGCACCGGCCTGCTCATTGGCACCCCGTGCCACCTCATTGGAGGTGGTCACCAGCTCCTCCGCGGAGGCTCCGACCGACTCGGCAATACGCGTCACTTGCTGCACTGCCCTCTGCAGACTGATGATCAGCGCATTGAAGGCCATGGCTGTCTGGGCTATCTCGTCCCTGCCTGTCACCTCGACACGATGAGTCAGATCGCCGTCCCGCAGCTTGATAGCAGCCTGCTCGATCGCCTTGATAGAGCGCAGAATCTGATGACGCACCAGTAGCCCGACAACGAGCGCCAGTGCGATGGCGACCAGAACCGCAACCGCCAATGCCGTAGTAACTGATTTAGCAGTCGCGTCTGCCGATGTGAACGACATGCTGGCCAACTCCTTCTGCTGATCCAGATACAGGTTAAGGAGGCCGACCAAGCGCGTATAATCCGCCCTTACATAGCCTAGCTGCGATGGGGCCAGATACGGATTGTTCAGTGACGCGTCCGCGAGCTGCTCTACTCCCCCGCCAAACGCCACTGCCTGTTCCTGCAGGTTCTGGTAGAGCACCATCTCCTCTGCAGTGAGGCTCGCTGACTCAGACAGACCCTGCTCGATCCCTGCCAACATATCCTTCACACTGGCCCGCATGTCTTCCACGTAAAACTGCATTTCTTCTTCGGAGACATTACCCTCGCTCTGAATGACCTGAACCACAGCCGCGTAAGAGCCGACCATCGCTGCCTGAGAAGCGGCTGCAATGTCCAGTGCGCGCTGGTATTGACTGAAGCGGACATGCTCCACCTGGTGCAGCACAGCCTGCTGCCGCTTGAGCCCGTCATAAGCAACAGCGGAGATAACGATAAGCAGGAAAACAATCAGTGCGGGGGCAAATAAAAGCTTCGCGCCAATGGAAAAGCGGCTGAGCCATGGCATCATTATGGTACCTCGTTCCTTTTATTATTGTTGTGCTGCGGGAAAGGTGCCCGCGGTGTGGACAATCCGATCCTTATGCAATATTCTGACATCAGTATACAGTTCTGCAGTCAGAAATTGGTAGCATTTCTCCGATAAGCTGATGCCATAAAAAAAATGAAGGACAGCGTATGAATCATTCAAGCAATAGCGCCGCCATCGATTTTTCGGAATTTAGAACCAGTTGGCGGGTACTCATCCTGGCCTTGCTAGGCATTGGCATCAGCATCAATTCCTCATTGCTTTATGGCTTCGGAACCCTTGTCGTTCCGTTGGAAGAAGCCTTTGGCTGGAGCAGAAGTGCGCTGCAGGTAGCTATTACCTTTCTATTCGTGGGCGCAGTTATCTCGTTGCAACTGGTAGGCTGGTTCAATTTGCGTTTTGGGATCAAGAAAGTAACCGCAATTTCCACGTGCTTGACGGTGCTGGGTTATTTGGCGGCCACCCAGCTCGGTGAGTCGATCTGGAGCCTTTATCTGGCATTCACGATCATTCCGATATTGAGTATTGGCAACCTCGCTGTCACCTGGACTCAGTTACTCAACATGTGGTTTGAGAAGAATCGCGGTCTGGCGTTGGCTATTGGCCTCTCAGGAACCGGCCTCGCCGCAGCTACTGTCCCACCGTTGCTTTCCTGGGGCATTGGCATCTGGGGCTGGCAAGCAGCCTTTATCATGCTGGCCATGATCAACCTGCTTCTGCTGTTACCCCTCACCATCTGGTGGTTTTCGGTTCCAAAACCAAAGAGCCATAAAAGCGAAGCTGACAAGCAGGCGGCCCTGCGCAGTATTACCGGAATGACGTTCAAGGAAGGCTTCACCTCGAAGAACTTCTGGATCTGCAATATTGCCCTGGCGCTGGTGATGTCGGTGGTTATTGGGATGGTTACCAATACCATACCCATCTTGCGTGACCTCGGGCTCTCTGCAGAAGAAGCCGGCCTGGTATTCAGTGGTTTCGGTATTTCACTGGTTTTTGGACGAATCCTAGTCGGCTATCTGCTGGATCGCGTGTGGGCCCCAGGCATATCGGCCATCAGTCTGGCCATGCCTGCCATTGGCTGCCTGATCCTGCTCAGCGGAACAACCGATTTCACCTTGCTCTTGCTGGCAGCAATTGCAATTGGCTTTGGTGCAGGTGCCGAGTTCGATATTGCCGCATTTTTGGTCGCCCGCTATTTCGGGCTGAAAGAGTACGGCCGGCTGTATGGCTTTCATATCGGCTTATTGACCGCTACGGCGGCTGCGGCCCCTTTATTGTTTGCCGCCTTCTTGAGCCAGACGGGGTCGTATACAACCATGCTCGTTTACTGTCTTGTCTGCTCGATTGTGGGCCCACTGATGCTTCTGACCTTGGGTCGAGCCCCCCAATTTGAAACCCAACCCCCACTCAAGCCTGCTGTGGCCTGAAACCGTTGACTGGAGAAAAACAATGCCAACGATAACGCTGATCGAACATAACGGTACCCAACATTCCATTGTCGGTGAAGTGGGCCAATCCGTGATGCAAGCCGCCATGAATGCCATGATTCCCGGCATCCAGGGAGACTGCGGCGGTGCCTGCAGTTGCGCAACCTGCCATGCATTCGTTGACGAGGCCTGGGTGAACTCTGTACCACAAGCGGAAGAATGCGAGTCCGATATGCTTGAGTTCGCCAGTACACGCCAGGATAACAGCCGCCTTACCTGCCAGCTTGTCATTCAGGATGATATGGACGGCATAGTGCTGCGCCTGCCTGAATCTCAATACTGACGTACTCAGGAGTTGATATGTCGCTTTCGTCAGTTGTAATTGTCGGTGCCGGCCAGGCAGGTTTCCAGGTTGCCGCATCCCTGCGCCAAGGAGGCTTTTCCGGGCACATCTCGCTGATCAATAATGAACCTGGCTTGCCCTACCAACGCCCGCCGCTATCAAAAGCTTATCTACTGGGCAAAATAGCCACATCCAACCTGGCCTTTCGCCCGGAAGCTTTTTTCGATCAGCAACAGATAGAGTTGCTGCAGGACGATGCCATCACTATTGACCGGCAGAACCGGCATGTCGTTTTGGCCAGTGGCAAGAGCCTGCAATACGATCATCTGGTACTGGCTACAGGCGCGCACAACCGCCCTCTTTCGGTACCCGGCGATGACCTTCAAGGTGTATTTGGCATCAAGACCCTGGCCGACGCCGACGCGCTGGCCCCCAGGGTAAAAGACGCTCGTAACGTCGTGGTGATTGGCTCAGGCTTCATCGGTCTGGAATTTGCCGCCGTTGCCGCGGCATTGGGAGCGTCGGTTCATGTGGTGGATCTCGGGGATCGGCCCATGGCCAGGGCGGTTTCCAGCGACATGGCCGCCGTTTTCCGCCAGACACATGAATCCTGGGGCGTCCAGTTTCATTTTCATCAGGGCGTCACCCGACTCATCGGCGAAAATGGCCAGATTACCGCGATTGAAACCACTGACGGCAAGGTATTGCCCGCCGAACTCCTAGTCTACGGCATCGGTGTCATACCCAATATAACCATCGCCAATGAGGCGGGACTGGCAATCGAGAACGGTATCAAGGTCGACGCTAACCTGCTGACCTCCGATCCGCACATATCGGCCATAGGCGACGTTGCCTGTTTCCCATGCATCCAGAATGAAGGTGAGCATACCCGTATCGAATCAGTGCCTAACGCTATGGAACAGGCGCGAACCCTAGCCAGCAGGCTCTTGGGCAACGCCAAGCCATTTGATGCAGTACCCTGGTTCTGGACTGATCAAGGTAACCTGAAATTGCAGATCGCTGGCCTTTCCACCGGCTATGACAGCACGGTCAGACTGGGTTCGGAAGCAACACAGCAGTTCTCGGTACTGTGTTTCCGTAAGGGCCAGTTGGTTGCTGTCGAATCCTGCAATCGTCCCGGGGATCACCTGGCAGGAAAAAAAATTCTCTCTCGTCCACCGGAGCTTACCTCTGCCGAGGCCAGCGCACCCGGCTTCGATCTCAAAATCTGGGAACTGGCTCATCGTCCTTAGTCAGTGATTGTTTAACCCCGGACACCCACCAGGATGAAAGGGGTTTTTCAATTCAGGAGCCAGCAGTTTGGATACCCGTACCACAGCCCCTACGCAGCCCACGCTGTCGATCATTTTCATCGTCTGCTTCAACTTCATGTCATATGTGGCCAGCGGACTGCCTTTGGCGGTACTGCCCGGCTTTATCCTCAACGAACTCGAATTCGGCACTGTCTGGGCTGGTATCGTGATCGGTGCACAGTATGTGGGAACACTGCTGTCTCGACCATTGGCCGGCTTGCTTGCCGATCGCTTCGGGGCCAAATCCGCTGTCATCATTGGACTCGTCGCCCTCGTTCTTTGCGGGATACTGACCACACTGGCCATCGTGATGTATTCCTCGCCCTGGCTCAGCATTTGGCTCCTACTCGGCACCCGCGTGATCCAAGGCTTCGCTTCAGCGATGGTTTCCACTCCGTGCTGTACCTGGGCTATCGGCTTGCACGGCAAACCGCATACCGCACGGGTAATGTCTTGGAACGGCATTGCCGCCTATGGCGGTATCGCCGTCGGCGCGCCACTGGGGGTGTTGATCAGAGACCAGTTCAACCTGGCCAGCATCGGGATGTGCATCGTATTGCTCGGACTGTTTGCGCTACTGGTGGCGGTCGTCAGACGCCCCGCGCCGCTGGGGCGCGGCGAGCGACTACCCTTTCTCCACGTGTTGTGCTCGGTATTGCCCAACGGTCTGGTACTGGTCTGCAGTTCGGCCGGTTTCGGCAGTCTGACCGCCTTCATCGCGCTCTATTTTGATAGTCTCGGCTGGTCGAACGCCGCTTGGTGCCTGACGGGCTTTGGTATCGCCTTTATCTTTGCCAGGCTCGCCACGCCCAATGTGATACCACGTTTCGGTGGCTATCCTGTCGTGAAGCTATGTCTTTCAATACAAGGCTTGGGGCTGCTGCTGGTTTGGCTGGCACCCTTGCCCGAGGTCGCGATTCTCGGTGCATCCCTCACTGGGCTGGGAGTGTCCTGGGTATACCCGGGACTGGCGGTGGAAACGCTGGCACGCACCCCGGACGCCAATCGCAATTCCGCACTGAGCGCGCTTTCGCTGTTCTTCGATATAGCGGTGGGTTTGGCAGGTCCGTTGATGGGGCTGCTCGCTGCCAGTTCAGGTTTCGCCGAGGTTTTTCTCGGTTCGGCGCTGCTGGCAGGCGCCGGTTTCATACTGGTTATGGCCCTGCGCCGGGCGGCCCGCCAGCCAGTACTGACATCCTGAGCCCAAGACAGCCTGCATCCTCAGGTTCAGCAAAGAGCAAGTAGTCCACACACGTCATCTGAGTGATCGCTACGGACGCAAGTTACCGCTATATTTGGTCTTCCCTGAAAGCCTACATATCTTATCTCCCCTGCTCTCGGCTCCTGCTACGCATGGGATATGCGGCAAATAAGCCAGCACCACATATTTTCATACTCCAGCCAAAATCACTTTACAAAATAAACACAGTATATATTATGACAACATTGTCACTGTGATAAAAAATACAAGGTGAGAAATGCAAATAGCCCACGAGACATCCGAAGACCTCCACCCCACTCCCGTAACGGCCGTACGCAAGCTGTTGCCACTAATCGAAAGGCATGCCGCGCAATGTGAGCAGGAAGGCCGTGTCCTGGATGAGGTAATTGAGGCACTGGAGCAGGCCGGGCTGTTCCAGATGATGTTTCCCAAACGGGCTGGAGGATCGGGGCACAAGATCATCACTCACATCGAAACTGTGGCCGAAATAGCAAAGGCTTGCCCTGGCACCGCCTGGGCCTTCAGCCTGCTTTCCGGAGTAACCGCGTCAGTCGCATCCATGCCCCCGGCAATTTCAGAGTTGGTCTTCAAGACAGGGGCAGAGCGAGTTTGCAGCGTCGCTGCGCAAACCGGCACTGCGCAGGCAACAGAAGATGGGTATGCCATCAGTGGCCGATGGGGATACGCATCGGGCTGTCTGCACGCCGACTGGGCACTCAACGGGGTAAAAATCATCGACGAGCAGGACCAGGTAATTGATGCCGGGTTCGCCCTCATGCCACTGCAGCATCCACAGGTGCGAATCGAGAACACATGGCATGTAGCCGGAGTTTGTGGCTCCGGCAGTAACACCGTCGTTGCGGAAAATATCGTAGTCGCCCCCATTCAGATATTGCGCTATTCCGAACTGCGACGCAGCAACGCGGCTGATCCCAAGGTACTGGCTGCCATGGAGCCCAGAGATCGCTGGCCAGTCGAACCTCTTTTTCCTCTAGGCGTCCTCGCTCCTATGCTGGGCGCCGCCAGCGCCATGCTGGAAAAGGTTCGGAAGAGCTTGCCCGAACGCCAGATCATCGGCTGGCGCTACGACAGCCAGAGCGAGTCGCAGGTGTTCGTACAGCAACTGGGTGAGGCTGCAATGGAAATCGATTCCGCTTGGCTGCATATCCGCCGTGCTGCGGAGCAAATTGACAATACTGCACAGATAGCCCCATTGAACGGCTTTGAAAAAGCCTGTATTCAGGCGGACTGCGGCTATGCCATGGGTCTCCTGCGCAAAGCAGGCGAGCGTCTGATGGACATCGCCGGCCCCGCCGCGTTTGCTCAGAACAATTCCCTGCAACGCCTGTGGCGAGATCTGAATGTGGGCAGTCGTCATACCGCACTGAACACAAGACTTTCACTCGAACTCTATGGACGCGCTCTGACCGAACGGGAATCGAATCTTCTACTTTTACCCGAAATAAAGAGACAATAAAGGTTCCCCTCCGCACACGGCCGGTTCGAACTTTGACGGATAGGAATTGAGATGAACAACGAAACTGCACGCCCGACCAAGATGGACGAAGAGCTCGATTTTCGGGTGAGAGTCGCTCGCGAGAAGCGTGAACGCATGCGACAGCGCCTGCTCTTCGCAGCACTGGATGTATTTCTGGTGAGCGAACGCACTAAACCGCCAGTTATTGATGATGTCATTCTCAAGGCCGGGGTTTCTAGAGGAACCTTCTACAAATACTTCGACTCTCTGGATGAGGTGCTGGCAGAGCTCGGCCAGCAAATGGCAGATGAGATGATCGAAACCTATGAGCGGATTTTTGCGCAGCTTTCCGACCCTGCCGCCAAGGTAGTTGCCGGACCGCTTCTGTCGCTTACCCATGCCGGCATGCAACCACAGAAGGTGGCATTCACCTCAAAGGTCGATTTTGTCGGCTACCTGTCTCTCAGCAAGCGCCTCGGCAGCATTGTCACAGCCTGCCTGAATGAAGCTAAACAGAGCGGTGCCGTACACTTCGCGTCACTTGATGCCGCTACCGATTACATCATCGGGGCCACGGTCGAAGGCTCACGAAGAATGATGCATAACCAACTGTTCGATAAGGAATACCTGCATGAATTGGTATTGCTTATCATGCGTGGATTTGGCATGAGCAACGAACAGGCCACGCAGGCAATCAATATCGCATGGGAACAACTCAACAGCCATTCTGACAACTTGCCCTGGTGGCACTGACGGGGCAGCCATTTCAAGCGGGAGGAAAGAAGGAGATGCCATTAAATAAAAACCTGAAGTTCTAAACACACAAAATTACAGGCAATGGCTCGACTATAGCTGGAACTCTCTCATTGCCGGTAACAACCACCTCTCCGAACTCAAGACGTTCGCGACTGATGTCGTGATCTAGGAGTCGTGTTCCCAAAATAAAAACAAGAAAGCCGACCTCTCTTGCCTGTAAGACGGGTCAGCCAGGAGATGAAAATGAAAGCCTTGTACTCTATTGCATGTGGAACCCTCCTTGGTCTCGCGGGCGCGGCTCAAGCCACCGTCGATGCCGCTCAAATCCCAAACCATGACAGTGGGTTAACCCTCTTTGGCAGTAATCAGGCGGGCAATCACGACGGAACAATACCACCCTATAGTGGTGGCCTGACTCAGGCACCAGCCGACTTCAAACCCGATAGCGGATTCTGGACCAACCCATTCAAGGATGAAGAACCACTGCTACGCATCGATGCGCAAAATGCTGATCAGTATGCAGACAGGTTGAGTGATGGCCAGCGTCATCTGCTGAAACAGTTCCCTACCTATCATCTCAACATCTACCCGACCCATCGGACCGCGGCCTACCCTACGCATGTACTTGAAGCCACCGCCCGCAACGCGGAGCAGTGCAATACCACCAAAGATAATCTGGCAGTCGAAACAGCATGCCGAGGCGGTCTGCCCTTTCCCGCGCCGGCCAACGGCAACGAGGTCATGTGGAACCAGTTGCTTGGCTATATAGGGGATACGGCGATCCAGGCTCAGCACAACCGTTCATGGCGAATAGCGCGCAACGGCGCCAGAACCATGACGGCCGACCAGTCGACCTTCAGTGAGCGCCCTTATTACCAGACAGGACTGGGTGACCGCGATCCTCAGATGTTCTGGCGGACCTACTCGATTACCCAGAGCCCTGCCCGCAAGGCCGGGGAGATCACCGGTGTGTTCGACTACCTGGACACTGTCAGCAAACCGCGACGGGCCTGGAGCTATACCACCGGCCAACGCAGGGTAAAGCTTGCTCCGGAATTTGCCTATGACACACCAGTGGCCAGCCTGGGTGGTGGGCTCCTGTTCGATGAACTGTTTCTGTTCTCCGGCAAGATGGATCGCTTTGACTTCCAGTACAAGGGCGTCAAGGAAATGTATATCCCCTATAACAACTATGACCTGTATACCCCCGCCGGTCAGTGCGACACCGAAGGGCAGTTCGTTGGTTCGCACATCAATCCCGCTTGTGAGCGCTTCGAACTGCATCGTGTCAGAGTCGTAGAAGCTACCCTCAAGCCCGGCATGCGGCATGCCTATTCAAAGAGGACCTATTACCTCGACGAGGATCTCAGCGGAGCGGGCATGTTCGACGCTTTTGACCAGAACAGCGACCTGCACCGTGCCCTCTTCAATACCATGATCCAACTCTATGATCAGAAAATTCCATGGGCAGTCCGTAGTCATACCTACGATTTCAATAGAGGCATGCTTACCGTACTGGGTGATGCCTACACAGGCGGCTTCAAGGTCATGCCGGAACCACTCCCTGAGCGCCACCTGAACCCTGAGGCCATCACTGCACGGGAAACCGTGCGCTAACCTGACTCCCCCCTCGCTTCAGGTCAAGTGAGGGGGGGATGAGTCTTGCCACAACCGGAGGAATAAGAAATGGAGCTGATAAAGATCATCGGCCATGCAGGGATTTCCCTGGTCGCGGAAGCCGGCGGCAATTCCGACAACCAAGCGGTACTGTTGCTGCACAACCATCAGCAAACCCGCCATGAATGGGCAGCGTTGGCCCGCCGCCTGATGCATACCGGATTCTACGTTGTATCACTCGACCTGCGCGGTCATGGCGATAGTGGCTGGAATGAAGACTACTCTTTGTCCGCACTGGCGGATGACGTTCATGCCGTATTGCAGACGTTGCCAGACAAGCCAGTCATTATAGGCTCCGGACTGGGTGGCAAGGCTGCTTTGCTGGCCGCCGGCAGAGAAAATCAGCGATCTGGCATGGATATCATCAGCGCCATGATCATGATCGATGTTCACAGCCGAAGTGACATACGCCTCGACAAGCAAACGCTCTATCGGGGAGGCCGTGATCTCAAAAACCTTATTGACGAGCTGAGCAACCATATAGGCGGTGCCAGCAACACATCCATGCTGCATAAATATCTGCGTTTACGAACACCTGGTGTATGGCACTGGCACAGCGACCCTGGTATCGAGTCGACAGCAGCCGTCAGTACCTGGTCAGATATCGAACTGGAGCAGGTCACGGCTACTCTGGACATTCCAATGCTGCTGGTTCAAGGCGATGAAAGAAAATGCTGGCTTGAGCAACTGGCCAAGACCATACCCGGAGCAACACTGCTCACACAGCCTGGGACAAGGCAATGGCTGAGCACTTCGGCGGAACTGGATGGGTTTGATCTCGCGATCCTGCGGTTTATTGAGAGTAGATGCGCTCCTACCTTACCTGCCAGAGCTGATACTCGTCTATTACGCCGCACGCTTGGAGCGTTCGCCACCGGTGTCACGGTCATTACCACCACCGATGAGCATGGCAAGCCTGTCGGTCTTACTGCCAACTCGTTCACCTCGGTCTCCCTAGATCCACCGCTGGTATTGTTCTGCATTGACAAGCGTTCTGCCAGCCTAAAGATCTTCGAGAAGAGCCAAGCCTTTGGAATCAACGTACTGAATGCGGATCAGCAGGACATTTCACAGCGATTTGCCAGCAGGAACGAAGACCGCTTCGCTGATACACCATGGGAAATGTGGGAGCTCAAAGTGCCCATTATCCAAAACACAGCAGCCAGTTTCGAGTGTGCAAAACACCATGTTGTCGATGCAGGTGATCACCTAATCTTCCTCGGCCGTGTCCATCATTCTTGGCTCGACTCCCAGCGCTCCCCGCTTCTGTACTTCCAGGGTGGCTACCACCATGTACAACGCCATTGACATATACCGGTCAGGCAAAGGCCTTGTCGTGCCTGCCGATTTCTCCGCGCAACCACACGAAAACCAGTCACAAAGGACATCATCATGAACGACAGCAAAAAGCTTGAGCACTTTCTCCACGTACAGGTGGAGCACTGGAACAAAGGCGACAAAGAGGGCTTTCTCGGCTGCTATCGCGACATAGCTGAAAACGGGCTTGATATCGAATATGTGGGGTACCCAAAAGCTGATCCATGGGTAACGCTGAATGCCATGTGGGACCAGGAACGTGAAAAAATTCGTATCGATATCCTGGCCGCTATTGTTTCAGGCAACGAGGCAGCCTGTCACCATCGGAATAATCGTACTACCGGAGAACCGGCCACTCATACCATAGAGCTATACAAATTTGAGAATGGTCATCTGAGTGCCCGTTATTTTATTGGCCGATAGCGGCGACAGGCCCCAATCTTTCCCCCTGCACTGCGACACCAACCATAGTGCGGGGGCTAGCCGGGCCTCATAACCGGCTTCAATTTGTAGAACCCACCTAACAAAATATTCTTTATGCGAAATCACATTCTGGATTAAAACCGATCACCCTGCTAATCTGCATGTCCCCAACAGAGTGACTAGGTAACAATGCTACTCACAAACTTCCCCCTCAGTAGAATCCATGAATAGTTCTGGATCCACGCCATTTTTTCCTCGCTGGCTGTTTTTGCTGGCGATGCTTACGGCCCTCTCCCCTCTGTCCGTTGACTTGTATCTACCGGCTTTTCCAGCAATTGCTCAGAGCCTGGGTGTTCAGTCTGCTGACGTGCAGATAACCCTTGCCGTCTTTCTATTCGGGATGTCCGTAGGACAACTTGTTTACGGCCCCTTGAGTGATCGCTACGGACGCAAGCCACCGCTCTATTTTGGTCTCGCGCTCTTCTTGCTTGCCTCCTTCGGGTGCATGCTTGCCACAGACCTGGCGACTTTGACCGTAGCCCGGTTTTTCCAGGCCCTGGGCGGCAGCGCGGGCGTGGTTGTCAGTCGCGCAGTCATCCGCGACCGCACTACTACAGCACAGGCTGCCTGGGCCTTCTCGATGCTGATGCTGGCACTGGGACTGGCCCCTATTCTCGCCCCCGTCGCTGGCAGCCTGTTGTTGAAGGTTATGGGCTGGCGGGAGATATTTGCCATTCTGGGGATTGCCGGCACGATTCTGCTGCTGGCAGTGCACTTCAGTATGCGCGAAACGCTGTCCAGACACACCGCAGAGCGCCTTGGTGTGGCGGGCACATTCAAACGCTACGCCGATCTATTCCGCGACCGGCAGTTCATCATGTATGTGCTTATCATTGCCCTGCCCTTCGGCGCGATGTTCGCCTACGTCGCGGGTGCTCCGTACGTGATCATTGAACTCTACGAGGTGCCCGCCGTGCATTTCGGCTGGCTCTTCGGGCTGAATGCGTTCGGCATGATTGCGGGCTCCCAGTTCAATGCCCGGGTGGTAGCACGCTTCGGCCCGGCTGCATTATTGAATGCCATTCTCTGGCCGCCATTCCTGGCAGCGCTGGTCGCTCTCACAGCCACCTTGGCAGGATACGCTTCCTTACCGCTGCTGATGGCCTGCTTCTTCGTATACATGTTCTCCATGGGTATGTTGTCGCCTAATGCAGTAGCACTGGCCATGGCCAGTCAGGGTCATCGCGCAGGATCGGCGTCTGCAGTTATAGGTGCCGTACAGTTTCTCTTTGGTACCTTGGGTGCCGTTGCGGTGAGCGTCTGGGTCATGCCCAGCGCAATACCCTTGACGGGAGTCATGGTGATAATGATGGGCACCAGCCTGCTCATCCATCATTTCGGCCATCGCCACAACATTCTCATTCTGCACGGCTCAGACATCGAGCCGTCGGCCCTGAAATAGGAGGCAAAACTGACTGGCACTTGCAGTGGCCCGGCGAAGTGAACAAATCAGTCGGGTATCACAACAGTCCATTCAAGCGTTCTTCACTGGACAACAACAAGACATCTTGAGGTGCTTATGAATGAATCAACGTTGCATGGGCTGCGTGTCGTCAGCCTGGGTTCAGGCATCGCAAGCGCTGCGGCGGGTTTGCAGCTTTGCGAGGCGGGCGCGGAGGTGATCCTGGTCGAGCCGCCTGGCAATCCGGCTCGACAGGAGCAGGCGCTGTTTGCTGTGCTTAATCGGGGTAAACGCAGCGTCATCTTGGATATCAACGAGCCAAAGGGACAGCAGCGACTCGAACAGCTGCTGACATCCGCCGACGTATTCATCCACGAGTTCAGCCCGAAAGTAGCAGGCACGCTGGGGCTTGACGATGCCCAGTTGGCGCAGCGCTTCCCGGGTCTAATCGTTGCAGCCATTACCGGCTGGCCAAACAAACATCCGTTGGCTGAAGCAAAGGCACGTGAAACGCTGGTGCTGGCGCGGCTTGGCCTGCTCGATGAACAGCCAGGCCACCGTGAAGGGCCAGTATTCGTGCGCATGCCGTTTGCCAAGTCTGGACGTGCTGGTCAATGCTGCCGGAATAGCGCCCAACGCCACTGCTGAAGAAATCACCTTGGACGAGTGGGAACAGGTATTCGCGGTAAACACCCGCGGCACCTTTCTGACCAACCGCGCGGCATTCAAGCGTATGCGACAAGATGGCGGGCGGATCATCAACTTCGCCTCGGCAGCCGGCGTGGGCGGTCAGCCTGGCAAGGCGCACTATGCCGCCAGCAAGGGCGCAGTCCTAGCATGGACGCGCACCGTCGCACGCGAGTGGGGCCCGCACGGCATTACCGTTAACGCCATCGCTCCGGCGATGTGGACGCCGATGTACGACGCCACCCGCGCCAGCATGAGCGAGATCCAGCTCAAACAGCACGATGCAATTATGGCTAGCCTGATTCCCATTGGCGGCCAACTTGGTGACGCCTCCTGTGACCTGGCACCGATGCTGGTCTTTCTCGCAGGCGAAGGGTCACGTTTCATAACCGGCCAGACCCTGGTGGTTGACGGCGGCATGTTGATGCTGAGTTGACACCACGATCGAATACAGATGTCTGGTCAAGCTTGACTTCGGCGGTCTGGTTACGCCGCTTCATTGCCCCTCGCAGGAGGGGCAGATTTTACCTGGAGTAAAACGATTCATTCAATCGTCTTGTTGCAGCGCCTTCCCCTCGCCACAATGCGCATGCCGCGCCACAGCCCGCGCCACACCTGACCTGCAGCAGTAACCATACCCTGTCTGCATGCCCTCTCCTCCAACTTACTCTAATTCTTTATGCAGAACCAAATTCTGCAACGTAGATTATCACTCATTGTTCTGCTAGCTTCAGGGCATGCAATAAACAAGCGAACAGAGCACTTGTCAGTGTGGGTTTAATAACAAAAACAAAAGGTTAAATTCTAATGAGCCATACAAAACGGCTTTACACGGGTAGCGCGAATCGCCGCGTCGTCATGTACCGCACGCTGGACAGCTCAACGCTGGAATGCATTCGTTTCTGCGACCAATTCTTCCGTACCCTGCTGCGACCAATAACCAGCAACAAACAAACCTGACCATCACCAACCATGAGAGAGACTATGCGACATTTTATAGAGGTTCCTGAACGCGGCGACTTTGCTTTTCAGCAACTGGTAGGTCCACACAAGGTAACCGGACCGGCAATGGCTGGCGAAAGAGGATTCTTCGGACTGCAGTTGAGCAAGAGCGCTCCTTTTGGCTCAGTGCGCGACGAAGAAGGCAACATCTATTCCTTTGTGCGCTCCATCCTGGCGCCCAGTGGCACACCCAATCCGACAAAGTTCATTTATCAGTCCAACCATATAGATGGCAAGCACATACGTATGGATCAGGAGCGGATGGCCGCCCAGGCATTGACTCCACGACCTGTCCAGACACTCGAAGGCGATACCGTACGCTGGTCCAGCCAGCCGGACGAACCAGGCAATGCCTGGGAACTCACCGCATCCAGCGAGCGGTTAACCTGGAAGGAAGAGGGATTGTTCGAACTCGAAGGCAAGCTGATCGGCTCTGGCATGCAATGGTATATCCCGGGCGTAGAATGGGGCACTTTCTACGTTTCCCAATTATGGGATCTCAAAGGTACATGCGAAGGGCGGCCGGTTAAAGGCGCGATGGCCCTGGATCAGATGTACATGGCCGAAGGCGGCGCCATTCATTTCAAGAAAGACCTCGTTGTAAACAATAACATGCACGTTATCTGGTGGACATTCGTAACTATGTACAAGGACGGTACGTGGGATGCCGGATCCTTCATGGTCGGACACGATAACCTGGGTTATGCCATTCTGATGAACGAAAAAGGTGAGATACGCACCACCACGGACATTGAAGGAACGACGGTTCACAAGGACGGCAGCTACTTCCTGGAATCCGCCCATATCATTCTCGAGGGCGAGGAAAAATGGGAGTTCCTACCGGATCCCAAGGGTGAAATGATCGACTTCGTCGGCGGCTTCCCGATCACAGCCCAGCAGGAAGGACGGTGGCGCCGGGTGGGCGACACCCGCGAGCCTGATCGCTGGTTGGCCTGGGGCGAGTCGGATCGTCGCAACGGCTCCGCACGCAACGTGAGAGGTGCGGATCTATAACTCGGCAAATGGCGCACCGGCATCTATTCCTGACGGACATGACCCGGTGGCGCCGACGGCGTATCTCACTATCGAGCGGACTCAGACACTCCGCTCGAACACCCAAGTCTGGGATCTAACGTGGCAAAGCCGGAAACCCTGACCCATTATCGTGTTGACCACGCTGACGGTAGCTACATCGCCAATTTCAGGGGTATGGAGCTCGACCATGATCAAGCGCAGGTCATCGGGCAGCTTGTGCGGCAACAGCCCCACCTCTGCACCCTCGATATCTAGCACGAGAACGCTGGGGCGAATGCTCTCTAACAGGTCGGAAATTCTCGCAACCTCAGTCTCGACTGGCTCTCCAGACCCATGATCCAGCACCGAACTCCACCAGTATTCATCTTGCACGCGAAGCGTCAGCATCTCGCCTGAGAAGTCGTCGGCTACCACGGCCGCTGCAATCAGCTGACATTCGTGTCCATTCAGCCGAACGTTCTGTCGGATGATGTCGTGCATCACCTCGTTGGGCTCGACTATGGTGACCGGATTACCCGAATGAATGGCCGCCAGCGAACCAGTTATGCCCGCCCCGCCGCCGCACTCCAGCACCCTGTCCCCAGGCATGACCAATTTCTCGATCAGTTCAAGATCGGCCTCCTCATAATCGCCCATCGCAAAATAGTAAGCCATGCGTGCGCTGCCCCCCTTTGCCACCTGCATCTTCAACGGGCGCAACGGGTGCTCCAATACTTCAGGCTCGCCCAAACTATCGAGCCATGTACCTATACGTTCGATCTGCTCCAGATCGTCCGGCTGATCCTTCGGCCAGACGTTCAGACCTCGCTGTGAGACGATCTGCCGACGCTCTTGTATGCGCCAGTCTTCCACGAGTTGTTTGATCATAGGGAATATCCTGGATGAAATTGCTCGCCCGAGTTTTTGGGGGGAGTACGCAAACGGCAGATAACCATAAAGTAGAGCTGAGCGCGCATTTGTGCGCAGCCTGGTACGCCAACATATGCCAGATACCAGGAAACCGCAGTGTTAGCTGCGGTTTCCTAGAGTTCAGACTGGACCACCCATCATTGCTTGATGAAGTAGCGTACCAGCGTCTTGCCCTGATCGAACTTGTACAGCTCAATGGTTTCGATCACGCCACTGCCGTCACGCATAACGTTCCTGTGGTGACAGGCTGCTTCGTTGGCGGCGATGATAGAGAGCTCCACCTCCACGATGAACTTGCTGTTCTGCTGCTCCCACATGTTTTCCAGTACCGAAAAACCTTCAACCACAGGCCGGCCCAGATATTCAATCTCCAGCCCATTGGGGGCAACGCTTCTGTAGTGCGCAAAAAAGCCATCCCGGTCGCCGGCGTTCCAACACTCCAGCTGGCCATGCAGAAACGACTCGATTCCCTTGCTATCGATATTGCTCATCTTTTCACCTTGCTGATTCGTTAATCATGTACCGCGCTTCAGTCCCAGATCACGTGAACGGATTTCGCGCCCCGCAATTGCGCCCCGGCAATCTTCGGTGCGGGCATATCGGGATCCAAACGGAGGTTGGGGAACAGATCAAGAATGCCGTTGATCGCACAGGTGAGCTCCACCTTGGCAACGAACTGGCCAATGCACATATGCGGACCGAACCCGAATCCCAGCGAGGGACGGGATTTACGATCAATATCGAAAACATCCGGATCGTCGAACGCCTCCTCATCCCGGTTGGCGGAAATCACCATGCATTGAACCATCGAGCCTTTCGGCACCATAACACCCCCAATCTCGACATCCTTGGAGGCCTGGCGGACCTTGAAGGTCGAAACTGGCTCGTAACGCACAGTCTCGTCGATCAACTTACCAATCAGCTTACGGTCATTGCGGACTCGCTCCTGCAACTCAGGCCGCTCCAGCAGTAACGTCATCACCGAACTGAATGTCCGCGTCGTGGTTTCTCCTGCAGCGGGCAGGAGTGAACGGACGAAAGTTGTGACCTCATGATCATCCAGCGCCCGCCCCTCATATTCCGCATTGATGAGCCTGCTGATCAGATCAGTGCCTTGAGAGCCCTCGGCACGCTTGGCAACAACCACTTCCTTGATTGCATCGTAAAGGCTCTTCACTGCCTGGCCCGCCAGAGCACCAAAAATCCTGGCCTTTTCCGGGTCGATCTGGTTGGCTGCCACAAGAGCCAAAGCCCAGCTGGCATACTTCTTGAATTTCTCTGGATCGTCGGCCGGAAAGCCCATGAGTTCATACATGACACGAATGGGGAAATAGAGACCAAAATCCATCAGATTGGCTTTCTTGTCTGGCGCCATCGGAAGCAGAAACTCTTCGCGGATGACCCGTTCAATCTCGGGCCGCCATTTATCCACCGTTTGCGGCATGAATACCGGCTGGAGCAGTGCCCGGGTACGACGGTGCTGTTCACCATCCATTGCAAGAACAATCAATCCGTCAAAAAAGGCGCCCATTCCTTCGGCAATAAAGCCGCTCGTAAAAGTCTCCGCGTCGCGCAGTACCGCAATCACGTCCTTGTATTTGAATAGCGTCACCGCGCACTTCGGTGCCTTAGCACTCGCGTTGGTCGGTACTTTCAAGTAGGTATCGACAAAGTCGCCCTGCATGACCGGTTCGTTAAGGAGCTTTTCCCGGCAAAGTGCATGAATATCGACGTCTGTACCGAGGTAGGTGTCCGAGACCGCATGGTAGGCGGCTTCAATATCAAGTTCCTGAAATGTAAGTGACATAGCATATTCTCCTGATTAAGAATTTAATTCTTGTTGTTTATTGCTAAGGTTTCTTGGCTAAATAACTGGTCACCCGTTTAGCTGCCAGCCGGCCGGCCATACCATTCACACCGCCCCCAGGGTGACTACCAGCGCTGCCGAGGTATAAGCCCGCCACCGGCAGAGTGTCGCCGCCCAACCCGTGAGCCGGACGCATAGTGCTTGAACGCATCGTGGTGGTATCGATATGCACTACGCAGCCGTTTACCGTGTTCAGCCGGGCGGTAAAGTCGGGGGCAGCTTCAATCCGCCGCCCGATGACATGACCTTTTATGCCTTCCACATAATCGGAAAGTTGATCGATGACCTGATCCGCCACATCCTCTCTGATGGCGTCCCAGCCACCGGTCGGATTAACCGGCATGACCGGTGGATAGATGTAAACAACGTCCTGGCCTTCAGGCGCCTGTGAAGGGTCTGCCGCACTTGGCGCCGCCATGGTTACATATGGCAGCTGCGGTACTTCTCCTCGGGAGCTCGCGGCGAAATTTTCCAGCACCGCTTCTTCGGTACCGATCAGCAGGCAAGTATTGCGTAGATCCAAGCCATCACCTCGTGCCGCTTCGAAGCGCGGCACGGAAATCCGCCCATCCAGAGCGAGATCAATCTTGAGCGGGCCCGAGCCTTTGGCATTTGCCGGTGCCATGGCGATCCGGGTCAACAGGTGCCCGGGCATTTCGCCAGCCGTCACCATCTCCAGCGCGACCCTGGGATGGCAGCCAGCAATAACCGAGCGGGCCGTGAACTCGCGTCCATCGGCCAACTTGACACCCTTCACCGTATTTTGACTGGAAACGATCTCTGTCACGGTCGCAGAGGTAATGACCTCCCCACCCAACTCCACGAGCCTGGAGGACATTGCATTGCTCAACTGCTGCATACCGCCTCGCACGCGGCCGACACCGAAGCGGTGAAGAAAGCCGAGCAAGGCATAGTAGATGCCGCCACCATCAGCTGTGATATCGCCGGCCAGGCCAGTCAAGGCACACATCGCAGAAATGGTTACCGGATGCTCAAAGCGTTCACGGGCAGCCTGATGAGCGGAGCCTGTCATCAGCGCCATCAACTCCGGCTTGAGTTTGCGATTCTTGAGGGCGCTACCCACAACTTTCAATTTTGTCGTCAAGTTCAGCTTGGCCGGATCCACGCGCATCATCGGAAGCGCAATTTCCAGAAACATGTCAACAACAGACATGAACTCCAGAAATGCGTCGGCATCTTCTGTGCTATAGCGGCGGATCTCAGCGGCCGTCTTCAGGCGATCTCGCCAAAAGACCAGTGAGCTTCCGTCCGGGTGGAGATATACATATCCCGGTGCCAGCTCGATCATCTCGAATCCGTGGCGCTCCAAGTCCAACTCCTGGGGTACGTGGGCGTGGACACGCATCGACATCATATCCAAAGCGCAAGGATGCACCAGATGTTCGGGTGCCTCAGGGATCAGGAACCCCGACGATGCCATTCCGCCCACTTTGTCGAGCGCCTCCAGCAACAGGACCTTTTTTCCTTCCAGGCCGAGGTAACAGCCCGCCGACAGCCCGTTAGTGCCGCCGCCCACTATGATCACGTCAAAATCAGTCTTGTTATTCATGGCAGTATCCTATTCAAGCTGAAGAGCACCCTATAACAAAGGCCTACTCCGTGCTGCGCTACCGTTTTACCCCAGGTAAAACGATTGGAGCAGTTCGCGGCTGTCACTGAGGGAGCTGATACCATAGCACTTAAAATTCTTGGTGCAGAACTTTAATCTGCATATGGAATTAAAAAGCAATCTCTGCTAGGGTTCTCCTGGGCACTGCTATTTAAGCTTGGACGACAGATCTGACGTCGTTCCGGGGCTGTGAAAAAGCAATCCGCCGCTGAAAAAATAAAAATAAAGGACGACAAAATGAGAACAGATCTGGATCAGTCAGACCCACTATCCTGCTCAGTGCATTTATCAGCGTTTTTTGCGTTGGTGAATCAAGGCAGACCGCATTATTCCTTCACGGCCCTAAATCAGACACTTCCCATCCACAGCGACCTCGGAGCCCTGGCACCTGCAGCTGGCGGTTGGAACAGCAAGACTCCCTCTAACAACTTCAATAATGGAGCACTGTCATGAAACTGAGGATCGCAATTGGTCTATTACTGAGCGGGATATCTGCTGCCGCCCTTGCCGCCGTTAGTCCGGACGAGGCACAACAGCTAGGACAGAACCTCACATTTATCGGCGCAATCCAGGCAGCTAACGCCGACGGAAGCATTCCCGCTTATGAAGGCGGACTGCGCACAGCTCCGGAAGGCTTCCAACCTGACAGCGGCACCTGGGCGGATCCGTTCAAAGATGAAAAGCCCCTGTATCGCATCACCTCGGCCAACATGGCTGAGTATGCCGACCTGCTGAGTGCCGGACAGAAGGAAGTGCTGCAACGCAATCCGGAATACTACATGGACATTTACCCTTCGCACCGGACGGCAGCCTATCCACAGGAAGTGATGAGCGCGACTATCCGTAATGCGGGCACGTGCGAAACACATAAAGAAGGTCTCGCTCTGAAAGCCGATTGCCGCGGAGGGCTCCCATTCCCTATCGCAAAAAACGGCAATGAGATGATGTGGAATCTGTTGGTGCGATACAACGACGGTAAATACGGCACCACCACCTCTTCTTCCAATACCTGGTTGGTGGATCGCAACGGAAGCATTACTCGCACAGCGAACCAATCGACCTTCGTGGAGCGCCCTTATTATCAGCTTGACGTGCCCGGCCGCGATCCCGAGATGTTCTACCGTGTTTATTCTCTGACCAAAGCGCCAGCGCGCAAGGCTGGCGAACTGACCGGCATGATGGACTTCCTTGACCCTACAGCGCAGCCGCGCCGAGCGTGGAGCTACACACCAGGTCAGCGCCGCGTGAAGCTGGCCCCGGAGTTCAACTACGACACGCCGGTAGGCAGCATGGGTGGCCTCGAATTGTTCGACGAGCTCTTCATGTTCTCCGGCTCGCAGGATCGATTTGATTACAAACTGGTTGGTAGAAAGGAGATGCTGATTCCTTACAATGCCTACAAGTTCTACTTCGGCTGCGATGATCAGTTCCGAGCCGCACACGCAAATCCTGAATGCGAACGCTGGGAGAAACACCGTGTGTGGGAAGTAGAAGCAACGCTCAAGCCCGGCATGCGCCACGTTTACAGTAAGCGCATCTACTATCTTGATGAAGATACCTATGGTGCCGGTCTTTACGACGCATGGGATCAGAATGGTCAGCTGTACCGCGCTATGATGCTTGGTGGTGTGCAGTTCTACGACCATGACATTCCTTATATCGTTAAGCACACCATGTTCGATTTCAACAAGGGCATGTACGGCATCGTCAACGATGGCATGGATGGCGGCTACCGCGTGATGACGGAACCCCGGAGAGAGCGTGACATGAATCCGGAAGCAATCGTATCCCGCGAATCACAACGCTGACTGCACGTCCCAGAACCCTTCAGTTGCCTGCGCAGCTGAAGGGTTTCTTTCTATCATAGGAATCGACCCATGCGGCAAATCAAACTGACGTGGGACGTCAGCCATCTCACGCCCTATTCCATACCAGTTAATGTATCGGGCTCGTTGTTTGCCCCCGACCAGCCAACACCCTCCGATCAACCGCTCGATCTGCTGGTATGCCTGCATGGTGGCAGTTGCTCCAGTGAGTATTACCATCCAGAGCATATTGATCCCTCGTACAGTTTTGCCAGATACATGACCGAACGGGGCTATCTGGTGTTAGCCCTGGACACGCTCGGAATGGGCCGCAGCAGCAAACCCGAGCCCGAGAATCAACTGACACTGGAGATGATTGCCGCTGCCAGCGACTTTGTAACACGGCAAGCTGCTTCCTCTCTACAAGACGGCGAATGGCTTCAACTGCCGCCGAACAGCACACTGCGAGCGTCTGGCCTGGGCCATTCCATGGGCGGAATGCTGTCGGTCTATCAACAGGGCCGTTTTCAAAGCTTTGAGCGGCTGATTGTTGCTGGATGGAGCAACCTGCCACTGGATCTGAGCGACGCCGATATCGCCAGCATGCGCGCAGGTCTCTCCGACGGTGGCTATATCCCAACAGACCGTCAGCCGCTGCAAACATTGTTCCATCTCCCCGACGTGCCAGCCGAGGTAATAGCCGCTGATAACAAACACGCGGGCTTGACACCCGTCACCCTGGCGCTGGCCGCCCTATCCCCCGGCACGGTAACAAGGGAAGCCGCAGTCATCCGCTGCCCGGTTCTGCTGCTCTTTGGTGAAGTGGACGTCAGCGCCGATCCACAACGTGAAACCACCTTCTATCCGACCGCAAGCAGCATCGATCTGAAGCGTATCGAGCAATCAGCTCATATGCATAACCTGGCCCAATCCAGGCAAATCGCATGGCACGCCATCCATGAATGGCTGCTGGCACACTAGGAGACAATTCGGCTCTGCCCGCAGCCCCGCTGAGCAGCGCCGTACCAAGCCCTGCCACCTCTCAGCGCGGCTGCTTCCGCTCTATTCCCCGGAGGCTCTCACGTCCGCACAGCATGTAATCCAGCGATATATCCGGGTCTTTCAACGATAGACATTGGCGTTGTTCCCGCTCATGCAGTGGCGTCTACTGAAGACGTCGAACAACAAAAATAAAACTCACGGAGATGTTTCATGTTCAAGCCAGAGTTGACACCTATCAGCACAGCCGTAGGGCTTTCAGCTTTGCTTTTCTGTGCAAGCCAGGCCCAGGCCGCAGAATTCGAAACTGGCAATCCCGATCTGATCGGTCGCTGGGACAACACCATCCGTTACAACCTCGGTATACGCGCAGAAAGCCGCGACACCGCGCTTGGTAACAACGCAACCTACGACGAATCAAACTACAAATTCGATCGGGGTGACGTGGTCACCAATCGCCTGGACGTCATGAGCGAACTCGAGCTCGCCTACAAACAAAACCACGGCCTGCGAATAAGCGGTGCCGCCTGGTATGACGCTGCCTATTCCAACACCGACGTCAAGACCAACCCCGGCAATGTCTATTACCCCGGCGCAACCGCTGGCCCAAGCACTCCCAGTTACCGCGACGGACGCTACTCATCTCACACCGCACGATATCATCAGGGCCTGAGCGGCGAGCTGCTGGATGCATTCGTGTTTACCCGTTTTCATGTCGGAGATGTGCCCGTCAGCTTGCGAGCTGGCCGCCACGCTTTGTACTGGGGCAATGGTCTGTTGATTGCCGGCCACGCCGTATCCTATGCACAGGCTCCGCTTGACGGCCGTAAAGCGCTCGCCAATCCAGGCACGGAAACGCGAGAGATCTTCCTGCCGTTGGCGCAAATTTCCGGTCAAGCACAGGTTACCGACCGGTTTTCCATTGCCGCTCAATACTTTCTTGAATGGGATCCCACCCGTGCCCCTGAAGGCGGAACCTACCTTGCATCGGCGGACGTTGCGCTAGAAGGCCCGCAGCAGCTTCCCGTGGCTCCTGGCTTCGCCTTGCCCATCATCGACCCAGTGAAGCCCGGCAATCGTGGGAATTGGGGAGTGATGGCACGCTACGCTCTGGACTTCATGCACTCGGACATCAGCGTTTTCTACCGCGAGTTCGATGACTATTCGCCATGGGGACTGCAGGCCGGGCCCGGCTTTGCCCGCTATGTATATCCAGAAGACGTGAAGCTTTATGGCTTGAGCTGGTCCGCTGGCCCGTTACTGGGCGGCGCGTCAGTGGGCATTGACCTTTCCTACCGGGAGAACGCCTCGCTTGTCTCCAGCAGCTTCAATCTGGCCGATGGCCAAGGCGCTCGGGGCAATACCTGGCACATGGTCGCCAATGGTCTTTGGCTATTACCCACGACGCCGTTGTTCGACACCGGCTCGCTCATCGCAGAGATAGCTTATAGCCGCCTGGACAAAGTGAAAAGCAACGCAGACCTTTTCCGGGGAGAGGGTTACGCCGGTTGCGACGGGCAGGACAAGGACTGGGGCTGCGCCACACGTGACTACACAGGTGTCGCTGTCAACTTCACTCCGCAATGGCTGAGCGTATTTCCAGGCTGGAATATTTCCGCCCCCATAAGCCTCAACTACGGAATCTCCGGCAACGCCGCCACAGGAGGTGGGAGTGAAGGTGATTATAACTTCAAGGTCGGTATAAAGGGCATCCTGGACGAGCGCTATGAAATCAGTCTGGCGTACATCGGGTACGGTTCGAAAATGATCACCCGCGACATACCGGGCGTTGGCAAGACAGTGGTGGGCGGCAACGGCAGTGTCGGTCTGTCTGATCGGGACTGGGTATCGCTGACCCTGAGTACGGCCTTCTGAGACGACTTGCTGCCATTTACCGCGACATAAAACAATAAAACCGGAGATTCTCATGAATATGAATCGGATTGCGATCAGCTCTCTGCTGTTAGCCGTTGCCAGTCCTGCGATAGGCAACCCAGCCTGGACTGCAGATGATATTGGGCAAGCACTCACCCGCTTCGGATCAGAAAAAGCCGGAAATGAAGCCGGTACCATTCCCGAATACACTGGCGGGCTGCAAGTAGCCGCGACCCTGCAACCGGGCGATGGACTCTGGCCTAACCCCTTCGCCGAAGAAGCGCCGCTTTTTCGCATTACTGGAGAGAATGCAGATGAGTTTGCCGATCAGTTGTCGTCTGGACAGATGCGGCTACTAAAAGAGCATGCCGACACCTACTACATGGATATATATCCCACGCATCGTACGGCGGCCTTTCCTGAAGAGTTCCTCGCTGCAACCGAGCAGAATGCCAGAAATCCAGAATGCGGATCGATACATGATGGACTCTCCGTAAGCGAGGCCTGTCGGGGCGGACTGCCCTTCCCCATTCCCGAAACCGGGCAAGAGGTGATGTGGAACTATCTTCTCAACTACCAGGGGGTCAACGGCTGGGACTGGAATCACAGCGCCTACGTAGTGAATCAGGGACACATCACCCTGACCAATACCAACCGTTCTACCGGTGAAAAGCCTTTCTACCAAACCGAAGTAACAGGCCGCGATCCCAAGGTTGCATCACGCATCTGGTCACGCATCGTTGCGCCAGCCCGCTCCGCGGGTACAGCTTCTGGTTACTGGGATCACCTGGATCCCGTCGCGGACGATCGCTACGCCTGGAGTTACTCCACAGGCCAGCGACGCATTCGTCGAGCGCCCGAATTTTCATACGACACACCCAACTCGGCGTTTGGCAGCGTGTCCTTCTATGACGAGATTTTCCTGTTCTCCGGAAAAATGGATCGCTTCGACTGGACGCTCGAAGGCAAGAAGGAAATGTTTATTCCCTACAGCAACTATGAGCTGAAATGGGGCTGTGACATGGAAACCAAACTGATGGACAAGCATATAAATCCAGCCTGCGAGCGCTGGGAGCTGCACCGGGTATGGGTCGTGTCTGCCGAGCGCAAGGAAGGCATACGTCATGCGCAGAAGTCTCGACGCTATTACATAGATGAAGACACTTTCGGTGCTGCACTCTATGACGCATGGGACAACAGTGGAGAAATGTTCCGCTCAGGGGCTCAGTACAACATCCAGGCGTATGGAATCCCCAACAATCCATTGCAAGATTCATACTCACTTTACGACTTCACTCGCAGCCAATACGGCATGTTTGGTAACGGCCCCACACGCTACCGCGCCTCGCCGGTAACGGAGCGTGAAGCCAATCCGCAGACCATCGCCGCCGGCCAGCGCCGCTAAGCCAAGAATCACCACGTCCGGAGGTGCGCCTCCGGGATCTCACAGTAGACTCCAGGGGGCTTCACACATGAAGCGACTCGATGAGAAAGTGACCGTTATTACGGGTGCCGGAAGCGGCATAGGACGCGCCAGTGCGTTGGCATTTGCCGCTCAAGGCGGCAAGGTGGTCGTTACCGACCTCTATAACCAGGCGGCGGAGGCTGTTGTCCAGACCATCACCGAGACTGGCGGTGAGGCCATAGCGCTAAAAGTTGATGTCGGCCTGGAGGACGATATCAAACACATGATAGACAGCACTATTGAAACCTATGGTCGTATCGATGTGTTGTTCAACAACGCCGTCAACAAGAACCCCGACACGGCCAGGGATATCGACTTCATCAATTTCAATGAAGAACTGTTCCACACCAATATGCGCGTCAATGTGCTGGGCGGCGTACTGGCTTGCAAACATGCGCTACCGCATATGCTGGATCAAGCGGGAGGCTCAATCATATTTACCTCCTCTACCAGTTCCATTGCGGGCGAAGTGGCGCAGTTCAGTTATGGCGCTTCCAAGGCAGCATTGAACTGGTACGTGCAAACCATCGCCACCACCTTCGGCAAGCGTGGCATCCGCTGCAACGCCATTCTCCCCGGCGTGATCCGCACTGCGGCCCTGGCAGGCTGGGCCAATGAGCAAATGACCAAAGCCTTCCTCGACTTGCAGAACGTGCCGCAGCTAGGTGAACCCGAAGATATCGCTAACATGGCGCTGTTTCTCGCCTCGGACGAGTCACGCTACGTCAATGGCGCACTGATGCGCGTGGATGGTGGCATGAGTTGTGGTACGCCGATGGTTCCAGTGGTCAGGGCGTATCTCTGATCAGGCGCGGCATTCAACTGACAAACAGACATTCAAGGTGAGATGCGAAACATGGGTATGCAACAGGAAAAGATTATCAGGACTTTCTGCGCCGCCTGGGGCGACGGTACAGCAACTTCACGGCCGCAGCTGGAGACCATTCTGGACATGATGGCCGAGGACGCTGTTTGGCAACTCTGGGTGCCAGGCGGCCCGGTTATCCAGGGCAAGCAGGCGTTACGCGACGAAATCACTCGGCAAATGAGTTATGTGACCCATAACCACTGCGTAATCCGCAACATCGTCTCCTCCGACAACGTAGTGATGACCGAGCGTGATGACTACGCAGTGTCGGGAGGCAAGCCCATGCCGCACTCCATGGTGGCCGTTTACGAGCTGGATGATCAGGGGCTGATCACCGCCTGGCGGGAGTATCTGGATACAGCGGATCTGGCAAGAAAGAAAGGTGTTCCGCTAGAACAGGTCGGCGGGCCAAGTCTGGATGCCAACGCCTGAACACCACCCTCTTACCTATGAAGGGCAACCGGACGAGCCGGACTTGCCGATGAATGCTTTGGAGCAGCGAATGAACATGGCCGTACAAGACACCACGAATACCGATCAACAGCAAGAACGGAAACTCTGCCAGTTCGTAGAAGAACTCCTTGAGGGCAGAGTTACCAACATCGAACGCCTGCCTCGCTGGCGGCCCGCTTGGAATGTGGATCTCAAGCGCGGTGATGAGATTATCAAGCTGCACATACGCGGTGAGCGCGGCGGCGATGTCAGCCCGTTCCCGGATCTTCGTCGCGAAGCGGATATCCTTACCCTGATCAGGCAACAAGGTATCCCCGCTCCCCGCATCTATGGCTTCTGTGAAGACCCGCAGGCCATCGTGATGCAGAACGTGCCAGGTACCCGTGATCTATCCCAGGCCAAAGACAATGCAGAGCGGCTCAGTTTGGCCAAGCAGTACATTGACGCCATGGCAGCAATGCACAAGTTACCGCTAGACGCTTTTGTCGCACGGGGAATCGATCTGCCGCATGGCGCCGAAGCGATTTCTCTGGCGGGTCTGGAGGCCTACTATCCACTGTATGAACGGAACAAGACGCGCCCGCAGCCACTGCTGGAATTCGCCCTCAACTGGCTGCGCCGCAACGTGCCACAACACCGGATCAAGCCCAGCCTGGTTCAGTATGATTCAGGCCAGTATCTGTTCGAGAACGGCAAGGTAAACACCCTGTACGACTTCGAGTTCGCGATGATCGGCGACCCGCTCGCCGACCTCGCCTCCGCGCGCATGCGCGATAATTACGAACCTCTGGGGGGGCCCTTCAGCGAACTCTATAGCTACTACCAGGAAGTCAGCGGCGAGAAGCCCGAACCCGACGTGGTGCGTTTCCATACTGCCTTGTTCTCTACCGTCAGCGCCATGCAGTTCTCCGCAACTGTCGCCACACCGCAGCCAGGCAACCCGCATGATACCTATATTGAGTTCGATATTGCCCTGCGCCGGGTAGTAGTTCACGCGATGGCCGAGGCGATGGGCGCGGAGATTGCGCCCCCCGCAATCAACATAGTGGAACATGGCCCGAACGCAGAGCTACTCAGCATGCTCACCGACGCAGTCAATCAGGTTCAGATCGAGGACGAATTTCAGCAGACCAAGCTCAACGCTGTTCGCAAGATCGTCGAATATCTGGGGAGAGCTGACGCCATGATCAATCAACTCCAGGCTGTGGACATGCAGGAAGCCGGCGTTCTGCTGGGGTGCAGCTTTGCACACCACGATGAGATGGAGGCAGCCCTGGAACGTTTTGTCGCCACCGCAGGCACAGAGCACGACCTGGCATTGTTGGCTCTCTTCGCTTCACAGATAGAACGACGAGTGCAGGTGTTTGGACAAACTGCCATCGGCAGATCGGCAAGCCATATTGACCTGCCAGCACTGTAGCCCTACTAGTCTGGAGCAGAACATGTCTGACGATAACAACAATAAGCAAGCTGATTTCCTAGGTCGCTACGGCCCGTGGGCTCTGGTAGCAGGTGCCTCCCATGGCATCGGTTCGGAATTTACCCGACAGGTCGCAGCGCAAGGCCTGAACTGCATCCTCGTAGCCAGGACTGAAGACACCCTGCAATCTTTGAAATCGAGCCTGGAGGGCGAGTACGGGGTTAAAGTCCTGATCGTAACTCAGGATCTGTCAGCGCCGGATGCCGCGGCTCGACTGCTGCGGGCTACCGGCGAGCGTCAGATAGGTCTGTTGATCTATAACGCCGGCGGCGACCCTTTTATCAGTCAATTCCTCAATACCGATGCCGAAAGCTGGATGTCGCTGCTGCGGCTGAATACCCAGACAGTACTGGAAACGAGCCATACTTATGGCAAACGCATGGTGGAGCGTGGCCAGGGCGGAGTGATTCTGGTTGGCTCACACGCGGCACTGGGCGGTGTCCGCAAACTGGGCATGTACTCGGCCACCAAGGCATTTTCCCTTAACCTTGGAGAATCACTCTGGGCAGAATGGAAGGATCGCGGAGTTGATGTGCTGAACCTGCTCATCAGTACGGTGGATACGCCAATGATGCGCGAAACCATGCAGCGTTTGAATATTCCTGACGCGGCAACAATGAACTTGCCCCAGGCCGATGACATCGTGCGTCTGGCGTTGGCCGCTCTGCCCAATGGCCCAACCCTTGTTCACCCACAGGATCTGGAGTCGCCGGATGGCGAATTGTCACTCGGTGACCGTCGCCGTGAACATGTCATCAACAAAAGCGCCGAGGCGGCCATGTTCATTGGCCGCGATTGACCGCACATAGCGCGATTGAAATCACTCTGAATGAGCAATGAACAACATGAAAAATTTTGACAACAGGGAATTCAAACTCGGGTGGAAGATCCTGATTCTGGCCACAGTAGGCGTAGCCACCAGTTCAAGCTCGCTTCTGTTGTACAGCTTCAGCGCGATGATGATTCCTCTGGAACTGGCTATGGGGTGGGGCCGCAGTGAACTGCAGGCGGCAATCACTGCGCTGTCGCTCGGTACTATCGTCGCCGCCCAGCTCGCTGGGTGGGTGAACCTGAAGTTCGGCTTGCGCATCGTTACCATCGTGTCGCTTATCGCGCTATCGGTCAGCTTGTTTCTCCTCACTCAGATTCAAACCACTATCTGGAGCCTCTATCTTGGCTACTTCCTCGTTCCGCTTGCCGGGCTGGGAACCTTGCAGATCACGTGGTCGCACCTGGTCAATCTCTGGTTTGTGGAAAACCGTGGGCTGGCGCTGGCGATCATACTGAGCGGGTCCGGACTGGCCGCTGCTTTGCTGCCACTGCTGATCACTTGGTCTGTGTCGACCTGGGGGTGGCAAGCCGGCTTCATTTCCCTGTCGGTACTGCCTGTGGCTATAGCGCTGCCGTTGACCTTGCGCTGGCTGATGCCGGTCAGCAGTAGAAATGGTGCGAAGGCCGCAGAACAGCCCAAAGCGCAACAGGAGTCCGGTGGCATACTGCTCAGCGAAGCTCTGCGCTCGTGGCGCTTCTGGGTATGCAATCTCTCCATGACACTGGTGGTAGCCTGTGTGGTAGGCCTGGTTACCAACATCATTCCCTTGCTACAGGACAGGGGGCTGAGCGCAGTGGAAGCCGGGCAGATTTTCAGCGCCTTCGGCATTTCGCTGATACTGGGCAGGCTGGTAGTAGGCTATCTGATCGACCGTCTGTGGGCACCCGGGGTCGCAGCAGTGGCACTGATGATGCCGGCACTGGCCTGCCTGATCTTTGCGATGGCCACCAACAACACGGCGCTGTATATCCTGGCAACCCTGCTGGTAGGTATTGGTGCCGGGGCTGAGTTCGACATTGCCGCCTTCCTGATTGCACGCTACTTCGGCATGCGTGACTATGGTCGACTGTTCGGTATTCACCTTGGGCTGATCACCGCCGGGGCGGCGGCGGCACCTCTACTGTTCGGTGCTCTGTACAGCCTCACCGGAGATTATTCCGGGCTTCTCACTTTCAGCACCGCTTGCTTCATCATCGGCCCGCTAATGCTGCTCAGTCTGGGTAGCTATCCAGTGTTTCGCCACCCGACCGCCCTGACGCCAGCTCTCTGATGCAACGGCCTAGTTCAGGGGTTAACGCGACGCATCTCCTGACGAAATGCCTCGGGCGTCATACCCACTTCTTTGCGGAACGCCGCCGCAAAGGAGGCGGGGTTCTGGAATCCGGTCTGGTAGGATACCTGCTTTATCAGCACCTTTTGATCAAGCAACAGCGATTTTGCCTTGCGAATGCGGCTCTGGGCCACATACTGGCGCAGAGTCAAACCGACAGTATTCTTGAATAGCATGGAGAACTTTCGGGGTGGCATCTCCCACATCTGGGCAAGTTTCGCGACCGAATTGCCCATTTCTGGGTCCCCATCGAGCATCTCTCGCAATTGCCTGATCTGTTGCAAGCTCAGTTTCCCACGACAATCACCTGGCGTTCTCGAACCCAGAAACTGCCTGTGCAGATCCATCGCAATGCCAGTCAGCATACACTCTGTATGCAGTTGACTGGCAAAGCCCGGCGCAGCCACCTCCTGCGCCAGCCGCTCCATGGAAACCTGTAGATAATTACTCTTCAAATTCAACATGCCGTCATTGAGGCAGTCTTCCCAGCACCACTCAATGCCCGCCAACGGACCCAGTACGCCGGGATCGAACAGACAGATCATCGATTTGAATTGAGACACTCCGTGGTAAAACTGGAACTCAGTCCCCGGGGGAAGAAACAGCACTTGACCTAGCGACTGGAAGTCACAGTCCCGGCCGGAAAAACGACCCTTGTTATCTGAATATCTCGATTGGCTAGCGGCCGCTTTGGGCAACACCAGACGCAGCAGACAGCTGTTCTTAGCTTCAATAACTGCAGTTCCTGCACTTAGCCACTGGGCACCCTGTATCTGAATATCGAAACCATCATCGACCAGGCGGGACTCTGTCCAAAACTCACCAACATTGGACGGGTCATACTCAAGATACTTTACTGAATACATGGTTACGACCTTCAGCGATTATTATTGTGGACACTGAACATTGCCTAACATTGGGCTTCATGACTTATCACTGTTCAGCATAGTCTTCGCCCGCTGTGTGCCAATTACTAAATCCCTTTAGCTGGTATTCAAAAAAGCAATACCTGTGACCAGTTCTTTATTGTTGTCCCTACGCCGCTTATGCACTTTTAATGAGTTCCACGCATTCACTCGCACTCACTCAGGAGCTTCCATGACACTTCGAATGGATCACTTCACCATTGTTACCGACCAACTGGAGGCCACCCGCCAGTTTTACGTGGACCTTCTCGGACTCGAAGTCGGCCCGCGGCCACCATTCCCAGTGGATGGCCTGTGGCTGTATGCCGACTCCCATCCCATGCTGCATGTCATTTCAGTGGAACAGATGCCCGAGCCACGCCGCGGTGTGCTCGATCACATGGCTTTTTTTTCCTCTGGTCTGGGTTCGATGCTCGACAAGCTCGATGACCACAACGTCCGTTACCGCATCATCCGCGCCCCCGGAGAGAACCGAACCTGGCAGGTATTTTTCAAGGATCCGAATGACGTCGAGGTCGAGCTCGACTTCGACGCCGAGGAAACGCCACCTGCCGACTGGAAGCAACGCAGCAAACGCTGAGTAGGTCAGATCAAGCCGGCGTAGGCGCCGCCATCCAGTTGCAGGTTCTGCCCGGTGACATAGCCAGCCTGGGCTGAACAGAGGAACGCGCAGGCCATGGCGAGCTCTTCAGGTGTACCGAATCGTCTGGCCGGGACAGGTCTGAGCATCTCGGCTCTCGCCTCATCCAGACTGATGCTCCTGTGCTTTGCCAACTGACCGGTCATGTAGGTCAGCCGGTCGGTCGCAATGCGTTCAGGCAAAAGATTATTGACCGTGACATTGTCGCGAATGACTTCCACGGACAGCGCCTTTGAGAAGGCGGTGAGACCAGCCCTGGCTGCTGTCGAGAGGCCCATCGGCAAACGCGGAGACTTGACCATGGCGGAGGTGATATTGACGATACGACCAAAACGCCGCTCGCGCATTCCATCAACCACGGCCTGGATCAACAAGATGGCGCTGAGCATATTGGCTTCCAGTGCCTGTTGCCAGCATTCGAGATCCCAGTCCTGAAATTTCCCCGGTGCTGGACCACCGTTATTGGTGACCAGGATATCCGGAGCAGGACAGGCCGCAAGGAGCTTCTCCCGGCCAACGCTGGTGTTGAGATCCGCTACCACCTGCACTACCTCACGCCCCGTGCAGTCGCGAATCGCCATCGCAGCCTCATTCAAGCTACCGGGATCGCGCCCGTTGATGAAGACCTCGCACCCTTCAGCAGCCAAGGCGATGGCACAGGCTCTACCCAAGCCCCGCGAAGAAGCACAGACGAGCGCTTTACGATTGGCAATATTCAGATCCATATTTACTCTCCCCCCCTGTCGAGTCCCGCAAGGCTCAGCCTCATTACAGCGAGGCTGTAATCCTCTATCCTGTAGACACTTACACTGAAACTTTCCCATGAAACCGGAGACGGAATACGATGAGCAAGCCGTCAACCCGAGCGGAACCTGGCAAGCGCAACACCATGAATCGACTGCTGGCCGCCGGCAGACAGATTTTTGCCCTGAAAGGTCTTGCAGGCGCCCGGGTAGAAGATATCGCCCGCGAAGCCAAGGTGACCAAACAGTTGGTCTATCATTATTACGGTTCCAAGGAAGTCTTGTTTTCAACCGTCCTGGATGACGCATCGCAGCAGATCATGCAGGAACTGATCACGCTTGATATCGATGATCTGCCACCGGAAGAAGCGCTGCGAAGTTTGCTCCATTGCTGTTTTGACCAGTATATGAAAGATCCACACCTGGGCGCGCTGGCCCTGGAGGGTATTCGTTTTCATAACGCGTCGGAGACCAGAAGCAACAGTTTTACCAGTGAATCCCCAGCGCTTGTCGTCAAGTTCTCAGCAGTTCTGAAGCGTGGAATGGAGACTGGTGTGTTCAGGCAGGGTATTGATGCCCGACTGCTTCTGGCGAGTTCCGCGCTGCTGATGTCAGGGGGGTTCACCAACCATTACACCATGTCAGTTCTCGTCGGGTTTGACACCACCTCGGAGGACGGCATGCGAATCTGGCGCGAACACTCGGCCAATCTCATTCTTGCCAGCATCATGCAGCAGCCTGTACGCCTGTAGCCCACTTCAGGCGTACAGGCGTATCAACCAACGCAGCGCCCGCTTATTACATCCCGGTACGACCTTCCGACTGCTCGAAGAAAGCACGCATCGCCACGAGCGACGGGGTGTGACTGCCAAAGCCGCCATCTGCTACCAGGGTGGTTCCGGTCACGAAGGATGACTCATCGCAGGCAAGAAACGCTACCACATCAGCGATCTGCCGCGGGGTTCCCAGTTCAGGGGTCAGGTGATTGTCGCGCAGAATACTGAGCAACTCCGGGGGCATGGAGCTGTGGGCATTTTCTGCAGGTGCCAAGCCAATCTGAACCGCATTTCCACGCACACCCAGCTTGCCATACTGCGCCGCTACCAGCTTGGGCAGCATGTTCAGCGCTGCCTTGGTTGTCGCGTAGCCCGTCAGGGACAGATCTCCCTGGGCACCCAGTCCAGAGGTGGCGAAAATTACCGAGCCTTTGCCCTGTTTCAGCATCACCGGGATGACATGCTTGGAACACAGAACGGCACCGCGCAAATTGACTGCGACGGCGCAATCAAAAGCATCCATGTCCAAGTTACAGATATCGCGATCCTTCTGACGCTGGCCCACGTCCAGAACCGCAGCGTTATTATGCAGCACGTCGATGCGGCCAAATCGGCTCATCACCTGCTCTACCATTGCCTTGACGTCGTCTTCACTGGATACGTCGGTGCGCAAGGCAATAGCCTGACCACCGGCTGATTCGATCTCTGCCGCGACACTCTCCGCCGCTTCCTGATTGATATCGACGATCGCAACTGCTGCGCCATGGGAGGCTAGCACCCGTGCGCACTCAGCGCCCAGACCGCCTCCCGCACCGGTGATGATTGCTACACGATCCTTGAGCTTGTCTGTTGTCATTTTATTGTTCTCTTGTCTTTATACGAGATGATCCGCTTCACTCACCGGTGAACTGTGGCGCTCGACGCTCGGCAAAGGCCAGCGCTGCCTCCTTGGCGTCCTTGGTGGTGGCCAGCAACGAAAAAAGATCCAGTTCGAGATCCAGGCCCTTCTTCAATTCGACTTCCAAGGCAGCGCGCGCTGCTCTTTTTGCATACACCGAGGCCATAGGTGATTTGCCAGAGATCTGCAACGCCAGCGCTGATACTTCCTCGAGCAGGGTCTCGGGGCTTTTAGCGACACGGGATACCAGCCCGATCTGCCATGCCCTTTCAGCATCCAGACGTTCGCCCGTAAGAAGCAGATCAAACGCATGACCCGGCGTTACCACTCGGCACAATCGCTGCGTTCCGCCGCCGCCGGGAATCAATCCCAGACCGGTTTCCGGCAACGCGAGCACCGCATCGGGCGACGCGAAACGGATATCACAGGCTAGCGCGAGTTCGAGGCCGCCACCCATGCAGTATCCGTGAATTGCGACGATAACCGGTTTACTGACCGCATCGACCGCCTCGATCCAGCGGGCATCCTCCATACGCTTGCGCACTTGAATGGAAGTCTCAAGAGCGCGCTTTTCCTTGATGTCTGCCCCGGCGCAAAACCCTCGCTGGCCTTCACCACGGATCACTATGACATGAATCCTGGGGTCATTCTCCAGGCGTTCGAGGGCCGCTGGTACACCTGCACGGATAGCGTCGTTGATGGCGTTGATCTGACCAGGACGGGTGAGCACTACCCATCCCACGGATCCGTTACAGTGCATCTGCACTGCTTCGTTGATTACTTCGGGCAGGCTTTCTTTAGTGCTCATATCAGCATTCCTCGAACTCGAACAACTGCCCTCTGAGTTCAGAGGGATCAATCCTGATCAGCGACTTTCCGCCCACCGCATCGCATGAGTCGATCCAGCTGAATGCCGTGCCCCGAGCCCGGAGGTCTTCGGCCTTGGCAGCCAGGTCATTCACTGCAATACGAATGTAATAAGGCCCCGGCCCCCAACTGTTGAGGTAGAGTCCTGCGTCGCTGTTCCAGCGAGTCGCTTCAATGATGTCCAGCGTGGCGCTGTTCGCCAGGGTAAAGCCCATGCGCGCACGGCGGTATCCTTCGCCTTCGATAAGCTCGACGGGGCCCGAGGGTTCCCAGTCGAGATTCGCAGAGCAACGGCGAAGCGTCTCGTTAAGGTCGCGCACCAGATAGCCACGGGCAGACACACGCACCATATCACCGGGCTTCAAATCACGGGGCTGCGGAGCGGGCACCGAGAAGGTTTCAGCTGGCATCTGCAGCGGCTCCATAGGCATGATTTCTATGCACAAGCCACCATCGACGATGGGGTCATAGAAAGGTTTCTCAGGAGAGGCACCGAGCCACAGACGGTCAAACGGCATGTCGGGAGTGCGCTGCGCCATACGGAATGGAAGCCGTCTACGCATCAGCTTGCTGACCAGCGCGTCGAACTTGTCGCCATGCAGCGAAAGCACGATGGAATGAGTAAGCATTGGGCGGTGGCGTCCCTGATACTCCTTCAGACTTTCCAGAAAATCGTGAAACATCGGATCACCGGGGTTCGGACGATCAAGATGCCATTGTGGCTCGACGCGGGTCGGCGACACCGCCAGTGATTTGTGAACCCGCAGAAAATGAGCAATGTACGGATGGTCATCAAAAGCCTGGCGCCAGCGCTCATGTTTGTATATTCCCAGCTTGTCGACCAGCAACTCAGTCATACCGTCTGGGTCTGGCACCATCATGTCGGCGCTCATCAGCAATTCGAACATCTTTATCTCCATCTCTTACGGGAGCGAATAAAATCCAGGGTTAGGTTGAAAGCGCCATTCCCTAGCGCTGCATTTCAGTTAGTGTTCACCAGCTCCTGCTTGTAGCGTCCCGGTCCGGATGCTGACGGCTCGACGGGCGCTTCCGCCGGCGACGCAACTTCGCCACCTTTGTGGTTCTCCGTACCCACGTTTCTGAGCAGAAAGTGAGACAGGGCAGGAATCAGGATCAGGGCACCGAGCATGTTCCACAGGAACATGAACGTCAGCAGAATGCCCATGTCAGCCTGGAACTTGATGGGTGACCATGCCCAGGTGATTACACCTGCCGCCATAGTCAAACCGATCAGTGCCACCACTTTCCCGGTGAAATCCAGCGAGCGGCGGTAGGCTACAGCCAACGACTCGCCGCGAGCCTGGACGGCCAGCTGCACACTGAGCAGATAGAGCGCGTAATCGACGCCTACACCCACGCCTACCGCCATGACCGGAAGGGTGGCAACTTTGAGACCGATACCCAGCCAGACCATCAGTGCTTTACAGATGATGGTGGTCATGATCAGCGGGATAAGCGCAACCAGGGTCGCGCGGATGCTGCGGAAGGTGATGAGACACAGCAACGCAGTGGCACCGTATACGGCGAAATACATGACCAGGATGCCACGGCGAACTTCGATGTTGGTTGCCGCCTCGATACCTGCATTACCCGCTGCCAGCAGAAACTCTACCGGCCGCTCGGCGTCCGGCCCGGTATTGAATTTCGCAGCAAAGTCCTCGACTTCATTCAACACCCCGGTCAGCGTATCGGCCTTGTGGTCGGTCAGATAGGCAATCAGGGGGGTAACTGAACAGTCCTGATTGGTAGTACCTGGCGAGGAAATCATAGCGGCATCGACCGAGGCATTGGTAATCGCCTGATCTCGGCTGATGGTCAGCCATTTGGCGCTACCTTCAGCCATACCTGAGGTCATGAAACGGACAGTGTCGGCCAGTGAGGTGGTTGTCTGTACCCCCTCGGTCTGCCGCAGGCGCCAGGCAAGCTTATCCATGGTCTGGAGTGGCCCAAAGAAACGACATCCATCGGGATCGGTCTTCATGATGACCACGAATTGGTCGCTGGACAGACCATAGTTGGTCGTGATGAAAGCATTATCCAGGTTGTAGCGCGAGTCCGGACGCAGCTCCGGCGCACCCGGATCCAGATCACCTATCTTCAGATCCAGCATAACAGCAGAGCTGACTACCGTTACCAGCAACGAGACGCACACCGCAGCGATTGCCCACTTGCGTTCAGTAAACTTGTTCAGGCCTTGCCACACCCTGCCCTGCCAGCTGCGGTTCTGCTGTATGTTCTTGTCTTTTTCGATAGCAATCCGCGCCGCTTTCTTGCTGACGCCTATGTATGACAAGGCAACCGGAATCAGAATGAGTTTGGTGAAGATCAGAACCGTGACACCGATACTGGTTGTCAGCGCCAAGTCCCGGATAACAGGAATATCGATGATGGCCAGAACGGCGAACCCCACTACGTTTACCAGCAGTGCTGTCAACCCGGTCAGAAACAGCCGTCGGAAGGTATAACGCGCAGCGACATACTTATGGGTTCCGCGGCCGATATCCTGCAGGATCCCGTTCATTTTCTGGGTGCCGTGGGAAAGGCCTATCGAGAAGATCAGGAAGGGTACCAGAATGGAATAGGGATCCAGCTCATAGCCGAGCAACTGCATCAGCCCGAGAAGCCAGACAACCCCCGTCACCGCTATACTCACCAGTAACAGGGTACTGCGAACGCAGTGGGTATACAGATACACAAAGAGCGCGGCCACCAGCACGGATATGCCGAAGAACATCATTACCGCCTGAAGTCCTTCGATCAGATCACCGACCAGTTTACTGAAGCCGACGATATGAATCCCCACGCTGTCGCTTTCAAATGACCTGATCTTCTCCTCTAACTGTTTCGAGAACTCACTGTAATCCAAGGGCTCGCCGGTCTGGGGATGGGTTTCCAACAGAGGCGCCAGGATCATGCTGGATCTTGAGTCATTGGCGACCAGGCTACCCAACAACCCTGCACGCGTAATATTACGTCTCAGCGCGCTGATACTCGCTAGGCTACCGTCGTAATCAGAAGGCATGACCGCACCGCCGCTGATGCCTTCTTCAGTGACTTCGCGCCACCGTACGATAGGCATCCACAGTGATCGCATCCAGGATCGGTCAATGCCGGGAATCAGATAAAGCGTGTCATTTACGTCCTGCAACACCTGCAGATATTCCGGGTCATAAATATCTCCACTCTTGCTGCTAACCACCACGCGAATATTATTACCCAGGCCCGGGAGCTCGTTCTTGTGTTCGAGGTAATTCTGGATATAGGGATTATTAACCGGAATCATGCGTTCGAAACTGGCATTGACATCCAGCTTCGTGGCAAAGCTGCCCAGCACAATGGTTATCAGAACACAACTCAGAAGAACCAGCATCCGATTATGAAAAATAATGCGCTCAAACAGGCCACCCGAGCTTTTGTCGAAGTCTTGTAGGTCACGTACTACCGGCATCCCGTTATTGTTATTACTCAATTCGACCATTTCTTTCTCCAAAGGCCTTAGTGCACATACAAGACATGTAGCGTCAGTGCGTCCTGGATGAAAACTTCATTGATACCAATAAGCGTTCCTGAGCCAGCCACCCTGTTCTCTTGATAAGGAGGGTAGTAGCGGCGTGGTACTACCATCAATTACCTGATACCGGCATTAACTAATTGAGTTTGCTGATATCAATCTTTCGGACGCCGGAGAATTGAGTAACCATCAACTCTCTTGAACCGTCCACCATGGCCGCAGAGGACACCTCTCCGCTGAAGGGCACTTCCAGTCTGGCCGTTTCGAGATTACGGGAATCGAGTCGTATCAACTCTCCGCGCTGACTAACCAATATAAAGTGGTTGGGGCCGTCTTCCAGGCAATCCACCAGACTGGCCTGCTGTTGAGTGTCCACTCGATCCCAGCTCAGGCCCTCATTTCTGCTGACATACAAATTGCCCCGCAGACCGTACGCCATGACCAGACCGTCACGTACGTGCACTCCAAAAAAAGTACCGGTATAGAGCGTTTCTACCCGGACGAAACGACCCAGCCCCCGATCCAAGCGCATGACCAGACCCTGCTCACCGCTTATGTAAGCTTGCTCACCGTGCATATCGATACTGTACAAATGCATGCGCCGCTCGTTTTCGGTGCGCTCGATCCATGGCTGCCACGTCATACCGTCATCAATGGTGTGTAGCAGCATGCCAAAAGCACCCAGCAGAAAGCCTTCTCCGTTGTCGTTGATGAACACATCCAGAAAAGGCGTGGCCATGACATCGGGATCGGACGAGGTGCTCAGAGCCAGATCTACTTCTCCCAGTAGGCTTTCAGCTTCATACTCATCGATGCCAGCAGCGGTGGAATAGTGCTCTCTCAACAGCGTCACCAAGCTACGACCGTCCAACCGAACTTCCCACGATTTGCCGCCATCAGTTGTGGCGAGCAGAACGGAATCATGCCCGACAGCCCAGCCATGCAGCTCATCACGAAAATGTACCTGCACGAGATCACTGGCCACGGGACTGGTGGAGGGGCTCCAGCTGTTACCGCCATCGCTGGAAATCATGATCAATCCGCGCAGCCCCACACTGACAAGATTGCCGCCGGCCTGCGCTATTGCCACAGCGGGCTGGGGACGGCTCAGATCCTGAATGATGGAAGGCTGCTCAAGCGGATCATGGAGACCGCGTGAAGACTCGCTTTTCGTTTCGGAGGCCAGGACTGAAAAGGAACCCAACCCAAGACACAGGAAGCAGGCAGTTGCGAGAGAGATCGATCTCGTGGCTGGGGGATATTTCAACCAGCAGGATATAGTCATTATTCTTATCCTCAATAATCCAGACGCGTCTTGGGCTTGAACAGCGTCGCCGAGTGGCGACAGCTGTTCCCGGTAGCGCTCCCCCTGGGACCGCACCGTGACTGCTTGAGTTACCGTACGCTTTCTCGAGAAACGATGGCTTCAGGATTCAGCTCTCGCTCGGACCGAGGTGATTCGAGCACCTTGTAGCCACCGGACAGAGCGTCATTGATCAAGCCATACATGCCTCGATTGAAGTCATAAATGACATGTTTGACGATGTAGGGAATATCGTGATCATAGAACTGAACACCACCCAGCATCATGGATCGATAAAGCTGACCACTCTGATCCCAAGCGTCATACAGACCGGCGCCATAGGTGTCTTCATCGAGGTAGTAGGTTCGTTTGCTGTAGACATGACGACGACCTTCTTTCAGCGTCGCTTCCACTTCCCAGACGCGGTGCAGCTCCCAGCGTTCACACTCTGGATTCAGATGTGATGCCATCAGCTGAGTATCGGCATTGCAGTCAAAATACAGCTCGTAGTTGTTATACGGGATATACATCTCTTTCTTGCCGACCAATTTGAAGTCGAAGCGATCCTGCATACCCGAGAACATGAACAGCTCATCGAACAACTCGATCCCGCCCATGCTGGCAACCGGTGTGTCATAGGCAAATTCTGGAGCAAGTTTGACGCGACGCTGCCCTGGGGTATAACTCCACGCGCGTCGTGCTCGACTGGTAGGGTCGAGAAAATCCGTATAGCCGGTCATTTCACCAGCTCGACGGGCCGGTTCCTTGGTGACCGAGTACACCCGCGTGTACATCTGCTCGTCACGACCGGGCACATCCATCTGGTAGAACGGCCGCTCGACAAAGGTTGCCTGTTCCGACGCCTTAGTTACCGAGCCATTTGACGCGACGATCCAGCTGTTCGACGACGAGGTGGTAGTGCCAAACTTTCCGTCGTTGTAGCGCACCTGCTGGTTCCACATCACCTCATTCCCCGTCTTCGGGATCGGGAAAGGGACTCCACCCCGGCAGGCGGGATCAAGAGCGAGCCCGTCCTTGAGGGTGGAGCATTCGGTTGCGTTGCGAACGGATGCGTCTAGAACTTCCTGCGGCAGAGCTGCGGTGCGGTGTGTCGGAAAGATATCCATATAATACTCAGGATTTCTCTTCAGCAGCTCAATCTGGCCCTCACTCAGCTTGTCCGCATGTTGAGCATAATTGCTGGCATCAATGCGAAAAAGAGGCTGTTCATCCTTGAACGGGTTTACCCAGTAACCACTGCCCGGCTCGAAGCCAGCAGGTGCCTCGCGCAGCCCACCCTCGAAGGCAGGAATGGTTCCCGCCTCATTTCCGGCCTGAATAGCGCCGGTCAAGGTCAGCGACTTGCCGAGCTCGGCTGCTTCCTCAGGTGAAACGGCAGCTATTGCAAAGGCTGACACTCCACTGAGAACCAAGCCGAAAGCGAGTTGGAATTTCATAGACGTTCTCCGTTCTTATGTTTATTAAAACGAGGTCCGGTAAGTAAAAGAGACCCAACCCCGGTCCGTACCACCTGCGCTGGTCATTCTGTCACCGTTGGCATTCAGCGTATGTTTTTCCTTCGCAGACGTGTCCGCATAACGCAGGGTAAACTCATGACTTTGCTGGTAGGTCATTTTTGCACCCACGGACCAAGCCAAGGCACCTTCAGATCCACCGCCCGCGCTTGCCGCGTTACCATACAGGCCATAGTTCAAGGTAACAGGAAGATCCAGATCCCAGGAAGGCAGAACAGCCAGATACTGCGGGGTGTAGTTTACTGCCATGGCAGCATAGTTGCGGGTTGAGCAGCCATCCTCCTTGCCCCCGGAACCGGCAACGCCCGGCGTACGCAAGTCGGTACAGGCATCGTAGCCTCTACCTTTGTATAACTCCTCGTTGTGCGTCACTTTATCAAGATGGCTGAAAGCCAATTCGGCTACCAGCGTGGAATTGTCAGCCAGCCAGTAACGGGGCACACCATAAACAGCATTCAACACCATGTGAATGGTGTCACCGCGCGGCCCTTCATTATCAAGCGCGCTGATGCCCGTAGCGTTCAGCGCACCGTCCTTCCGGTAGGAAATTTCCGCGCCGATGGAAGCAGAGCTGATGTTGCCCGCATAACTCAAGCCAAATAGCTTGACGTTGCGCGGGTAGACCAAACGATATTCCAATGCGTCCATATCGATCTGCGGCGACAACCAGGCCTGATAATCATCGAACTCCCGATAGTAGGCACCGAGCGTCACGCCAGCACTCTGGATGTCGTAACGACCCATGATGCCCCAGTTCGCGCTATCTCGCCCAAACTTGGAATCAGCACGAGCAAGATCGAAACCGGGTGCCGCAGGCAGACGATCAGGCCCTTCGAAGAAGGGATCGGCCGCACCGAAATAGGTTCCGCCGAACGGAAAGCGGGTGTAATCCCACTCGTAGAAGTACTGTCCGGAAATGGACAGCGAATCGGTCACCTGCGCCTTGGCCGAAACCTGGCCAATAGGCAGAAAGACCTCCTTGGTCTCGATGCCCGGACTGGTTACCGCTTTAACTGCATCCGTGGGGGCTTGCGAATAAGCGATGGCGTGGGCACCGAATAGCAGACCCTCCCCCCAGTAATTTGTGTGTTTACCAACCTTAACGTTGACCGGCGCATTACCGATGTGGAAGTTGGCCCATACAAAAGCGTCGAGAATTTCACCGGAGGGACCATAAACGTAGCGCTCGACTTCAGAGCTGTAGCGATCATTACGATAGCTGGTCGAATAGCCCGGAACATTACTTTCGACCGAGCGATCACTGTATGCATCGTCATACCAGCCAGCAGCACTGACCCGCGCACCAAAATGCCATTTATAAGCAAGATCGATTTCAGTCAACACATCAAGACGGTTTGTAACTATGTCGCCCCGGTCAAATTTTCCGTTGGATTCGTCAAAATTCGGGTTGTTCATGATACTGCTGTCCTGGCTCTCCGCACGGATGCCCAGGTTGTAACGAACGGTGTTATCCCAGCGTAAACGGATGTCAGGATTACCCAGATCTATCTGCATGGCAGACACATTGCCTGTTGCTGCTACGACCGCAAGAGCCAGCGCGCTGCGAGCCAGGGTGCTTCGCCCAAGTTTGTTTTTAACGTTCATCGGTCTTCCTTTGTTTTTATTTTCAATGGCTTATGAAACCTTCCGCGTTTTGCTGCAGCGCCGCGTCCCGATCTCTCCATCATGCATCCATCGGCTGGATCCGTCGCGCTCTGTTCAGCGCTTTTTATCCTAACCTAAGAATCCCCATGATTCCACATCAAGATTGCAATTCTCTATACAGACTGACAGGCGACCAGTTTCTTTGCTTCAAGAACCTCACCCCTACTCGCTGAATCACTCCAAGCGGGTGTACAAACCTCGGCTGGTGGTTTGCCAACCGCCTTTAAGTAAACATAACATAGAGTTCTGTTCAATTTATGTCTTTCTTTTTTGGTTTATCACAATCTAACGAGAGTCAGCTCAGCCGATAGAAGCCTCAGAAGCAGGGCTTATAAGCGATTCAGCTGCCATTTCCGGTTTACATGCATCATCAAGGAGAATGTATGAATATTGATCTTAGCGACAAACGCGTGATTGTCACTGGCGCATCGCGCGGGATCGGCAAGGCAATTGCCACCGCCTTTGCAGCGGAGGGTGCCCGCGTCGCGATCTGCGCCAGAAATCTGCAGGCAGTCACTGCTACAGGGCAGGAACTGGAAGCTAGCGCGAGCGCCGTCATTGCCCGCTCGGTGGATGTGACAGATACCACTTCAGTGAACGCTTTCGTTGCTGAGGTCACGGAAGCCTGGGGCGGGGTAGATGTATTGGTCAACAATGCTGGCCAGGGCAAGGGTGGCAACCTGGACACGCTGACGACCGAGGCCATTATTGAGCATGCCAACGTACTGCAGATGGGTCACTTTCGTTTTGTTCAGGCTGTTGTACCCTTCATGCGCAATCAGCGCTGGGGCAGGATCATCGAGATCAATGCGCTGGCGGGCGTGATCCCCACGCCAGAAGGCATCCCATCAGTGATCAATCGAGCCTCCTGTGTAGCCCTGTCAAAGTCGCTCGGCATGTCGCTGCCCAAAGACAACATATTGGTCAACTCGTTGAATATGGGCTGGATTGATACCGGTCAGTGGGATCGACACTTCAGGGAGATGGGGCTGGGGGTAACCCGAGAGGAATTCGACGAGATGGTCATGAAGGTAGTCCCGCTCGGGCGCTACGGCCGACCTGAAGACGTGGCCGGCATGGCGCTGTTTCTCGCCAGTGATTACGCGAGTTTTATCAGCGGTGCCTCTATCGATATTGCCGGCGGTATGGGTGGGCAGATTGCCTACTTCCCTACATTAAAGCGCGATTTCGCCGAATCCATTCGGCAGCGAAGGGAAAACTCCTCGCTCACGGAGTGAGCACCTGATCGAATAAGGTGTCGCCTGGCGGGACACTGCCTGCTCAGGATCCGCAAGCATGAATGAGGAATTGCTGAAAGGCGCTGGCAGCTTCGTTCAGGCTTGCGCCTTCACGCCACAGCAGGCCCAGCTCCATGGGTGGCACGGCGTCGGTAAGCGGGCGGATTTCAATCTTCTTGCCCTCCAATGACCAGGCACGATACAGCATGTCCGATAGAATCGTAACCCCGAAACCGTGGGCCACCAGCCCACGGAGCGATTCCATGGAAGAGGTGCGAAAGGCCACTTGCGGCTTCAGGTTCTGGCTATGCCAATAGCGCAGAGCCGATATTTCGCCTTCATCGACCGTGGGCATGATATAGGCGTGCTCAGCGACATCTTTCAAAGTGATGGAATTCGATTGCATCAGCGGATGGGTGGAAGCCAACCACAATTGCCGACGCGATCTGATCAGCACGCTGCGCTCCAGGCCGCTTAGATCGCTGGCGTTGGATATTACCGTCAGACCCATGTCCAGCTCACCCGAAGTGACGGCGGCCTCGATGCTACTCCGCTCCATATCAATCAGATCAATCTCGACATCCGGATAATTACGCTTGAACCGCGCCAGCAGGTTCGGCAGGAAGTAACCCAACACAGTGTAAGAGGCCCCTACCCTCACCACCCCGCTGGTTGCATGACTGAGAAAGAACGGCTCGCTAAGTGCATCCTGCAACGTATCGAGAATATGACTTGCATGCTGCAAGAACTTGTTGCCCTCCGCCGTGAGGCTGACGCCGTAGGGCATCCGTTCGAACAGCTTCACGCCCAGGCGCTCTTCCAACTGCATGACCGCAGCAGTGATCGCCGACTGCGATACATGCACCTTGCTAGCCGCTTGGGAGAATTGGCCGGTCTCTGCAGCCGCAACGAAGTATCGCAACTGGCGCATCGAAACATCATTCTTTGTCATCTGTTTTTCCAATACCTTCGTCTAGTTTTTATAATTTTACGATACCAGACGGTCTTCATATACTCCAGTCAAGCCGTACTACCGTGCATTGCAGTAGCCATAAACAGAACAAGACAGGTAATCATCAGCCATGGGAACTTCCCTCTCGCTTGACGACAAGTATACGCAGATAAGCGGCAATCAACTGATGACTGGAATCCAGGCGCTGGTCCGGTTGCCGCTTATGCAACGCCAGCGGGACCTGGCTGCGGGACTGAATACCGCGGGCTTTGTCTCCGGCTATCGTGGCTCGCCTTTGGGCGGTTTCGATCAGCATCTGTGGCGCGCTCGGGAATACCTGAAAGCGAGCCACACCCATTTCCAGCCAGGCGTTAACGAAGAGCTGGCCGCCACCTCAATCTGGGGCACCCAGCAGGTCAACATCTTTGAAGGCGCCACCTATGATGGCGTATTCGGCATGTGGTACGGCAAGGGGCCAGGCGTTGATCGCTCTGGAGACGTCTTCCGGCATGCCAATGCGGCTGGCACCTCAAAATTTGGTGGTGTGCTGGCCATCGCCGGTGATGACCATGGTGCCCGCTCCTCTTCCCTGCCGCACCAGACAGAGCATATATTCAAAGCCGTAATGATGCCGGTGCTGGCACCTTCTGGCGTGCAGGAGTACTTGGATTACGGCATCCACGGCTGGGCCATGTCCCGTTACTCCGGTTGCTGGGTAGCGCTGAAAGCCGTCGCCGATACCGTTGAAAGCGCAGCGATTGTCGATATCGATCCGTTTCGTGTCGAGTCGATCATTCCCGACTTCCAGATTCCCGAAGGCGGCCTGAACATCCGCTGGCCAGATCCGCCGCTGGCTCAGGAGCAGCGCCTGCTCGAACACAAGCTTTACGCCGCTCTGGCCTATGCCCGCGCCAACCGTATCGACCGCGTGGTCATGGACTCACCCAACGCCCGCATCGGCATCATCACCGCAGGCAAATCCTACCTGGACGTGTGCCAGGCGCTGGAGATCCTCGGCATCGATGCCGAACAGGCCCAGCAGATGGGTCTGCGCGTTTACAAGGTGGGTATGGTCTGGCCCCTTGAAGCCGAAGGCGTGCGCCATTTCGCCGAGGGGCTGGAAGAGATCATCGTGGTGGAAGAAAAACGCCACATGATCGAGTACCAGATGAAGGAAGAGCTGTACAACTGGCGCGAGGACGTACGGCCACGCATCGTCGGTAAGTTCGACGATAAGGGTGAGTGGAGCATGCCCCACACTGATTGGCTGCTACCGGCCATCAGTGAGCTGACGCCAGCGCATATCGCCCGCGCCTTGGCCAAGCGGATTCTACGCTTGCGTCCGAACGACAGATTGCAGAACCGCTTGCAGCAACTCGAAGCACAGCTCGCCACCAAGAACGTGCTGGGCGCGCTGATGGACCGGGTGCCCCACTACTGCTCGGGCTGCCCACACAATATCTCTACCAAGGTGCCGGAAGGCAGCCGGGCGCTGGCGGGTATCGGCTGTCACTACATGGCCGCATGGATCTATCCGCAAACCCAGACGTTCAGCCAGATGGGCGGCGAAGGCGTAGCCTGGATCGGCCAGGCACCATTTACCACTACCAAGCACGTTTTCGCCAATCTGGGCGACGGCACTTACTTCCATTCCGGCATCCTGGCAATACGCGCAGCGGTCGCTGCCAAGGTGCAGATCACCTACAAGATCCTGTACAACGATGCCGTAGCCATGACCGGCGGGCAGCCGGTCGACGGCATTCTGACAGTGCCGCAGATCACCCAGCAACTGGCCGCCGAGGGAGTCAAGCGTATTGCCGTAGTGACCGACGAGCCGGAAAAATACGAATCGGTGAAGAATCTGGCCGACGGCGTACCAGTGCTGCACCGCGACGAGATGGAAAAGCTGCAGAAGGAACTGCGCGAATTCGACGGCGTGTCCGCCATCGTCTACGACCAGACCTGCGCTGCCGAAAAGCGCCGCCGCCGCAAGCGCGGCAAGTTCCCTGATCCGGTGCGCCGAGTGGTGATCAACCCGGCGGTTTGCGAAGGTTGCGGTGATTGCAGCAGCAAATCCAACTGTATGTCCGTGGTAACCGTCGATACCGAATTCGGCCAGAAACGCAGCATCGACCAATCATCGTGCAACAAGGATTTTTCCTGCCTGTCGGGCTTTTGTCCAAGCTTTGTAACCGTGGAAGGCGGTGCACTGCGCAAGGCCAAGGCGCTGGGCAACACCAGTGCCGATGAATGGCACCTGCCAACACCGCCCATGGCGTCACTGGATCAGCCCTACAGCATCCTGGTCACGGGCGTAGGCGGCACCGGCGTGGTAACCATCGGCGCGTTGCTGGGGATGGCCGCCTACATCGAAGGCAAAGGCGTGCTGAATCTGGATATGGCCGGCATGGCGCAAAAAGGCGGTGCCGTGTGGTCGCATATCCGCATTGCCGCCGAGCAATCGCAGCTGCATGCACCGCGTATTGCAGCAGGCGAAACCAGTCTGTTGCTGGGTTGCGATCTGGTGGTCAGTGCCAACGATGAGACCCTGGAAAAGCTCCGCCACGGCGTCACCCACGCCGTGGTGAATTCGGATGAAAGCATCACCAGCGAGTTCGTGCGCACCTTTGCCATGCAGGCCGAGAGTGGCAACCTCGAAGCTCACCCCGACCCCAAATTCCGCACCCAGGCCATGTCGGCGCAGATCGCCGAAGCGGTTGGCGAGGGTCAGTCCAGTTTCCTGGACGCCAGCCACATTGCGACTGTACTGATGGGCGACTCGATTGCCACCAACACCTTCATGCTCGGCTTCGCCTATCAGAAGGGCTGGCTACCGGTCGCACAGGAATCGCTGGTGCAGGCCATCGAACTGAACGGGACGGCAGTCGAGTTCAACCTCAAGGCATTCGATTGGGGGCGCCGCGCCGCCGCTGATTTACCACGCCTGCGTAGCCTGATCAACAGCAACAGCAGCAAAGCCTCAGAGCAACCACTGTCGCAGAATCTGGATGAGATCATTCAGCGCCGTATCACTACCTTGACCGAGTATCAGAACGCCAAGCTGGGCGAAAAATACCTGGCCCGCGTGCAGCAGTTCCGCGAGGCTGAAACGCGGATCGCTGGCGAGCCGGGCAAGTTGACCGAAACCGTCGCACGTAACTACTTCAAGGTGCTGGCTACCAAGGACGAGTACGAAGTGGCCCGACTGTATACCAACGGCGATTTCATGAAGAAGATCGAAGCGCAGTTCGAGGGCAACTACAAGCTCAACTTCCACCTGGCACCGCCCATAATGAACAATGCCAAGCCAGGCGAAGAGCCCAAAAAGCGCAGTTTCGGCCCCTGGATGATGCGCAGCTTCAAGCTACTGGCACGCCTGAAGTTCCTGCGTAATTCGGTCATTGATCCCTTTGGCTATACCGTCGAGCGCAAGATGGAACGCGAATGGCTGGCGACCTACGAAGGCATTCTTGACGAGGTGCTCGACAAGTTGACCGCCGAGAAACTGCAAACCGCCGTAGAGCTGGCCAACCTGCCAGACATTGTTCGTGGCTACGGCCCGGTCAAGGAACGCTTTCTGAGTCAGGCCCGCGCCCAGCAAGCCCGGCTGCTATCGGCATTACGCAGTGAGCAGCAAGCAGAGTTTCATGATGCCACCACCAAGAACGCACGCATTCAAGCTACGCAGTTATAAACATAAGAACAGGAGTTGAACGATATGAGCGCTATACCCGGGCTGGACTTCTTCCTTGGTGAAGACATCGACATGTTACGTGATTCGGTTGCCGGCTTTGCGGCCAAGGAAATCGCACCACGTGCCGCCGAAGCTGACCGCACCGACCAGTTTCCGATGGATCTGTGGCGCAAATTCGGCGACATGGGCCTGCTTGGCCTTACCGTAGCCGAAGAATACGGCGGCTCGGGCATGGGCTACCTGGCACACATGATCGCCATGGAAGAAATTTCCCGCGCAGCCGGCGGCATTGGTCTGTCCTATGGTGCCCACTCGAACCTGTGCGTGAACCAGATTCACCGCAACGGCAGCGAAGCACAGAAGCAGAAATTCCTGCCCAAGCTGATCTCCGGCGAGCACATCGGTGCCCTGGCAATGAGTGAGCCGAATGCCGGCTCTGATGTGGTTTCGATGAAACTGCGCGCCGACAAAAAAGGCGACCGCTACGTATTGAACGGCACCAAGATGTGGATCACCAACGGTCCTGATTGCCATGTGCTGGTGGTCTACGCCAAGACCGATCCCGCCGCCGGTGCCAAAGGCATGACCGCCTTCATTCTGGATACCAATACCCCTGGCTTCTCCGTTTCGCAGAAGCTCGACAAGCTCGGCATGCGCGGCTCGCACACCGGCGAGCTGGTGTTTAACAATGTTGAAATCCCGGAAGAGAACATTCTCGGCGGCCTGGGCGAAGGCACCCAGGTGCTAATGAGCGGCCTGGATTACGAACGCGCTGTCCTGAGCGGTGGCCCAATGGGCCTGATGCAGGCGTCGATGGATATCATCACGCCCTACATACATGACCGCAAGCAGTTCGGCCAGAGCATCGGCGAGTTCCAGCTCATCCAGGGCAAGGTCGCTGATATGTACAGCACGCTGCAGGCATGTCGCGCCTATCTTTACAGCGTCGGCAAGTATCTCGATGCCATGGGTAGCGGACATGCCCGTCAGGTCCGGAAGGATTGTGCGGGTGTGATTCTCTATACCGCAGAGAAAGCCACCTGGATGGCCGGTGAAGCAATCCAGATTCTCGGCGGGAATGGTTATATCAATGACTACCCTACCGGCCGCATCTGGCGTGATGCAAAACTGTACGAGATTGGCGCAGGCACCAGCGAAATTCGGCGCATGCTGATCGGTCGTGAATTGTTCAACGAGACCCGTTGAAGCGCACCTATAAAAAGAGATGCATCCATGAGTATTCTCAACAGTCAAATCAACCGCAACACGCCGGAATATGCCATTAACTGCTCGGCGATGCAGGCACTCGTGTCCGACTTGCACAGGCTACTGGCGCATGTCGTAGAGGGCGGTGGCACCAAAGCCCAGGAGCGTCATCTTTCGCGCGGCAAACTGCTACCCCGCCAGCGTATTGATGCGCTGCTCGACCCGGGCTCGCCGTTTCTGGAGATCGGACAACTGACTGCTCACGATGTCTATGGCGAAGAGGTACCTGCCGCTGGTTTGATTACCGGTATCGGCCGTGTAGAAGGTATCGAATGCATGATTGTCGCCAACGACGCGACAGTCAAAGGCGGCTCCTATTACCCGCTGACGGTAAAAAAACACCTGCGCGCGCAAACCATTGCCCAGCAGAACCGTCTTCCGTGTATTTATCTGGTCGATTCTGGGGGCGCCAACCTGCCACGCCAGGATGAGGTATTCCCCGACCGCGAACACTTCGGACGCATCTTCTTCAACCAAGCCAACATGAGCGCTCAGGGCATCCCGCAGATTGCCGTGGTCATGGGCTCCTGTACCGCTGGCGGTGCCTATGTGCCGGCGATGGCCGACGAAGCGATCATGGTGCGCAACCAGGCGACTATTTTTCTAGCCGGCCCGCCTCTGGTCAAAGCCGCCACCGGAGAGGTGGTCAGCGCCGAGGATCTTGGCGGCGCTGATGTTCACTGCAAAACCTCCGGTGTAGCCGATCATTATGCCGAGAACGATGAGCACGCCCTAGCCCTGGCCCGCCGCTGCGTGGCCAATCTGAACTGGCGCAAGCAGGGTGAACTGAACTGCCGTGTACCGATCAGCCCACGTTACGCCAACGAAGAACTGTATGGCATCATTCCAGCCGATGCAAAACAACCCTTCGACGTGCGCGAAGTGATCGCACGCCTTGTCGATGATAGCCAGTTCGATGAATTCAAGGCGTTGTACGGCACCACGCTGGTCTGCGGCTTTGCCCATCTTCATGGACATCCAGTGGCAATCTTGGCGAACAACGGCATCCTCTTCGCCGAGTCCGCGCAGAAAGGCGCGCACTTTATCGAACTGGCCTGCCAGCGCGGCATCCCGCTGCTGTTCCTGCAAAACATCACTGGCTTCATGGTTGGGCAGAAATACGAGGCGGGCGGCATCGCCAAGCACGGCGCCAAGCTGGTGACCGCCGTAGCCTGCGCCCAGGTTCCCAAGTTCACTGTGATCATTGGCGGCAGTTTCGGAGCCGGCAACTATGGCATGTGTGGCCGGGCCTATGATCCGCGCTTTCTGTGGATGTGGCCTAATGCGCGCATCTCGGTAATGGGCGGCGAGCAGGCAGCTGGCGTGCTGGTGCAGGTGAAGCATGAGCAGGCTGAGCGCACTGGCGAGACCTTCAGCGTCGAGCAGGAACAGGCGCTGCGCAAACCGATTCTCGATCAGTACGAGCGGCAGGGCCACCCCTACTATTCAAGTGCGCGGCTGTGGGACGACGGGGTAATCGACCCGGCGCAGACCCGCGACATACTTGGACTGGCGATATCCGCCGCACTGAACGCGCCTATCCTACCGACACGCTTCGGAGTGTTCAGGATGTGATTGCTTCAGCTGCCGCTTCGCGCGGGCGGCCGATTGCCACAACAGGGATTGAGAGAGCCATGACCAGCTTCAAGACAATCGAACTCGAATACAGCGACAACGGCGTAGCCACTCTGTGGCTGAACCGGCCAGAGCGCAACAACGCCTTCAATGCGGAGATGATCAGCGAGTTGCTGACTGCCCTGGACAAGGTTCAGGCCGCAGCAGGGCTGCGGTTTCTCCTGCTGCGTGGGCGCGGCAAGCATTTCTCTGCAGGCGCTGACCTGGCCTGGATGCACGAATGCGCCAAGCTTGATTATCCGGCGAACCTGAGAGACGCCCAGGAACTGGGACAACTGATGGCCAGCCTGGCGCAGCTCAGCCTGCCGACCTTGGCAGTGGTTCAAGGCGCCGCCTTTGGTGGCGCCTTGGGTTTGATCAGTTGCTGCGATATCGCGATTGGCACCAGCGACAGCCTGTTCAGTCTCTCTGAGGTGCGTATCGGTTTGCTTCCCGCCGTTATCAGTCCTTACGTGGTGCAGGCTATCGGCCAGCGGGCGGCGCGCCGCTACGCAATGACCGCCGAGCGTTTCAGCGGCGAACGGGCGCGGGAACTGGGTTTGCTCGCCGAATGTTATCCGACAGAGCAGCTGGACGTAGCGCTACAGGATTGGGTCAACAACCTGCTACAGAACAGCCCTCAGGCCATGAGCGCGACCAAGGCTCTGATGCAGACCGTCAAGCACGGCGAATTGACCGCAGAAGTGCGCAGTTATACCGAAGCCGCTATTGCTGGCATTCGGGTCAGCGTAGAGGGCCAGGAAGGCCTGCGCGCCTTTCTTGAAAAACGCAAGCCGGCATGGCAGCGATACTAAAGACAGTGAACAAAATACAACTTCGCCATGATGTGGGATGAATAAAAATGATCAATACCCTGCTTATCGCCAACCGCGGCGAAATCGCCTGCCGGATCATGCGCACCGCCAGAGAGATGGGCATTACCACTGTCGCCGTACACAGTGACATTGACCGTCAGGCGCAGCATGTCCTGCAAGCCGACATAGCGATCGGCCTTGGTGGCGCGAAACCAGCGGACAGCTATCTGCTGGTTGACAAGATTCTCGCCGCAGCCCACGCCAGTGGTGCCCAGGCGATTCATCCCGGCTACGGCTTTCTGTCCGAGAATGCCGGTTTTGCCCGTGCCTGCGAGGAGCAGGGTTTGATCTTCGTCGGGCCGCCTGCCTCCGCCATCGATGCCATGGGCAGCAAATCAGCAGCCAAAGCCTTAATGGAAAAGGCCGGGGTACCACTGGTGCCTGGTTATCATGGTGACGAACAGGATCTGCAGACCTTCGTAACAGCTGCTGAGCGCATCGGCTATCCGGTGTTACTCAAGGCCACCGCGGGTGGCGGCGGTAAGGGCATGAAGGTGGTTGAGCGCGAGGTGGATATGGCTGAAGCCCTGGCATCAGCGCAACGGGAGGCCCAGTCCTCGTTCGGCGATGCGCGCATGCTGGTGGAAAAGTACGTATTACAGCCCCGTCACGTGGAAATCCAGGTGTTTGCCGACCAGCACGGCAATGCCGTGTATTTGAACGAGCGCGACTGTTCGATCCAGCGCCGACACCAGAAGGTGGTTGAAGAAGCCCCTGCGCCGGGTCTATCCCCCGAACTGCGCAAGGCCATGGGCGATGCCGCGGTGAAGGCCGCCCAGGCAATCGGCTATGTCGGCGCTGGCACGGTGGAGTTTCTGCTGGATGCCCGCGGCGAATTTTTCTTTATGGAAATGAACACCCGCCTGCAGGTCGAGCACCCTGTGACCGAAGCCATCACCGGACAGGATCTGGTTGCCTGGCAGCTGCGAGTGGCCCAGGGCGAAAAGCTCCCGCTGACTCAGGAGCAGGTACCACTGAAGGGACACGCCATTGAAGTGCGCCTGTATGCTGAAGACACCGACAATGATTTTCTCCCGGCAAGTGGTACTCTGCAGTTGTATCGCGAGCCTCCCGCTGGCGAGGGCCGCCGCGTGGACAGCGGCGTTACCGAAGGCGACGTCGTCTCGCCTTTCTATGATCCGATGATCGCCAAACTGATCGCTTGGGGCGAGACGCGGGAAGAGGCGCGCTTGTCCTTGCTGGCCATGCTGCGCGAGACCGTAGTGGTTGGGGTGCAGACCAACCTGAAGTTCCTGACCCGTATTCTGGCCCACCCTGCCTTCGCCCAGGCCGAACTGGATACTGGTTTTATTCCGCGTCATACCGAAAAATTGTTGCCCGCGCCTGAAGCACTCGATGAGCAATTCTGGCGCACCGCAGCGAAGGCCTGGTTGCTGGCAATGCCGGGCGCTTCGTCGGTAGCGCCTGGATCTGGCGCAGCGCAAACCAGCCCCTGGACTGACCTGACCAGCTGGCGCGCCGGGCTGCCCGCGCAGAGTCGCCTGCACCTGCGTTGCGGTGAGCTGGATCAGCCCTTCCCCGCCGTAGACGTGACGGGTTGTTCGTATTGTCCGACGACCCAGACGCTGTTGATCACTGAGGGGCAGCAGACTCGCCTCCATCACGTGTTGATCAGCCATGGTGCCCTGTATCTGCAGTGGCGCGACAGCTGGCACCGGATTGATCGGTTTGACCCGATTGCAGAAGTTAACCATTCCCATCAGCACGCCGGCGGTTTGCAGGCACCAATGAATGGCAGCGTGGTGCGAGTCATGGTCGAGCCAGGCCAACAGGTCGAGGCTGGCGCCGTACTGCTGGTGCTCGAAGCGATGAAGATGGAACACAGCATTCGCGCAGCCGAAGCCGGCACGGTGAAGGCAATCTTCTGCGCCGAAGGCGAGCTGATCGCCGAGGGCACCCTGCTGGTGGAAATGGAGGAAGCGCAATGAGCCTGCCCACCTCGGTCAAACTGGTCGAAGTAGGCGCGCGTGACGGCCTGCAGAATGAAGCCCAGCCGGTCAGCAACACTGACAAGATCCGTCTGATCGACGACCTGAGCAACGCCGGGGTGGGCTACATCGAGGTGGGCAGTTTCGTCTCGCCCACGTGGGTTCCGCAGATGGCCGGCTCACGGGATGTATTCGCCGGGATCCAGCGGCGCGCTGGTACAACCTACGCGGCGCTTACACCTAACCTGAAAGGTTTTGAATTGGCTTTGCACGCCGGCGCTGACGAGGTGGCGGTGTTTGCCGCGGCCTCTGAGGGGTTTTCCCAGCGCAATATCAACTGCTCGATCAGCGAAAGCATAAAACGCTTCGAACCCGTCATGAGCGCCGCAGCCGAAGCCGGCCTGCGGGTGCGCGGCTATGTATCCTGTGTGCTGGGTTGCCCCTACGACGGCGAAATACCCGCCAGCCAGGTGGCCACCGTGGCTCGCGAACTCCACGCCATGGGCTGCTACGAAATCTCCCTGGGCGACACTATCGGCACCGGTACGCCCGGTGCCACGCGCAATCTGTTTGAAACGGTTGCGCAACATATTCCGCGTAATCAACTGGCCGGCCACTTTCACGATACCTACGGGCAAGCGCTGGCCAACATCTACGCCGGGCTGCTTGAAGGCATTCAGGCATTCGACAGCTCGGTTGCCGGCCTCGGCGGGTGTCCCTATGCCAAGGGTGCCACCGGCAACGTCGCCACTGAAGACGTTCTCTACATGCTCAATGGTCTGGGTATCCACACTGGAATAGACCTGGACGCGCTGATTCAGGCCGGCAACCGCATTAGCACCTTGTTGAACCGACCCTCCGGCTCGCGCGTTGCCAACGCCAGAAGCAATCAGCTCGACCAATGACGAAAGACTTTAACGGGAAGAGGAGCATCTATAACAATGAACAAAATCTATCCTAACGCTCGGGAGGCTCTCGCCGGGCTTGTCGATGACGGCATGACGCTGGCGGTCGGCGGGTTCGGGTTGTGCGGTATTCCCGAAGTCCTGATCGAAGCCTTGCGCGATACGCAGAAGAAGCATCTCACTGTTATCAGCAACAACGCTGGCGTTGATGGTTTCGGGCTTGGGCTGCTGCTCGAATCCCGCCAGATCCGCAAGATGGTGTCGTCCTATGTGGGCGAGAACAAGGAGTTCGAGCGTCAGTATCTGTCAGGCGAGTTGGAACTCGAATTTACTCCCCAAGGCACACTTGCAGAAAAGCTTCGGGCGGGTGGTGCCGGTATTCCGGCTTTTTATACCAAAACCGGTTATGGCACTCTGATTGCTGAGGGTAAGGAATCCCGCCAGTTCAACGGCGAATGGTACGTGATGGAAACCTCGCTGACCGCAGATGTAGCGCTAATCAAAGCCTGGAAGGCCGACAAATCCGGCAATCTGGTGTTCAACAAGACCGCGCGCAACTTCAACCCCCTCGCCGCGACGGCTGGCAAGATATGCGTCGTCGAAGTGGAGGAAATCGTCGAAACCGGCGCACTCGATCCAGATCAGATTCATCTGCCGGGGATCTACGTGCAGCGGATTGTGCTCAATACCAATCCTGAAAAACGTATCGAAAAACGTACCACACGGAGCGCTTGATCATGGCCTGGACACGCGAACAAATGGCGCAACGAGCTGCTCAGGAACTGTCTGACGGCTTCTACGTAAACCTCGGCATCGGCTTGCCTACGCTGGTAGCCAACTATATTCCCGAAGGCATGGATGTGTGGCTGCAGAGCGAGAACGGCCTGCTCGGCATTGGCCCCTTCCCGGACGAAGACAAGGTCGATCCAGACCTGATCAACGCCGGCAAGCAGACTGTTACCAGCCTGCCTGGTAGCAGCTTCTTCGATAACGCCGACTCCTTCGCCATGATCCGTGGCGGACATATCAACTTGGCCATCCTGGGTGCAATGCAGGTGTCGGAGAAAGGCGACCTCGCCAACTGGATGATTCCCGGCAAGATGGTCAAGGGTATGGGCGGCGCGATGGATCTGGTCGCCGGTGTCAAACGCGTCGTTGTGCTGATGGAGCACAACGCCAAGGACGGCAGCCCGAAGATTCTCAAGCAGTGCGAACTGCCGCTGACCGGCGTGGGTGTGGTCAGCCGTATCATCACCGATCTGGCCGTACTGGACATTACCGAAGCAGGCCTGGAACTGCTCGAACTGGCACCTGGCACCACCATCGGGGCATTGCAGGAAGCAACCGGCTGTCCGGTGTTGACCGAGCAATACCTGAGCAAATATTAGGCCGCCCTACGGGGTAGGCTTCACTGGTTTCCGGGGTAGCTGGTCAAGCTGCACCGGGAATGCTGCCCGTTGAGGTTTTTACGTGGCTCACCATTGCGGTAGCCACGTTTTTTTTGGAGAAAAGATCATGCAAGACGTCGTCATTGTCGCAGCAACGCGCACCGCTATCGGTAGTTTTCAGGGCGCGCTGGCCAACGTGCCTGCAGTTGAACTGGGTGCCACTGTCATCCGCTCGTTGATGGCCAGTACCCGCCTGGACGCCAGCCAGGTGGATGAAGTCATCCTCGGCCAGGTGCTGTCCGCCGGCTGTGGCCAGAACCCGGCACGGCAATCGGCTATCAAGGCCGGCCTGCCGTTCAGCACCTCGGCGCTGACGCTGAACAAGCTGTGCGGCTCCGGCCTCAAGGCCGTGCACATGGCGATCCAGGCAATCCGCTGTGGCGACGCCGAGATCATCATTGCCGGCGGCATGGAAAGTATGAGCCTGGCACCCTACGTACTGCCCAAGGCGCGCACCGGCTTGCGCATGGGCCATGCGCAGCTCGAAGACAGCCTGCTGAGGGATGGCTTGATCGATGCTTTCAACGACTACCACATGGGCATTACCGCCGAAAACCTGGCAAGCCAGTATAAGGTCAACCGAGAGGATCAGGACGCCTACGCCCTGCTTTCCCAGCAGCGCGCCAATGCGGCAATCAGTGCCGGACGCTTTCAGGATGAAATCACACCGGTGATGATTCCCCAGCGCAAGGGCGATCCCGTTGCCTTCGACACCGATGAACAACCCCGGGCCGATACTTCCGAAGGCAGCCTGGCAGGCCTGCGTCCGGCGTTCAAGAAGGACGGCAGCGTCACCGCCGGCAACGCCTCGACTTTGAATGACGGCGCAGCGGCAGTCATGCTCATGACGGCGGACAAGGCGAAGGCGTTGAATCTGCCGGTGCTGGCTCGTATCAAGGGCTATGCCAGCGCAGCAGTGGATCCGGCGATCATGGGTATCGGACCGGTGCCCGCCAGCAAGAAGTGCCTGAGCAAAGCCGGCTGGTCTATCGCGGAACTGGATCTGATCGAAGCCAACGAAGCCTTCGCCGCCCAGTGCCTCTCAGTCGGCAAGGAACTGGAATGGGACGTATCAAAGGTCAATGTCAACGGCGGCGCTATTGCCCTGGGCCACCCCATCGGCGCATCCGGCTGCCGTGTGCTGGTTACCCTGCTCTATGAAATGGCGCGGCGTGATGCCAAGAAAGGGCTGGCTACGCTGTGTATCGGTGGTGGCCAAGGCGTCGCGCTGGCAGTCGAGCGCGATTGACCCGCGCCGGCGCGGAGCCGGGGACGGCTCCGCGCCACTTTTCATCAGATTTGTGTTGGTGGAAGAGTCACCACCATGCCCTCATGCACAGCCTCCAGGATCACGCAACAGCCCAGGCGGCTCTGTGCAAGCCGGGGAGCAGCGGTACCTTCAAGCATGTCATCTTCCATACCATCCATTTCCGGCAACTGGTCCAGCCATGACTGGTCAATATAAATGTGGCAGGTGGCGCACTGGCACGCCCCTCCACAGTCGCCCAGAATTCCTTCCAGACCGCTGCTAACCGCAGCCTGCATGAGTGTCTGGCCTGCAACGGCCTCTACAGTATGTTGACGACCGTCAGCAAAGTTAAAAATCACAGTTGGCATGCGGGAGTCCCTGCGCGTGGGTAACGGTAAAAAATCACTATTGCCATGATGCCCGACCTCGGGACGCATTTAAACACTTATCAAATATCTGTTTATTATTATTGGACAATATTTCCAGCCACGCCTAAAGTGATCACAGGCATTTCTCTCAAGAACAACACCAAAACAATAACAACGAGGTAAACCATGATGGCTAATAGCGCTTGGTGGGCTTTGGCTTTGTCCGAGGCCGTAAACAATGAAAAACCCCTGGCAGTCGTCTGCAATGGCGAGGAGCTGGTCCTGTTTCGGGATAGGCAAGGTCAGGCGTTTGCATTGGAAGACCGCTGTCCCCACCGTCGCGTGCCCCTATCCCTTGGCTGCGTTGTAGAGAGCGGAATCCAGTGTGGCTACCATGGCTGGACATTTGACGGCGCCAGCGGCGCTTGCACGGCGATACCCAACCTGCACGCCAATGAACGAGTGCCTGCTCGATATGCTGCGCGAGCCTACCCTGTGGCCGAACGAAACGGATTTGTTCACGTCTGGTTAGGGGAACATGAGCCGAACGAGTCGGTGTCTGCGGCAACTTATGAGCCTGAAGGTCGAGAATATACCGGCGCGGCCACCGTCAGTATTCTGCACGAGGAATATCTTGCCGCAATGCTCGATGGACCCCACAGCCTGATCAGTTTTGACGCAGTAAAGATGACCGATTTCTTTCTCGGCGATCCCTGTCTGAAGGATAACCATCTGGTTCTTGATCGAGGCGCAGTCTGGTCAACCAGGATGCTGCCGCCGCAATTCGTTGTCGACTATCCCCTGATCGTCCGTACGGCTGTTCCTGTAAGCGGGGGCGACATTCGCGTCGACCTTCTCACCGAGGAGGAAACGCCGCTGTGTACCGTTTTCATTGCCTCGGGAGCCAATCGACGCGGTACCACCAGTCTCTGTTGGCGAGGATTTCTACACCGAAGCGAGGGCGGCGTTGCATCGCTGCGCTGGCGTGTAGCGCGCCGGGCACAACGCCCACCTTTTCGGGTGCACTCCCATGTCGATGGCGAAGCGTTAGCCGCTCTGCTGGTAGCACCCTCCCGTGACTTGGACCGGCTACGCGATCAATCGCTGATTCCTGTACGCGCCGCCGTCTGATTGTCCCAAGGAGAATTCACAATGCACACTGTATCCACCACCGACACCGTCGCAGGGCAGCGCAGCAAGCGTCCCTCCGACTGGACTCCGGTCAATTATGATCTGCACGATACCTGGTTTCCGGTCTCGCACAGTCGCGACGTGAGCTCAAGGCCAATCCGCCGGATCATCCACTCCCAGCCTTATTTTCTCTGGCGTGAAAACGGTATACCTCAGGCGGCCGAGTTCCATCCATCGCGGCTGACAGCCCTGCGCCACGTCAGCAGCGCCTTCACCGGAGGCTCCGGCAGCTATCCTGTCATCGAACGCTACGGCTATATCTGGGCGTGGTATGGCAACCCCGACAACGCGGACATTCAGTTGCTGCCCCATATCCCCTTCCTGCCCCTGGACGGCAATATTCCGGACTACACGCAGCGGACTGTCCGGTTCGACGCCTCATCGGCGCTCTCGGTGGAAAACCTCATAGACCTCACCCACGCCGATTTCCTGCATGCCAATACCATAGGCGACGGCATCTCCGAATCCGACGTCGTCGAAGTCGAATGGACGTCCGAAACAGTAACCAGAACCCGCATGGTCACGCAGAAGTCAGTCGCACCGGTCATGCGCTGGGTGGGCGGGGTACGCGCCAGGTATCAGGACTTCCGTGCTGTGCTGCATATTCATCTGCGCAGTAATGTCTGCATCTCCTACCCACGATTCCGGCCGGGTTACGACGTCCCCAATCTGCAGCCGTTTCTGCCGGTAGGCAGGCATCGCTCCCGTTGCGACGTTACCTTCAATACAACCGCTGCGCCCTCCCCCTTTCGCTATCTGATGCCGCGGATCAATTACATCATCCAGCCCCAGGACAACTCGGTGGTACGTCCGCAGAATCAGCGTTATCTGGATGAATCAGACAGGCGTGACCTGCATTCTCGCTTCGATGCACCTGGCACTCGATACCGCTACCAGATGGAACAACTGGCTAAGCGCCAGCGTCGGGGGGACTTCTCCTACGGCGCTGATGCGGAACCGGGACGCGACATCACCACATTGCTGGGCATGGATGGCTAAAACCGCTGCGTGCCCAAGAAATCCCATTTAAACCAACTGAGCGCCATTCAAGGCGCCCCAACCAGGAGAACCGCCCTATGTTTTCACACGTCACTTTGGGTACCAACGACCTATCCAGAGCTCGCACCTTCTACGATTCAGTGCTTGGCGCACTGGGTCATGAAAACCTCGGCAACATGGAAAAGGCATCGCTCTGGGGCGACGCAGGCCCGCGCTTCGTAGTGCTGAAACCAGCCGACGGCAACGTCGCCAGTGTAGGCAACGGCCTGACCGTAGGCTTTGCAGCGGCGGATCGAGCCGCAGTGGATGAATTCCACAAGCGTGCCCTGGAGACAGGGGGAACAGATGCTGGCGCACCGGGGTTTCGGGATGTGGGGCCGAATGTGTACGCAGCCTATGTACGCGATCCAGATGGTCACAAGATAGTGGCCAGCTGCATTAGCGAAGGTTAGTGCTCCCAAAAGCAACGAAAAAAGTCGCCGGAGTAAAACGATCCAATCGCTTCTGCCATTATTAGCGCGCCTCGGAGCGCTTCCCTTCAGAAGTGCCCCCGGGGCCATGCCAGCACCGCTGCCAAGCTTGAGCCTAAAGCCTCACGAATGTGGGCGCCAAAAACCGAGAAAGAAGGCCTGGCCAAACCCTGATACAGCGATAGCCAGAAGCATAAACATAGCCAATCGAGGCCTTTCGCGCATAAATCCTGGCAGGTAACGACTTACTGACCTATCCATGGACAAACCTTAACTGGTGCTTCGATCCGAAATCACTCGGATAAAGCTTGATCGGTATGAACTTCGATGCTGGCGTGAAGCTGTCAACACCGTAACTATCCAGCGGCACCAGTGGATTGATCTCTGGGTAATAGGCCGCCGCCTGCCCTTCCGGAATGTCGTAGGGAAGCAGCGTAAAACCTTTTACCCTTCGCTCAACATCGTCATCCCAGAGTGAAACCAGATCTACTTTCTGAGCCGCCTCAAAGCCCAACCTGTCGATATCCTTCTGATTAACGAAAAGGACTTCACGCTGCCCCGAAACTCCCCGGTAGCGATCATTCAAGCTATAGATAGTTGTGTTGTACTGATCGTGAGAGCGCAGGCTCTGAACGATCAGATCGTGGCTCTGCCCACTGGCCCGAACCTTCTCGTGAATCAGACTATCCGGCAGGGAGGTAGCTGAAAAACGCGCCTTCTCGGTACTGGTACGCCACACGCGCTGGCTGGCCGAGTTGGGCAAGTGAAAGCCGCCAGGCTGCTTCAGACGGTCTTCAAACTGATCAAAACCGGGCACCGTCCGGGCAATGGCCTCCCGGATCAGCCGATAGTCGTCACGCATCGCCTGCCAGCTCACGGGATGATTGCCCAGCGTGGCCTCGGCGATGCCGGCTATGATCCAGGGTTC
>NZ_JACLGO010000016.1 GCF_014219065.1 Halopseudomonas xiamenensis
TATACGCACGCATCGGCTTTATGTTTTTCAACCATCGGAGCTTGCAACCGGGGAGGAGTCCCTATACGCAATGACGGAAACGTCTAAGGATTCAGCGCATCGCGCACAGCCTGCTCGGTCGCCCGGTAGAACGCCTGGCCAGCCGAGGACTCGCTCCATTCGGCGAACCGGGTCAACTGGTCATCATCCAGATCACGATAGATATAGGCCAGGGTATTGGGCAGGTTGGGACGCATCTGCTGGCGCAGGCGTTCACGCCCGCCACTGCCGGCCTGCTGGGGAATGTTCATCAGCCCGCCGAGCAGCTCGTTGGCACTCTGCGCCGCCAGCCCGGTCAGCGCGGTGGACACTTCCACTCCCAGTTCCAGTGCCGGCAGTCGTGCTGCCAGCCGCTCGATCAGCGCGCGGCGCTCGGCATCGAGTTGCTGCACCGGCAGGCCGCGCTGCATGCTGGCAACCGATGCCGGCGAGCTGGCCTGGGTTTCCGCTGCAACTATCTTCGTGCCCAGCGGACTATTGAAGAAGGTCAGTGCCTGCTGGATGTCCGCGGCGTCCAATGCCAGGGCCAGTCGGGCCTGAGCCCGGTCGTGCATGCCCTGCTGTTCGAAGCGCTGGTTGCTGTTGCGGATCAGGGTTTCCTGCAGCGCCGGCGGCAACTGCTGGCTATAGCGTTGTTGCGCGCTGGACAGTGCCGCCTGGAAGTGCTGCTGGTGCTGGGCCATGCCACTGGCCTGATACAGCTGGGCCGGGTTGGCAGCGGCCTGCAGGCTGAACAACAGGCCAGCGACCAGGAATACGACAAAACGCAGGGGGGTAGGGTGCATGGAGCCTCGCAATGGGTCAGAAAAATATCGGCAGCTTCCGGCAATCGTTTTACACTATGCCACGCCCGGGGTTCCGGGTCTTACCCGCCGTGCCACGCCCGTGACAAGGCCGAGCTGCCATTCCGATTTGAGTATGACGATGATGCCCGAGTTCCCTGCCGCTGCGGTAGACCATCTGGTCCGTGTGGCTGACAGCCTGGCCCTGCATGGTTGGTCGGTAACCGAGAGCGCCTTGCCTGCCGAACTGCTCGATGAGCTGGAGCGCAACTGCCGTTCGCTGTGGAGCGCCGCCGCATTGAAGCCGGCTGCGGTTGGCCGGGCCGGTGAACAGGTGGTCTTGCCGCAGGTGCGCGGGGACCATATTCGCTGGCTGGACGACTGTCCGCCCTGTGCCGCCAGCGACGCCTACCTCGAGGCCATGGACCGTTTGCGCGAGACCCTCAACCGGACGCTGTTTCTCGGCCTGGACAGCTTCGAAACCCATTATGCGCTGTACCCGCCCGGTGCCGGCTACCAGCGCCACGTGGACAGGTTCAAGGACAACCCGCTGCGTACCGTCTCAGTGGTGCTCTACCTCAACAGTCAGTGGCAGCCGGGCGATGGTGGGGAGTTGCGCCTGTATCTGCCGCAGGGTTGCATGGACGTGCCGCCGCGCGCCGGCACGCTGGCGGTGTTCATGAGCGACAGCCTGCCCCACGAGGTGCTGCAGGCGCAGCGTGAGCGTGCCAGCCTGGTGGGCTGGTTCCGTCGTCGCCCGGACAACCCCCTGTTGCGCTGAGAAAGTCATGCAGAAGATTCTCGTCAGTCGCTGCTTGCTGGGCCACCCGGTCCGTTATGACGGCGGCGCTTTCGACCCCGCTGACCTGCTGCAGCGCTGGCAGGCACAGGGGCGCGTGGTGGCGTTGTGTCCCGAGGTCAGTGGCGGCCTGCCGACACCCCGGCCGCCGGCGGAAGTCCTCGGCGGGCAGGGCGCGGCGGTGCTGGATGGGCGGGTGCCGGTAGTGGATATTGATGGGCGCGATGTCAGTGCGGCCTTTGTCGCCGGCGCCGATGCTGCGCTGCAGTTGGCCGTCAGACATGGGATTCGCTACGCCGTACTCAAGGCGCGCAGCCCATCCTGCGGTAACCATGAAACCTACGATGGCAGTTTCAGCGGCACTCGCGTTGCCGGTGAAGGAGTGGCCGCGGCGGCGTTGCGTCGCCACGGCGTCCGTGTGTTCAACGAGGGGGAGTTGGATTTACTGGCTGGTCTGCTGGAGGTAGATTGACTGCAGAGCCGGGTAGTCGATGCGCTCATGCTGTGGCAGGGCGATATCCAGCGTAGTTGCCAGTGAAGTACCCGCAGGCAGGTAGTCGTCGCCGATACTGCCGTCGGCCATGATCAACGGATGAGCTACTACCTCTACCGGAGAACCGGGGCGGATACCATCAAGCAGATCCCGGGGAGTACAGACATAGGTTGCCGTGCGTCCCGCCAACTGTGTCATGCGCCGGTTGAGCAGCCATTTGTAGAGACGCTTGAGTGGACCGATATTGTGGCCGAGGTTGCGGGCCAGTCGTATTGGTACCTGCTGCTGGTGTGCGAACTCGGCAACCAGGCCGGCAATGGGAAGAATATTGTGTACATGCTGGTGCGAGTCGATATGACTGGGTCTGATGCCATGATCCAGGCATCGTTGCCATTGCGCTTCGAGCTCCGTACGAATCGCAGTGCGTACTGTGGCGGGCAGGATCATGGCATAGCGGGGGATGGAGAAATCGAACTCGCCAGAGCCCGAGCACAGCGTTTTATGCCTGGTTATGGGGGTGCTCAGGGGGCTGCCGTAGGTCAGGTTGAAATGCAACCCAAGACACTGCTCCAGCTCGTGCTGATGAGCCAGTTCGCAAGCCTCGGCAAAGGCAGGCATGTTGGCCATCAGCGTTGCCGAGCTGACAACACCCTGTTCAAATGCGGCCAGAATGGCGCGGTTTTCCTTGCTTGACAGACCGAAATCATCCGCGTTGATGATGACCTGGTGCCGGGTACTCCTTGTCATCATGCTTCATCCTTTTTGGCGAGTCGTTTTTTCCAGTTCTGCAAATGTGGCTTCAGCCTGCGCCAAAATGTATTCGACAGGCCCAACAGCAGGCCGCCTGGTCGATATGAGTAGAAGCGCCAGCGGTGGTGTTCAATCTGCCCCGTCATGCGTTCATGCAACTGGTGGCTGGAGTTGTTCAGGCTCACTCTGGAAGCGTCTATCTGCTTCCAGCCTTCCTCCAAGCCCCAGTTTATCCACTCGTCGAGCAGCAGGCGGCCACTACCCAGGTTGGCATACTCGGGAAGGAAGGCCAGGTTGTAGTCGTATAGACGCCCCCGCTCCAGCAGGCCGAGACGGTAGCTGACGTAGCGCCCATCCACTTCGACCGCCACCAGGCGCAACATACCGGCGCAGGCCAGCCCACTCAGGGCCTGATGCATCCATTGCTGGCGTGTGCCGGAGAAAATGCCGACCCCCTCGGTACCTTTCCAGCTTACCTGTTCAACCTGGCGCACCGCCGCCAGGATGCCATCCACGGTCTGCCCGTCTGGTTGCAGGCGGAGCAGGGTGCCTGCTACCTCCTGACAGCGCTTGCGTGCCTTGCGCAGTTTGTAGCGCACATTGCCTGTCACTTCCTGATGATCTGCTTCTGTAATCAGGTGTTCAGGTACTCGGCAGTTGGTGCGACGATCCCAGCAGACGGAGTGACGAGACCAGTGTGTCATGCCGCTGGTCCGGGCTGCCGTCATGGTGACTTCGTCGAGCTGCAGCATGGCATGTGGCAGTTGCTGTCTGATCTGTTTCAGGATGCCGGTCAGCAGGATAGGACTGTCGTTGGCTATCAGCAGGGTCAGGCGATCACTCATGGGGTGACCCAGGTGTCGGACGACACGAAAAGGCAGGCCCAGATATTGCTCCCGGCAATACAACAGCGGCAGGCAGGCCTGCAGCTGGTCGGAGGCCCATGCCAGCAGAATCCACAGTTCCTGATTCGGTTCCAGACTCAGCTCGGCAGCGCTCAGCCACGCCAGATGATTGAATGGGGTTGCGTGTTCCAGGGATTGTCTGAGTGCTTCGTAATCACTCGCCGGCAAACGATGGTCATGCAGGCTGCGCAGCCATTCGAAACGTATTGTCACAGAGTATTCTCGTTATCCGGAATGCGGTCGGGGGAGGTTCTGGTCGAACGGGGCGGTCGAGTCTTGAGCTGATCAAGGTAGGAGCCGGCATAGCGCCGGTGGCGATGAAAGTGTAGGCAACCAAACAGGCAGTATATGTGCACTGATTTGCCGATCTCGGCGAACCCCAAGCGTGTATGCATGCGCAGAGCTACGATGTTGCGGGTATTGACCAGAGACTGCACGCGCTGTTTGCCTTGCAGGCGGAAGTGCTCCCAAATCGGATATTGGATATTCAGAACGATGCCGCTGCCCCGGTAGGCCGGTGCAACCTCACCAGCGAATTGGTATATGGCATCTTCAGGCAGGCGGATCCAGCAGCGGTAGAGCTGTCGATCATGGTAATCCTGCGGGCTTACCCATACCATGGCAATCGCATTGCCATCCTGATCCAGCAAGGCATAGCCGTAGATATCCTGCGTCAGCAGTTCGGTGATTGCCTTCTTGTAGTGGGGGAAATGGCAAGTGAAAGCGGGAAGCAGTGCCTGATCGATAGAGACCATGGGCCAGCGTTCACGGTTTATCTTGTGTTGCGGAAGATCGAGCGGCCTCTCCAGCAACAGCAGTTCCCAGCGATAAAAGCCAAGGCGCTCCATCAGCACCCGCAGGCTACCCAGCAGCCCCTTGTGGCGTACCTTGTGAAACAGTTGCAGCAGATTCATGGCATGCGCTCCCAGGTCAGTGCAAACAGGGCCTGCTCCGGTAGATCAAAGCGCAGCAGTTCGTTGGTGCAGTTGATGCTGGCAGTCCGTACCTGGCTGTCTTCGGTGAACAAGTGCAGTTGGGCGCCTGCCTGACAGGCATCGTTTGCGTGGTGTAGTGTGACCTGTTGCATCCGCTGTGCCTTGTTGACGCCCAGCAGGCTATAGCGCTGTGTGCTCTGCATGGCCAGTGTGTCGACCTCGAAGGCGCTGTTGTCCAGTTCAATCACCTGCCCCAACCAGTGCTGACGAATGAATTGTTGCGCCAGGGCTACCGGCTTTGGTGAAAACTGACCATTGCTCGAGCGCAGAAAGCCTTTCGGGTAGTCCGGTTCATCTGCCGCCTGGAACCAGTTGAGCATCTCCAGCCAGCCATCCTGCGCTGAGTTGATCGCCACAGCAGCCCACCAGAGTGAGGCGTAGTGTGTTTCCTGTTGGTAGGGACTGAGGCTGTAGCCGCTGGATATGTTGGTCTGGCCCAGCAGCAGCGCCTTGTTCGGGCGACCCTGGCGGTCCAGACCAACCAGCTCGGCTGCTTGCCTGACGCTGTCCCGATAGCGTCGGGTGGCGAGTAGGTCACGCACCATCCATTCGTGCCAGGCAACAGCATCGATATCGCTCTCATAACGGCTGAGCAGGCGCGCAGCCCAGTCGATTCCCCTTCGGTCGGCGGCGTCTACGCGGAAGGGGCCATCCAGCCACCGGGACATGGGGGGCAGGGCAATTCTGACACCACCGCTGCGCAGTTGCGGATTGTTTTTCAGGTGCTGCAGAACCTGCTCGAAGTACAGCTCAAATGACTTGTAGTCTGGATAGTTGAGGTTGGGCTCATCGGCAAAGGCCAGGTAATGGCGGCCTGCCCTGGGCAGTTCACGGGTATCCGACAGCCAGTTGTTCAGACCATTGCGGGTTAGGGTATCGGCTTTGAGTACCGCCTGCCGCCCACTGCCGGCCAGTAGTGTGATGTCGTGGAGAATGCCGAATCGAGTGTTGTACAGCTGCCGGAAGTCGATCTCGCGGCGAGGGTTACGTGCCAAGGCATCAACAAAACTGTAGTAGTTTGCCGACTGGACACCCAGTGCGTCTACCAGCGCATGGGTGCTGTCGGGTGGCAGGGCGTATGGTAGGGCCATGCCAAGTGCCGGGGTGGGGCCACGGACGTCGTTACCAAGATAGAGAGAGACCTGTCCTGGCTGAGCCTGTGGTACAAACAGATGATCAATCTGCCGGGCGAACAGGTTGTTGGTGCCATCCAGCCAGAAGGCCGCTTTACCGCTACCGATCAGGGTCAGGCGCCAGGTCTCGTCCAGATTGGAGACGGGGAAACTGATCTGATCGAATTCCCAGTATCGGGCGTGCTCATGCAGGGGGAGTGTGATGCGATGGCCATCCCGTATCCGTACTGCCTGCAGTTGTCGCACGCCGCCATGATGCTTGCCGGCCAGTATGGCATGCTCATGGGCTGCTACGCTGAAGTAGAACTCAGGGTTGCCACTGACCTCCATGCTGAAATGGATCTTGGTTGGCGCGAGCAGCGCGGCGGTAGTGTTGGCGTGCCTGATCCGGTAGTTGCGGAAGCTGTAGCCGGGGATGCTGAGCTGATAATCGCCGGCGTCAGTGGTCAGAGCAAGTTGCTGTTCCCCTCGCTCCTGTTCGGCAGTGATATCTATCTGCCTGACCAGTTGCCCCTTACCATCGAGCAGATACAACTGCTCGTGGTTGGCATCGCTCAACCAGGCGGGGGTCCAGCGTATCTGCAATTGATCCGGTTGCGACGGGCGTAGCAGTAGGCGGCCATCTCGCAGGTCGCCCCAGTCCAGAGTGGCACTGTTGACTTGCAGTGGCAGTAACAGAAGGAGCAGCATCAGGTTGCGTTGAATGGTCAGCATGTTGACTCCTTGCCCCGCAGCAGTCGGAGCAGCGTTGCGACATCATCAGGTAACAGAATAAGAGTCTGCCACAAGGGCGTGTCATTCAGGCGGCAATAGAGGAAAAGCATCATGCCGGTAACGGTCAGGTAGGCCGCCGATGAGGCTATTGCGGCACCGACGATGCCCAGTGTTGGAATGAGTAGCAGGTTCAATGTCAGGTTCAATACTACGCCAGCCCCCATCATCAGCGACAGGCTGCCGGGCCTCCTTTTGCCGAGCAGATCGAGGCGCAGAATACTGGCGTAGCACAACCCGAGCAGGCCGGGCAGCAAAGCCAGCAATGCTGGGTAGGCCGGAGCATAGTCATGACCGAACAGCAGAATGATCAGCCAGTAACCAAATAACGCCATGCCGATGCAAGCGAGCAGCATGACGGTGGCGGTGACGCGCAATGCCAGCGGGGTCAGGCGACGCACATCTTGCCCCTGTTGCAACAACCGCTTCATCAGCGGCGTTGTTACTGCTTCGGGGATGATCAGTAACAGTTCGGCGGCAGCGCTGGCCATTGCATAGTAGCCAAGTGCCGCAGGGTCCAACATGAGACCGATCAACAGGTAGTCGCCGCGCAGCAGAAGCTGTTGGCACAGAGCATCGGGATGGCTGCGACTACTATATAACAGCAGTGCTTTTTGTTCCCTGGTGTCCCAGCGCAGCTGCAGGTTGTGGAAGCGTGCCAGCCAGCACCAACCGATGACAACAACGGCCATCAGCCCGCCGAGCCAGCTGACCAGCGCTGCATCGAGTGGCGTATCCTGCCACAGCAGCCAGAAGCCGATGAACAGGAGCAGTGGCAGGCTGGACTCCAGCAGGCGCAGTGCATTGAATGGACCGACCTGACCGCAGGCATTGTGCAGGACCAGCAGGCTGGTCTTGAGTACCGTCAGCGGTACCGCCAGCAGCAATAGCCAGAGCAGCGTGCCTAGGGTGAGCACCGATTCCGTTGCAAAACCGAATTGTTGTACCAGGATCAATCCGGCCAGAGTCAACAGGGTTGCCAGCAGGCAACCGTAGACCAGTATCTGGGCTAACAGTAGGCCAATGGGTTTCTGGCGGGCCGCCTGATAGCTCACGGCAGTGTTCAGGCCGCCGCTGCTGAACGCGGCAATCAGGTCGGGAAGCGCTGCCAGCAAGGCGAAAATGCCGCGGTCGGCCGGGCCCAGCAGGCGGGCGAGCAGTACGTTGCGCAACAGGCGCAGTACGACCATGAGCAGGCGCGTCCCCATGCTGAATAGCAGATGGCGCAGATACTGGTTGCTGCTCATGCCCGTGCTCCGCGATACAGGCGCCATGCCAACATGCTGGGAGTGCGGGCTGCATTGTGGCTCAGATCAATACGTGGCAGAGCCAGCGGTTGGCTGTCCTTGCTGATTAGTCCGGGTGCGGTGCTCAAGGCATGGCGGTAGCCCAGGCGGGCGACAGCGTCTCTGACACTGGCGTTGTGATCCCCGTTCGGATAGCAATACACAGGTAGCGGTGCGACGCAATAGTGGTGCAGAGCACGATGTGAGCGCTGCAGGTCCTCCTCCAGTTGCTGCTGCGCCAGCCGAGGCAGGATGGCGTGGCTGGCACCATGCGGGCCAAAACGGATCAGTCCGCTCTGCTCCAGCTGGACGACCTGTTGCCAGTCCATTGCATGGGGCTGAGTCGGCTCTGGGCACAGGTCGGCGAGCGATTGCAACTGCTCTGGTGTCAGCCGCTTCAGCTGTTGCAGGTAGCTGGCCAGGCACAAACTGCGGGCATGGCTCTGATCAGCGTACAGTAGCCTGTCTGGAGGAGGCAGCTGTGCCAGCTGCTGGCGCAGTGGCTGGCTGATATCGCTCTGCGGGTATGCCCACAGGGTCTCGCCAATTGACTCCCACCAGAAGCGCTGATGGGTACCGATGAAGTCGGTTGAGAGAAAAATACTGGCCGGAACCCCGTGCTGTTGCAGGAGTGGTAGGGCGTACAGTGCATTATCGCGCCAACCATCATCGAAGGTCAGGGCGATGCGCGGACGTTTGCCGGTGGGCTCGTCAAGCAAGGTCTCCAAGGGGAGACAGTCGAAGTGACGGCGCAGCCAATACAGCAGGTGGTCGAAGCTCTGTTGGCCGATGCATAGAGCCTGGCGATGGGGCATGCCTGCAGCCTGCTCATCCGGCAGTACGCGGTGCAGCATGAGTATCGTCGCTGATTGGCGCAGTTGCCGCTGTCCTGCCGATGAGTGCAGGTAGAGGGTTCCGGCCAGAGCCTTGTAAAGTGACTTGATCATCATGATCATCGGTTCTGCTGGGGGTTCCACAGAGTGTAACGGTGCCCGCGCAGAAACAGCCATACACCGGAGGCCATGCCGGCTAGGGTGATCAGGACGAATCCGGCCAGACGGAACGGTCTGGGCAGGCGTCCGTTCCGGTCGAGCAGGCCGATTACGGCAGCAGCGTAACCCAGCAGTTGTGCTATCAGCATCAACTGGTAGAGATTACCTGCCTGCCACAGAAACAGATTGCTGATCAACAGGGGAACGAGTGCCAGCGGTGCCAGACGCCGCAACAGTTTGTGACTGATCAGGGCGAAGGCATAAGAGCCGTGACGCAAGGGGTTCATCAGTTGGCTGCGTGCGGCCAGGCTGTGCAGTCCGCCGACCGTGACCCGCTGGCGACGACGGAACTGGCGATCGGGCTGATCCACGCCTTCATCCTGTACGGTTGCTTCCGGTACATAGATGATGCGTTGCCCGACAGCTGGAGCGCAGGTGCTGATGAAGAAGTCATCGTTGACCTGTGGTGGAATCTCCTGGAACAGTTCACGGCGCAAGGCGAGCAGGGCGCCATCGGCGGAGACCATACAACCTGTGCGGTTCTCCAGATCGCGTAGCCAGGCCTCATAGTGTCGGTACAGACTGTCGCCGAAACTGAGCCCCTTGCCGGGGTTGGCTATAACCATGTGGCCACCGCAGGCTCCGACCTGTTGATCAGCCAGTGGTGCCAGCAGTCTGCCCAGCGTATCGCTCGACCAGCGGTTGTCGGCATCGGTGAATACCAGGATGTCATTACTGGCCAGGCTGGTGGCGTGATTGAGTGCGCCGGTCTTGCCTAGACGCGGCAGGTCAAGTACGCGAATGGCCGGGTGTTGCAGGCTCTGAGCCAGTGTGACGGTATCGTCAGTGGAGCCATCGCTGGCGATGATGATTTCCAGTGCCGTGGCCTTGTAGTCCTGCCCCAGCAGGCTATGTATCTTTTGCACTATGTGCTGAGCTTCATTGTGGGCAGCGACAATGATGCTGATTGAGAGCGGGGGAGCTGTCGTGTTGGGCAGGAGCGGTTTACCCAAGCTTAGCAGGGCCAGGCACAGTGGGTAACCGACATAGGCATACAGAGGAAGCAGAAGGCATAGCCAGAATAGGATCTCAGCCACGATCCGGTCTCCTTATATTCTGGTTGAACAGCGCCAGCAAAAGAGCCGCTCCCCCGAGGTGCAGGCGCAGCCAATGTAGCCCCCAGAGTGCGATCAGCAGCTGCAGGTGCCGCTGCCTGGCTGCCTGCCTCCAGGCCAGCAGCAGAGCAGGCGTCAGACCTGTCAGCAGTAGTGATGCGGTAATAGTCGACCAGCCAAAGGGCAGGCAGAGCAGCAGGAGCAGCGTCAGTAGACATTGCAATAGACACAGCAGCGGAAAGCGCAGCAGGCGCAACTGGTTCTCTTTGCGTTGCAGCAGTTGCAGGTGACTGCTCTGGCGCCACATTTCCTTACCCAGCCATTCTCTCCAGCTGGCCTCGAACCCCCAGTGCAGCACGGTTGGGGCTGGAACGCTCAGCAGGCGTGCTCCAGCTTGGGCCAGACGCATACTGAAGTCCTTGTCCTCACCGCTGCGCAGTGTTTCGGAGAAGCCGCCAATAATATCGAACCAGCGTCGCTCCAGACATAAATTGGGGGTTGGAAGCCAGCTGTGAAGGCGGGGCTTTGGGTCACCGGACAGCGTTCGCCGTTGCCAGGCTATGGCATACCAGGGCGCGCAGGGTGGAGCTTCGCATTCAAGCGCCATGACATCGGCATCGTCATTTGCACGTACCTGCTTCCACTGCAGCAGCCAGCTTGCAGGCACCTCGATATCGGCATCGATGAAGGCCAGCCAGGGATGGCTGGAGGCGGCTACGCCACGGTTACGCAGGGCGCCGATGCTCAGCTCAGGACAGTGCAGTACACGGGCGCCCAGCTGTTCGGCCAGCGCAGGCCCCTGGTCGACGGATCCGTTGTCCGCAACAATCAGTTCGCAGCTGATGCCTGCCGCTTCGGCGGCGCGCAGCACCGATTCAAGTGTGCGACCGATATGCTGGGCTTCATTGAACATGGGAATGATGATGCTCAGGTTGGTCATTCGACGGCCCTGCGATTCTCTGCCTGTTGCCGCATCACGCAGGACAGCGCCAGCAATATCCAGAGGTACTTGTGGTTTGGAGCGCTCAGAAATATCAGGAACAGGCTTATGGCCAGCAGGCTCAGGCCAAGGTGAGTTGACATGTCAGCCATGGACCTGTCATCACGGGCAAGCCAGGAGCGTCTGGCTCGGATGAAGTTCAGCAGTCCGAGCCATATCAGCGCGATGAAAAACAGTCCGGCAGGTATACCCATTTCGCTGAACACTTCAAGGTAGGTATTGTGTGCACGACGATAGAGGTTCTGCTCGCTCTGATTGTCTGAAAAGGCCTTGGCGTAACCGCTGAAGGCATAGCGCACCGGGAAAGTGCCCGGTCCTGATCCTGTCATAGGGTTGTCTGCAATCATTTCGCCGCCGACCAGTAGGTAGGAAGCCCGTCGGCCGAGAGAGGGGTCTAAGTGCGCATTGACCCCAGACTTGAGCAGGGTCAGTGACTTGATGCGCTCAACGTAGTCATCCGGCAGGAATGTCAGGGCCAGAGGCAACACCAGAGCTGCACCAAACATGACGAAGCCCAGGTGTTTCGGACGCAGACGGCGCAACCGCTCCCGATGATGCCAGGCGCCTATCATCATGCACAGCAACAGCACCACCAGCCCTGAGCGTGAGTCGGTCTTTGTCATGCCGGCCAGCAACAATATGACGATACCCAACCAGAACAGGCGCCTCGGCAGGGTTGTTGCCTGCAGCAACATCAGCACGGCCAACGGTAGAGCCATGGCAATGAGCAATGCGAAATAGTTGGCATCCTGCAGCAGCCCGATAGCCCGTCCGCCGACCTGATGGTTTGATGAGTAGATGGCGATGATGCAGGTGACAGCAACGCTCAGGGTCATGACCTGACACAGTCTGACCAGGTTCAGTTGGCGACCGATCAGCAGGGTGACGGGAAATAACACCATGCCTATCGCCAGTTCGCGTAGATTGCTGCCAGAAAGTGGCTTATTGGTGCTGAACATGAAGCTCAGCGTGATGCACAGCAGTAGTAACAGTAATGGTCGCCAGAGGTTGCCGGCCAGGTAACGCTCGGGAATGCGTCGCTGCAGGAACTGAAGAGCGACAACCAGGATCAGTGCACCTCCCAATAATTTGGCGCCGGACAGATTCATATCCTGAAACAGCCCTTCGAAGGGTACCAGCAGAATCAGGCCGATCAGGCCCCAGGCTGGGCGGCGGTACAGGGCTGCGAGAGCAAACAGCCCGATTACCGCAAAGGGCGCAAGGAACGGCCAGGGACTGGCCAGTAGGGCCAGGCACAGTACCGCCAGGAGTGCCGCAGTCAGCAGAGCGGCGATCATGAGCCTTGCACCTGGTTGTACAGGCTGGTCCAGCGTTCGCTCAGCTTGTTCAGGTTATATTCCTGGTGCTGGTGCTCTCGGGCTCTCTGGGCCAGTTTGTCGGCCAGGGTCGGGTCGTCCAGCAGCAGTCTTACTTGGCTACCCAGCAGAACCGTGTCTTCGGGGGCGACCAGTAGCCCGGTAGCATTGTTCTGCAGCACGTCGGGAATGCCGCCAACCGCAAAGGAGGTGACGGGTACGCCGGCTTGCATGGCTTCAAGCAGGATCATTGGAGTGCCTTCGGTTCGTGAGCTGATCACCAGTACACTAAGTCGAGAGAGCCATTCCGGGATATTCTGCTGGTAGCCTGGAAGTGTGATTTGCTTTTCCAGACCGGCGCTCTGGATGCGTTGTTGCAGGCTGGCCTGTAGTGGGCCGCCGCCGAGCATGACCGCATGCAATCCCGGACGCTGGGAGCACAGAGGCAGGATCGCATCGAGAAACAGGTCGGGGCCTTTCTCATGACTCAGTCGACCAACGAAACCGATCAGCTGACGCGGGCTGGCATCTCTGTGAGAGCTTGCCTCGGGTAAGCCGTTGGGGATTACCACCAGCTTCCCGGGGCTGATACCTGCCTGCTCATGCAGCAAGGCGATGCTGCGGGCAACGCAGGCTACCGTCTTGACGGTTCGAGTTCTGCATAATTGCAAGCTGAACCAGGTGTAGAGGCGCTGTTTGAGCGAGCTGGGGGTAAACCCGTGCTGTGTCAGTAGCAACGGTAGCCGCAGTCGGATTGCAGCTATCCAGGCATAGACCTGGGCGCGGAAATTGTGCGCGTTGAGTACACCGGGCTGTGCGTGCAGATTCTCCAGCAGGGCTTTTATGCCGTGTACGCTGTCGCAACTGATGCCCGCCTGGCGAAAACGCTCGAGTAATGCTGCTGGAGCATCCAGAAACAGTACTCGGTGTTTGCCAGGCACTTGCTGACAGTGGTCCAGCAGCATGCGCTCAGCACCATAGAAGCCGCCGCTGTGTATGAGGTGCACGATAGTCCTTTGCATGCTGCACTCTCTATTGTCGGACCCAGTGCCATAGCCAACGCCAGCTTCCTCGGCGGTGCGGGTTGGACTGAATTTCTTGGTCGGTATTGAACACCATGAGTACCGGGAGCCCCAGGTGCTGCGTGATCTGTTCCGGATGCTTGAACCTATGGTCGAAGAATTCGCGGACATAACCTATCGCCACGGCCAGTAACAGTCCGGTCAGCAATCCCAGGGGGATGATCACCTTGGGTTTGGGGAAGGCTGCTTCCGCAGGCTCGTAGGGGGCGCTGAGAATGCGGGCATTGGATAGCTCACCATCCATCTGCAGCTGGCTGCGGCTTTCTTCGTAACGTTGGGTATAGGTGAAGAATGCCTTGTGCAGAGCATCGATCTCGGTTTCCAGCTGCCGCAGCTTGCTCTGTGCTTCCTGCAGCTGGCGTATGCGGTCCGTGAAACCGGCAATGCGCTCTTCCTTCTGCACAATGATGGACCTGGCGATGTCCAGATCGCTGGAGCGCTCCTGGATGCGATTGCTCACTACGCCCAGGAATTGCTGTTGAGTGCGTTTGATCTGGTCGCGTTGTTGGCGAATCGGCAGGCTATCCTGCTGGAAGGTTTCGGCTGTGTTGCCGAAACGAGTCACCTGTTCGAACAGCTGCTCTCCCAGTTGCTTGATTTCGCGGTCTTCATAGGCAACATTATCGACGGTATGGGCGAATGTGAAGGGAAATGCGTAGTCTAGCGTCTGGCTGCGACGTGCCTGTTCGAGATGCTGTTCGAGGTAGCTCAACCAGCGCTCGGACTCCAGTGCGCGATCACGGTACAGGTTGAGTGACTGCTCCTCGGTATTGATCGCATTCAGCCTGAAGGTAATCTCCTCTTTCGGGTCGGATGACTGAATGCTTTCCAGCAGAGCCAGGCGCTGACCTTCGAGGTCATCCAGTCGGTGCTCATACTGTGCCTTTTTCTGTTCGTAGAATGCTTCGGGCAGGTCGTTGGACTGCAGGCTCTGACGATTCACCAGGTAGTTGGCCAGCAGGCGCTCGACAAGGCGGGTTCCTTCGACTGGGTCCGGGTACGAATAGATGATGGAAATGACATTCGAGCCGGGGAGTATCTCGATGTTCAGATCCTTGACCGCCCGTGCTGTATAGCGGTCCAATGTGGTATCACGCACCGGGTCCTGGTCCAGACCGATCAGTGAACGCAGAGGGTTGACTGCGTAGGTACGCAGTGGGTCGGCAATGAAACGCTTGGCGGGCTGCGTGACCAGCGAAGCGAAAATGCCGGAGCGGGGGCTGTACATATCCTCCTCAAGCAGTTGCGCAATGGCTTCCCGGATCAGCGCCGGAGAGCGCAGGATGTTGCTTTCGGTTTCCATGTCGGCCAGCGATGGCGGTAGGAACTTGTCCGACTCCAGCATCAGCGTTGTGGTCGAGTCTGCCTGCGACAGTTTCTTGGACTGTACGATGACGTCGGCTGTAATATCGAAGCTCTGCTTGAGCAGCAGAGGCAGCAACAGCGTGACAATGGCAAAGGCAAGAAATATCCGCTTGATCAGACGGCGATTGGCGAAGAGCACGCGCAGGAACTCGTGCAGATAGTTTTCCATTCTGTTCATGGCGCTTCTCAGTTGTCGTTTTCTTTGTTGTCGACCCGGTAATTGAAACCGAAGCTGATACCTTGGAAGAGAATTACGTCTGCCAGCTGGCGGCTCAATTGACCTGCTTTGGTCAGGCGGTTTTTGGGTACGTACAACAGGTCGTCCGGTTGCAGGTAGGCGATGTGTGGTGCGTCCAGGCTCAGGACTTCGTCGATATCGTAGATCCTGGCTTCGACGTCATCGCCCTCACGACGCAAAATCACTACCGAATCCAGGCGCGCGCCGATATTCGGTCCCTGCGCCAGCGTCAGTGCTTCCAGGACGGATACCGGGCGGCGCACCGGATAGGCTCCCGGCTGGGTAACCTCGCCCAGGATGTAGATCTGATTGGGGGCGGTTGATTTGAGCATGACGTCGGCACGGATCTGCCCAACTTCGTTGGCGTAGCGCTCATTCAGCGTTTCCTGCAACTGATTCACTGTCATGCCCTGCAGGGCAATATTGCCGATCAGGGGAAAGCTGGCGTGGCCATCGGCTGTAACGGTGATCTCCCTGCTCATACCCGTGGCCGGGTGGTTCAGGGTCATGCGCAGGTTCTCCAGCTGAGCCATGGGCCGGGGAATGGAGAACAGGATTTCGGGCCGCCGCAGTACCTTCGTATAGCGCTCGATCACCCGTTGGTGGGCGTCGGCACTGGTCAGGCCGGCGATGGCGATATTGCCTGCATAAGGCACATCAATGGTGCCGTCGGGCATGACCAGACGACTGCCGCTCAGTTCATTGGCGGTCAGGAAGGTCAGTTCGACATGATCTCCAGGCTGGATTCGATAGGGCTGATCGTTGCTGGTGTTGAGGTGAAAGATCACATCCAGCACATCCTGCGGTCGCAGCACCTGGGCGGAGGGTTGAACCTCACGCAACTGGGCCTGCTCGATCGGCGCAGTCAGCACCTGGACAGGCATGTGCTGCACATCCTGCGAGGCGCAGCCAGCCAGAGCCAGCATCAGGAAAGAAAGGGGAATGTAGCGTTTCATTCGGTGTCTCCCGGTGCTCAGAGCAGGTCGTAGAGCCATTTCGGCATGTAGTAGCGGCGGGCGTTGAGTACGCTGCCAATCACCTTGGCACCAGCCTGGTTCAGCCGCTGAACGGCGGCCTGAGCGACCTCCCAACGCGTATCTTCAGCGCGGACCACCAGAACAACACCATCAACCACTGCACTCAACGCCAACGTATCCATGCTGTTGTCAGCATAAATGGCGCTGCCGTCGATGATTATGAAACGATAGACTTCGGTGAGGCGGGCCAGGGTCTGATGCAGTGTGTCCGGAGCCAGTCGCTGAGTATGGCGTTGATGGTCACCCAAAGGCATGATGTCAAACAGCTGATCTGGGCTGTTGATAATGCAGGATTCTAGTGTGGGTGGCGGGTCTGCCAGCGTCAGTTCGAGAAACCCAGGGTGCTGCTTGCTTTCCAGCTGGGAGGTGAGGCTGTTTTTTGACAGGCAGGCATCGACCAGCAAGACCTTGCCGCGACAGCTACTGGCCAGCTCGCTGGCCAGTACCATGGCGCTGCTGCTCACGCCAGCTCCGCTGTTGGGGGAGGTGACCAGCAGTGTTTTCAATTCTTGATCCAGCACGGTCGTTGCCAGATTGGTTTCGCTGGGGGATTGCAGCTTGATCTTGGGCGTGGAAGTGGGGTTCATATCAACTGGCTCCTTGGCCACTGATGATCTTGAACGGGGTCTTGAGCAGGATCTTCAGATCCAGCCATGGGCCCTGTTTGTTGATGTAGGCCATATCCAGGGTGACACGACCGTCGAAGTCGACATCACTGCGTCCGGATACCTGCCACAGGCCAGTGATACCTGGATGGATACTCAATCTGCCCAGGTGGTGTTCCTTGTAGGTTTTAGCCTGGAAAGAGGTCGGCCGGGGGCCGACCAGGCGCATGTGCCCGGCAACGACGTTGAACAGGTTGGGTAACTCATCCAGGCTGCTCTTGCGCAGCAGGCGGCCCAGCCGGGTGACGCGAGGATCTCTGTCGATCTTGAAGTCGACTGAGTTCGGGCCGTGTTTGTTCAGGTGCTGCACGGAGCTTTTGAGCTGCTCTGCATTGGTCACCATGGTTCGGAATTTGATCATGGGGAAGCGTCGCCCACGATAACCGGTGCGCTGCTGTATGAAGAACACAGGCCCACGACTGGTTGTCTTGATGGCGATAGCGATGGCCAGCAACAGAGGGGCAATGGCCAGCAGGATGAACAGCGCCAGGGTGGCAGAGGTCATACGCTTGGTTCGTGAGAGTGTCCAGGGGGTCCCGCCGTCGCGGCCTGTAATCCAGCCATGCTGCTGCATGGCAGTGGACTTTTCCACCAGTTGTCGGAACGAGTTGTCCCTGCGATCAAGCTTTGGTGTGTCCTGCGCCTCGGTGGTTGATATCCATCGCTGGTTATCCGAGGGGGCGGGCTGTGGCGACGCTTTTCTACGTGTTGCAAAATCCGTTTCTGCACTTTCCAGTTCCATCTGCGTCACTCCAACCGAATACTGAACAAGTTGATGGTCATCCCTGAGCTGCACTGCGATAAATGCTGCCTACTGATTGGCCTTGATGGTTTTCCTGCGAGGCAGGATGAATGGCGTCTTGTGGCCATCTTATTGCCGCTATGCGCGATATTCTGATCTGTTTATTGACGCGTATCAAGTGTTGGTGATGTTAATTTGACGTTCGCATGGGTGGTTTGCCTGTAGTAAGGAGGGTAAGGCCTTGATAGGTAAGGACCATGCAGTCAGTGCATGGCTTAAAAACCGGCTATGTCCTAGTTCTGAGTTGTACGACTAAACTGTGAGTAGGCATCTTTTGAAGAGGCCTGCTTATGGATGCCCGGGCGTTCCAGTACTGGCTGATCCAACTGAGTTTGCTCAGCGTCCAGAAAAAACCATCCTCCAGGGCTCTCTGCATGATCCGCCCCAGTGGAAGGCAGCTTGCCGGACCTGAAAGCCGGCCCCCCATTATGCGGCGGTAGCCGCACAGCTGGTCCGCGGGGTTGGAGTCGGGTGTTGCGCCGCTTTTGCTGCCGCGCCTGTCGGCGTACGTGTAATGCTTTGACCGCCACTGGATTGGCGCACTTATGCAAAGCAGATTGCTGGCAAGACTATGCCCAAGCCTTGATTGATGGTTTTATTGTTCGTCAGGCCGCCAAACGATGCGGTATCAGCAAGAACACGGCATTTCTCTGGTGACATCGCTTTCTGACGCCAGCGGCCACGCATCGCGATACGCGTGAAACCGGTCTTGTCGAGGCTGATGAGAGCTTCTTTCTGAAGTCATTCAAAGGTCAACGAGAGATACCAGGTGCGCCCCGCAAGCGCGGTGCTGTGAGCAAGACACGGGGGTAGATCAGATCCCCGTTCTGGTGGTTCGTGATCATGAAGGGCATATCGCTGACTTTCAGTTGGAGAAACTCGACGGCGTGCATGTGAGCGCTGCGCTAAAGCCGCTGGTGGATAAGGCGGCGGTACTTTGCGCTGATGGTGCGGCGGTCTATGCGGCGTTTGCCCGGCGCAGCAAGCGGAAAGCAGGGGTGTGGTATGAGGTGGACGAGGCGCGGCGGGGCGGTGCGTTACTCTTTCGCTGGAATGAAGCGGTAGAACAGGTTCGGCTCGCTGACCACATACACCCGCCGCTGACTGTCGATGGCCAGGCCCTCGGCCTGGGGGATGGTGCGGCGCAGCCCACTCATGCCGCGCCACAGTCCCAGCAGGCTCAGTGGCGTGCCGTCGGCGCCGTACTCCACGACCATGTGCGACTGATCGCTGAGCAGCAGCAGGTGCCGGGTCTGGCTGTCCAGGGTGAGGGAGGACAGGTCACGCATGAACAGGCGGTCTGGCGACAGGGTCGGTTCCAGGCTGATGCTGATCGCCGAGGCACCGCTGTCCTGGTTGGCGAAGCCGGTGACCACCAGGGCCTGCAGCGGGTCGCGCTCCTTGACCACCAGCAGGCGCTGGTGCTGTTCATCCCAGGACAGGCCTTCCAGGCTCTTGTTGTCGTCGCCGCCGAGATCGATGGTCAGGCTCGGTGCGCCGCTGACATCCAGCTCGACCGCGTCCGGCGCAATCTCGATCTGCAGCAGCCGGTGCCGGTGTTCCTCGGCGATCACGTAGCGATTGCCGCCGATATGGGTGAGCCCTTCCATGTCAGAGACACCCTCGACCCAGATGCGTCGCAGTAGCTGGCCGTCCAGGCTCAGCTCGACGATCAGTGGCTCGCCATTGAGCAGGCCGAACAGGGTATCGCTGTCGCTGTTGTAGGTCAGTGCGGACAGGTCATCGTCCAGTTCGGGGATCGGCAGGGCTTCGATATCCACCCGGTAGCGGCCCAGGTTGAAGGCCTGTGCGGGCATGGGCTGGCGATTCAGCTTCCAGTTCTGCCACAGCAGAACGTCCAGGTGCAGGTAATGCAGGGTTCCCCCGGCGACCAGCAGCAACAGCACCAGGGCTGCCGGCAGCAGATAACGCTTCAAATGACGCTCTCCTTGTTTCTGAGCATGAATAGGGGAAGCACCGTCATCCTCGGCGAAGACCGAGGATCCATCGTTCCGGCCAGCTCTAGTGTGGCCGGTGGATCCTTCGCCTCGGCTTTGGCTTCCTGCGTCGCCCTACCTCCTGCATCCATGCAGTCGTTCGCGAAGGGCGACGTATGGCAGCGGAGATGGAAGCGGCGCTCAGGCGAGTACCTGCGTGGTTTGCTGCAATACACCGGGAATGGTCAGCTGCAGCTGGTCACCGGGGTTCAACACGCCGACGCCGGCCGGGGTTCCGGTGATCACCACATCACCCGGCAGCAGGCTGAAGACCCCGGCGATATGCTGCAGCAGGGCGATGATCGGGGTGATCATGTCGGCGCTGTTGCCATCCTGGCGCAACTCGCCGTTGATTCTCAGCTGCAGTGGGATGTCATTCAGCGCCGGCGCCTGCTCGGGACGAACGAAGCGCGATAGCGGGCAGGCCGCGTCGAAGGCCTTGGCGCGTTCCCAGGGATGGCCCTTGGTCTTGAGCTGTTCCTGCAGTTCGCGCAGGGTCAGGTCCAATGCCAGGCCGATACCGGTGATGGCGGCGGCGGCTTCCGCAGCGCTGACGATACCTGATAGCGGCGCGCCGATCAGCAGCGCGATCTCCGTTTCGTAATGCACCGCACCGCGTCCGCCGGGCAGGCGGAACCCTCCGGCCAGCGGTACCACCGCGGTGGCCGGCTTGATGAACAGCAGGGGTTCGCTGGGTACCGGGTTGTTCAACTCGCGGGCATGTTCGGCGTAGTTGCGCCCTACGCAGACCACTTTGCCCATGGGCAGGTCGATCGGTGTGCCGTCAGTGTAGTGGTGCTGGTAGGTCATGGTTGCCTCGCAGGTAGAGTCAGTCAAAGCCTGGCGTCGTCCTGCAAACGCCATCGCGGCGAGGCGCCGCTCCTACAGCGCCACGCAGGCTTGCATTCAGGCCGGGAAAATCTTGCCCGGGTTCATGATGCCGTTGGGGTCGAATACCGCCTTGACCGCTTTCATCACGGCGATTTCCTCGGCGCTGCGGCTGTAGCCCAGGTAGTCGCGCTTGGTCATGCCCACGCCGTGCTCGGCGGAGATCGAGCCGTTGTAGCGCTGGACGATATCGAATACCCACTGGTTGACGCTGCCACACTTGGCGAAGAATTCTTCCTTGGGCATGGCGTCGGGCTTGAGGATGTTCAGGTGCAGGTTGCCGTCGCCGATATGACCGAACCAGACGATCTCGAAGTCTGGGTAATGTTCGCCGACGATGGCGTCGATATCCCGCAGGAACGCCGGTACCTGGCTGATGGTGACCGAAATGTCGTTCTTGTACGGGGTCCAGTGGGAAATGGTCTCGGAGATGAACTCGCGCAGCTTCCACAGGTTCTGCAATTGCTGTTCGCTCTGGCTCATCACACCGTCCAGAACCCAGCCCTGTTCCACGCAGTGCTCGAAGGTTTCCAGCGCCTGGTTGGCGATATCCTCGCTGACCGCCTCGAATTCCAGCAGGGCATAGAACGGGCAGTCGGTGTCGAAGGGGGCGGGCACGTCGCCGCGCGCCATGATCTTGGCCATGGCCTTGTCGGAGAAGAATTCGAAGGCGGTCAGGTCGAGTTTGCCCTGGAAGGCATGCAGTACCGGCATGATGGAATCGAAGTCCGGGGTGCCCAGTACCATGGCAGTGAGGTTCTTCGGTGCGCGTTCCAGGCGCATGGTCGCCTCGACCACGAAGCCCAGGGTGCCCTCAGCGCCGATGAACAGCTGGCGCAGGTCGTAGCCGGTGGCGTTCTTCACCAGGCCCTTGTTCAGCTCCAGCAACTCGCCGCTGCCGGTGACCACCTTGAGGCCGGCGACCCAGTTGCGGGTCATGCCATAACGGATGACCTTGATGCCGCCGGCGTTGGTGCCGATATTGCCGCCGATCTGGCTGGAGCCGGCGGAGGCGAAGTCCACCGGGTAATACAGTCTCTGTTCCTCGGCATACTGCTGCAGCTGGGCGGTGACCACGCCCGGTTGGCAGGTCACTGTGCGGTCGTAGGGGTTGAAGTCGAGAATCCGGTTCATGTAATCGAACGACACCACTATCTCGCCATTGGCCGCCACCGCTGCGGCGGACAGCCCGGTGCGCCCGCCCGAGGGCGTCAGCGCCAGCTTGTGCTGGTTGGCGAAGCGCACCACCGCCTGCACCTGCTCGATGCTCTTGGGAAACACGATGGCCAGCGGAGCCGGCTCGAACTGCTTGGTCCAGTCCCGTCCCCAGGTGCTCAATGACTCGCTGTCGGTCCGCACCTTGTCGGCGTCAACCAGCGTTTTCAGGGTTTCGATTATGGCTTCTGGGGTCATGGCGGCTCTCAAACAAAATTCATGCGATGCCTGCACAGATTTCATGCTGCTCCGGGCATCTGAAAAAGGGAGATTATGCTAGCATATGCGGCTTCCGAAACAGGTCTCCGACTGAGAAAACGCCGAAATACCTGACGGACCATCATACATCAGCATTACGGGTAACTGACACATGGCTAAAACCTCGCTGGACAAAAGCAAGATCAAGTTTCTGCTCCTCGAGGGTGTGCACCAGACTGCCGTCGACACGCTTACGGCAGCCGGTTACACCAATATCGATTATCACACCGGCTCCCTTCCCGAAGACCAGCTCAAGGAAGCGATTGCCGATGCCCATTTCATCGGCGTGCGCTCCCGTACGCAGCTGACCGCGGATGTCCTGGCGCACGCGCACAAGCTGGTGGCCATCGGTTGCTTCTGTATCGGTACCAATCAGGTGGACCTGGAAACGGCACGGGAAATGGGTGTTGCCGTGTTCAACGCACCCTATTCCAACACCCGCTCGGTAGCTGAACTGGTATTGGCCGAAGCCATCCTGCTGCTGCGTGGCATTCCCGAGAAGAACGCCGTTGCCCATCGTGGCGGCTGGCTGAAGAGCGCCACCAACTCCTTCGAGATCCGCGGCAAGAAGCTGGGCATCATCGGCTACGGCTCGATCGGCACCCAGCTGTCGGTGCTGGCGGAAAACCTCGGTATGCAGGTGTACTTCTATGATGTGGTGACCAAACTGCCACTGGGCAATGCGCAGCAGATCGGTTCGCTGACCGAGTTGCTGGGCATGGCCGACATCGTCACCCTGCACGTGCCGGAGACCGCTGCGACCAAGTGGATGATCGGCGAGAAGGAAATCCGCGCCATGAAGCCGGGCAGCATCCTGATCAACGCGGCGCGTGGCACCGTGGTGGATATCGACGCGCTGGCCGCTGCGCTGCGCGACAAGCACCTGAACGGTGCGGCGATCGACGTGTTCCCGGTCGAGCCGCGCTCCAACAATGACGAGTTCGTCTCGCCGCTGCGCGAGTTCGACAACTGCCTGCTGACCCCGCACATCGGCGGCTCGACCATGGAAGCACAGGCCAACATCGGCCTGGAAGTGGCCGAGAAGCTGGTGCGCTACAGCGACAACGGTACCTCCATCACTTCGGTCAACTTCCCCGAGGTGGCACTGCCGTCGCACCCCGGCAAGCATCGTCTGCTGCACATCCACCAGAACATCCCGGGTGTGATGAGCGAGATCAACCAGGTGTTCGCCAGCAACGGCATCAACATCTCCGGTCAGTATCTGCAGACCAACGAGAAGGTCGGCTATGTGGTGATCGACGTCGATGCCGCCTATTCCGACCTGGCATTGAAGAAGCTGAACGAGGTCAACGGTACCATCCGCTGCCGCGTACTGTTCTGATATACCGGCGTGGCGGGCCCGCTCCCGCCACGCCATCACCGGGTCGTCGAGCGCCTGCTCGACGACAGTTCCCTTCAGTCATGCCGCCAGGCATAGCGCTCGCCAGCCCAGCAGTCGAGCCGGCCCATGTCGTTTTTTCCTTTCGTTCAGCCAAGGTTCAGCACGGGTTCAGGTCGTGTTCAGCCGCTGTTTGGCATGCTGTGTCCCGTTGTTCATCAAGGAGACGCAAGCAATGAAAACCACTCTGAAACTACTCGCCGTCGGTACCAGCCTGGCCTTCGCCAGCCTGCCGGCGCTGGCCCAGGACAGCTTCGTCGGCCTGACCTGGGGCGAAACCAGCAACAATGTCGATCGCTCCAGCGCGCTGAAAGGCAGCCCGGAGACCCGTCGTCTGGACGATACCATCAACAATTCGGGCACCTGGGGTGTACGTGGTGGTGTGCAGGATGACACTGGACGCATGTACGTGACCTATGAGTATGTGTCCGATACCTACTCCAACCGCTACAAGATGCGTCAGCAGAACCTGCTCGGCAGCTATGACCTGTTCCTGCCGGTGGCGGAGAATGTCAATCTGTTCGGTGGGGTTACAGCGGGACTGGTCAAGCTGGAACAGGATTCCCCCGGCTACCATCGCGACAGCGACCTGGGTGTTGCCGCTGGCCTGCAGGCCGGTGCGCTGCTGAGCCTGAGCCCCAACGCCTCGGTAGAGGCCGGCTATCGCTACCTGCGCACCACTGCCGATGCCGACCTGAACGCGCGGGATCGTAGCGTCGGCGGCTCATTCGACCTGAAAAGCTCGGACCAGGCCTATCTCGGTTTAAACTACCACTTCTGATGTCCGGCGCGTATGAACCCGCCCGGCCCGTGCCGGGCGGGTTTGTCTGCGTTGCTTTCGCAAAAAAGGCCCGCGATGGCGGAGCCTGCTGTATCGGAGGGTGGCATGAAGCTGCTGTTGGTCGAAGACGAGGCGTTGTTACGCCACCATCTGTCCACGCGTTTCGGCGAGGCCGGGCACGTCGTCGATGCGGTGGACAGTGCTGAGGAAGGCCTGTTCCAGGCCCAGCACTTCAATCATGACATCGCCATCATCGACCTCGGGCTGCCCGGCATGGGTGGCCTGGACCTGATCCGGCAACTGCGCAGCATGGGGCGGGCCTTTCCGATCCTGATCCTCACCGCCCGTGGTAACTGGCAGGACAAGGTCGAGGGGCTGACGTCCGGCGCCGACGACTATGTGGTCAAGCCGTTCCAGTTCGAGGAACTGGAGGCGCGGCTCAATGCACTGGTGCGCCGTTCCTCGGGCTTTGTCCAGGCGCAGATCCGTACCGGTGAGCTGGTGCTGGACCTGAATCGCAAGCAGGCCAGTGTGGCCGGCCAGCCGGTACCGCTGACCGCCTTCGAATACCGGATTCTCGAATACCTGATGCGTCATCACCAACAGGTGGTGGCCAAGGAACGGCTGATCGAACAGCTGTATCCCGACGACGAGGAGCGTGACCCGAATGTCATCGAGGTGCTGGTCGGGCGGCTACGGCGCAAGCTGGAAGCCGCCGGCGAGCCGCAACTGATCGATACCGTGCGGGGCCAGGGCTACCTGTTCACCGGGCACTGCCAATGATTCGCTCTCTGCGTTCGCGACTGGTATTCAGTATCGCCGGCTTCGTCATGCTGTTCATGCTGGCCCTGCTGCCAGCGCTGCAGAGCGTATTCGACCAGGCCATGGAACAGATCATCCAGCAGCGCCTGGCTGCTGATGCCTCCACGCTGGTCAGTGCCGCCCGGGTGGTCGATGGCCAGCTGCGCATGCCCGAACTGATGCCGGACGAGGAATTCAACCTGCCGGAGGCCAAGCTGCTGGGCTATGTGCATGACCGCGAAGGCAACCTGATCTGGCACTCGCGCTCCACCGAGGACGAGCAACTGAACTACATGCCGCATTTCAGCGGCGGACGTATCGACTTCCTGCGTATTCGTGACCTGAACCAGAAGGAGTACTACGTCTACGACGTGGAGGTGCATCTGGCCGGGGACGACGAGCTGCCTCTGAGTTTCGTCACCATGCTGCCGAGCAGCGAGTTCGCACCCTTGCAGCAGGACTTCCGCTACAAGCTGCGCCTGTGGCTGGGGGGCGGCCTGCTGTTGCTGTTGCTGCTGCTGTGGCTGGGGCTGACCTGGAGCCTGCATTCGCTCAAGGGGGTGCGCCGCGAACTCAGCGAGATCGAGGCCGGCGTCCGCGACTCGCTGAGCGATCTGCACCCCAGTGAACTGGCCCGGCTGACCCGGTCGCTGAACCGCCTGCTCGACAGCGAGCGGTTGCAGCGCTCGCGCTATCGCGACTCGCTGGCCGACCTGGCGCACAGCCTCAAGACCCCGTTGGCGGTGCTGCAGACCGTGGCGGAGAATATCCGCCAGCAGCCGCGGCAACACGAGCAGTCGCGGGTATTGCAGGACCAGATTGAGCGCATGAGCCAGCAGATCGACTACCAGCTGCAGCGCGCCAGCCTGCGCCGCAGTGGTCTGGTGCAGCACCGCGCCGAGCTGGCGCCGCTGGTGACCAGGCTGGGCGAGGCGCTGAGCAAGGTCCATCGGGACAAGTCCATTCACCTGGAATGCGATATCGAAAGGGGGCTGAGCGTACCGATGGAGGAGGGCGCCTTGCTCGAGTTACTCGGCAACCTGCTGGAGAATGCCTATCGGTTGTGCATCTCGCGCATCCGCGTGAGCGCCACAGCAGCGGCCGGGGTGTGCGACCTGCTGGTCGAGGATGACGGACCGGGCGTACCGGAAAGCCAGCGCCAGCGCATCATCGGCCGCGGTGAGCGGCTCGATACCACCCACCCGGGGCAGGGCATCGGCCTGTCGGTAGTCAGGGACATCATCGAAAGCTACGGCGGCGAGCTGAGCCTGACCGATTCGCCGCTGGGCGGGGCGGCTTTTCATATTCGCCTGAAGAGCGAGGGGCGGCACATCGGTTGAGTCGCTGAGCGCTACCGTCCGGATACCAGCCCCTCTGGCTTCACATCTTCGGTTCATCGGCAATATGGACATTATTTCGATAAGGTTATAATATAGCATTATCGCATGGCGGTGGATTCGCCGATCCGTCGATTCCTCCTGTACATCCAGGATGCCGCCTGCACCAGCTTGCACATGCTGGGACCGAAGATAACTTCCAAAACTTTTCGAGCGTCCTGATGAATACTGAAACCCAGTCCCCCACACTTCCGGTTACCGTTCTGTCCGGCTTCCTCGGTGCCGGCAAGACCACCTTGCTCAACCACATCCTCAACAACCGCGAGGGGCGCCGGGTGGCGGTCATCGTCAATGACATGTCGGAGGTCAATATTGACGCCGACCTTGTACGCGGTGGTGGCGCTGACCTGTCGCGTACCGACGAGAAGCTGGTGGAGATGAGCAACGGCTGCATCTGCTGCACCCTGCGCGAAGATCTGCTGATCGAGGTCGACCGGTTGGCCCGCGAAGGGCGCTTCGACCAGTTGGTCATCGAGTCCACCGGGATCTCCGAGCCGCTGCCGGTGGCCGAGACCTTCACCTTCGAGGGTGAGGATGGCCGCAGCCTGAACGATCTGGCACAGCTCGACACCATGGTCACCGTGGTCGATGCCTTCAACTTCCTGCGTGACTACAGCTCGCGTGACAGCCTACAGTCACGCGGCGAGTCTCTCGGCGAGGAGGACGAGCGCAGCGTGGTCGACCTGCTGATCGAGCAGGTCGAGTTCTGCGACGTGATAGTGCTGAATAAGGTCGACCTGATCACCGATGCGCAGCGCGAGCAATTGATGGCGATCCTTCGTGGCCTCAATCCGCGGGCACGCATCGAAATCGCCGAATTTGGCAAGGTACCGCTGGAACGGGTGCTGGATACCGGCCTGTTCGATTTCGATGAGGCTTCCCAGGCGCCGGGCTGGCTGCAGGAGCTGCGCGGCACGCACACCCCCGAGACCGAAGAGTATGGCATTCACAGCTTCGTCTACCGGGCCCGCCGGCCGTTCCACCCCCAGCGCTTTTTCGAGCTGGTCGAGAGCGAATGGCCGGGAGTGGTGCGTTCCAAGGGCTATTTCTGGCTGGCCAGTCATCCGCAGTTGGCCGGCTCCTGGTCGCAGGCCGGCGCCGTGGCCCGTCATGGCGTGGCCGGCTACTGGTGGGCCGCGGTGCCCGACGAACAATGGCCGCAGGACCCGGAATCGGTGGCCTTCATCCGCGCCAAGTGGGATGAGCAGGTGGGTGATGCCCGCCAGGAGCTGGTGCTGATCGGCATGGACATGGACGAGGCCGAGCTGCGCGCGCGGCTCGACGCCTGCCTGTTGGACGACGCGGAAATGGCTCAGGGGCCGGAGGTCTGGAGCACCTGGGGTAATCCGTTTTCCGGCTGGGAATGATGGCCTGATACTGAGCGCTGGCGTCAGCCGGCGCCACGCTCCATGCGTTGTACACCGGTCGTCGTGCCGAGCAGCAGGATATCCGCCGGCCGGGCGGCGAACAGGCCATTGCAGACCACGCCGACGATGGCGTTGAGCTGCTCCTCCAGGCCACGCGGATCATGGATCTGCATATTGTGCACATCGAGGATCACGTTGCCGTTATCGGTGACCACGCCTTCGCGGTACACCGGATCGCCGCCGAGCTTGACGATCTGCCGGGCTACATGGCTGCGGGCCATGGGGATCACTTCCACTGGCAGCGGAAACTCGCCCAGGGTGGCTACCAGCTTGCTTTCATCGGCAATGCAGATGAAGGTGCGGGCTACCGCGGCCACGATCTTTTCCCGGGTCAGGGCCGCACCACCGCCCTTGATTAGCTCCAGGTGGCGGTTGGTCTCGTCCGCACCGTCCACGTAGAAATCCAGGTTGGCCACGCTGTTCAGATCGTAGACCGGAATGCCGTGCTGCTTGAGGCGCTGGGCGGTGGCCTCGGAGCTGGCTACCGCACCATCGAACCTGCCCTTGTGCCGGGCCAGGGCATCGATGAAGCAATTGGCGGTCGAGCCGGTGCCGACCCCGATGACGCTCTGGTCCTCCAGCTGGGGCAGCAGAATGTCCACTGCTGCCTGGCCAACGGCGCGCTTGAGTTCGTCCTGGGTCATGCCGGTTACCTCTGTGCGTTTGATAAAGTGCCGATTATAAGGCCACGCCCCTGCTACGTGTAGTCGCGGCGTGCCCGATTCGTTTAGACTGGCTGCTTTGTCTTTTCACCTGCAAGCCGAAACCCCGATGCCTACCCTGGAAAGCTACGTAAAGAAGATCCTCTGCTCCCCCGTATACGACGTGGCGGTCGAGACTCCCATCCACCGCGCCGCCTTTCTCTCCGAGCGCCTGGGCAACAGCGTGCTGCTCAAGCGCGAGGATCTGCAGCCGGTGTTCTCCTTCAAGATCCGCGGCGCCTACAACAAGCTGGCCAAGCTGACCGATGAGCAGCGTGCCTGCGGCGTGATTGCCGCCTCGGCGGGTAACCATGCCCAGGGCCTGGCGTTCGCCGCCCGGCACATGGGCGTCAAGGCGACCATCGTGATGCCGCGGACCACGCCGGAGATCAAGGTCAAGGCGGTGCGCGCACGTGGTGGCAAGGTGGTGCTGCACGGCGATGCCTTCGATGAGGCGCTGGCCTACGCGCAGAAGCAGGTCGAGGAAAAGGGCCTGGTATTCATCCATCCCTATGATGATCCCGAGACCATCGCCGGCCAGGGCACGGTGGCCATGGAAATCCTGCGCCAGCATCAGGGCCAGCTGGATGCGATCTTCGTCCCGGTCGGTGGCGGCGGGCTGATCGCCGGTATCGCCGCCTACGTGAAGTACCTGCGCCCGGAGATCAAGGTCATCGGCGTCGAACCGCAGGATTCCAACTGTCTGCAGGCCGCCCTGCAGCGCGGTCGGCGTGTGACCCTGGCGCAGGTAGGGCAGTTCGCCGACGGGGTGGCGGTAGCGCAGATCGGCAAGTACACCTTCGATATCTGCAAGCAGTATGTCGATGAGGTGATCACCGTTTCCTCCGATGAGATGTGCGCGGCGATCAAGGATATCTATGACGATACCCGCTCGATCTGCGAGCCGGCCGGTTGCCTGGGCGTGGCCGGGATCAAGAAGTACGTCGAGCGCGAGGGTTGCACCGGCCAGGTGCTGGTCGCCATCGACTCGGGCGCCAACATCAACTTCGACCGCCTGCGTCATGTCGCCGAGCGCGCCGAGATCGGTGAGCAGCGCGAGGCACTGCTGGCGGTGACCATTCCGGAGCGTCCGGGCAGCTTCAAGGCGTTCTGCCAGGCCATCGGCAAGCGCGCCATCACCGAGTTCAACTACCGCTATCATGATGCCCAGCAGGCGCATATCTTCGTCGGTGTGCAGACCCATCCGGAGAACGATCCCCGGGAGGCACTGGTGGCCGGGTTGATCGAGAAGGAATTTCCGGTTCTCGACCTGACCGACAACGAGCTGGCCAAGCTGCATATCCGGCACATGGTCGGAGGGCACTCGGTGCAGGTGGAGGACGAGGTGGTGTACCGCTTCGAGTTCCCCGAACGCCCCGGGGCGTTGTTCAACTTCCTCAACAAGCTGGGGGGGCGCTGGAACATATCCATGTTCCATTACCGCAATCATGGTGCCGACTATGGTCGGGTGGTGGTCGGGTTGCAGGTGCCCGAAGCCGAGCGCGGCAAGGTGCCGGCGGCACTGGATGAAATCGGCTATCCCTATTGGGACGAGACCGACAACCCCGCCTATCAGCTGTACCTGGGTTGAGTCAGCTGACCAGCTCGGCGCTGGCGCTGCAGTTGCGCCCAGCGGCCTTGGCCTGGTAGAGCGCGCGGTCCGCGGCGCCGAGCAACCCTTCGGGTTGCCGGTCGGCACCGGGTATGGTGCAGGCGACACCGATACTGACGGTCATGCGGTTGGTGGGGGTTGCCGCATGCTGGATGTTCATCTCCCGTACCGCCTCGTGGATCAGTTCCGCCACCTTGCGGCACTGCTGCAGATCGGCGCCGGGCAGCAATAGCGCGAACTCCTCGCCGCCATAGCGGCACACCCGCTCGCCCTCGCGGCCAACATGCAGTTGCAGGGCGTGGCCCAGCTGGCGCAGGGCGTCGTCGCCAGCCTGATGGCCGAGGCTGTCGTTGTAGTGCTTGAAATAATCCACATCGACCATCAGCAGCCCAAGGGGCAGCTGTTGGCGTTGCAGTCGGCGCCATTCCGACACCAGCGCCGTATCGAAGTGACGCCGGTTGAACAGCCCGGTCAGGCCGTCGAGCTGGGTCAGCCGTTCCAGCTGTGCGGTGGCCTCCAGTTGCTGGCGGTTGTTGCGGCCGACGCAGATCAGGTAGTCACGCCCCAGCCGGTTCATGTGCCTTACGCTAATCTCCAGCGGAATGAGACGCCCGGTGCGGGTGCGTACCTGGCGTTGGTAGATGGCACTGTCGCTGTGGATCACCAGTTGCTGCAATGCCTGCAGCCACTTCTTGGCACCGGGCATGACATCCTCCGGACTGATGGCGATGATCTCGCGCAGTTGCTCGCCGCTGTAGCCGATGCTGGTCCAGCAGGTACGGTTCATGTAGACGATTTCCAGCGGGTCGAGGCTGAGTATGAACAGGGCATCGTGGCTGTAGTCGGTCATGTCGAGGATCAGCCGCAGGCGGGACTGGCTGGTTTGCAGCACCTCCTCGGTCTGCTGGCGGCGGGCGATCTCGCTCTGCAGTGCGCGGTTGCTGTCCTGCAGTGCGCGCAGCCGGTGCAGGTCGAGCAGTGCCAGCCACAGTGCGTAGCACAATAGCAGGCTGGCCAGCAGACCGCTGACCAGGGTGGTCATCGGCACTGCGGTGCTGTGGCGTTGCTGCAGTTCCCGGCTGGGGTAGGTGTGGAGAATGAAGTTGTTGTTGTCACCCAGCTGGACGCGGGTCTGCACCTGGTTGGGGGAGTCCAGGGTGTCGGCGCGTTTGCGCTGGAAGATCGGCTGCGAGCCATCGCTGATCATCAGGCTCATGTGTTCCACCGGCAGCCGGCGCAGCAGGCTGTCGATCAGCTGTTCGACCCGGAAGATGGCGATAAGATGACCGTCGAACTGGCGGCCCGCCTCGGTCTGCCGGTAGAGCGGCACGTAGTAGGCAAGCCCGCGCCCGCCCTGCACCAGCTCGAAGTGACTGCTGAGAATCGGCCGGCCCTGCTCCCGCGAGCGGGCCACGAAGGGTATGTTCGGGTGGTCGGCAGGGTAGCGGAAATCGATGGCCTGCTCGTTACCGGCCAGGGGGCGGATCCAGCGCAGCTGATGGCTGGTATCCAGCCATTCGATGGCCTGCAGGTTGTCGAAGTCGTGCAGCAGGCGGTCCGCGTCCCGGTACCACAGGGTGCGCTGCTGATGGTACTGCTCCCAGCGCTGGGCGAAGCGCTGCAGCGCGTTGCTCTGATAGGTGAAGTGGGTTTCTATCTGGCGCGCCAGTATCTGTGTTTCCTGTTGCAGCAGCTTCTCGCTCTGCTGCTGCTCGGCAATCACCAGCGTGCGCCACACCCAGATCGTCCCGGTTGCCAGGCAGGCGAACAGGGCCACCACCAGCAGGGCATTGATCGCCTGGTTCGAAGGGTGATTGTATGACGGCGCATCCATGGGGTGGCTTGAACATCCTGTCAGTGACGGTGGGCTGGGTACAGTATATGCACGGATCGCGCAGGCTGCCGCCTCGTTGGCCGGGCACCGGCGTGTTGGAATTAGAGGGGACTTGACGGCGAGTCAGGGATGCGTTATACGGTGTCGCTCGATACGTTGGAATGGATAGTCTCGACATGCAGTAGATGCCCGTGTCGCGGGTGCTCTGACGGAACAGCCAGGTGTAGGCCAGTATTGGAGGGCAGTAATGCGTCGTAAGCCGGATTTGATATGGATTCTCGTGCTTGTATTCACCTTGGGTGTGGTGACCACGGGGTATACCCAGAGTTACTTCGACCGCACCACAGACCCTTCCGCAGTCATGCCTAGCGCAGCAGAATGACCTGCTGATCGCTGACGATGCCATCCAGCGGAATGTCCCAGGCGGCAGTCGGCAACTGCTCCACGCGCTGGCATTCATGGGCCAATCCTAGTAGCTGCGGCCCGGCCCAGCCCTGGCGGCGCTGACGGAAGGCGAAGGTTCGATCGTAGAAGCCGCCACCCATGCCGAGGCGGTTGCCGGCGCGATCGAAGCCAACCAGCGGCATCAGTACCAGTTGCAACCGCCAGGGCCGGGCCTGCAGGCCTCGGTTGAGCAGCGGCTCGCGGATGCCGAACCGGTTGCGCACCCAGCGCTGGTTGGGTAACAGGCGTTGAAAGTGCATGCGATTGGCCGGCCAGCCGGTGATCACCGGCAGGTAGCAATGCTTACCCAGGCGCTGGGCATGTCGCAGCAGTGCAGCGGGATCGATTTCCCCATCATTGGCCAGGTAGAAGGCGATATGTCGGCTGCGGCGGAACAGCGGATGCTGCGCCAGTTGCCGTAATAGACGTTGGCTGGCCTGGTGTTGCTGCTGGGGTGTCAGGGCGCGGCGGGCGCTGCGAAGCTGACGGCGCAGGGCGGAACGCTCGGCGCCATTCATTGATGAGGTCCCCGGAATGCCGCTGTCGGGTTAGCCCTTGAACCCGAAAGTTCAAGGTGGGGGACACGGTACCATCTCAGGCTTTCCGGCATGCGGACATGCACACTGACAGCAACGCGTGGCCTCCTTCTACAGGAGTATCGGCTCAGGGACGTCTCCGACTGGCTAACACCCCAGGGATGTGACCGAGTATACAGAATACTCATGGCAACTTCACGCCCGCCAATCGACTCTACTCCCGGCTGCGTGCCAGCGCCTGGTCCAACCGGTCCACCAGATCGCTGATCTGTTGCTGCTGGTCGCCCAGGACCTGGGACTGCTTGCGGTTGCCGGTGAGCATCTCGTGGCTGATATTGAGCGCAGCCATGACCGCGATGCGCTCCAGCCCGACGACCTTGCCACGGTTGCGGATATCGCGCATGGTCGCGTCCAGGTGGCGCGCTGCCTCTTCCAGGTTGTAGCGTTCTTCCGGCGGGCAGGCGACCTGGTATTCCTTGTCGAGGATACGCAGGGTGACGGTCAGGGGTTGGCTCATGAATCGTGCTCCAGGGATTTCAGACGCAATATCATGGCTTCGACCTTCTGACGGGCCAAATCGTTCTTCTCGATCAGCTGCAATCGTTCTTCACGCCAGGAACGCTCCTGGGCCAGGAGTTGGCGGTTGTGTTGGTGCAGCTGGTCACAGATCTCGATCAGCTGGTCTACTTTTGCAATCAGGGTATTGATCTCGGGGTCTTCCATCGGCGCCATTCTATCATCCCGCTGTGGGCCAACTATAGAGCTGCCCGCCAGGGTGGTCAAACCCCGCTGCAGGTTGTTCAGCACAGTCCCGGGTCTGTAGGATATAGGCTTGCCTGCAACAGATTCCGTTGCCATCGCCCATTTCCTCCGCGAGACCACAAGATCATGGCTCTGATACCCGCCGCCTTCGACTATGACCGCTTCGACCAGATGTTCGCCGAACAGGGAGCCGCCGGCTTCCCCGCCGAACTGCATGGCCATCTGGTTGGCCGGCTGAGTGCCGGCAGCCGCCTGGATCACGGCGCCTGGCTGGAGGTGGCACGCGAGGTCATTGACGGCCGCGGCAGCCTGCCCGAGGCGGCGCGGGTCCAACTGATCCAGCTGTACGATGCAACCCTGGCGCAATTGACCGGTAGCGGTTTCGAACTCAGTCTACTGCTGCCGGACGATGATGCGGCCATAGAACGCCGTGCCCTGGCCCTGGGCCAGTGGTGTGAAGGTTTTCTCGGCGGCTTTGGCCTGGTCGGGCGTGAAGGCGGGCTGAGCGATGAGGGTGATAGCGTGCTCGCCGACTTTGCCGCCATTGCCCAGGTGCAGACCGATCTGGAAGAATCCGAGGCCAACGAGGTCGATTTCATGGAGGTCATGGAATACGTCCGCATGGCGGTATTGATGCTGTTCAGCGAATGCCAGCCGGCGGACCGCCCGCAGGACCAACCGCCCGCCTCACTGCATTGAGAGAGAACCCATGCACATCAGCAAGCAGGAATACGCCCGTCGCCGCAAGGCCCTGATGAACCAGATGGAACCCGGCAGTATCGCCATACTGCCGGCGGCACCGGTGCATATCCGCAACCGCGACGTGGAACACGTATACCGTCAGGACAGCGACTTCCAGTACCTGACCGGCTTCCCCGAGCCGGAGGCGGTGGCGGTGCTGATCCCCGGTCGCGAGCATGGTGAATACGTGCTGTTCTGCCGGGAAAAGGACCCGGAGCGCGAGCTGTGGGATGGCTACCGCGCCGGCCAGGAAGGTGCGGTGGCAAGCTATGGTGCCGATGATGCCTTTCCCATCAGCGATATCGACGACATCCTGCCGGGCCTGATCGAAGGGCGCGAGCGGGTCTACTATGCGATGGGCGCGAACCAGGAGTTCGACATGCGCCTGACCAGTTGGATCCATACCATCCGCAGCAAGGCGCGGATGGGCGCTGAGCCGCCGAAGGAATTCGTCGCCCTGGATCACCTGCTGCACGACATGCGCCTGTACAAGAGCGCGGCGGAAGTACGCGTCATGCAGGCCGCCGGCGACATTTCCGCCGAAGCCCACGTGCGCGCCATGCAGGCGTGCCGGCCGGGGATGTACGAATACCAGCTCGAGGCCGAGTTGCAATACACCTTCATGCGCCATGGCAGCCGCTCCCCGGCCTACAGTTCGATCGTCGCCGCCGGGCGCAACGCCTGCATCCTGCATTACACCGAGAACACCAGCCAGATTCGCGATGGCGACCTGGTGCTGATCGATGCCGGTTGCGAGCTGGACTGCTATGCCAGTGATATTACCCGCACCTTTCCGGCCAATGGCCGCTTCACCGCCGAGCAGCGCGCCATCTATGACATAGTGCTGCAGGCGCAGGCGGCTGCATTCGATGTCATCGGTCCGGGCCGTGACTGGAACGAAGCCCATGATGCCACCGTGCGGGTGATCACCGCCGGCCTGCTCGAACTGGGACTGCTGCGCGGCGAACTGGAGGAGTTGGTCGTCAGCGGCGCCTATCGACCCTTCTACATGCACCGTGCCGGCCACTGGCTGGGTATGGATGTGCACGATGTCGGCGAATACCGGGTCGGCGGCGAGTGGCGGGTGCTGGAGCCGGGCATGGTGATGACCGTCGAGCCGGGCATCTACATCGCCGCGGACAACCAGGATGTGCCGGCCAAGTGGCGCGGTATCGGTATTCGCATCGAGGATGATGTGCTGGTGACCCGCGAGGGGCACGAGATACTCACCGGCAAGGTGCCACGTGAAGCCGATGAGATCGAGGCGCTGATGGCGCGGGCTCGCGCCGCGGCGGACCTGCCGGCGTGAGCTTCAGCCTGAATATCGTCGGTGGTGGCATGGTCGGTGCCAGTCTGGCGTTGGGATTGCAGGCCTGCGCCCGGCAGGCGGGCTGGAAAATCCGCCTGATCGAGGCCCAGCCGCCGGTCAAGGGTGGCTGGCAGCCCAGTTATGACAACCGGTCCACGGCGCTGTCGCATGGCAGCCGGCGGCTGTTCGAACGCCTGGGCATCTGGACCGAGCTGGCCCGGCGCGCCGAGCCGATCCGTCAGATCCATGTGTCCGACCGCGGCCATCCCGGCTCGGCACGCATGCATGCCGCCGCCGAAGGGGTGCCGGCGCTGGGCTATATCGTCGAGAACGCCTGGCTCGGCGAGGTATTGCTCGGCTCGCTGGACCATCAGGCCATCGAATGGCTGGCGCCGGCACGGGTCGCGCATGCGCGGCCGCAACCGGGCGGCTATGTGCTGGACCTGCAGACCCCCGACGGCCCCCGGCAGCTGGACTCGGACCTGCTGGTGATCGCCGATGGTGGTCGCTCCGGGCTGCTCGACCAGCTGGGTATCCACCGCAAGGTCAACCCTTATCAACAGGTGGCCGTGATCGCCAACATCACCAGCGCCAACGGCCATGCCGGCGTTGCCTACGAACGCTTCACCGAGACCGGACCGCTGGCCCTGCTGCCGCTGTCTGGGCAGCGCAGTGCGCTGGTCTGGACGCTGTCGGTGGATGTCGCCGAGGCGGTAGCCGCGCTGCCGGACGATGCGTTCCTGCAGCGTTTGCAGGAGGCCTTCGGCTTTCGCATGGGTGCGCTGACCAAGGTCGGAGAGCGCGCCAGTTATCCGCTGAACCTGATCGAGGCCGAGGAGCAGGTCCGCTCGCACCTGGTGGTGCTGGGCAACGCCGCGCACAGCCTGCATCCGATCGCCGGCCAGGGCTTCAACCTGTCGCTGCGCGATGCCATGGCGCTGGTCGACAGCCTGCTCCAGGCCCAGCGCGAGCAACGCGACCCCGGTTCGCTGGCGGTCTTGCAGGGCTATGTCGACGGGCAGTTCGGCGATCAGGCGAGCACCGTCGCCTTCAGCCATTACCTGACCCAGCTATTCAGCAATCGCAACGTTGCGCTGGTGGCTGGCCGCAATGCCGGGCTGCTGGCGCTGGATCTGCTGCCGCCGCTCAAGAGCCGGCTGGCCCGGCAGGGCATGGGGCTGCGCGGATGAACAGTCAATCTCCGGGAGGCGCCATGGCGCAGCAGTTCGATCTGATCGTTGTCGGGGCCGGCATGGTGGGTGCCACGCTGGCACGGGCGCTGGCCGACACCTCGCTGCGTATTGCGGTGCTGGATGCGCTGCCGCTGGACCAAGCCCTGACCGCCCGGGCCACCGACTCGGGCTATGATCCGCGGGTCAGTGCACTGAGCGCCGCCTCGGAGAATATCCTGGCCAACCTGGATGCCTGGACGCGCATCGATCCGGCGTTTCGCAGCCCCTACCGCCATATGTGCGTGTGGGACGGCGAGGGCACCGGCGAGATCCGCTTCGACGCCGGCATGCTGGGCGAGAACCGGCTCGGCCATATCGTCGAGAACTGGCGGGTGCAGCAGGCGGTACTGGACAGCCTGGCGAGCACCCCGGTGACCCTGCTGGGTGGCCAGCGGGTCACCGAGCTGATCCAGCAGCCGACCGGCTGGTGCCTGCAACTGGCCAGTGGCGAGGCGCTCCAGGCGCCGCTGGTGGTGGCCGCCGATGGTGCCCGCTCACGGTTGCGCGAACTGGCCGGCTTCGCCATGCGCGAGTGGGACTACCTGCACCATGCTCTGGTGACCACAGTGCGCACCGAGCGGCCCCATGCCGAGACCGCCTGGCAATCCTTCCTGCCCAGCGGGCCGCTGGCATTCCTGCCACTCAATGCCCGGGACGGCGGACATTATTGCTCGATCGTCTGGTCGCTGCTGCCGGAGCAGGCGCAGCGGATCATGGCACTGGATGATGCAGAATTCCGGCGGGCGCTGGAAGCGGCCATCGAAGGGCGGCTGGGGCGCATCCTGCATGCCGACCAGCGCCATTGCATCCCGCTGCGCCAGCGGCATGCCCAGCGTTACGTGATGCCGGGCCTGGCGTTGATCGGTGATGCCGCGCACAGCATCCATCCGCTGGCCGGGCAGGGCGTCAATCTCGGCCTGCTGGATGTGGCGGAGCTGTCGGCAGTGTTGCATGCGGCCCTGCAGCGCGGCGAGGAGATCGCCAGCCTGCCGGTGCTGCAGCGCTACGAGCGCCGCCGCATGGGCGCCAACCTGTCGATGATGGCGGCGATGGAAGGCTTCGAACGGCTGTTCCATGCCGATGCCCTGCCGCTGCGCTGGTTGCGCAACAGCGGCATGCAATGGCTGAACGGCCAGGGCCTGCTCAAGGCGAGCATAGTGCGCCGGGCCATGGGACTGGGCGGCAGCCTGCCGGCGCTGGCCCAAGCGGCGGAAAACGTCACGTAATTCGCTGCATGTTCCGAGTTTCCTTTGCGCCGGGAGCAGCCTACCTGCGACACGCCGTGAATACATCCCTGTAGGCTCGTTGATGCCATCCCTGGCATCAAACGGTCGCAGGTAGGCTGCTCCCGGCGCAAAGGTGCAAGTATTGGTGTGGCTGAGGGTTTGAAACCATCAGCAGCATGGAAGGTTCCGGAGCAGGTTGGCCGGCAGGGTTGTGCCGACCATCGGTTGCCAGGGATGGCAACCGCGAGCCCCCAGGGATGGGTTCACGGCGTGTCGGCACGGCCCTGCCGGCCAACCTGCTCCTTGCAGGCTCAAGAAAAAGACAATGACTGAGCCAGGCACCGAACATTTCCTTACACTCTCTGTCTGGCCTGATGTGCTGCGCCGAGTTGCTGGTCATAATTAAAATCATTATCATCTGGCCTCTACGCTTTCCGAACCCGAGGCTTTCCGATGTCATTTTCTCGTAATGTTGTTGCCCTGAGTCTGGCCCTGACCGCTTTCACCGGCGTCGCCCAGGCCAAGGAACTGGTGGTCTATTCCTCCCGCCAGGATCACCTGATCAAGCCGGTTTTCGACATGTACACCGAAAAGACCGGCGTGCAGATCAACTTCATCACCGACCGTGAAGCACCGCTGATGGCGCGCCTGCGGGCTGAAGGCGCCAACACCCCGGCCGACATGTTCATGACCGTGGATGCGGGCAACCTGTGGCAGGCCGAGGAGCAGGACCTGTTCCGCGAGGTCAAGTCCGAGACCATCGAGCAGAACATCCCGGCGCACCTGCGTTCGAGCAACGACAAGTGGACCGGCCTGTCGCTGCGCGCGCGGACCATTGCCTACTCCACCGAGCGGGTCAAGCCGGAAGAGCTGAGCACCTACGAAGCCCTGGCCGACGACAGCTGGAAGGGCCGTGTCTGCCTGCGCACCGCGAAGAAGGTCTACAACCAGTCGCTGGTCGCCACCATGCTCGAATCCATCGGTGAAGAGAAGACCACCGAGGTGATCCAGGGCTGGCTGGCCAATCTGGCGACCCCGGTGTTCGCCGATGACACCGCGCTGCTCAAGGCCATCGATGCCGGCCAGTGTGATGTGGGTATCGTCAACTCCTACTACTTCGGTCGTCTGCACAAGGCCGAGCCGGACGTCAAGGTCAAGCTGTTCTGGCCAAACCAGGAAGATCGTGGCGTGCACGTGAACATTTCCGGTGCCGGCGTGACCAAGCATGCCAAGCAGCCGGAAGAGGCGATCAAGCTGCTGGAGTGGATGACCACTGAGGAAGCCCAGCGCGTATTCGCCGATGTGAACATGGAGTTCCCGGCCAACGCATCGCTCGAGCCGTCCGACGAAGTTGCCTCCTGGGGCGATTTCAAGGCCGACAACGTCAATATCGAAGTGGCCGGCCGGCGTCAGCCTGAGGCCATCATGCTGATGGATCGCCTCGGCTGGAATTGATTCGACCGTAGCGATTTGCTTGTATACTGCGCGCCCGGCTTGATGCCGGGCGTGTTCGTTCATCACCACAGGGAGTGTTCGTGGCCCGTCAACCCACAGCTCGAAAAATCCGCTGGCAACTGATCGCCTACCTGGCCGCCGCACTGGTACTGATGCCATTGCTGGTGCTGTTGCTGAGCTGGCAGAACGTTGATCAGCAGATCTGGGGCCACCTGCTGCAGACGCAGATGATGCGGCTGATCGGCAACACCCTGTGGTTGATCGTCGGCGTCGGCGTCGGCGTTATCCTGCTCGGGGTGAGCCTGGCCTGGCTGACCAGCCTGTGCGAGTTTCCCGGGCGGCGCTGGCTGGACTGGGCGCTGATGCTGCCGTTCGCGGTGCCGGCCTACGTACTGGCCTTCGTCATGGTTGGCCTGCTGGATTTCGCCGGGCCGCTGCAGACGCTGCTGCGCGGCTGGTTCGGTAGCGACTTCCGCTTGCCGCCGATCCGCTCCACCGGCGGGGTGATACTGACTCTGGTGCTGGTGTTCTATCCCTATGTCTACATGCTCGCGCGCAGCGCCTTCCTGGCCCAGGGCCGCGGGCTGATGGAAGCCTCGCGGATTCTCGGCCAGACGCCCTGGCAGGGGTTCTGGCGGGTTGCCGTGCCCATGGCGCGCCCGGCGATCAGTGCCGGTACGGCGCTGGCGATCATGGAGACCCTGGCCGATTTCGGTGCGGTATCGGTGTTCAACTACGATACCTTCACCACCGCCATCTACAAGACCTGGTACGGCTTCTTCAGCCTGCAGAGCGCCACCCAGCTGGCCAGCCTGCTGCTGCTGTTCGTGTTCCTGGCGTTGTTTGCCGAGCGCCATGCCCAGGGCCGCAGCAAACGCTTCCCGGCCAACGACAAGCCGCGCAAGGGTGCGCTCTACCGCCTGCGCGGTCCGCTGGCCTGGCTGGCCTGCGGCTACTGCCTGCTGGTACTGTCGATCGCCTTCATCATCCCGGTCGGCCAGTTGCTGTACTGGTTGCTCAGCAGCGGTATCGCCGATCTGGACAGCCGCTACTGGTCGCTGATCCGCAATACCCTGCTGCTCGGCGGTATCGCCGCGCTGATGACGGTGACCGTAGCCACGTTGCTGGTGCTGGCCCAGCGCCTGCAGCCGATCCGCCGGGTGCGCAGCGCCATCGCCCTGGCCAACCTGGGCTATGCCTTGCCCGGCTCGGTGCTGGCGGTGGGCATCATGTTCTTCTTCAGTTTCCTGGATAACAACATGGTGGTGCCGCTGCGCAGCTGGCTGGGCGCGGCCAATCCGGCGCCGATCCTGCTCGGCAGCCTGTTCGCGCTGCTGCTGGCCTACCTGATCCGCTTCATGGCGGTGGCCTATGGGCCACTGGATACCTCGCTGGCGCGCATCCGGCCATCGCTGCCGGAGGCGGCGCAGAGTCTCGGTCAGTCCGGTTGGGTGGTGTTCTGGCGCATCTATGTGCCCTTGCTGCTGCCGGGCATTCTCAGTGCGGCGCTGCTGGTGTTCGTCGATGTGCTCAAGGAAATGCCCGCCACGCTGCTGATGCGCCCGTTCGGCTGGGACACCCTGGCGGTGCGCATTCATGCGCTGACCACCGAGGGTGACTGGACTCGCGCCTCGCTGCCGGCGCTGACCCTGGTGCTGGTCGGGCTGCTGCCGGTGATAGTGCTGATCAGGCGTTCGGGACGGCACTGAGTCGCGCCGGCAAACGCTGCACAGGCGCCACTTTGTGGCTACAATCAGGCACTGGGCCGACGATAACAAGGAGCAGCCATGGGTTCGCGTACGCCGCTGTATGAGCGTCATCTGGCCGCCGGGGCCAAGCTGGTCGACTTCGGTGGCTGGGATATGCCGCTGCACTACGGCTCGCAGATCGAGGAGCATCACCAGGTGCGCCGTGATGCGGGCATGTTCGATGTTTCGCACATGACCGTGGTCGATGTTACCGGCGCTGACGCGCGGGCCTGGCTGCAGTACCTGCTGGCCAACGATGTCGCGCGCCTGGAGGCGCCGGGCCGGGCCTTGTACAGTGCCATGCTCAACCCCGCCGGCGGCGTGCTCGACGACCTCATCGTCTACCGCCTGGATGACGGCTACCGCCTGGTGGTCAATGCCGCGACCCGCACCAAGGACCTGGCCTGGATGCGCCAGCAGGCGGCGGACTTCACCGTGACCATCACCGAGCGCGACGACCTGGCGATGCTCGCCATTCAGGGGCCGCGTGCCCGTGACCTGTGCGCCAGCGTGGTCAGCGACAGCCGCGCCGTGCTGATCGATCAGCTCGAACCCTTTCATGGCCTGCCCGACGGGCAGTGGTTCCTGGCGCGTACCGGCTATACCGGTGAAGACGGCCTGGAAATCATGCTGCCGGCGGCGCAGGCGCCGGCGCTGTGGCAGGCGCTGCTGGATGCTGGCTGCAAACCCTGCGGGCTGGGCGCGCGCGATACCCTGCGCCTGGAGGCGGGGCTGAACCTGTATGGCGCCGATATCGACGAGCAGACCTCGCCGCTGGCCGCCAACATGGCCTGGACCATCGCCTGGGAGCCGGCGCAACGTGACTTCATCGGCCGTCAGGCGCTGGAAGCCCAGCGCCAGGCGGCCGACCAGCCCAAGCAGGTCGGCCTGCTGCTGAGCGAGCGGGCAGTGCTGCGTAGTGGCCAGGCAGTGATCGTCGATGGCATCGGCGAAGGGCAGATCACCAGCGGCAGCTTTTCCCCGACCCTGGGCTGCTCCATCGCCCTGGCCCGGGTGCCGCGCGCCACCGCCGGCAGCGCCCGGGTGGAGATCCGCGGCAAGTCGCTGCCGGTACGGGTGATCCGCCCCGGCTTCGTGCGTAACGGCAAGCAAGTATTCGAATAACCCCGAGCCGGGTCGGTCATCCGCATAGCAGGGCGACCAGCGACGGCTTTCTTTTCTGCACCGAGGAAACTGTAATGAGCGATACCCCCAGCGAACTGCGCTATGCCAGCAGCCACGAATGGACCCGTCAGGAAGCCGACGGCACGGTCACCGTGGGCATCACCAACCATGCTCAGGATGCGCTGGGCGATGTGGTCTTCATCGAGTTGCCCGAGGTCGGTCGCCAGGTCAATGCCGGCGACGAGTGCGCCGTGGTCGAGTCGGTCAAGGCAGCCTCCGACATCTATGCTCCGGTCAGTGGTGAAATCATCGCCACCAACGATGCCCTGGGTGATGCGCCGGAGCTGGTCAACAGCGACCCCTATGGTGCTGCCTGGCTGTTCAAGATCCAGCCCAGCGACAGCGGTGAACTGGACAAGCTGCTGGATGCCGAGGGTTATCTGGCCACCCTTTGAGGGTGATCTTCAGCCGCTGCCGAGAATGACGAGCAGACCTGATACATGAGGTGAACACATGAGCCATACCCCCAGTCTTGCCGAACTGGAACAGCACGATGCCTTCGTGCAGCGGCATATCGGTCCGGATGCCAGCGAGCAGCAGAGCATGCTGGCGGAGTTGGGGGTAGAGTCTCTGGATCAGTTGATCGACCAGGCAGTGCCGCAGAGCATCCGCCTGGCCGGTACACTGCAACTGGCGGAGCCGCGCAGTGAGGCGCAGGTGCTGGACTACCTGAAGACCGTCGCCGGGCGTAACCAGCTGTTCACCTCGTGCATCGGCATGGGCTACTACGACACCATCACCCCGGCGGTGATCCTGCGCAACGTGCTGGAAAACCCCGGTTGGTATACCGCCTATACACCTTATCAGCCGGAGATATCCCAGGGCCGGCTGGAGGCGCTGCTGAACTTCCAGCAGATGACCCTGGACCTGACCGGCATGCAACTGGCCAATGCCTCGCTGCTGGATGAGGCGACGGCGGCGGCGGAGGCGATGACCTTGTCGCGGCGTGTGGCAAAGAGCAAGAGCAACAGCTTCTTTATCGATGAGGACTGCCACCCGCAGACCATCTCGGTAGTGCGCACCCGTGCCGAGGCCTTCGGTTTCGAGCTGATCGTGGGTGATGTCAGCGAGCTTGAGCGGTATCAGGTATTTGGCGCGCTGTTCCAGTACACCACCACCTGGGGTGAGATCCGCGACCTGCAGCCACTGATCGCCCAGGTCCAGGAGCAACAGGGGCTGGCCTGCGTGGCCGCCGATCCATTGAGCCTGGTGCTGCTGACCCCGCCGGGTGAACTGGGCGCCGATGTGGTGTTCGGCTCCTCCCAGCGCTTTGGCGTGCCCATGGGCTACGGCGGCCCGCATGCGGCGTTCTTCGCCTGCCGCGACGAGTACAAGCGGGCCATGCCCGGGCGCATCATCGGTGTCTCGGTGGACACCCGCGGCAAGCGCGCGCTGCGCATGGCGCTGCAGACCCGCGAGCAGCACATCCGCCGGGAGAAGGCCAATTCCAATATCTGCACCGCACAGGTGCTGCTGGCCAATATCGCCAGCTTCTATGCGGTCTACCACGGCCCGCAAGGCCTGCGCACCATCGCCGAGCGGGTGCAGCGGCTGACCGCGATCCTGGCCCTGGGGCTGGAGCGTTGCGGCATCGCCCGCAGCAACCGGCACTTCTTCGATACCCTGACGCTGCAGGTGCCGGGGCGGGCCAGTGCCATTGTCGCTCGCGCCCGGGCCCGGAGCATCAACCTGCGGCTGATCGACGCCGATCACCTGGGTGTCAGCCTCGATGAAACCAGCAGCGCGGGGACCATCGAAGCGCTGCTGCACTGCTTTGCCGGTGACGCCCACGGCCAGGATGTGGCGGCGCTGGACCTGGCGGTACGCGGTGTCGATACCGGTATTCCCCCGGCGTGGCGACGCCAGTCGGCGTTGCTGACGCACCCGGTATTCAACCAGCATCATTCGGAAAGCGCCATGCTGCGCTACATCAAGGCCCTGGAGAACCGCGACCTGGCACTCAATCATGCGATGATCCCGCTGGGCTCCTGCACCATGAAACTGAACGCCACCAGCGAGATGATTCCCATCACCTGGCCGGAATTCGCCCGCCTGCACCCCTTCGCCCCTCTGGAGCAGGCCGAGGGCTACCGGGTGATGATCGATGAGCTGGAGGCGATGCTGCTTGCTATCACCGGCTTCGACGCCATCTGCATGCAGCCCAACTCCGGGGCCCAGGGTGAGTACGCCGGTCTGCTGGCGATCCGCAAATACCATGAGGACAATGGCAGCGAGCAGCGCAAGGTGTGCCTGATCCCCACCTCGGCGCATGGCACCAACCCGGCTTCGGCAATGATGGCCGGCATGCGTGTGGTGCTGGTCGCCTGTGACGAGCAGGGCAACGTCAATATCGAGGATCTGCGTAGCAAGGCCGCCGCGCACGCCGCCGAGCTGTCCTGCCTGATGATCACCTATCCATCGACCCATGGGGTGTACGAGGAGGGTATCCGCGAGATCTGCCAGATCATCCACCAGCATGGCGGCCAGGTGTACATGGATGGCGCCAACCTCAACGCCCTGGTCGGCCTGGCGCGGCCGGCGGATTTCGGCGCCGATGTCTCGCACATGAACCTGCACAAGACCTTCTGCATACCCCATGGCGGCGGCGGGCCGGGCATGGGGCCGATCGGTGTCAAGGCGCACCTGGCGCCCTATGTCGCCAATCACATGGTGGTGCCGCTGGACGGCCCGCACCCGGAAAACGATGCGGTCAGCGCCGCGCCCTGGGGCAGCGCCAGTATCCTGCCGATCAGCTGGAGCTATATCGCCCTGATGGGCGCCAGTGGGCTGCGCCGGGCCACCGAGGTGGCAATTCTCAATGCCAACTACATCGCCCAGCGCCTGGCCCCGGCCTATCCGGTACTCTACAGCGGGCGCAACGGCTGGGTCGCGCACGAGTGCATCATCGATATCCGCCCGCTCAAGGTGGCCACCGGCGTCAGTGAGGAGGATATCGCCAAGCGCCTCATGGACTTCGGTTTCCATGCGCCGACCATGTCCTTCCCGGTACCCGGCACGTTGATGATCGAGCCCACGGAAAGTGAGTCCAGGGCCGAACTCGATCGCTTCATCGATGCCATGCTGTGTATCCGCCGCGAGATCGATCAGGTCGAGCAGGGCCGGTGGCGCGCCGAGGACAGCCCCCTGCACCACGCCCCGCATACCCAGGCCGACATCACCGGCGACTGGCAGCGCGGCTACTCCCGGGAGCAGGCGGTGTTCCCGCTGGAGTGGGTGGCGGCCAACAAGTTCTGGCCGGCGGTGAATCGTATCGACCACGTCTACGGTGACCGCAACCTGTTCTGCGCCTGCCCGCCGCTGGAGGACTGGGCGCAGTAGTGGTCGTCCGGGCATTTCCCGGGGCCGGATGATCTTCCGATATGGTATTTTTAGCGGGCTTGCCGCGGCTGCATGTAACCCATGCAGCTGGCCGTGCGTCAACCGAACCACCGCCTGACGGAAACACCCCATGAGTGAAGATGCACCTGCCGCCGCCGAAACCCAGGAATCCATCAGCGAAGCGCTGGCCAAGGGCAAGCTCAAGCGGGTGCGCCGTATCCTGCGTGACCTGAGTGCCACCGAGATCGCCGAGCTGCTCGACCAGCTCGATGATGAGCAGCAGCAACTGGTGTGGGACCAGATCAGCGACCAGGAGGAGGGCGATATCCTGGCGCTGCTGGCGCCCGAACTGGCCGAGCGGCTGCAGGCCAACAGCGATGACAACCTGCTTGATACCCAGCCGGAAGCCGAGGCCGAAGCCGATATCAGTCCCATCGCCAGCGTCCGCGATGCCCTGGAGGCGGGGCGTTTCAAACGTGCGCTGAAGATCTTCGCCAAGCTGCACCCGGCGCAGGCTGCCGGCCTGCTGGAATCACTGCCGCCGGGTGAGCGCAGCAGCATCTGGTCGCGTCTGGACAGCACCCGCGCGGGCCAGGTGCTGGTGCATCTGCGCGAAGAGGTGGCCGCCAGCCTGGCGCTGGAAATGTCCGATGCCGAGTTGCTCGATGCCGCCCGGCAACTGGACCTCGATGACCTGGTCGACCTGATCCAGGCGCTGCCGTTCGGCCCTGGTCGGCAGCTGTTGCTGTCGATGGACGTGAAGAAGCGCCAGCAACTGGCGGATATGCTGTCCTACCCGGAGGATTCGGCCGGTGGTCTGATGAACATCGACCACATCTCGGTGCGGGCCGATGTCAAGGTCGGTTCGGTGCTGCGCTACCTGCGCCTGCTGGAAGACCTGCCCGACCATACCGACAAGCTGATGGTGGTCGACCGGGAGAATCACTACCAAGGGGTGCTGCGCCTGAGCCGGCTGGTCACCAGCCTGGCCGATGAGCTGGTACGCGATGTGATGGATGCCGACTTCAAGGCGCTGGACGTATTGCTCAGCAGCCAGGAGGTGGCCCGCCAGTTCGAGGACCTGGACATGCTCTCGGCGGCGGTGGTCAGCGAGGACGGCATACTGCTCGGGCGCATTACCGTGGACGACGTGATGGACAGCATCCGCGACGACTCCGAGCGGGCGATCATGGGCATGGCCGGTCTGGATGACGAGGCCGACATGTTCGCACCGGTGCTGACCAGCACCCGCCGGCGCTCGGTATGGCTGGGCTGCAACCTGATCACCGCGTTCCTCGCCGCCTCGGTGATCGGCCAGTTCCAGGGCGCGCTGGAGCAGATCGTCGCCCTGGCGGTACTGATGCCGGTGGTGGCCAGCATGGGCGGGATCGCCGGCAGCCAGACCCTGACCCTGGTCATCCGCGGTCTGGCGCTGGGCCAGGTGGATACCGGCAACCTCAAGGTGCTGCTGGGCAAGGAGGTCGGTATCGGTATGCTCAACGGCCTGCTCTGGGCGGTGCTGGTGGCCGGGGTGGCGATCGTCTGGTTCGGTAACTGGGGGATCGGCGGGGTGATCGGCATGGCGATCCTCATCAACCTGATCTGCGCGGTACTGGCCGGCCTGCTGATCCCGCTGATCCTGCGGCGTTTCGGCATCGACCCGGCGCTGGCCGGCAGCATGGTGCTGATGGCAGTCACCGATGTGGTCGGCTTCTCATCCTTTCTCGGCCTGGCCACGGTGTTTCTGCTCTAGCTCGGCGTCCGTGAATTGTCCTCGGCGGACAGCTCGACCATCAGATCGTCGGCCAGGCCCTCCAGGTCGGCGCGCAGCGCCTCGGCATCGGTCTGCGGCAGCAGGCCGAGGCGGGCGCTGGCACGGAACAGCGGTTCGGCGGTCATGGGTGCCGGCTCACAGCGGGTCTCCAGCTGTTCGACATTGACTCCATGCCGGGCCAGGATGGCCGAGACCTCATGCACTATACCGGGCCGGTCGTTGCCCACCAGGCTGAGGTAGAGTATCTCCTGCGCCGGTTGCTCGGCCTGGGCGCTGACTGCCAGCTGGATATTGATGCCCAGGCTGGCCAGTTGCTCCAGCTCCGAGCGCAGGCCATCGACCCGCTCGGCTGGCATATCTACCCGCAGGATACCGGCGAACTGCCCGGCCATGCGCGCCATGCGGCTGTCCAGCCAGTTGCCGCCATGCCGGTTGATGGCCTGGGCCAGGCTCTCCACCAGGCCGGGTTTATCGGCGGAGATCACGGTGAGAATCAGCGGGATGGTCATGACGGGGCTCCTGTGGTCGAATGAGCGGGACCGGATTGTTCAGTGTAGTCGCAGACTGGATGGCATGGCGTCTGTATACTGCCGCCCCGGCGAACCCTTCCCGCCAGCAACCCAGGAGTCGACCATGAATCTGCCCAGCCTGCGCCTCAAGACCAACTGCGATCGCCGCATCAAGGGCGGCCACCTGTGGGTGTTCAGCAACGAAGTCGATACTGCCCAGACGCCGCTCACCGCGCTGGCGGCGGGCCAGGAAGTTCAGCTGGAAACGGCCTCGGGCAAGGTACTGGGGCTGGCCACCATGAGCCCGGACAATCTGATCTGTGCCCGCCTGCACAGCCGGGACGCCAGCCATGGGTTGGACAAGTCGCTGTTGGTGCACCGCCTCAAGGTTGCCCTGAGCCTGCGTGAGAAACTGTTCGACAAGCCGTTCTATCGCCTGGTCTACGGTGAGTCGGACCTGCTGCCCGGGCTGGTGGTGGACCGCTTTGCCGACTATCTGGTGGTGCAGATCAGCACCCCGGGCATGGAGCGGGTGCGCGAGCAGATCGTCGAGGCGCTGGTGCAGGTATTCAAGCCCGCCGGCATCCTGTTCAAGAACGATGGTGCGGCGCGCAAGGCGGAGAAGCTCGATTCCTATGTCGAGGTGGCATTCGGCGAGGTGCCGCAGCGGGTGGCGCTGGAAGAGAACGGCGTGGCCTTCGAGGCGCCTGTGCACAGCGGGCAGAAAACCGGCTGGTTCTACGACCACCGCATGAACCGTGCACGGCTGGCGCCCTACGTGGCCGGCAAGCGGGTGTTGGACCTGTACAGCTACATCGGCGGCTGGGGTGTCCAGGCTGCAGCCTTCGGCGCCAGCGAGGTGATGTGCGTGGACAGCTCGGCCGCCGCGCTGGACCTGGTCGAGCACAACGCCGCACTCAATGGGGTGGCGCAGCGGATGTCAGTGGTCGAAGGTGATGTGATGGATGCGCTGCGTGAGCTGAAAGGGGCCGGCGAGAAGTTCGACGTGGTGATCGCCGATCCGCCGGCCTTCATCAAGAAGCGCAAGGATATCCGCAATGGTGAAAACGCCTACCGCCGGCTCAACGAACAGGCCATGCGCCTGCTGAACAAGGACGGCATCCTGGTCTCGGCGTCCTGCTCCATGCACCTGGCGGAAAACAACCTGCGCGATATCCTGCTGGCTGCCAGCCGCCACCTGGATCGCCACCTGGTCATCGCCGAACGCGGCTTCCAGGGGCCGGACCACCCGCTGCACCCGGCGATCCCGGAGACTGGCTATATCAAGAGCTATTTCTGCCGGGTGCTGCCGGTCTAGGGATCGTCGCCGGTAACTCTGCACCGTCTTCCTCCTGGAATACGTTATCCCTGCCGGAACACGTCATCCCTGCCGGAGTACATCATCCTTCCCGGAGTACGTCATCCTTCGCGAAGGCGAAGGATCTACCCGCTACTCCGGGCCAGCCGGCACCCTGGATCCTTCGCCTTCGCGAAGGATGACGGGGAGAGCGAAGGATGACGGGGAGGGCAGGATGAAGCAGCCCACCTTGTCATGAGCAGATAACAGACCACAGGGTCTGTTATCTGAGGCTGATCACCGGCCAACCATGCTGCTCGGCATGGGCGCGCAACACATCGTCCGGATCAACGGCAACCGGGTTGTCGACCATCGACAGCAGCGGCAGGTCGTTACGTGAGTCGCTGTAGAAATACGCGCCTTCGAGATTGTTGCCGGTTTCCTCCAGCCAGCGCTGCAGCCGGGTGACCTTGCCCTCGCGGAAACAGGGAATGTCGCAGGAGCGACCGGTGTAATTGCCGTCGATTTCCTCGCACTCCGAAGCCAGCATGATATCGATGCCATAGCGGCGCCCGATCGGACCGGCGACGAAGCGGTTGGTGGCAGTGATGATCATGCTGGTGTCGCCGGCCTGCTCGTGGCGGGCAATCAGTTCCAGTGCTCTGGGCAGGATGAAGGGTTCGATCTTCTCCTGCATGAATTGGACATGCCATTGCTCCAGCTGCTCGCGGCTGTGCCGGCCCAGCGGTTCGAGGCAGAAGTTCAGGTAGTCGTTGACGTCGAGCTTGCCGTCCAGGTAGTCATTGAAGAACTGGGTGTTGAGTGCGCCATAGGTCTGCGCATCGACGATGTTGTGTGCGACGGCGAATTCCCCCCAGGCATTGTCGCTGTCGGTGCCCAGCAGGGTATTGTCGAGGTCGAAAATGGCCAGTGCCACGGTCTGCTCCTGTAGTTCGAGATGGCGGACATGCAAGGATAATCCAGCCGCGAGATAAATACTCGAACCGCAGCATTTAGGCAATTGCTGGGGTGCGCGTCTTTATGGAACAATGCAGTGGAACATAGACAAGGATACTGGCAGTGATCGACTCCGATGGCTTTCGTCCCAATGTAGGCATCATCCTGACCAATGGGTTGGGGCAGGTGCTGTGGGCCAGGCGTATCGGTCAGGAAGCCTGGCAGTTTCCCCAGGGTGGCATACAGCGCCACGAGAATCCCGAGCAGGCACTGTACCGTGAACTGCACGAGGAAGTGGGCCTGCGCCCCGAGGATGTCGAGATCCTCGCCTGCACCCGTGGCTGGTTGCGTTATCGCCTGCCGCAGCGGCTGATTCGCAGCCACTCCCAGCCGGTCTGCGTCGGCCAGAAGCAGAAATGGTTCCTGCTGCGCCTGACCTGCGAGGATGAGCGGGTGTGCATGACCAGAACCCCCAAGCCCGAGTTCGATGGCTGGCGCTGGGTCAGCTACTGGTATCCGCTGGGCCAGGTGGTGGCGTTCAAGCGCGATGTCTACCGCCGCGCGATGAAGGAGCTGGCGCCGCGCCTGCCACTGAATGAGTTCAGCGAATGCTGAATATGCTCAGTACGCTTCGGCGTATCGTTCAGGAAGTCAATTCGGCGAAGGACCTGGCCTCGGCGCTGGATATCATCGTCCATCGTGTGCGCGAGGCGATGGAAACCCATGTCTGTTCCGTCTACCTGCTGAACCCCGATACCGAGCGCTACGAGCTGATGGCCACAGAAGGCCTGAACAAGAGCGCTATCGGCGTGGTCAGCCTGGCCAGCAACGAAGGCCTGGTCGGCTATGTCGGGGTACGCGAGGAGCCGGTCAACCTGGAAGACGCTGCTTCGCATCCGCGCTTTCGCTACTTCGCCGAGACCGGCGAGGAGCGCTATGCCTCCTTTCTCGGTGTGCCCATCGTCCACCACCGCCGGGTGATGGGCGTGCTGGTGATCCAGCAGAAGGAACGCCGGCAGTTCGACGAGGTGGAAGAATCCTTCCTGGTGACCATGAGCGCCCAGCTGTCGGGTGTGATCGCCCATGCCGAGGCCACCGGGGCCATCCGTGGCCTGGGCTGGAGCGGGGAGGTGATCCAGGATACCCGCTTCGATGCGGTGCCCGGCGCGCCGGGGGTGGCCATCGGCCGCGCCGTGGTGATGCTGCCGCCGGCGGATCTCAAGGCCGTGCCGGACAAGGAAGTGAAGGATATCGACGCCGAGATCGCCCTCTATCGTCGGGCGGTCGAGGCGGTGCGGGCCGACATCAAGCGCCTGTCCGACAAGCTGGCGGCGCAGCTGCGACCGGAAGAGCTGGCGCTGTTCGATGTCTATCTGATGATGCTGGACGACTCCTCGCTGGGCAACGAGATCATCAAGGGCATCCGTGAAGGACAATGGGCCCAGGGCGCGCTGCGCGACGTGATCAGTGCCCATGTGGCGCGTTTCGAGCTGATGGACGATCCCTACCTGCAGGAACGTGCCGCCGATATCAAGGATCTTGGCCGGCGCTTGCTGGCCTGCCTGCAGGAAGCCGGCCGCCAGCGGGTGGTGTTTCCGAAGAAGACCATCCTGGTGGCCGAGGAACTGACCCCGTCGATGCTTGGCGAGGTACCCAAGGACCGCCTGGTCGGCCTGGTCTCGGTGATGGGCTCGGGTAGTTCGCATGTGGCGATCCTGGCGCGGGCCATGGGCATTCCCACGGTGATGGGGGCGCTGGACCTGCCCTACCTGCGTATGGACGGGCTGGACCTGATCGTCGATGGCAACGCCGGTGAAGTCTATTCCAACCCTTCCCAGGAACTGCGCCGGCACTACCGCGAGCTGATCCGCGAGGAGCTGGAACTGTCCCACGGGCTGGAGAAACTGCGCAGCCTGCCGTGCGTGACCCTGGATGGACACCGCATACCCCTGTGGGTGAATACCGGCCTGTTCGCCGATATCGCCCGCTCGCTGGATCGCGGTGCCGAGGGCGTGGGGCTGTACCGTACCGAAGTGCCGTTCATGATCCAGGATCGCTTCCCCAGCGAGAAGGAACAGCAGGCCATCTATCGCGAGCAGCTGCAGGCCTTCCACCCGCAGCCGGTGACCATGCGTACGCTGGACATCGGCGGCGACAAGGAACTGAGCTATTTCCCTATCAAGGAAGACAACCCCTTCCTTGGCTGGCGTGGCATCCGCGTCACGCTGGATCACCCGGAGATCTTCCTGGTGCAGATCCGCGCCATGCTCAAGGCCAGCGAGGGACTGGAGAACCTGCGCATCATGCTGCCGATGATCAGCAGTGTGCATGAGGTCGAGGAGGCCCAGCACCTGATCCACCGCGCCCATGGCGAGGTGCTGGACGAGGGCTTCCAGGTGCCGATGCCGCCGGTCGGGGTAATGATCGAGGTCCCGGCGGCGGTCTACCAGGCCCGTGAGCTGGCGCAGCTGGTGGACTTCCTGTCGGTCGGCACCAACGATCTGACCCAGTACCTGCTGGCGGTGGATCGCAACAACCCACGGGTGGCCGACCTGTACCATTCTCTGCATCCGGCGGTGCTGCAGGCTCTGATGCTGGTTGCCCAGGCCTGCCGAGACGCCGGCAAGCCGATGAGCGTATGCGGCGAGATGGCTGGCGATCCGGCGGCGGCGGTACTGCTGCTGGCGCTCGGCTGCGATGTGCTGTCGATGAGCGCCTCCAACCTGCCACGGGTCAAGTGGCTGCTGCGCCAGATCCGCCTCAGCGACGCCCGGAAGCTACTGCAGGAAGTGCTGAAGCAGGATAATGCCTACATGGTGCAGAGCATCCTCGACCTGACCCTGCGCAACATGGGTCTGGGCAAGGTGCTCAAGCCGCTGCGCTGACGCTAGAAGCGCCAGCCCGACTCCCCCAGCTCCTTGCCATGCGGGCCGAAGCCCTGTTCGATGAAGGTGATGCCGCCGTCGGCCTCGATGCGCAGCAGGCTGCAGGCGCGGGTGCCGTAGTCCGCGCCGAGGATGAAGGTGGCGGACAGCCGGCGTTCCCACTCCAGGCTCACACCGCTGTCGGGCAGTTGCTCGTCCGGGTATTCGTGGCTGTCCTTGAGCAGCGCCAGCAAGGCCTCGCTGTCGGCATCCAGGTGCTGCTCCAGACCCGCGCACAGTGCCTGCAGTTTCGGCCAGGGGCTGTTCAGCGAGGCATTGGACAGGCCATAGACGCCCGGTGCCAATGGTCGTGGCTGGCGCTCATCGCTGTTCAGGAACCACAGTTGCTGCAGGTCGCCGGCGAGCAGATTGAAGCCGGCGTACTGGTCCAGTTCGGCGGTCAGCGTGCCCATGTAAGCCTCCGGGCTCATGTGCCCGGCCAGGTAGTCCTGCACCAGCTTGCCCCGGGATAGCGGCTTGCTGCGTACCTGGGGCGAGCGGATATTGGTCAGCGCAGCGAAGCGGCCGCCGCGGGTGACGCCCAGCCAGGTGCCGCCGGCTTCCAGGTCCTTGCCGGCCAGCAGGTCGGGATGGCCTTCCTCGCTCCAGAAGGCTGCCGCGCGCGTTGGTCTGGGGTGGAATTCGTCACGGTTGCCAAGCAGCAGCAATGGCCGCTCCGCTACCTGCCAGGCGAAAGCGATCAAGCACATAGCCGTCTCCAGATGGTTTTCGCCAGTGTACCGCCTTCCCGGCGCGATTGCCTGGTGCGATCCGGGGCAGCGGCGCCGGCGAGATTTCGCTACACTAGCCAGCCTGCGCAGCAGCGCAACACGGGGAATATATGGAATTCATCATCTATCTGGTGCTGGGCGCCTGTGCCGGGGTGCTGGCCGGCTTGTTCGGCGTGGGCGGTGGCATGATCATCGTTCCGGTACTGGTCTACAGTTTCGCTTTGCAGGGGTTCGCGCCAGAGGTGCTGACCCACATGGCGGTGGGTACCTCGCTGGCCACCATCGCCTTCACGTCGGTCAACTCGGTACGCGCGCACAACAAGCTGGGTGCGGTACGCTGGCGCCTGTTCCTCTGGCTGGCGCTGGGTATCGTGTTCGGCTGCCTGCTCGGTGGGCTGACTGCCTCCGGACTCAGTGGGCCGATATTGCAGAAGATCATCGGCGTGTTCGCCATCTGCGTGGCGATCCAGATGGCCTTCGAACTCAAGCCCAGGGCGGCCCTGGGTGAGCCGGGAAAACCGACCCTGACTGTCGCCGGTGGCGTCATCGGCTGGGCCTCGACCATCTTCGGTATCGGTGGTGGCTCGCTGACCGTGCCGTTCCTGGTCTGGCGCAGCGTGCCCATGCAGCAGGCGGTGGCGACCTCGGCGGCCTGCGGCATGCCGATCGCCGTGGCTGGGGCGCTCAGTTTCATGGTGACTGGCTGGGCCGCGGCGGATCTGCCCGACTGGAGCCTGGGTTATGTCTACCTGCCCGCCATGATCGGTATCGCCGCCACCAGCGTGTTCTTTGCCGGGTATGGCGCGCGGCTGGCCCATCGTCTGTCCCAACGCCTGCTCAAGCGACTGTTTTCCCTGTTGCTGGTGTCGGTAGGCATCAATTTTCTCCTGTAGGGAGCCACCATGCTGACTTATCCGCAGATTGACCCTGTCGCCCTGTCCCTGGGGCCGTTGCAGATCCACTGGTACGGCCTGATGTACCTGGTCGGCATCGGCGGCGCCTGGTGGCTGGCCAGCCGCCGGCTGCCACGCGCCTTCCCGGACTGGAGCCGGGAAACCCTGTCCGACCTGGTGTTCTGGGTGGCGCTGGGGGTTATCGCCGGTGGTCGCCTGGGCTATGTGCTGTTCTACGATCTGGGGTCCTATATCGATGACCCGTCGCTGGTGCTGCAGATATGGAAGGGCGGCATGTCCTTCCATGGCGGGCTGGTCGGGGTGCTGCTGGCGGTGTGGTGGTTTTCCCGCAAGCACGACACCGGTTTCTTCCGCCTGATGGATTTCATCGCGCCGCTGGTGCCCATCGGCCTGGGAGCGGGGCGCATCGGCAACTTCATCAATGCCGAACTCTGGGGCAAGGCCAGCGATGTACCCTGGGCCATGGTGTTTCCCACCGATCCGGCGCAGCTGGCACGGCACCCGTCGCAGCTGTACCAGTTCGCCCTGGAGGGCGTGGCACTGTTCTGCATACTCTGGTTCTACTCGCGCAAGCCGCGCCCGACCATGACCGTCTGTGGGCTGTTTGCCGTCTGTTACGGTGCGTTCCGCTTCTTCGTCGAGTTTTTCCGCGAGCCGGATGCGCATATCGGCTACCTGGCGTTCGGCTGGCTGACCATGGGCCAGCTGCTGTGTATACCAATGATTCTGCTCGGCGCCGCATTCATGTGGTGGGGCTACCGCAAGGGGGATGCAAAACATGAAACAGTATCTTGACCTGATGCGTCGGGTGCGCGAGTCCGGCACATTCAAGAGCGATCGCACCGGCACCGGTACCTGGAGCGTATTCGGCCACCAGATGCGCTTTGATCTGGCCGAGGGCTTCCCGCTGGTGACCACCAAGAAGTGCCACCTGAAATCCATCGTGCATGAACTGCTGTGGTTCCTGCAGGGTGACACCAATATCCGTTACCTGAAGGAAAACGGTGTCTCCATCTGGGATGAGTGGGCGGATGAGAAGGGTGACCTGGGGCCGGTATACGGCTACCAGTGGCGCAGTTGGCCGGCACCCAATGGCGAGTCGATCGACCAGATCAGCAAGCTGCTGCAGATGCTCAGGAGCAATCCGGACTCGCGTCGGCTGATCGTCTCGGCGTGGAACCCGGCGCTGGTCGATGAAATGGCGCTGCCGCCATGCCATGCGCTGTTCCAGTTCTACGTCGCCGACGGCAAGTTGAGCTGCCAGTTGTACCAGCGCTCGGCGGACATCTTCCTCGGCGTGCCGTTCAATATCGCCAGTTACGCCTTGCTGACGCTGATGGTGGCGCAGGTCTGCGACCTGCAGCCCGGTGAGTTCATCTGGACCGGTGGGGACTGTCACCTGTATGCCAATCATATCGAACAGACCGATCTGCAGCTGAGCCGCGAACCCTATCCGTTGCCGACCATGCGCCTGAATCCCGAGGTGAAGGACCTGTTCGCCTTTACCTTTGACGATTTCAGCCTGGAAGGCTACCAGTCGCATCCGCATATCAAGGCACCGGTCGCGGTCTGAGGCGGGCCATTTCCGTTCTGTCATCATATTGAAACACTGTTGCCGTACACTCGATTCGCTACTTTCGTTCGTTGGGGTGCGGCAATGCGCAGGGTCATATTCAATCAGAAGGGTGGTGTCGGCAAATCCAGCATCGCCTGCAACCTGGCGGCGGTCAGTGCTGCCCAGGGCTATCGCACCTTGCTCATCGATCTCGATGCGCAGGCCAATGCCAGTCACTATCTCACCGGCTTGAGTGGGACGGATATCCCCACCGGCATCGCCGAGTTCTTCCATCTGATCCTCACCTCGGGGATCGCGGCGAAGAAGGCCAGGCCGCAGATCCTCGAGACCGAGTACCCCAACCTGTACCTGATCACCGCCTCGCCAGAGTTGGCCGACCTGCAGCCCAAGCTGGAAGCCAGGCACAAGATCAACAAGCTGAACAAGCTGCTGGACAAGCTTGATGGGGATTACGAACGCATCTACCTGGATACACCCCCGGCGTTGAACTTCTATTCCGTGTCGGCATTGATCGCCGCCGACCGCTGCCTGATTCCCTTCGACTGCGACAGCTTCTCCCGCCAGGCGTTGTACGCGCTGCTGGAGGAGATCGAGGATATCCGCGAAGACCATAATGAGCGATTGCAGGTCGAGGGGATCATCGTCAACCAGTTCCAGCCACGGGCGGCGCTGCCGCAGCAGATGATCGACGAGCTGCTGGCCGAGGGATTGCCGCTGTTGCCGGTGTATCTGACCAGCTCGGTGAAGATGCGCGAGTCGCACCAGGCCTGCCGTCCGTTGGTACACCTCGATCCGAAGCACAAGCTGACCCAGCAGTTCGTCGCGTTGCACGATCACCTGGAAGCGGCCGGCTGAGTGTTGCCGCACCCGGCGCGCAGGGGTATTCTGCGCCGATGAAAAAGACACTCCCCCTTTCGCTGATCGCTGCCTGCGCACATGACCGTGTGATCGGGCTGGACAACCGCATGCCTTGGCACCTGCCCGAGGATCTCCGGCACTTCAAGGCCAGGACCTTGGGCAAACCGATCATCATGGGTCGCAAGACCTGGGACTCGCTTGGTCGTCCGCTGCCGGGCCGGCTCAACCTGGTGGTCAGCCGCCAGGCCGATCTGCAGCTGCAGGGCGCCGAGGTATGCGCCAGCCTGACGGCAGCCATCGAACGGGCCGGGCAATGGGCGCTGGAACAGGGTGCGGACGAAATCATGCTGATCGGCGGTGGCCAACTGTATGCCGAGGCGCTGCCATTGGCCGACCGCATCTACCTGACGCGTATCGACCTGATGGCGCAGGGCGACGCCTGGTTTCCCGAGTTCCATGGTTGGCAGCGCACTGAGAGCGACGCGCATCCCGCGCTGGATGACCGCCCGGCATACACCTTCGAAACCTGGATCAGGTCGCCAGAGCCTCGGTGATTGTCACGGCCAGTCGGGCCGGCTTTTTCTTGACTCCATACCGCCGTCCTCGGCGCATGGATGCAGGAATCAGGGCGACGCAGGAAGCCAAAGCCGAGGCCGTAATGCTGATCATTTAAGGGCTTTCCCACTCCTGAGCTGATTTGAAACCATACGGGATTGCTCTCTACCTCGTCGTCCTTCGCGAAGGCGAAGGACCCACAGGCCACTCCGGGTCAGCCGGCACCCTGGATCCTTCGCCTTCGCGAAGGATGACGAGAAGGCGAAGGATGACGGGGGAGTGGGGATGGTGCGGCAATACTCTGGACCTGCCCGCTGATTGTCTATGCTTGTGGCTGATAACTCCCATATGAGGTACGCCCATGAGCAAGTCTCTTCTGGTGGCGCTGCTGCTGATTGCCCCCGCGCAGGCAGAAACGCAGGCCGACACCCAGCCAACCTGTGCGGACAAGGAACAGCGTATTCTCGAGCGGTTGCAACGGGCTGAAGCGGCAGACAATCAGGCCCAGGTCCGTGGCCTGACCAAGGCTTTGCAGGAAATGCGGGCCAATTGCAGCGAAGAGGACCTGGCAGACCAGCGTCGCCAGCGCATCGCTGAAAGTGAGGCGGAAGTCGAGGAGCGTCGGGAGGATCTGGCCGAGGCGCGCCGCAGTGGCGATCAGGACAAGATCGACAAGCGTGAAGGCAAGCTGGCCGAGGCGTTGAAGGAGCTGGGCGAAGCCCGGGAGCAGTAGCCGCAGCCACTGCTCCCGCCAGAGATCAGTCCTCCAGCATCGCCTTGTTGCGCACAGCACCCTTGTCGGCACTGGTGGCCAGCAGGGCATAGGCCTTGAGCGCGGTGGACACCTTGCGTGGGCGCACTTCCGCCGGCTTCCAGCCTTTCTTGTCCTGCTCGATGCGGCGGTGTGCCAGTTCCTCATCGGACACCAGCAGGTTGATGGTGCGGTTGGGAATGTCGATGAGGATTTTATCGCCTTCGCGTACCAGGCCGATCGCACCGCCCGCCGCGGCTTCCGGCGAGGCGTGGCCGATGGACAGCCCCGAGGTGCCGCCGGAGAAGCGGCCATCGGTCAGCAGCGCGCATTCCTTGCCCAGCCCCTTGGACTTCAGATAGCTGGTCGGATAGAGCATTTCCTGCATGCCCGGTCCGCCCTTGGGCCCTTCGTAGCGGATGATGACGATATCGCCAGCCTTCACCTCATCGGCGAGGATGCCGCGTACCGCGCTGTCCTGGCTCTCGAAGATCTTCGCGTTGCCCTCGAACACCAGGATGGAGTCATCGACCCCGGCGGTCTTCACCACGCAGCCGTCCAGGGCGATATTGCCGTACAGTACCGCCAGGCCGCCTTCCTGGGAGTAGGCATGCTCGACCGAGCGGATACAGCCCTCGGCACGGTCATCGTCCAGGCTCGGCCAGCGGGTGCTCTGGCTGAAGGCGGTCTGGGTCGGGATACCGGCCGGGCCAGCCTTGAAGAACTCATGCACCGCCGCATCGTCGGTCTGGGTGATATCCCACTGGGCGATGGCCTCGGCCATGCTCTTGCTGTGCACGGTGGGTACGTCGGTATGCAGCAGGCCGCCACGGGCCAGTTCGCCGAGGATGGAGAAGATGCCGCCGGCGCGGTGTACATCCTCCATGTGGTACTTCTGGATGTTCGGCGCGACCTTGCACAGCTGCGGCACCTTGCGCGACAGCGCGTCGATGTCACGCAGGTCGAAGTCCACCTCGCCTTCCTGGGCGGCGGCGAGCAGGTGCAGGATGGTATTGGTCGAGCCGCCCATGGCGATATCCAGGGTCATGGCGTTCTCGAAGGCCTTGATGCTGGCGATGTTGCGCGGCAACACCGACTCATCGTTGTCTTGGTAGTAACGCTGGCACAGCTCGACGACCAGGCGGCCGGCGCGCAGGAACAGCTGCTCGCGGTCGCTGTGGGTGGCCAGGGTCGAGCCGTTGCCCGGCAGTGACAGGCCGAGGGCTTCGGTCAGGCAGTTCATCGAGTTGGCGGTGAACATGCCCGAGCAACTGCCGCAGGTCGGGCAGGCGCTGCGCTCGTATTCGGCGACGGTTTCATCCGAGCAGGAGTCGTCGGCGGCGGCGACCATGGCATCCACCAGGTCCAGCCCGTGGGACGCCAGCTTGGTCTTGCCGGCTTCCATCGGCCCGCCGGAGACGAACACCACCGGGATGTTCAGGCGCAGGGCGGCCATCAGCATGCCGGGGGTGATCTTGTCGCAGTTGGAGATACAGACGATGGCGTCGGCACAGTGGGCGTTGACCATGTATTCCACCGAGTCGGCGATGATCTCGCGGCTGGGCAGCGAATACAGCATGCCGTCGTGACCCATGGCGATACCGTCATCCACCGCGATGGTGTTGAATTCCTTGGCCACGCCGCCGGCCTTCTCGATCTCGCGGGCAACCAGTTGGCCCATATCCTTCAGGTGCACGTGGCCGGGCACGAACTGGGTGAAGGAGTTGGCGATGGCGATGATCGGCTTCTTGAAGTCTTCATCCTTCATACCGGTGGCGCGCCACAGGGCGCGGGCACCGGCCATGTTGCGGCCGTGGGTGGAAGTCTTGGAACGATAATCAGGCATGGATATCTATCTCGTTATGCGTGATGCAGGATGTGCCTAGCATATCAATTTGCCGCTCAACCCGCAGCCCCGGTCGGCGGATACCGCGCAGGCTGTCGGGTCGCAAGGCGTAGCGCAGGTGCGCTACACCCCCTGTTCTGCCACCCTGCATGGAGCCCGCCTGGGGTTGGCGAGCGCCTGCTCGCCGACGAGCGCTGCACAGGCTGTCAGGTCACTGGCGTGCCTCCCCCAGCGCTACAGACGCTTCTCGAACACCTTGGAGTTGCGCTGGTAGTTGTACAGCGAGGCGCGCTGCTGGGGCAGGCGAGCTACCGAGCTGGGCTCGAAGCCGCGTTCGCGGAACCAGTGCGCGGTGCGTGTGGTGAGCACGAACAGGGTGGTCAGTGAACGCGCGCGGGCCTGGGTCTCGACGTGCTCAAGCAACTGGTCGCCGCGCCCGCCGTGGCGGTAGTCGGGATGGATCGCCACGCAGGCCAGTTCGGCGCTGTGCTCATCCAGCGGATACAGCGCGGCGCAGCCGATGATCATGCCGTCGCGTTCGACCAGGGTGAACTGGTCGATCTCGGTTTCCAGCACTTCGCGCGAGCGGCGCACCAGAATCCCGGCCTCTTCCAGCGGTTGCAGCAGCTCCAGCAGGCCGGCGACATCCTCGATGGTGGCGGTACGGACCTTCTCGAAGGGTTCCTGGGTGACCAGGGTGCCACCACCGTCGCGGGTGAACAGCTCGGTGAGCATGGCGCCGTCTTCGGCATAGCTGATGATATGGCTGCGCCGCAGGCCCTGGTTGCAGGCCTTGCAGGCCGCGCTCAGCAGCGATCCGGGCAGGCTGTTGCCGAGTGCCGCCAGCAGGGGCAGGGCGCGGCTGGGCTTGAGTTCGCGCAGCAGTTGCCCGTCGGCATCGAAGATGCCGGTGTCGGGGCCGAACAGGATCAGCTTGTCGGCTTCCAGGGCGCTGGCCGCACTGATGGCGACATCCTCGCAGGCCAGGTTGAACACCTCGCCGGTCGGCGAGTAGCCGATCGATGACAGCAGCACGATGGAAGCATCGTCCAGATGCCGGCTGATCGCCTTGCGATCGATACGCCGGACCTCTCCGGTATGGTGCAGGTCCACGCCGTCGATCACGCCGATCGGCTTGGCGGTGACGAAGTTGCCGCTGACCACGCGCAGGCGGCTGCCCTGGCCGGCCAGGGTGCACAGGCGCGCCTCGATGGCGATGCGCAGGCTGCCGACCGCATCCATCACGCAACCCAGGGTATCGCTGTCGGTGATGCGCAGGTCGCGGTGGTAGCGCGAGTCGAAACCGCGCACGGCCAGCCGCTCCTCGATCTGCGGCCGCGAGCCGTGCACCAGCACCAGCCGCACACCCAGGCTGTTGAGCAGCATGATGTCATTGATGATGTTGTTGAAGTTCGGGTGCGCGATGGCCTCGCCCGGCAACAGCACCACGAAGGTACGCTCGCGGTGGGTGTTGATGTAGGGCGTGGAGTGGCGGAACCATTTGACGTAATCGGACATGCGGCTGTTCCGGAAAAAACGCCAGTGTAGAGACATTCGGTTGCGGCCTTCAAGGGCGCCATCGCTTGCAGGTCGTGCCATGCGCGTGAAACACAGGCAAGATACAAGGGATCAACCGCAACAAGAGAGAATGCCGTGACCGCAGGTGCTGATGATTTCATGGTGGTGCCGACCCCCGAGGCGGCAGTCGATCGCCTGGCTGCGCTGTACCAGCAGGCTGTGGAGGCGCTGGGGCGCTCGCTGAAGGCCTATCTGAAAGACCGCAGCCGGCCGGATGCCAGCCAGCTGCGCCTGTTCCGCTACCCCGAGCTGCGCCTGAGCTGGTCGGGAGCCGAGGCGGTGCCGAGCAGTGTGCGCGCCTGGGCCAAGGTGCAGGTGCCCGGCACCTACAGCATCACCGTGACCCAGCCGCAGGCATTCCGCGGCTATCTGCTGGAACAGCTGCATCCGCTGATGAACGAATTCAGCGTGCGCGTCGAGGTCGGTGTCAGCCAGCAGGCGATCCCCTATCCCTATGTGGTCGAGCAGGGCGACGAACTGGCCGGCTCGGGGGTGACCGCCGCCGAGCTGGCCAGGGTGTTCCCCAGTACCGACCTGGCCTCGGCCAGCGACGACACCGCCGATGGTCTGCACGACTGGCAGAAGGCCGATCCGCTGCCACTGGCGCTGTTCGACGCGGCGCGGGTGGACTTTTCCCTGCGCCGACTGGTGCACTACACCGGCAGCGACTGGCGCCATGTGCAGCCGTGGATACTGCTGACCAACTACCACCGCTATGTCGACCAGTTCGTCCGCCACGGGCTGGACATGCTGATCAACGACTCGCGTTTCTGCCGCATGGTACTGCCGGGCAACGTGGTGATCCGCCGCGGCATGGCCGAAGGCGAGATGCAGGCGGTACTGGAGACGGTGGTCTGGCATCGCTTCCAGATGCCGGCTTATCATCTGCAGGCCGAAGACGGCGACGGCATCACCCTGGTCAACATCGGTGTCGGGCCGTCCAATGCCAAGAACATCACCGACCACCTGGCGGTACTGCGCCCGCATTGCTGGCTGATGATCGGCCACTGTGGCGGCCTGCGCCAGTCGCAGACCATCGGTGACTATGTACTGGCGCATGCCTACATGCGCCGCGACGGCATCCTCGACCGGGTGCTGCCGCCGAACATACCGTTGCCGGCGCTGGCGGAAGTGCAGCAGGCGCTGCAGGATGCGGCGGCGCTGGTAACCGGAGACAAGGGCGACGCACTCAAGCGACGGCTGCGTACCGGTACCGTGCTGACCTATGACGACCGCAACTGGGAACTGCGCTGGGCCCAGGAACGGCCGTTGATCAACCTGGCCCGGGCGGTGGCGGTGGACATGGAAAGCGGCACTATCGCCGCCCAGGGCTACCGGCTGCGGGTGCCCTATGGCACGCTGCTGTGTGTATCGGACAAGCCGCTGCACAGCGAGATCAAGCTGCCGGGGGCGGCGGGGGCGTTCTATGAGCGCGCGGTGACCCAGCATCTGCATATCGGCATCGCGGCGCTGGAGCTGTTGCGTGGGCAGAGTAGTTTGCACTCGCGCAAGTTGCGCAGTTTTGATGAGCCGCCGTTTCGGTGAGGGGTTGGTTTCCCCCTCTCCCCAGCCCTCTCCCGCAAGGGGAGAGGGAGTCAAGCCATGCCTACCGGTAGTTCTTGTATTTTGCTGCTGTAGGAAAACATCCATTAGCTCGGCGAGCACACTAGCCACGGCAGGCTCAGGCAACCGATATTGCCGGTTTGCACAGATCCGGCTCCCTCTCCCCTTGCGGGAGAGGGCTGGGGAGAGGGGGAAAAGCCCCGCCTACAAACAAAACCGCCCAATCAACTCCCGCAATATCCTCACCGTCGGCTCGATCCTGTCCAGCGCCAGGTACTCGTCCGGCTGATGCGCCTGGGCGATGTCGCCGGGGCCGAGGATGACGGTTTGTAGGCCGAGTTGGTTCAGGTACGGCCCTTCGGTGGCGAAGGCCACGCTGCCGGCGCGGTAGCCGGTCAGCTGCTCGCAGGCCTGGACGATGGCGGCAGTGGCCGGGGTGTCCATAGGCGGGACGCCGGGAAACAGCGGCTGGTAGTCGATCTGCACCTGGTGCCGCGCCGCTACCTCGGCCAGGCGCTGTCCGATGCTGGCGCGCAGGGCGCCCGGGTCCATGCCGGGCAGTGGCCGCAGGTCGAACTCCAGGGCGCAGTGGCCGCAAATGCGGTTGGGGTTGTCGCCGCCATGGATGCAGCCCAGGTTCAGCGTCGGTGTCGGCACGCTGAACAGCGGGTCGTGCCACTGCTGTTGCCAGCCGCTGCGCAGGGTCAGCAGCTCGCTGATGACCTGGTGCATGGCCTCGATGGCATTGTGTCCCAGGCTGGGGTCGGAGGAGTGGCCGGCCTGGCCGGTGATATCCACACGCTCCATCAGGATTCCCTTGTGTACCCGGATCGGTTGCAGCCCGGTCGGCTCACCGATGACCGCGTGGCGGGCACCGAGCAGGTCGTCGGCCACCAGCGCCTGGGCGCCGCCCATGGCGCTTTCCTCGTCGGCGGTGGCGAGAATGATCAGCGGTTGCTGCAGCGGGCGATCCAGCAGCGGCCGCAGCGCCTCGATGATCAGCGGGAAGAAACCCTTCATGTCGCAGCTGCCCAGGCCATACCAGCGCCCATCCGCCTCGGTCAGGGCAAAGGGGTCATGCTGCCAGCGTTCCGGGTTGCAGGGCACGGTGTCGGTATGCCCAGCCAGTACCAGCCCACCCGGGCCCTGGCCCAGGCTGGCGATCAGGTTGGCCTTGGCCGGTGATTCGGTGACCATCTGGATGCGGCAGTCGAAGCCCAGGCTGCCGAGCCAGTCGGCCAGTAGATGGATCACCGGCAGGTTGGACTGATCATGTTCGGCCTGGGTGCAACTGATGGAGGGGGTTTGCAGTAGCGCGGCGAATTGCGCCTTGAGCGAGGGGAGGGGCATGGCTGACTCCTTGACTGCTGGCCCCGTGTACCGTGGCTCGATACACGGGGCCGTAGCTGAGCGGACAGCTTACGTCAGCCAGGCGCGGGCGTCAGCCGAAAATGGCCGAGAAGATCAGGAAGTAGATGATCGACAGAATGGCCCCGGCGGGCAGGGTGACTACCCAGGAGGTGAAGATGGTGCCGATCACCTTGAGGTTGAGCGCGGCGATACCGCGGGCCATGCCGACCCCGAGAATCGCCCCTACCAGGGTGTGGGTGGTGGAGACCGGCAGGCCGATACCCGAGGCACCCACTACCGTGGTAGCGGCCGCCAGTTCGGCGGCAAAACCGCGGCTGGGAGTCAGCTCGGTGATGTGTTTGCCGATGGTCGCGATCACCCGGTAACCGTAGGTGGCCAGGCCGACGACGATACCGAGGGCGCCGAGCAGCAGAACCCAGCCGGGAACGGTGGACTGGGCATGAATGGTACCGGATTGCAGGACGCCGACAATGGCTGCCAGCGGACCGACGGCATTGGCCACGTCGTTGGAGCCATGAGCGAAGGCCATGGCACAAGCGGTGAAGATCATCAGGATGGCGAATACCCGTTCGACCCCATGCAGGTGCGATTTTTTCGAGGGTTCATCCTTGATGCGGCTCATCAGGATCACGCCGATCATGGTCACCGCCAGGCCGGACAATACCGCCAGGCCGAAGCTTTGCAGGTCAGTGAAATTCAGCCCGACGTGCTTGAGCCCCTTGGTCAGGGTCATCAGGGCGATGATGAAGCCCACTGCGAACATGTAGATGGGGATGTAGCGTTTGGCATTGGCGAAGGGGTCGTCGGTATCCAGGATCAGCTTGTGCACGCTGAGGAAGATCATGAAGGCGATGCTGCCGGACAGAAAGGGAGAGATCACCCAGCTGGACACGATCGGTACCACCCCCATCCATTTGACCGAATCCACCGACACCCCGACAGCGGCAAAGCCGATCACCGCGCCGATGATGGTGTGGGTGGTGGATACCGGCCAGCCCTTGATGGAGGCGACCAGCAACCAGGTCCCGGCCGCCAGCAGCGAGGCCAGCATGCCGAAGACCATCTGCTCGGGGCTTATCATCGATGAGTCGACGATACCGCTGCGGATGGTCTGGGTGACCGAGCCGCCCGCCAGGTAGGCGCCGAGAAACTCGAAGACCATGGCGATAAGAATGGCTTGCTTGATGGTCAGGGCGCGGGAGCCGACCGAGGTGCCCATGGCATTGGCTACGTCGTTGGCGCCGACGCCCCAAGCCATGAAAAAGCCGAACAGGCAGGCCAGCACCAGCAATAGGGTGCCATATTCTGCGATCAGGGTCATAAGTGAAAAGCTCTGTTGGTGAGTGAGTGTGTGGCAGGCGGGCCCGTCAGCGGGCCATGATGACGCCCAGGCGATTCCCTACGCGTTCCGCTCGGTCAGCGACATCACCGATCCATTCGATGATCTGGTAGGTGAACATGACGTCCACCGGGGGTAGTACCGCTTCGCGTTTGTACAGCTCGGCGCGCAGCTTGATCTGCATCTCATCGGTATCGTGCTCGATACGTTCCAGCTCGTCGATCAACTTCTCGACCAGCTTCACCTCGCGACCGGCAAAGCTGGTTTCCATCAGCTCGCTCAGTTCATCCATGGCCCGCAAAGCCTGGGCTGCCGCGTCCACCGAACGTTCGACGAAACCTCTGAAGGCCGGCTGTACGTCGGGATGGATCTTCATTCTGCGACCCAGCATCAGGCCGGCGATATCCTTGGCGCGGTTGGCGACTTTGTCCTGTACACTGAGCAGTTCGAGCAGATCCGAGCGTGGTACCGAGAGAAACAGACTGTTGGGCAGATTGACGCGAACATTCTTTTTCATCTGGTCGGCTTCGCGTTCAAGATTGGATATCTGCTGCTGAATGCGCTCGGCTTCGACCCAGTCCTCCGCCATCAGGGCGTCGATGAAGGGTACCAGCTGGGCAGCGCATTCATGGGCCTTGGCCATATGTTGCTGCATCGGCCCGATGGGGGAGCGGCCGAAGAGATTCACGAAAGGATTGCTGGACATACTGGGGCTCCAAGGCTGGATGGGCTGCTGATTATAATCCCGGTCGGGCGGCCGGTCATCCAAAAGACACAAAAACGACACAAACAGATTCGATCACGGCCGATCGCGCAAAACCATTAAGAGAAGAGCATGGTCAAAGAGACAGAAATCAAGCTGCGGGTCAGCCCCGAGGTCCTCGACAACCTGCGCACTCATCCGTTGCTGCGCCAGCGTCTGCAGGGCGAGTGGCAGAGCGGCCCGTTGTACAACCAGTACTACGACACCGCCTCGCGCGAGCTGTCCGCCGCGCGCGTGGCATTGCGGGTGCGGCGTGATGGCGAGCAGTTCATCCAGACCCTCAAGAGCCGTGGCCAGAGCGTTGCCGGCCTGTCCGAACGCAATGAATGGGACTGGCCGGTGAGCGCCGCCGCACTGGATCTGACCCTGCTCGACGACAGCTGCTGGCCGGCCAGCCTGGGCGCGCTGGACAAGCTCACCCTGGTGCCGGTGTTCACCACCGACTTCCAGCGCACCAAGGCGATTTTGCGCTGGGAGCGCGCTGGCGAGACGGTGGAAGTCGAGGCCGCACTGGATCAGGGGCAGGTGGTAGCCGATGGTCGACAGGAGCCGATCTGCGAGCTGGAACTGGAGCTGCGCAGCGGGCCGACTGCCGCGCTGCTGGAGCTGGCCGCTGCGCTGGCCGAGGATGTGCCCTTGATGCCCTGCGACATCAGCAAGGCCGAACGGGGCTATCGGCTGTTCGATCCGGGCAGCTACGATCTGCGCCTGGAGGCCGGCAACTGGTCGCCAGAGAGCAGCGTCGACGAGGTGATCGCCGGGGCTGGCTGGCAACTGCTTGGGCATACCCAGCGGTTGGCTGAGCAATATCGCTTCAGCGGCCAGTGGCGACTGTTTCGTGAGCTGGTGGTGAACCTGGTCAGTCTGCGGGCGTTCTTCGGCGTGTTCGACCTGGCCCTGCCACGCAGTGCCGCACAACCCTTCACGCCGCTGCTGGATCGGTTGCTGGAGCAATACCGGCCACTGGTACTCGCTGGCTGGGCCGACGATGAGCAGGGCCGCGATGCCCGCGAGCGGGCGCCGCAGGTATTCGAACAGAGCGTCGCCGATCCGGCCTGGGGGCAATTGTTCATCGGCCTGGCGCTGTGGCTGCACGAGGCCGGCTGGAAAGCCGGTCGGCCGCCGCGCGGTGAGCGGATTGGCGCGCTGAGCCTGCCGCGCTGGCAGCTGGCAGCGGTTGGCCGCGAGATCCAGGAGCTGCGCGTGCCGCACCACAACGATGCCGACAGCGAGGTGGGGCTGTGGCTGGACCAGCAGCCGCGGCTCAGTCGCCTGTACTTCCTGCTGTCCGGCTTCCGCCAGTATCTGCAGGTGCCAGAGCCGGATCGGCTGTTCGGTGAGCTGAACAAGCTGCAGGCGTTGCTGGAGCAGTATCCGCTGGTTGATGACGAGGTGCGCCCGGCGCTGCTCACGGCGCTGCGCAAGCAGGGCCAGCGGCTGCGCAAACTCGATGCCTGGCGGGAGCTCAACGGCTGACATGGAGCAGGGGGAAACAGGGATGAAGCATCTGAGCGAACTGGCCGTGCCCGGCAGCGACCGGCGCCTGGAACTGACCGATCTGCTGAGCGCGCTGGTGCAGCAGGGACGCCTGGGTCAGGAGACGGCCGAGCAACTGAGCATGCTGCGGCGTTCGGCCACCGGCGCGACCGCCAAGCTGCATCCGTTGGAGTTCATCGCCGGGCAGGCACCGCAGGACCCGAGCCGTCCAGGCAAGACGCTGGATATCGAGTCGCTGAGCCGTTGGCTGGCCAGCGAGGCGGGTCAGCCGTTCTACCGCATCGATCCGTTGAAGATCAATGTCTCCGCCGTGACCCCGCTGATGTCCTTCGCCTTTGCCCAGCGCCACGGCATTCTCGCTGTGGACATCAACGAGCGCGAGGTGACCATCGCCAGCGCCCAGCCCTTCGTGCGTGGCTGGGAAGCCGACCTGGTGCATGTGCTCAAGCGCGATATCCGCCGGGTGGTGGCCAGCCCGGCGGATATCCAGCGCTATTCGGTGGAGTTCTACCGGCTGGCGCGCTCGGTGCATGGCGCCAATGCCACGGACCAGAAGCTCAGTGCGGTCGGCAACTTCGAGCAGTTGCTGAACCTGGGCAGCATGGGTCAGGAGCCCGATGCGAACGATGCCCACGTGGTCAATATCGTTGACTGGCTGTTCCAGTATGCCTTCGAGCAGCGCGCCAGCGACATCCATATCGAACCCAGGCGCGAGGCCGGCAGCGTACGCCTGCGCATCGATGGTGTATTGCATACTGTCTATCAGTTTCCGCTGCAGGTTGCGGTGGCGGTGGTCAGCCGCCTGAAGACCCTGGGGCGGATGAATGTCGCGGAAAAGCGCAAGCCGCAGGATGGCCGGGTCAAGACCAAGTCACCGCAGGGCAACGAGATCGAACTGCGCCTGTCGACCCTGCCGACCGCGTTTGGCGAGAAGATGGTCATGCGTATCTTCGACCCCGACGTGCTGCTGCGCAGTTTCGACCAACTGGGCTTTTCCGGCGAGGACCAGCGTCGCTGGCAGGGCATGGTCCAGCAGCCCAACGGCATCGTCCTGGTGACCGGTCCGACCGGCTCGGGCAAGACCACCACGCTGTACACCACGCTCAAGCAACTGGCGACCCCGGAGGTCAACGTCTGCACCATCGAAGACCCGATCGAGATGGTCGAAGACAGTTTCAACCAGATGCAGGTGCAGCACAATATCGAGCTGACCTTCGCCAGTGGCGTGCGTGCGCTGATGCGCCAGGACCCGGACATCATCATGGTCGGCGAGATCCGCGACCTGGAGACCGCGGAAATGGCGATCCAGGCGGCGTTGACCGGCCACCTGGTGCTGTCCACCCTGCACACCAACGATGCACCCAGTTCGGTGAGCCGGCTGATCGAACTGGGGGTGCCGGCCTACCTGATCAAGGCGACGGTGCTCGGGGTCATGGCCCAACGCCTGGTGCGCACCTTGTGTCCGCACTGCAAGGAGCCGGTGGAGATCGACGAACGCGACTGGCATGAACTGACCAAACCGTGGAACTCGCCGCTGCCCGGTCGCGCGCACCGCCCGGTCGGCTGTCCCGAATGCCGCGAAACCGGCTATCGCGGCAGGGCCGGGGTCTACGAGCTGATGCCGCTGAGCGACAGTCTCAAGCCGCTGGTGCAGGCCGATATCGATCTCAACGCCCTGCGCCGCCAGGCCTACCGCGAAGGCATGCACAGTCTGCGCCTGTCGGGGGCACAGAAGGTGGCCGCCGGGCTGACCACCATCGAGGAAGTGTTGCGGGTGACGCCGACCAGCCAGCAGGCCTAGGGTCTGTTGACGTTTACCGCGCGGGTGGAGCATCGTCCATGGCGGCTGAATCCTGGACTCCATGTGCCATCTCGCATGAGGCATGGCGGCGCCGCCGGAATGCCACCACCGCCATGGCCGTCACATACATCACCATCGAGTAGAGTGCGGCGGGTACTGCCAGCCGTTGGTCCTGCAGGAAGCTGGTAGCCACCAGAATCGCCAGGGTGCTGTTCTGGATACCCATTTCCAGGGTGATCGATGTGGTTTGGGCGGAGTTCAGGCGCATGGCCAGCGCCGCCAGCAGGCCGACCGCCATCATGATCAGGTTGAGCAACAGCACCGCCGGTCCGCTGTAGGACAGCGTCGGCAGCAGGTTACCGCCTTCACGATACAGAATCAGCAGTATCAGGACGGCCATGAACAGCGCGCCGAACAGGCTGATCTTCGGCTCCAGCCAATGCGCCAGGCGGGCGCTGCGCGCGCGTACCCACATACCCAGTGCCACCGGCAGAAGGGTCATCAGCAATAGGCTCAGCATCATCTTCGACACCGGAATCTGCACGTTCTGATAACCATCGGAAAACACCAGGAAGGCCAGCCCGACCACCAGTGGAATGGTGACGATGGCCAGCAGACTGTTGACCGCGGTCAGGCTCACCGACAATGCCAGATCGCCGCGCGCCAGATAGGTCACCAGATTGGACGTGGCACCGCCGGGACAGGCCGCCAGCAGCACCAGGCCGATCGCCAGCACCGGGGTGGGCATCAGCCAGGCGGCGAGGGCGAAGCCGACCAGCGGCAACGCCAGCATCTGGCCGCCCAGCCCCACCAGTGCAGCGCGGGGAGAGCGGAAAATGCGGGTAAAGTCGCCGGGGGTGAGCGTCAGCCCCATCCCCAGCATGATGATGAACAAGCACAGGGGGAGTACCACCTGTGATAACAGATCGCCGGCCATGGTCAGTCCTTGCCGGTTGCGGGCATGGCCCGTCTGTCCCGGCTTGTGGTTATTGTTTCGGGAGATGAATCAGTCGCACTGATCGGGTTGCTTGTCCGATCATCCCGGCACAGTAACCTGCAACGACCTATGTGTATAATGTAGTTTTTTCAGGCGAAACAATGAGCGAAATTCATTCGAAAGGCGATCTCAACCTGTTTCGCGTTCTGCTTGCGGTGGCCGACAGTGGCAGTACCAGCGAGGCTGGAGCACAGCTGAATCTGTCGCAGTCGGCGGTCTCCCATGCCCTGCGTCGGCTGCGCGAGATGCTCGGTGACCCGCTGTTCGTCAAGCATGGTCGGCAACTGGTGATGACCGCGCATACCCGCAGCATCCTGCCGGAGGTGCGTGCGGCCCTTGAGCAGCTCGCCGGCACCACCCTGCGCAATGCTCCCTTCGACCCGACGCAGTCAGCCATGATCTTCCGCTGCGGCCTGCGCGATGCCCTCGAGTTTCTGCTGATGCCGGCGCTGATGCAACGCGCCCGGCAGCGGCGCTGGCAGGTGCGCTTTCGCAGCCAGCGGGTGCCGGGTGAAGATATCGAAGCGCGGATACTGTCCGGTGCGCTGGACATGGCGGTCGGCCTGGAATACCCGGTCAGCGAGCAACTGGCCAGCCGCGAGCTGCTGAAGGAGGAACTGTGCGTCATGGTCGGCCCCGGCCATCCGGCCTATGCCAGTGGTGCGCTGAGCCTGCAGGACTACACCCACAGTGAGCAGGTATTGGTCACCCTCGCCGAGCACGAACGCGCGCTGGTCGACCAGGATCTGCTCGGCATCGGTGGTCAGCAACGCCGCATCGCCCTGCATTGTGAACACTACCACGCCGCCGCGCAGGTGGTTGCCCAGACCGATCTGCTGCTGACCATGCCACGCAGCTACGCGCAAAGCCTGGCCCGGCTCAACGGCAATCGCCTGCTGCCGGTACCCTTCGCCTGCCGCAGCATCCCGGTGCGCCTGTACTGGCGCAAGTCACTCGGCCAGGAACCCTATATGCGCTGGTTGATGACGGAGCTGGAAGAGCTGTTGCAGGAAATGCAGGGCAGGGCAGCAAAATCCACCGGTCGTGCCTGACCGTCCCCGGTGCGACTGGCGATGAAGCGCTAACAGGCCCTAGAATGCAGCATCCGCCGTTCAGGAACCTCACATGAATTACCGCCACAGCTTCCACGCCGGCAATCACGCCGATGTCCTCAAGCATGCCATCCTGCTGCGCATGGTCACCCTGATGCAGCGCAAGGAGGCTCCCCTGTGCTATCTGGACAGTCATGCCGGCACCGCGCTGTATGACCTGCACGGCGAGGATGCCAGCCGTACCGGGGAGTATCTGGAAGGCATCGGTCGGTTATGGAGCCGGGACGATTTGCCCGAGCTGTTGCTCGCCTACCGCGATGCGGTGGCGCGCCACAATACCGATGGGCTGCTACGCTTGTATCCAGGCTCGCCACAACTGGTGGCCGATGCACTGCGTGAGCAGGACCGCATGATTCTCAGCGAACTGCACCCCGAGGATGCGCTGACGCTGAAAGATCATTTTGCCGACGAGCCGCGTATCGCCACGCACCAGCGTGATGGCTACGAGTTGCCCAAGGCCTTCCTGCCGGTGGCGGAGAAACGCGCCTTGTGGCTGCTCGACCCGCCATTCGAGAAGTCCGATGACCTGCAGCGCTGCCTCGCCGCCATGCAGGTCGGCATCCAGCGCATGCGCCAGACGGTGATCGCGCTGTGGTATCCGATCAAGGATCAGCGCCTGCTGCGTGAGTTCTACCAGGGCATCGCCGCTGCAGGGCTGCCCAAGGTGCTGCGGGTCGAGCTGAATGTGCGGCCAGTCGATACCAGCCTGGGTCTCAATGGCTCGGGACTGATGCTGGTCAACCCGCCATGGCCATTATGGGAGGAGTTGGAGCAGACCCTGCCCTGGCTCGCTGCGCAGCTGGCCCAGTCCGGGACGGGTGGCTGGCGCATGGACTGGCTGGCGGGTCAGCCCTGAGTGGGCTGATTTGCAAAAAAGCGGGAACATGCCGCAGGCCCCGGGGGTCAAGTATTGTGTCGATGTGTTGAACACGACTTATCCGAAGCTATCAAGGAGCGCATGAATATGACTGCTGTTGACAAGAACGGAACCGTGACGAAGCAAAACGATGTCAGCAAGAAAGAAGAAATCGACTCTGGTAAGGAAGCGGTGGCGGCTGCCTACAGCAAGTTGATGGAAGCCAAGGAACACTTCAAGCATGCAGCCGAAGCCGCCGGGATGGACTGGAAACAGGACGCCGAGGGGCAGCTGATGAAGGGCAAGGCCAAGGCTGAAGAGCTATGTGACCAAGCCAACAGCTACCTGCACGACAAGCCGCTGGCGACGCTCGGTCTTGCCTTTGCCGCCGGTTTCCTGGTCTCGCAGCTCATGTCCAAGAAATGACCGGTATTCCCGGAGAGAATACGCCTGAAAGCGGCGATGTCGGCGGCCAGGAGCAGCGCCGACAGCCGCTGACGGCTGAGCTCAAGTCGTCATTGGAATGGCTGGAGCATGCCGCGCTGGCAGGCGGCGATCTGGTTCGCCTGGCGGGGCTGGAGCTGCGTCTGGCCGCGGGCGACTCCGGGCGACTGGTGGTGTTGGGGTTGGTCATGCTGCCCATTGCACTGCTGGCCTGGATCGGCCTTTCCGTGCTGTTGGCGTGGCTGGTATTCGCCTGGCTTGGCTCCCAGGCGCTGGCTATCGGGACGTTCATCGTTGTACAGGTAGTGGCATTGGGAATCATGGCGGCCTATTGCAAGAAATTTGCGAAGAGCCTGTCCTTCCCGGCAACCAACCGGCAACTGAAAGCGCTGAAGGAGCAAGTGAATGGGACGCAAGACGCTGGAAAATCAGATCCGGCAGCTGGATGACCAGCTTGCCATCGAGCTTGCCCTGCTCAAGCTCGATGGGCGGGAGCGCTCTACCGCATTGCAACGGGTACCGCCGCTGTATTGGGTCGCCGCAAGCCTGGCGGCGGGGCTGCTCGCCGGTAAGCTGATCGGGTCCAATGGGCCGAAATTGCTGATCAGCCAGGGTGGCAACCTGTTCCGCCTGGCCAGTCTGCTGATGCCGAGTCTGGCTGTCGCCAGCAACGTTTCCGAATAAGTCAGGGTAACTTCTGGGCGGCGGGGTAGCGCCGCCCATCATCCTGTCCAGCCGTTATTCATCATCCGGGAACTGATAGGCATCGATCTTGCCGCTGTCGGGCTTGCGTGCGCGCAGATCGCGATACACCCCGGCACGCATCACCATCATCGATACCACTGGCGCCGTCAGCAGGACGAAGGCGGTGATCAGCAGTTCATGCACCACCGGTCGCTCCTCGGTACCGCTGAAGTACAGCATGGAGGAGATCAGGAAGCAGCCGGTGCCGACGGTAATGAACACCGCCGGACCATGAATACGCTGGTAGAAATTCGGTAGGCGCAGCAGACCCAGGGCGCCAATGAAGGTGATCAGGCCACCCAGTACCAGTAGCAGGGCGATGGGGATCGCCAGCCACGGGGAAAGGGCGCTCATCGGCTCGGTGAGGAAACTGCTCATTCGATGATCTCCCCGCGCATCAGGAACTTGGCCAGGGCAATGGATGAGACGAAGCCGGTCAGCGCTATCACCAGCGCTGCTTCGAAGTACACCATGCTCGAGAAGCGCACGCCCAGCAGCAGGATGAACAGCATCGCCACCATCCACAATGAATCCAGTGCCAGCACCCGGTCCTGGGCGGTGGGGCCGCGCAGCAGGCGGATGGCACAGAAGATCAGCGCCAGCAGCACGCACAGCTGGGCGAAACCGAGCGCCAGTGTCAGCATCAGGCCTGTCATGCTTTCTCCTGTTCGAAAATCTCGATCAAGGGGCTTTCCAGCCTGGTCTTGATCATGTTCACCCACCAGGCCGCATCGTGCAGGTCGAATACATGCAGTGCCAGGTCGTTACTGCCTGGAATGATCTCTACCCAGACGGTGCCGGGAGTGGAGTTGATGATGCACGCCAGCACCGCCAGGCCATGGGGATCACGCAGGTCCAGGGGGATGCGGATGAACTGCGAATTGAGGCGGCCCCGGCCGAACAGGATCAGTGTGCAGACGTTGAAGCACGAGCGCAGGATCTCGATCAGCGCATAGATGGTCAGGCGAATGATGGTCAGCGGCCGTGATACCCGCGCCGGCGTCGGCCGCAGCGGTGCGATCAGCAGGGGGACGGCGATGGCGATGATCGCCCCGAGCAGCAGGTGCGCCGGCTCGATGCTCTGGTTGAGCATCAGCCACAGCAGCAACAGGGCCAGCGACATCAGCGGAGTAGGCAGCCAGCGTTTCATTGCTCTACTCCTGCGGTGCTCACGACACCGGGTACCGCGGGGCTCGACAGCACGCGCTCGATATACAGCTGCGGTTGATGCAGGGTGGCGGAGGCGCGTTCCATATAGCGGCTGGTCGGCCCGGCCGCCACGCTCATCACCACGCACAGCAGCAACAACGCCAGCACCGGTGCAGCTTCACTCAGTTGCAGGCGCGGGGCCTTGGCATCCGGCGTGGCCCAGAAGGTGCGTACGCCGAAGCGCATCAGCGAGATGATCGCTGCCAGCCCCGAGATGATGATCAGCGCCAGCATGGTCCAGGCCAGCGGGCCGGCCATGTACAGGTTGTCGACGAACAGCCCGGTCGGGTTGAGCAGCGCATGGAACAGCGCGAACTTGGCCAGGAAGCCGGACAGCGGCGGCAGGCCGGCGATGATCAGCGCACAGGCGAAGAACGACAGGCCGAGGAAGGCCATCGCTGCGGGAATCACCACCCCGGCGGACTCCTCGGGGTCGTCGTCGATGGCGAAGGCTTCCATGGTCAGCGCCAGCATCGCCGCGCTGGGCTTGCGAATGCGTTCGACCAGCTCGATCAGCAGCACGAACGCTGCTACCGCCAGGGTCGAGCTGACCAGATAGAACAGCGCGGCGCCGACGACCTTCTGTTCACCATAACCGACCGCCGCCAGCAGCGTACCGGAGGAAATGATCGCGCTGAAACCGGCCATGCGCCCCAATTCCTGGCTGCCCAGCAGACCTATGGTGCCAAAGACCAGGGTGAGCAGGCCGCCAACCACCAGCGCGGTACCGGAAATCGCCCCGAGCGAAGCTTCCTGCTCGGCAAATACCAGCAGCCACAGGCGCAGCAGCACATAGACGCCGACCTTGGTCATCAGCACCAGCATCGCTGCCACTGGCGGCGCCGCTGCAGCATAGGTGGTGGGTAGCCAGAACCCCAGCGGCCACATGGCGCTCTTGGTCAGGAAGGCGATGGCCAGCACCGCGGCCCCGACTTCCAGCAGCAGCCGCTCGCTGTCGCCCAGGTTGGCGGCGCGCACCGCCAGGTCGGCCATGTTCAGGGTGCCGGCGGCGGCATAGATGAGTGCCACGCCGATCAGGAAAAACGATGAGGCGACCAGGTTGACCACCACGTACTGCATGCTGGCGCGCACCCGGTTGGCCTGCAGGCCGAGCAGCAGCAGGCCGTAGGAGGCCGCCAGCATGATCTCGAAGAACACGAACAGGTTGAACAGGTCGCCGGTGATGAAGGAGCCGTTGATCCCCGCCAGCAGGAACTGGAACAGTGAATGGAAGTGCACACCGGCTCGGCTCCAGCGGCGGTAGGAGAACAGCAGCGCCGCCACCGCGATGACCGCCGCCAGGGTCAGCATCAGCGCCGACAAGCGGTCCACCACCAGTGCGATACCGAAGGGGGCTATCCAGTTGGCGGCCAGGTAGACGCCCACGCCGTTGGGCCAGATCTCCTTGTCGGTGATCCAGAACAGGGTGATGGCGGTGGCCAGCAGCGCCAGGGTGCCGATCAGGTTGACGGCATACTTGAGCTGTTGCTGGCGGCCGCTGAGCAGTACCAGCGCCGCGGCGAACAGCAGCGGCAGCAGGATGGGCAGCAGGATCAGTTGGTCAGCCCAGAAACTCATTGGCGTGGTTCCTTACCATCCACATGGTCGGTGCCGGTCAGGCCGCGCGAGGTCAGCAGCAGGACCAGGTACAGCGCGGTGGTGGCGAAGCCGATGACGATGGCGGTGAGCACCAGCGCCTGGGTCACCGGATCGGCGAACAGCCCTGCCTCGATCGGTTCCTTCAGCGTCAACGGTGGCTTGTTCACCGTCAGGCGGCCCATGATGAAGATGAACATGTTGACCGCGTAGGAAATCAGCAGCAGGCCGATGATGACCTGAAAGGTACGCGGACGCAGGATCAGCCAGACCCCCGAGGCGAACAGGACGCCAATGGCAATGGCGATGACAGCTTCCATCAGTTTTTCTCCTTTCCAGCGGCATCGGCGGCATCGGCGGCCTCCATGGCAGCCAATGGCAGACGGTGGCTGCGGATCGACTGGTGGGCCAGCGCGGTCAGAATCAGCATGGTGGCGCCAACCACCACGCAGAACACGCCGAGATCAAAAAAGAACGCGCTGGGCATATGCAGTTCACCCAATACCGGCAGGGTGAAGTGCGCGGTATGGCTGGTCAGGAACGGATAGCCGGCCACCAGCGCGCCGAGCCCGGTAACTACGGCGATGATCAGCCCCAGCGCCAGCCAGCGGTGCGGTTGCAGGTGCAGGCGTGATTCGACCCAGACGGTGCCGGCCAGCATGTACTGGATGATGATGCCCACCGAGAACACCAGGCCGGCGACGAAGCCACCACCGGGCAGGTTGTGCCCGCGCATGAAGAAGTACAGCGAGCACACCAGGATCATCGGCAGCAGCAGGCGCAGGTACACCCCCGGCACCATCAGGTAGCCGCTCTCGGCCTGCTCGGTGGGTGTCTGCTGCGCGGCCGGGTCCACCAGGTTGGTCTGCTGGGCGGGCAGCGACATGCTTTCAGCGGCCGGGCGGAAGCGGCGCAGCAGGCCGTAGACGGTCAGTGCGACTATACCCAGCACGGCGATCTCGCCCATGGTGTCGAAGCCGCGGAAGTCCACCAGCAGCACGTTGACCACGTTGCTGCCACCACCTTCGGACAGTGCCCGCTCAAGGAAGAAGCCGCCGATACCGCTGCCGGCCGGCAGCGTCAGTACCAGATAGCTGATCGCTGCCATGCCCAGGCCGGCGAGCACTGCGAGGACGAAGTCGCGGCTACGGCGCACCCGGGCCCGGCGGTTCTCGGCGCGGTCCTGCTCGATGGACAGGATGCGCGGCGGCAGCCAGCGCAGACCGAGCAGGATCAGTACCGTGGTCACGGTTTCCACCATCAACTGGGTCAGCGCCAGATCTGGTGCGGACAGCCAGAGGAAGGTCAGGCACACCACCAGGCCGGCACCGCCGACCAGGCTGAGAGAGGCCAGGCGGTGGTATTTGGCCTGCCAGGCACCGGCAATGGCGCAGGCGCAACCGACCAGCCACAATACGCTGAAGGGAATGTGCGGCTTGCTGGGTTCTATGGCCGCCCATACCTGGGGTGCGGACCAGGCGGTGACCACCGCAGCTGCCAGGCAGACGGAAACCATCAACACCAGCTGTGGTTGCAGGCGGCGGGTGCCAAGCAGTCTTTCCAGCCGCGAGGCGCCGCTGCGCAACTCCAGCATGGTGCTTTCATAGGCCTGCTTGCCATTGAAACGGTACAGCAGTGGAACCTGGTCGCGGTGCGTGAGGTTGAACCGGGTACGCAGCACCGCATACAGCAGCACACCACCACCCAGGGCGATGAAGCTCATCAGCAACGGCACATTGAAGCCATGCCACAGTGCCAGGCTGTAGTACGGCGTCTGCTCGCCGAGTACCGCCTGCACGCCGTTATGCAACACCGGCCCTACGCTGAGGCCCGGGATGATGCCGACGATCAGGCAGAACACCACCAGAACCTCCACCGGAAAGCGCATCCAGCGTGGTGGCTCGTGTGGTGTTTTCGGCAGATCGGTGGCCGGCTTGCCGAAGAATACGTAGATGAAGCGCAGCGAGTAGGCCACGCTGAACACACCCATGGTCACCGCCGCCAGGGGCATCCACCAGTTGCTGTTGCTGCCGACCAGCAGGGCTTCAGCGAAGAACATTTCCTTGGACAGGAAGCCATTGAGGAAGGGCACCCCGGCCATGGCTGCCGAGGCGACGATCGCCAGGGTCGCGGTATGCGGCATGAGTTTGGACAGACCGCGCAATTTGCGCATGTCGCGGGTGCCGCTTTCGTGATCGATGATGCCCACCGCCATGAACAGCGAGGCCTTGAAGGTGGCGTGGTTGAGGGTATGGAAGATCGCCGCCACCATCGCCAGCGGCGTGCCTATGCCGAGCAGGGCGGTGATCAGACCCAGGTGGCTGATGGTGGAGTAGGCCAGCAGCCCCTTGAGGTCATGCTGGAAGATCGCGATGAACGAGCCGATCAGCAAGGTGCAGACCCCGGCGCCGCCAATGATCCAGGTCCACTCCGGCGTGCCCGACAGCACCGGCCACAGGCGCATCAGCAGGAAGATACCGGCCTTGACCATGGTGGCCGAGTGCAGGTAAGCCGAGACCGGCGTGGGCGCGGCCATGGCATGCGGCAGCCAGAAGTGGAACGGGAACTGCGCGCTCTTGGTCAGGGCGCCGAGGGCGATGAGAATCAGTGTGGGCAGGTACCAGGCGTGTTCGCGCAGCACCTCGCCGGAATTCAGCACCACATCCAGATCATAGCTGCCGATGATGTGGCCGAGCATCAGCACCCCGGCCAGCAGGCACAGGCCGCCGGTGGCGGTCACGGTGAAGGCCATGCGCGCACCACGCCGCGCCTCGGCGCGGTGGTGCCAGTAGCCGATCAGCAGGAAGGACGAGAGGCTGGTCAGCTCCCAGAACAGCACCAGCTGGATCAGGTTGCCCGACAGCACCACCCCGAGCATGGAGCCCATGAATGCCAGCAGGAAGGAGAAGAAGCGTGGTACCGGATCTTCCGGCGACATGTAGTAGCGTGCATACAGCACCACCAGCAGGAATATGCCGATGATCAGCATGCTGAACAGCCAGGCCAGACCATCCATGCGCAACACCAGGTTCAGCCCGTATTCGGGCATCCAGTCGAGCTGGTAGCGCAACACCTCGCCATTGTTGATATGCGGGAACTGGATACCGATGATGATCAGGCCGATCAGGGCGACGGCGGCGGCAAGCCAGGCCTCCCTGTTGCGCGCGTTCACCGGCAACAGGGCCGCGATGAAGCACCCGATGAAGGGGATCAAGATCAGTGTCAGTAACAGCATGGGCTCCCGGGGAAGATGGTCAGGGTTATTGGATTATGCGTTCGAGCCTCGCATCAGCGACACCGGCAAGAAAGCGGTCTCTAAGGCCTGTTCCCGGTGCATCGCCAGGAGCAGTTCCCAGGTCCGGCATGGTGCCGTTGAGTTATTCCGCAGAGCGGATGTTTTATTAGTAATTGCCTGAATCTGCAAGCAAAAAAATATTACCGCATGCAAACTCCGGTCCCGGCCAGGCCGCAATAGCCGCCCGGGTTCTTGTGCAAATACTGCTGATGATAGTCCTCCGCGTAGTAAAATTCCGCCGCTGGAATAATCTCGGTGGTGATCGGCCCACGACCGGCCGCCTGCAGGGCTTCGGCGAAGCGTGCGCGGCTGGCTTCGACCTGCGCTCGCTGGGCCATATCGCTGACGTAGATGCCGGAGCGGTACTGCGTGCCCAGGTCGTTGCCCTGGCGCATGCCCTGGGTCGGATCATGGCTTTCCCAGAACACCCGTAGCAGCTCGTCCAGTGTCAGGACCTGCGGATCGAATACCACCAGTACCACCTCGTTGTGCCCGGTCAGCCCGGAACAGACCTCCTCATAAGTCGGGTTCGGGGTCAGTCCGGCGCTGTAGCCGACGGCGGTGGTATGCACCCCGTCGAGTTGCCAGAACAGCCGCTCGGCACCCCAGAAGCAGCCCATGCCGACGATGATCTGCTGCAGATGGTCCGGGAACGGCGGCTTGATCGGCGTGCCCAGCACGGCGTGGATACTACTGGTGGGAATCGGCTCGGGGCGGCCGGGCAGGGCCTCGGTGGCGCTTGGCAGGCGCATTTTGTGCTCGGGCGGTGTTCGGAGAAACATGGTGGACTCCTATGTTGGTTCTGAGAGCAGCAGTTGCCGCAGGGCCGGGTCGGGGCTGCCGGTGGCGATGAAGTACGGGTTCAGCCAGTCTGTGCGGTGCGGGTAGGCGAAGCGCTGGCCGTGCAGATCCAGCACCTGACCGCCGGCACCTTCCAGCACCGCCTGGGCGGCCGCGGTGTCCCACTGGCTGGTGGGGGCGAAGCGCGGGTACAGGTCCGCAGCGCCCTCGGCCAGGACGCAAAATTTCAGTGAGCTGCCGACCCCGGCCAGCTCCACGGCATGGGCCTGCCGCAGGCGTTGCAGCAGCGCTTCCTGCTCGGCGCTGGTATGCCGGCGGCTGGCGACCACCCGCAATGGCCTCGCCGGGGCACGGCAGTGCAGCGCCTCAGGCGCCTGATTGCCCTGCTGGCGCCAGCTGCCGAGCCCGGCACCGCCCCAGTACAGGGTATCGCGCGCCGGGACGCCGACCACGCCGAAGCGCACCTGTCCGTCTTCGATCAGGGCAATATTGACGGTGAACTCGTCGCTGCCGGCAATGAACTCCTTGGTGCCGTCCAGCGGGTCGATCAGCCAGAAACGCGACCAGTGCCGACGCTGCGGCAGTGGCACATCGGCAGCTTCCTCGGACAGCGTCGGGATATCCGGGGTCAGCGCCTGCAATCCATCAAGAATGCACTGGTTGGCCGCCAGATCGGCGGCAGTGACCGGGGAATCATCGGTCTTGATGATCACTTCCGGGTCCTGGCGCCACCAGGGCATCGCTGCCTGGCCAGCATCACGTGCCAGTTGGCAGAGTCGCTCGACAGCGAACGGCAGGCTCATGGCCGCAGCTCGCCGCGTTGTTCGAGCAGGTCACGCACCAGGTACAGCGCCGCCAGTGCCCGGCCTTCGGAAAAGCCCGGGCGCGACAGCAGCTCGCTCAGGGCGTACAGGTCAACACTGTCGACGCGGATCGGTTCGGGTTCATCACCCGGCAGGCGCTTCTCATACAGGTCGCGCGCCAGTACCACCGAGATGCTCTGGCTCATGTAGCCGGGTGACAGTGACAGCTTGCCCAGCAGTTCCATGCGCTGGGCACCGAAGCCGGCTTCTTCCATCAGTTCGCGGTTGGCCGCATCCAGCACGTCCTCGCCCGGCTCGACCAGGCCCTTGGGCAGCGACAACTGGTAGTCATGGGTGCCGCCGCAATACTCCTCGATCAGCAGGGCCGTGCGCTCATCCTGCAAGGCCACCACCATCACCGCACCGTAGCCCGCGCCGGAGCCAACCAGGCGTTCGTAGGTGCGCTCGGTGCCGTTGCTGAAACGCAGCTGCATCTGCTCGACGGTGAACAACCGACTCTTGGCGACAACGCGGGCGTCGAGAATCTCTGGCTTCTGCGGCATGCTGGCTCCGTGATCAATGGGTGGTCTGTTATCATAGCCGTCCACTCAAGCAAAACCCAACCACTCATGCTCAACTGGAATACCATCGACACCGTCCTGCTGGATATGGACGGTACGCTGTTGGACCTGCACTTCGATAATCACTTCTGGGTCGACTACCTGCCGCAGTGCTATGCCCGCCAGCACGGCCAGACGCTGGCGTGGGCCAGAGAGCGGATCGACCCGCTGATGCGGCGTATCCATGGCCAGCTGGACTGGTACTGCCTGGACTTCTGGACCCGCGAGCTGGGCCTGCCGATCGTCGAACTCAAGCGCGAGGTGGCGCACCTGATCCGCCTGCGCCCGGATGCCGATGCGTTTCTGCAGGCGCTGCAGCAGAGCGGCCGGCAGGTGGTACTGATCACCAATGCGCACCGCGATTCACTGTCGCTGAAAATGGAGCGGGTCGAGCTGCGCACCTATTTCCAGCGCTTGATCAGCTCCCACGATTTCGGTTATCCCAAGGAACAGCAGGCGTTCTGGCATGCGCTGCGCGGCGAGGTGGAGTTCGATCCGGCGCGCACTCTGTTCATCGATGATGGCCTGGCGATCCTGCGCGCCGCCCGCGAGTTCGGTATCGCGCAGCTGCTGGCGGTGCGCCAGCCGGACAGTCAGGGTGGACTGCGTGATACCGAGGAGTTCGCGGCCGTCGAGGACTACGCCAGCCTGGTGCGGGCCATTGGGGAAACCGGGGCGTAGCGCCTCCGGCTCAGCCGCCTTGCGTCGAGCAGGCGCTCGACACACCGAAGAGCAGGCCAGCGTCAGTCCTTCAGCCGGTATCGGCTCAGCCCTTACCCCGGGTCCGCGTCTGGTTCGGCCGGGCGTTCTTCTCGATGTATTCGATGATCAACCCGGCGACATCCTTGCCGGTGGTCGACTCGATGCCTTCCAGCCCCGGCGAGGAATTGACTTCCATGACCACCGGACCGTGGTTGGAGCGCAGGATATCCACACCGGCGACGTTCAGCCCCATGACCTTGGCCGCACGCACTGCGGTCATGCGTTCCTCAGGGGTGATCTTGATCAGGCTGGCGCTGCCGCCACGGTGCAGGTTGGAGCGGAACTCGCCGGGCTTGGCCTGGCGTTTCATCGCCGCGATCACCTTGTCGCCGACCACCAGGCAGCGGATGTCCGCGCCGCCGGCCTCCTTTATATATTCCTGCACCATGATGTTGGCCTTCAGGCCCATGAAGGCTTCGAGTACCGATTCGGCGGCCTGTTCGGTCTCGCACATGACCACGCCGATGCCCTGGGTGCCTTCCAGCAGCTTGATCACCAGCGGCGCACCGCCGACCATGTTGATCAGGTCGGGGATGTCATCCGGCGAATGAGCGAAGCCGGTCACCGGCAGGCCGACGCCCTTGCGTGACAGCAGCTGCAGGGAACGCAACTTGTCCCGCGAACGGCTGATCGCCACCGACTCGTTCAGCGGAAACACGCCCATCATTTCGAACTGGCGCAACACTGCGGCGCCATAGAAGGTTATAGAGGCGCCGATGCGCGGGATCACCGCGTCGAAGGGCTCCAGTTCGGTGCCCTTGTAATGGATGCTCGGCTTGTGGCTGGCGATGTTCATGTAGGCACGCAGGGTGTCAATCACCCGCACCTCATGGCCGCGCGCCCGCCCGGCCTCGACCAGGCGGCGGGTAGAGTAGAGATTGGGGTTGCGCGACAATACCGCAATTTTCATGATGTTCTGTTCAACCTTCTGTATATAGGTCTGTCTGGGGGTGGTTCTGGACGAAGCGTAGTCCAGGGTTGATGACAAGCTGGCCATCGAGCATGGCGGTGCAACCGAGCAGTACCCGGTAGCGCATCGACTTGCGGCAGGTGAGGGTGAAGTCCACCCACCAGCACTTGTCACCCAGCACCATCGGAGTGCGGATGACATGACGTTCCTGCAGATGCCCATTGGAGCTCTTGACCCGCTTGAAGCTGACCAGCCGGGCCTCGCATTCGGTATCGCGGGGTTTGTGCGGGGTGCCGGTATGGGCTTTGAAGCGCACCCAGGTCTCGCCGTCACGTTCGAAGGTCTCGATATCACTGGCATGCAGCGCCGAGGTCCTGGCGCCGCTGTCCACCTTGGCCCGGAGCTTGGGTATGCCCAGCTCCGGCAGGCCGATCCACTCGCGTAACCCGATCACGTTCAGATGATCGAAGGTCTTCATTCCCCCTCCTGCAATCGGCAATCTGCAATGGCGCGCATCATGGGCCAAGATCGATGATTCAACAAGCTTGATACACTGGTGAGCACAGGGTCTGTTGACGTTTCATCATAAGCCGCGTTGCAGCGTAAAATCTCGCCAGGCTAGGCGTGGGACGCAGGCAATGGTCATTCCCTTGCCAAGTCCCGCAACGACGCATGGCGAGATTTTACGCGCAACCCGGAGGGCCGGGCCTGTTTTTGCGCGATGCTGCGTTACTCGTCGTTCATTTGGAATGACCAAATTTCTCTCCTCGCGCCTTGCCTCGCGCAAAAACAGGCGCCGGCGCGGCTTATGATGAAACGTCAACAGACCCTAGGTTCTACAGGAGTACAGATCCGATGAGCGAAGATGGCAAGCCGCGGCTGGATAAATGGCTGTGGGCGGCGCGGTTTTTCAAGACCCGTGCATTGGCCAAGGCAGCGATCGAGGGCGGCAAGGTGCATAGCGCGGGTGAGCGCTGCAAGCCGAGCAAGGAGCCGAAGGTCGGCGACGAGCTGCAGATACGGCAGGGGCACGACACCCGTACGGTAGTGATCCGGGCCGTTTCCATGGTCCGCCGGGGTGCGCCCGAGGCCCAGCTGCTGTATGAGGAAACGCAGCAGAGCATCCAGCAGCGCGAGGCCGCCGCCGCGCAGCGCAAGGCCGCCGCCCCGGGGCTGCTGATCAGCGAGCATCGTCCGACCAAGAAGCAGCGTCGGCAGATTCACCGCTTTCGCGACGAGCGCAATACGCTTTCCGGTGATTGATTGGGTATAATCGGGGTTTTTTGAAGGTGAAGCCATGTCCTCCCAGGATGTCACCCAGCGTTTTCTGTTCGAGCACGCCGATGTGCGTGGTGAACTGGTGTCGCTGAACCAGAGCTATGGTGAGATTCTCGCCAAACATGACTATCCCGAGCCGGTCAAGGCGCTGCTGGGCGAGATGCTGGCCGCGGCAGTGCTGTTGTCCACGGCGATCAAGTTCGATGGCCTGCTGATCATGCAGGCGCGCTCATCGGGGCCGCTCTCGACCCTGATGGTGGAATGTTCCAGCCAGCAGGAAGTGCGTGCGATCGCCCGCTACAGTGACGACCTGCAAGGGGAAGGGTTGGCCGCGTTGATGCCCGATGGCGTGCTGGCGATTACCATCGACCCCGACCAGGGTCAGCGCTACCAGGGCGTGGTCGCTCTGGAAGGGAACTCGCTGGCCGACTCCCTGGCCGGCTATTTCGACAGCTCGGAACAGCTGCCCAGTCGCTTCCGCCTGCTGGCCGACGGACGCACCGCCCGCGGCTTCATGCTGCAGGCCTTGCCCGCCGATCGTCAGACCGATCCGCAGGAGCGTCAGGAAACCTGGAATCGCCTGAGCATACTGGCCGATACCCTGAGTGTGGAGGAGCTGATGGCGCTGGATAACCAGACCATCCTGCACCGCCTGTATCACGAAGAGGACGTCAGGCTGTTCGATGAACGTTCCGTTAGCTTTCGGTGCAGCTGTTCGGCGGAACGATCGGGCAGTGCCCTGGTCAGTCTGGGGCGGGACGATGCATTTTTGCTGTTGGAAGAGCGTGGTGGCGAGATAGATATCGACTGCCAGTTCTGCAGTACCCGATATCTGTTCGACCGGGCAGCACTGGTCGAGCTGTTCGACAAGGTTCGGGATCACGCCCGGAGCCTGCATTGACCAACCGCGGCGCCCGCCGCTTAGCGCGGCGGCCAAAACTTTGGCATAATGTCGCGCTTGCGCGGTGATGGCGCTGTTTTCAAAGCTGTAAAACCCTAGGTGCTGAGGCCGAATCCATCGGTCTTGTGGAGATTTCGGTCAAGCCGAAGAGGACGAAGTTTGATGACGCAAGCTACCAACACAGTATTTAACGACCTGAGTATTGCCGAGCTGATCGAGTTGGCGGTCCAGCGCAATGAGGGTCAACTGGCCGATAATGGCGCCCTGGTGGTCAAGACCGGCGAGCGCACCGGCCGCTCGCCGATGGATCGCTTCATCGTTGACGAGCCGTCCACCAGCACCGCCATCGCCTGGGGTCCGATCAACCGTCCGTTCCCGGCAGACAAGTTCGATGCCCTGTGGACCCGCGTCGAAGACTACCTGGCCGAAGGCCCGAGCTACGTCTCTCACGTTCACGTCGGCGCCAGCCCGGAGCACTACCTGCCGGTCGTCATGGAAACCGAAACCGCCTGGCACAACCTGTTCGGCCGCACCCTGTTCATCAACCCGCCGCAGTACAATCCGGCGGGCAAGGAGCAGTGGCAGATCCTCAACGCACCGCACTTTGTCTGCGAGCCCGAGCGTGATGGCACCAACAGCGACGGCTGCGTGATCCTCAACTTCGCCCAGCGCAAGGTGCTGCTGGCTGGCATGCGCTATGCCGGTGAAATGAAGAAGGCGATGTTCTCGGTACAGAACTTCCTGTTGCCGGCCAAGGATGTGCTGCCGATGCACTGCGCCGCCAACGTCGGTGACGACGGCGACACCACCCTGTTCTTCGGTCTGTCCGGCACCGGCAAGACCACCCTGTCCGCCGATCCGGCACGCAACCTGATCGGTGACGACGAGCATGGCTGGGGCGAAGGCATCGTGTTCAACATCGAGGGTGGTTGCTACGCCAAGTGCATCGACCTGTCGCAGAAGAACGAACCCATCATCTGGGATGCGATCAAGTTCGGTTCGGTACTGGAAAACGTCATCATCGACCAGGACTCCCGCAAGGCCGACTACACCGATGTATCCCTGACCCAGAATACCCGTGCCGCCTATCCGCTGGAGCACGTCGAGAAGCGCGTCGAGGCCAACTTCGCCGGTGAGCCGAACGCGATCATCTTCCTGACCTGCGACCTGACCGGCGTGCTGCCGCCAGTGTCCATCCTCAACAACGAGCAGGCTGCCTATCACTTCCTGTCCGGCTACACCGCGCTGGTCGGCTCCACCGAGATGGGTTCGGGCGGCGGTATCAAGTCCACCTTCTCCACCTGCTTCGGTGCGCCGTTCTTCCCGCGTCCGGCCGGCGAGTACGCCGAGCTGCTGATCAAGCGCATCAATGCCTTCGGCAGCAAGGTCTATCTGGTCAACACCGGCTGGACCGGTGGCGGCTACGGTGTCGGCAACCGCTTCAGCATCCCGACCACCCGCGCCATCATCGCGGCGATCCAGTCGGGTGCGCTGGTCGGCGCCGAGACCGAGCACGTGTCGGTGATCAACCTGGATGTGCCCAAGGCGGTTCCGGGCGTCGAGACCAAGCTGCTGAACCCGCGCAACACCTGGAGCGACCAGGCTGCCTATGACGCGGCAGCGCGCGACCTGGCCGGTCTGTTCATCGAGAACTTCAAGAAGTTCGAGGTGGCCGAGGCCATCGTCAAGGCGGGCCCGCAGCTGTAAGGCTGATCCTGTCTGTACAACAAACCCGCCAATCGGCGGGTTTGTTGTTTTCGGGATGAGTTCGGCTTTGCAGCGAGAGTCTGCTATTGCGGCGAGGCGCCGCTCCTACAATTGCCGGGCAGCACCACAGTGCTGAGCAGGGCTTCAGGCTTTCTGTAGGAGCGGCGCCTCGCCGCGATAGCGAGCTTTCAGAAAACAACAAAAAGGTGGTTGCAGGCCAGGCAGCACTTGACCCCGGCAAGACAGACTTCTGTCCCGGGTTGGGTGTGCTGAAAAAAAGGGAGGTGCTACGAATACTGCGAGGTTTGAGTGGTGGGTCGTGTAGGATTCGAACCTACGACCAATTGGTTAAAAGCCAACTGCTCTACCAACTGAGCTAACGACCCAATGCTCAAAAAAATGGTCGGGGTAGGGGGATTCGAACTCCCGACATCCTGCTCCCAAAGCAGGCGCGCTACCAGACTGCGCTATACCCCGATCTTTGCAAGATGGCTCCGCGACCAGGACTCGAACCTGGGACCCAATGATTAACAGTCATTTGCTCTACCGACTGAGCTATCGCGGAATTACCTTGAAACGCCTTGCAACCTCGGCAAGTTGATGTGGTTGGTGTCACATATCCCCTGCTGAGGCGCGCCATTTTACCGGCCACGGCGGGGCTGTCAACCCCGAAATTGAGCTTCTTGCACAATCAGCCGAAACAGTTGCGAATGACGCTGCGGTTTCGTGCCCAGGCTGCCCGTCATTCGCCGCCGCTGGCGAAGAATGACGGGCCATTACAGCCTCAGTGCAGTTTCAGGCGTGGTTCGGTGCTGCGGCCTATGCGATCGCTGAGCATCAGCATGATGGTGCGTGGCAGACCGTACAGGGCCATCTGGTGCATGCGGTACAGCGAGATGTAGAACATGCGTGCCAGCCAGCCTTCGAGCATCACGCTGCCGGTCAGGTTACCCATGAGGTTACCGACGGCGCTGAACGAGGACAGCGAGATCAGTGAGCCGTAATCGCGGTAGCGATAGGGCTTCAGCGGCTTGCCATCCAGCAGGTTGTGCAGGTTCCTGCTCAGCAGGGTGGCCTGCTGGTGGGCGGCTTGGGCGCGCGGGGGTACGAACTTGCCGGATTCATCCATCGGGCAGGCGGCGCAATCGCCAAAGGCGAAAATGCGCTCGTCCTCGGTGCGCAGGGTCTGGTCCACCAGCAACTGGTTGATGCGGTTGCTCGGCAGGCCAAGTTCGGCAAGGAAGGCCGGGGCACGGATGCCGGCGGCCCAGACCTTCAGCGAAGCGGGGATGAACTCGCCATTGGCCAGTTGCAGGCCATCGGCGCGGACTTCACTGACCGGTGAGCCGGTATGGGTATGCACGCCCAGTTCGTCCAGGGTGGTCGCTGCGGTATTGGCGATGCGCTCGGGCAGGGCTGGCAGTATGCGCGGGCCGGCCTCGACCAGGTTGACGTTCAGGTCCTCGGGGCCAATCCGGTCCAGGCCGTAGGAGCGCAGCATCAAGGCCGCATGGTGCAGCTCGGCGGCCAGCTCCACGCCAGTGGCGCCGGCACCGATGATGGCGACGTTGATCGACTCGTTGTGCGTCATCTCGCCGTGCACCTGGGCCTTGAGGTACTGGTTGATCAGGCGTGTATGAAAGCGCTCGGCCTGCGCGCGGGTATCCAGGAACAGGCAATGTTGCGCGGCGCCGGGGGTATTGAAGTCGTTGGTATTGCTGCCGACGGCGATGACCAGATAATCATAGGCCAGTTGTCGTGCCGGGATCAGCGGCTCGCCATTCTCGTCGAGGATGGGTGCCAACTGGAGCAGTCGCTGTTGCCGATCCAACCCGGTCATGCAGCCGAGCTGGAAGTTGAAATGATTCCACTTGGCCTGGGCGACGTAGTTGAGTTCCTCTTCGGTGGCGTTCAGCGAACCGGCAGCGACCTCATGCAGCAGCGGCTTCCAGATGTGCGTCATGTTGGCATCGACGAGGGTGATACGGGCGCGCTTGCGTTTGCCCAGACGGCGCCCGAGACGGGTGACCAGCTCGAGGCCGCCGGCCCCTCCGCCGACGACAACAATGTGGGGAGGGGGAGAAACTGCGGATTGTGACATTGCATGGACTCTCAGATAACAGGAAATCTTTGCCTGTCAGAGTCACGCGATAACCAGCGAGGCGAGAAAACGCGCCAGCAAGCCGAGGCCGAGTACGGTCGCGAGAATGGCAGCGAGCAGCCACCAGACCCTGAAGGGTTTGCGCTCGACCTGATGCAGGGGAGAGTTGAGGTATTCTTCGACCCGTTTCTGGTCTTCAGGGTAGAGACGGCTGGCCATGTGTCACCTTCGTTGCTTTTCTTGTATGGACGCAATTCTGTGTTGCGCGGGAGTCTGACGGACTATGCGACCATTCTATGCCGCATCCGCGCAGATTGCACCTTGCCGGGGTGGCGCTGCAGGAGCGGATGTGGGCTGTTATGATCTGTCCGCCCCGCATCTTGCCCGGCAGGGTGCTGTCGGGCAACACAGATCAGCCATCATCAGGAGATCCCATGCTCTCAGCCAGCCTGCTTACCACCACCCAGATCGTACTCAGCCTGCTGCTGTATGGTGGTGCCTTGTTGTGGGCGCTGATGCGGGTGTCCTGGGTCGAACTGGTGGCTGACAGCCGCCGCCAGCACCTGTTCTTCGGCAGCGTGTTCGCGCTGTTCGTGCTGTGGTTGTTGCGCAAGGATTTCGACAACGGCCTGACCTTCCATTTCCTCGGCCTGACGGTGGTCACGCTGATGCTCGACTGGCCGCTGGCGCTGACCGCCGGCACGCTGGCTCAGTTGGCGCTGGTGCTGCTGGGGCTGGATGATGCCAGCGCGCTGGGCGCCAACGGCCTGCTGCGCATGCTGATTCCGGTGCTGGTGACGGTGCTGATGAGCCGGATGCTGGAGCGTTTCAAGCCGACCAATCTGTTTCTGTACATCTTCATCAGCGGCTTCTTCGCCGCTGCCCTGGGGGCGGTGGGCACCATGCTGGCGGGCATGGGGCTGCTGGCCTGGTCCGGGCAACTGACCCCGCCCGGCTCGCTGGCCGAACTGGTCGGCTACATGATCATGGTGATGTTTCCCGAAGGCTTCATCAATGGCATGGGGGTAGCGGCCCTGGTGGTGTTCTACCCCGACTGGGTGGAAACCTTCGATACCGATCGCTATCTGCAGGAGCCCTTCGACGACGAGCGTTGAATCTGCGCCAGATCAATACAGGCAGCGTGGCGGTATGCTGCAATCATGATTTTTCCAGGAGAGTAGGCGATGTCGATATACAAACTGGCGGGGAGTGTCATGCAGCAGGCGCTGGCGCAGGCTGCCGAGGCTGGTTATGGCGAGCAGGAGATGGCGCGGGCGCTGATGGCCGAGGTGATCGCGGTGTACAAGCGTGACCGCAGTCCGGCGGATATCGCCCATGAGCTAGGTTTCCTCGCCGAGAATCTCGACGAGGATCAGGACTATCCGTTCATGCGGCCATAGGGCAGGCTCGGGCCCTCAAGGCATCTGCACCTCGATCACGCCATCGGCGCTGACCGTGACATCCGCCTCGCCGCCCTCCACGGCGGGGGAGGCCATTTCCGCGTCGGCGGCCATGGCCATCACCTTGTTGCTGCGCAGGTAGGGGCGTGGCGACATGAACTGGGTATTCAGGTTCAGATGAACGATCTTGTAGCCGTTGCCGCCCAGGCTCTCGGTGGCGATGTCGGCGCGGTTCCTGAACGCCTCGATCGCCTGCTTGATCAAGCCGTCTTCGGTCTTGCTGCGGTTGGCCGGTGACAGGCTGAATTGCATGCTGTCCAGGCTCAGGGCGCCGAGCAGGTCACCGGTGGTGCTGGAGACCTGGGCGAAGTCGCTACCCTCCAGGCGGATCTCGCCACGCTCGCGCCAGGCGACGATGTTCTGCCGTTTTTCGTCATACACCGGCTGGCTGTAGCGGTTGCCGCTGCTGACCTTGAGATTGCTGTTCTTACGGGCGGTTTCCAGCCCCTGGTTCAGGGTTGCGGTGATGCGATTGGCCAGCTTGGCCGGATCCGTATCCTGCTCCTCGGTGAACAGGGTGACGGTCAGGGTGTCGTTGTTGACCGACTGCTGCACCTCGGCGCGCAGCGATACCTGGTTGTAGTTCAATGGCTCGGCCAGCACCTGTCCGGCGAAGGCCAGGCTCGCCACCAGTGGCAACAGCAGAAATGAACGCATGAAATTCTCCTTGTGGCATACCGGGGAATTCGCTCCCCAAGTCCCTGAGACCGATATGTGGCATGACGGTTCCCCTCTGCCATCATTCCCGCATTTGTGCGACGCTATGCCACACGAGGGCCGTCAGCGGTCGATTCTATACTGGAGCGAACTTTTGTCGCAGCGACTATTGATGAACCTGAATGCCCTGGCGCTTTCGCCCACCCGGCAGAATCTCTGGCGGCTGATCTTCATTCGCCTGCTGGTACTGGCGGCCCAGGCATTGTCGGTACTGGGAGCCTGGTACAGCGGCTGGTTCGCCCTGGAATGGATGCCGTTGTTGCTGACCCTGGGCATTTCCGCGGGGGTCAGCCTGCTGTCGCTGCTGCGCCTGTCGCGCGGCTGGCCGGTGACCAGTATCGAATATGGCATGCAGCTGCTGTTCGACATCCTGGTGCACAGTGTGCTGCTGTACTACGCAGGCGGCCCGACCAACCCCTTCGCTTCCTACTTCCTGGTGCCGCTGACGATTGCCGCAGCGACGTTGTCGTGGGTCTACACCGCGATCCTCGCCAGTGTGGCGATGCTCGCCTACAGCCTGCTGCTGTTCTGGTATCACCCGCTGGCGCTGTTCGAGATGCCGGTGCGTGACAGTCAGATCAATATCCGGGTCATTGGCCTGTGGCTGAACTTCGCTATGAGCGCCGGGCTGATCAGTCTGTTCGTGGTGCACATGGCCGAGGCGCTGCGCAAGCATGCCGAGCGCCTGGCCGAGCGCCGTGAGCAGAGCCTGCGTGATGCCCAGCTGCTGGGTATTGCCAGCGTCGCCGCTGGCGCCGCGCATGAGCTGTCGACGCCGCTGTCGACCATGAGCGTGCTACTCAAGGACATGCGCTCGGATCATACCGACCCGCAGATCCAGGAGGACCTGGAGCTGCTGCAGGAGCAGGTGCGCCAATGCAAGGAAAGCCTGCAGCAGATGGTACGCAGTGCCGAATTCAATCGCAGCCAGCCGCATAACAACCAACCGGTCGATATCTGGCTCAAGGGCCTGCTGGAGCGTTGGCAACTGATGCGTCCCGAGGCCTCCTGGCAATTGAAACCCCTGCCGCCGGGACCGGTGCCGCAGGTGAAGGACAGTCCTGAACTGGGGCAGTCGATTCTCAACCTGCTGAACAACGCCGCTGATGCCTGCCCTGACAACATCAGCATCGCGCTGGAATGGAATGCCCAGCGACTGCGCCTGTGCATCCGCGATCATGGCCCCGGCGTCCCGTTGCACATTGCCGAGCAACTGGGTACCGCGTTCGTCACCACCAAGGGCAAGAAAGGCTTCGGGCTGGGGCTGTTCCTCAGCCAGGCGGCGGTCGAGCGTATCGGTGGTAGTGTAAAACTGTTCAACCAGGATGGCGGGGGTACACTGACAGAGGTAATCTTGCCGATAGCAACCGAGGATCAGGCATGACTGAAGAAATCAATCTGGAAGAACAGCCGTTGCTGTTGCTGGTGGATGACGACCCGACTTTCACCCGGGTAATGGCCCGGGCCTTGACTCGTCGTGGCCTGCAGGTGGATATCGCTGGCGGCGCGGAAGAGGCGATGGCCGTGGCGCGTCAGCGTCGCCCCGACTACGCGGTGCTGGACCTGAAAATGGAAGGCGACTCGGGGCTGGTACTGCTGCCGCGCCTGCTGGAGCTGTATCCGGACCTGCGGGTGGTGATCCTCACCGGCTATTCCAGCATTACCACCGCGGTGGAGGCGATCAAGCGTGGCGCCTGCAACTATCTGTGCAAGCCGGCGGATGCCGATGACGTGCTGACCGCGCTGCTGTCGGACCAGGCCGACCCGGACAGCCTGGTGCCGGAACACCCGATGTCGGTGGACCGTCTGCAGTGGGAGCATATCCAGCGGGTGCTGGGCGAGCACGACGGTAATATCTCGGCTACCGCCCGGGCGCTGGGGATGCACCGCCGGACACTGCAACGCAAGCTGCAGAAACGCCCGGTTCGGCGCTAGGCGGGGCGTGTCGAGCATCTGCTCGACGCACCCCCGGCAATATCAGTTCTGACGGATACCGCAGATCAGCCACGGCTGGTTGTCGCCGTCGGCACGTTCCAGGCGCCAGCTCTCATCGAAGCGTTCACCTTCATCCTGCGGGAACTCCCGATCCAGGCCGGTAAAGCCGACGGTGGCGATAGTCCGGCCGTCGCGTTGCTCGATGCCTTCCAGGCGCACTTCCAGCTGTTCGACGAAGCCGTTGCTGCTCGGCGGGGCCTCGGCGCGGGCGGCCAACATCTGCTGCAGCAGCGTCGGGTCCAGGTATTCGGCCATGCCGGCGGTATCGCCGTCTCGCCAGTGGCGCTGCAGGGTGTAGAAATGCTCCTCGGCACCTTTGAGGAAGCTGTCGGCATCGAACCAGGCCGGCGCCTGCATGGTGATCGGCTGCGCCGCGGGCTCGGCGACAGGACCACTCTGGGGCCAGTTCTGCTGCTGGGGAAACTCGCTCGGGCCACCGGCCGGATGTGGCTGACGCTGCATCGCACCGGCATTGCGGCGGGAGGAGAACAGCTTGAACAGCACGAAGGCGATCAGGCTGAAGATCAGGATGTCGAACAGCTGCAGACCCTGGAAACCATCACCGAACAGCATGGAAGCCAGCAGGCCGCCGGCGGCGATACCGGCCAGCGGGCCGAGCCATCGGCTGGCGCCGGAGCTGGCTGCCGGATTCTGTTGCTGGTTGCGCGGCGCGGCCTGCTGCTGCGGCGCCTGCTGGCGCTGGGCCGGCTGGCTCTTATGCATGGGCGCGGAGCCGAAGCTCTTGCCGCCGCCCATGCGCCGTGCCTCGGCATCGGGCATGGTCAGGCCGACCATCAGGAATACGGTGAAAAGGGGTAACAGCCAACGCATGGGCAGAATTCTCCAGGATAATCAGTCGGGCGATAGTGCCAAACCTGGGCAACTGTCGCCAGCGCTAAAATGTTTCGTTGTTTGAGGCTGGGGCTGCTGATGGTCCGCTATCGCGGCGGGGCGCCGCTCCCACGGGTTATGCGCGGGCTGCCGGGTGAGGTTGTGGGAGATTCTATGGTTCCAGGCAACCCCTTATTCTGCTGTTTTTGGCTGGTAGGTTGTCTGGCTCTGCATCAGCGCAAAGGCAATACGTGCCAGCTTGCGCGCCAGTTTAACCAGCGCTTGAACCGGTTTCAGCCCCTGT
>NZ_JACLGO010000017.1 GCF_014219065.1 Halopseudomonas xiamenensis
CACTGATGCAGCACCAGACAGCCTATCAACCAAAAACATCAGGTTGAGGGTTGCCTGGAACCATAGAATCTCCCACAAAGAGGCAGCAGTACAAACAAAGCGGCTGCAGGATGTGTGGGAGCGGCGCCTCGCCGCGATGGGCGTCCGCTGGACGCCCGGGATCGACTCAGACCTCGACCTGCAGCCCATCCACCTTCTGGAAGCCACGCGGCAGCTTGTTGCCCCGCCGCCCGCGCTCGCCACGATAATGCTCCAGATCCGCCGGCTTGAGGGTCAGGGTGCGTTTGCCGGCGGTGAGCACCAGGTTGGCGCCCTGTGGCAGCAGGGCCAGCGCCAGCAGGAACTCCTCGCGACTCTTCACCCGTGCCGATGGCACTGACAGTATCTTGTTGCCCTTGCCTTTGGACAGCTGCGGCAGGTCGGTCAGCGGGAATACCAGCAGGCGGCCTTCGTTGGAGATGGCCACCACCAGGTCACTCTCACGCTGATTGACCGGTACCGGAGCCAGCACCCGGCTGCCTTCCGGCAGGCTCAGCAACGCCTTGCCGTTCTTGTTCTTGGCCTGCAGATCAGCGCCCTGCACCACGAAGCCATAGCCGGCATCCGAGGCCAGCAAGTACAGCTGCTGGTCCTCCGGCAGCAACACGCCGACGAACTCGGCGCCGGACGGCGGACTCAGGCGACCGGTCAGCGGCTCGCCCTGTCCGCGCGCCGACGGCAGGCTGTGCGCCGCCAGCGAGTAACTGCGCCCGGTCGAGTCGAGGAATACCGCCTGTTGGTTGGAGCGGCCACTGGCCTGGGCCAGGAAGCTGTCACCAGCACGGTAGGACATGCCCGCGCCGTCAACGTCGTGGCCCTTGGCGCAACGCGCCCAACCCCGCTCGGACAGCACCACGCTGACCGGCTCGGAGGGTACCAGTTCGGTTTCCGACAGGGCACGTGCCTCCTCGCGCTCGACCAACGGCGAACGGCGCTCGTCGCCATAGGTTTCAGCATCGGCGATCAGTTCACCGCGTACGGTCTTGCGCAGCAGCTTCTCGCTGCCCAGCACCTTCTGCAGCTGGTCGCGCTCCTTGGCCAGGGCGTCCTGCTCGCCGCGGATCTTCATTTCCTCCAGCCGCGCCAGCTGGCGCAGGCGCGTATCGAGGATGTAGTCAGCCTGCAACTCGCTCAGCTCGAAACGGGCCATCAGCACGGCCTTGGGCTGGTCCTCGTTGCGGATGATCTCGATCACCTCATCCAGGTTGAGGAAGGCCACCAGCAAGCCGTCCAACAGGTGCAGACGTGCCAGCACCTTGTCCAGTCGGAACTGCAGGCGCCGGCGCACGGTGCTGATACGGAAGCCCAGCCACTCGCTGATCATGGCGTGCAGCCCCTTTACCGCCGGGCGACCATCGGTGCCGATCACGTTCATGTTGACCCGGTAGCTGTTCTCCAGGTCGGTGGTGGCGAACAGGTGCTGCATCAGCTCATCGGCATCCACCCGGTTGGAGCGCGGCACTATGACGATGCGCGTCGGATTCTCATGGTCGGACTCGTCGCGCAGGTCGGCTACCAGCGGCAGCTTCTTGGCCTGCATCTGCGCAGCGATCTGTTCCAGTACCCGGGCGCCGGATACCTGGTGCGGCAGCGCGGTGATGACGATGTCGCCATCCTCGCGGGACCACACCGCGCGACAGCGAATCGAACCACGACCGGTGGCGTAGAGATTGAGCAGCTCGCGGCGCGGGGTGATGATCTCCGCCTCGGTGGGGAAGTCCGGCCCCTGGACATGCTCCATCAGCTCGTCCAGCCCGGCGCCCGGGTCGTCCAGCAGGCGCACGCAGGCGGCGGCCACCTCGCGCAGGTTGTGCGGCGGAATGTCGGTGGCCATGCCCACGGCGATACCAGTGGTGCCGTTGAGCAACAGGTTGGGCAGGCGCGCCGGCAGCACCATGGGCTCGTCCAGGGTACCGTCGAAGTTCGGCTGCCAGTCCACCGTGCCCTGCCCCAGCTCGCTCAGCAGTACCTCGCTGTAGCGGGCCAGACGCGCCTCGGTATAGCGCATCGCGGCGAACGACTTGGGATCGTCCGGGGCACCCCAGTTGCCCTGCCCGTCCACCAGCGGATAGCGGTAGGAGAACGGCTGGGCCATCAGCACCATGGCTTCGTAGCAGGCCAAGTCGCCATGCGGGTGGTATTTGCCCAGCACATCACCCACGGTGCGCGCGGACTTCTTGTGCTTGGAGCCTGCCGACAGGCCCAGTTCGCTCATGGCATAGACGATGCGTCGCTGCACCGGCTTGAGACCATCGCCGATATGCGGCAGCGCACGATCCATGATCACGTACATGGAGTAGTTCAGGTAGGCTTCTTCGGTAAACGACGACAGTGAGCGGCGCTCAACGCCTTCCAGGCTCAGATCCAGACTGTCACTCATAGTTGCTCTCTAGATGTTGACGCAAAATCATTTCACCTCCGCGCTGGGTGAAATCCAGTTGCCGCAGGGCGCTCATGCCCAGCAGCACATCCTCGCCGACAATTCCCGGCACGATGCCGGCACTGACATCATGCAGCTGGATGTCGCCCAGCTGCAGGCTATCGATACGGGTGCTCCAGCTCTCGGTCAGGCCGTTGGCGGTATTGACCATGATCGGCCGGCCACGCACCAACTGCAGGCGTTCGGCCAGCGCAGCGGGCACGGCAACGAAGGTAGCGCCGGTATCCAACAGGAAGGTCACCGGCTGGCCGTTGATCTGGCCGGTCGCCAGATAGTGGCCGTGGCGGTTGCGCTCCAGGTGCACTTCTACCGTCTCGCCCACGTGCAGCGACATCGGCTGCTGGTTGGGGTTGCGCCGACGTTCCTCCAACCCGGAAAACCACTGCGCGGCCAATGCCAGCCCGACGATCCAGGCCAGCACCAGCATCACGGTGCCGAGCCGCCGGTCAGGCGGCGGGCCGGCGCTCATGGATGGCCCATCACGCCAGCACCTCAGCCAGATTACCCTTGCTTTCCAGCCACTGCTTGCGGTCGCTGGCGCGCTTCTTCGCCAGCAGCATGTCCATCAACGCCTCGGTGCCGGCCATGTCATCCACGGTCAATTGCACCAGACGCCGGGTATCCGGGGCCATGGTGGTTTCCCGCAGCTGCAGCGGGTTCATCTCGCCGAGGCCCTTGAAGCGGGTCACCTGTATCTTGCCGCGCTTGCCCTCGGCCTCGATGCGATCGAGGATGCCGGCCTTCTCCGCGTCGTCCAGCGCGTAGAACACCTCCTTGCCGATATCGATGCGGTACAGCGGCGGCATGGCGACGAACACATGCCCGGCCTCGACCAACGCACGGAAATGCCGCACGAACAGCGCGCACAGCAGGGTGGCGATGTGCAGGCCGTCGGAGTCGGCATCGGCGAGGATGCAGATCTTGCCGTAGCGCAGTTGCGACAGGTCCGGCGAGCCGGGGTCCACGCCGATGGCGATGGCGATATTGTGCACCTCCTGGGAGGCCAGCACCTGCCCGGAGTCCACCTCCCAGGTATTGAGGATCTTGCCACGCAGCGGCATGATCGCCTGGAACTCCTTGTCCCGCGCCTGCTTGGCGCTGCCGCCGGCCGAGTCGCCCTCCACCAGGAACAGCTCGGAACGACGGCTGCCCTGCCCGGCACAGTCGGCCAGCTTGCCGGGCAATGCCGGCCCCTGGGTGATGCGCTTGCGCTCGATCTTCTTGCTCGCCTTCAGGCGGCGACTGGCGTGGTCGATGGCCATTTCGGCGATCTGCTGGCCGATATCGGCATGCTGGTTCAGCCACAGGCTGAAGGCATCCTTGACCACTCCGGCGACGAATGAGGCGGATTCCCGGGAGGACAGTCGCTCCTTGGTCTGCCCGGAGAACTGCGGCTCGGCCATCTTCACCGACAGCACGTAGCTGACCCGCTCCCAGACGTCCTCAGGCGCCAGCTTGACGCCCCGCGGCAACAGGTTGCGGAACTCGCAAAACTCGCGAATCGCCTCCAGCAACCCCGAGCGCAGGCCATTGACATGGGTGCCGCCCTGGGCGGTGGGAATCAGGTTGACGTAGCTTTCCTGTACCAGCTCGCCGCCCTCGGGCTGCCAGAACAACGCCCAGTCCACCGCTTCCTTGCTGGCAGCCAGCGCGCCGGTGAAGGGCGTTTCCGGCAGGGTCGGCCACTGCGAGCAGGCATCGACCAGATAGTCACGCAGGCCGTCCTCGTAATACCAGCTGTGCTTCTCGCCGGACTGGCGGTCGTCGAAATCGACGCGCAGGCCAGGGCACAGCACCGCCTTGGCCTTGAGCAGGTGCAACAGGCGATTGACGTTGAATTTCGGCGTATCGAAGTAGCTGCCGTTGGGCCAGAACTTGACCGTGGTACCGGTATTGCGCTTGCCCACGCTGCCGACCACTTCCAGCTCGCTGACCTTGTCGCCGTTCTCGAAGGCGATGGCATACTCCTGGCCGTCACGCCGCACCCGCACTTCCAGTCGCAGCGACAGCGCGTTGACCACGGAAATGCCCACCCCGTGCAAACCACCGGAGAACTGGTAGTTCTTGCCGGAGAACTTGCCGCCGGCGTGCAAGCGGGTAAGGATCAGTTCGACCCCGGAGACACCCTCCTCGGGGTGGATATCCACCGGCATGCCGCGCCCGTCATCGATGACCTCCAGGGCATTATCCTGGTGCAGGATAACGGTGATGGCCCGGGCATGCGCGGCCAGCGCCTCGTCGACACTGTTGTCTATGACTTCCTGGGCAAGGTGATTGGGGCGGGTGGTGTCGGTGTACATGCCCGGACGGCGACGCACCGGGTCCAGACCGCTGAGTACTTCGATATCATCGGCGTTATAGGACGATTGGGACATAGAGTGTCTGGTTTTCCTTGATCAATCAGAGCGGGGCTGCCTCCCACTGCGGTGGCCCAGCATAGCATTCTATACGACAGCGCCGCATGCCCGGCTTGCGATGAAACCTAAGGAAACGCTGAATAAATCCCTATCTTGACCCGACACAATCTGGGACCTCGTTACTCTTCGTCCCCACCCTCGTCATCCTTCGCGCAGGCGAAGGATCCACCGGCCACCCCGAGTCAGCCGGCACCCTGGATCCTTCGCCTGCGCGAAGGATGACGGGTAAGGAATTGTTCAGCGTTTCCCTAATACCCCGAGGCACCCGCATCCGGCAGAAAGCTGCCCGCCGGCAAGCGCGAAACGGCGGTATCGATGCGGCCATCATCATACAGGCGCAGCCAACGATACCCCGGCGGCTGGTTGTCGGTGGCGAAATCGCTGCTGGCCACGGCGAACTGCACGCAGGTCGAGGGGCTTGCCAGCAGGCGGATGGCGCCGCGCTGCTGCTCCAGGAGCTGGTGGATATGCCCCCAGAGCACCCCGCGTACCCGCGGATCGGCATCCAGCCGCGCCCACAACTGGTCGGCATTGCCCAGCCCGATTGGTTCCATCCAGTCGCTACCGATCGACACCGGATGATGGTGCAGGCAGATCAATAGATGCCGTTGACCGGCGCCGGCCAGCGCCTGGTCCAGGCGCGCCAGCTGCTGCGCATCCAGATACCCGGCAACGCTACCGGGCACGCTCGAGTCCAGCAGCACGATACGCCACTGGCCGATATCGACCCAGGCCCGATTGAGTCCCAGCGCCTGCCCCAGCTCGGCCATCAGCGCGGCGTCGTCATGGTTGCCGGGCAGCCAATGGCAATCCTGGGGAATACGCGCCACGGCGTCGATGAAGCGCTGGTAGGCCGCAGCCGACCCGTCCTGGGTGATATCACCGGTGGCCAGCACCAGATCGATCTGCGGACGTTCGGCGAGCACCTGGTCGATCACCGCATTCAGTGATTCCAGGGTATCGAGCCCCAGCAGACGCTGCTGTGGCTCGGCGAAGATATGGCTGTCCGTCAGCTGGATCACGCAGACGGAATCAGGGGATTGACTGGCGTCGGATGGTGGCATCTGGCCCGCTCCTGAATAGTTACCCGACATGATCGCAATAGACACAGGGACAATCCAGTGACTGGATCACACTTGTGTAGTTCAGCGACCGATCAGCACCGGCTGGGCGCTCTGCCCATAACGCTGGCAATAGCCCAGCCATTCGCCGAGAAACAGATTGAGCTGGTACTTCTCGTCCGGCTGCAGCATCTGCTCGTTGGGATAGGGATAAACACCACGGAAACGCCGGCGGTTATAGGCGGCCACCACCTCGGCCATGCGCGCATCATGATACAGCCGCACCTCCATGCTCGGCGGCGCCAGCCAGTCCTGCTGTTTTTCATGGCGCAACTGCAGCGTGGTGGTGTAGCGGCACCGCTCGATCACCCGCATCACCAGCCGCTGCGGCTGGTCATCGGCATCCACCAGGATATGCCACTCGTCCTGCGCAGCCATCTCCGGCATCAACTGACGCAGGCGGAAGAAATTGGTCTCGCATACCGCCTGCAGCGAGGACAGGTCGACCCGGTAACGCGGCTTGGCCAGCAGTGCAGTCATGGTTGCGGCCCCGCCTGTTCACGCAGGCGCTGGCCATGCAGCTCGAGCCACTGCAGGGCGATGATGCTGGCGGCATTGTCGATCCGGCCCTGCTCCAGCGCCTGCAATGCCTCGCTGCGCGGCAGCACGCTGACGCGAATGTCCTCGCCCTCCTCGGCCAGCCCATGCACACCCCCCACGCCGCGGCTGTCCACCGTGGCGCAGTACAGATACACCTGCTCGTTGCTGCCGCCCGGCGACGGGAAATAGCGGGTGATCGGAGTCAGCTGCAACAGGTCGAGGCCGGCTTCCTCCCGGGCCTCGCGGTGGGCCACCTGTTCGGCGCTTTCATCGGCGTCGAACAGGCCGGCGACCAGTTCCAGCATCCATGGGCTGCTGCGCTTGTCCAGGGCGCCGACGCGCATCTGCTCGACCAGCACCAGGGTGTCCTGCCAGGGATCATAGGGCAGCACGCACACCGCATCCGGCCGCACGAACAGCTCACGGCGCAGCTCCGGGCCCCAGCCACCGGCGAACAGGCGGTGACGCAGGGTCAGCACATCCAGCCGGTAGAAACCACGGAAACCCGGTTCACGGCGCAGGATCTCGACATCCTGCTGGTTGAAATCGGTCAAATAATCGCCCCTGAAAAAGACATGCCCAATGGTCGGGCTTTTAAACTCGCATATCGGAGCAGGCCGAGGCAAGGGCTGACATGCCCTACACCTTCTGGTAGAGCTGCGAACCCGCCTGACGGAACTCCGAGGACTTGGCGCGCATGCCCTCCTCTACCGCCACATCCACGGTCTCGATACGCTGGGCAGCGGCGTAGTCGCGCACTTCCTGGGTGATCTTCATCGAGCAGAACTTCGGCCCGCACATGGAGCAGAAATGCGCGACCTTGGCCGACTCCTTGGGCAACGTCTCGTCATGGAAGGCACGCGCGGTATCCGGGTCCAGGCCGAGGTTGAACTGGTCCTCCCAGCGGAACTCGAAACGCGCCTTGGACAGCGCATTGTCACGGATCTGCGCGCCAGGATGCCCCTTGGCCAGGTCGGCGGCATGCGCGGCGATTTTGTAGGTGATGATGCCGGTCTTCACATCGTCGCGGTTGGGCAGGCCCAGGTGTTCCTTGGGTGTGACGTAACAGAGCATGGCGCAACCGAACCAGCCGATCATCGCCGCGCCGATGCCACTGGTGATGTGGTCGTAACCCGGCGCGATATCGGTGGTCAGCGGCCCCAAGGTATAGAACGGCGCCTCGTCACAGCATTCCAGCTGCTTGTCCATGTTCTCCTTGATCAGTTGCATCGGCACGTGGCCGGGGCCCTCGATCATCACCTGCACATCGTGCTTCCAGGCAATCTTGGTCAGTTCACCAAGGGTCTCCAGCTCGCCGAACTGGGCTTCGTCGTTGGCATCGGCGATCGAGCCGGGACGCAGGCCATCGCCCAGGGAGAAGGACACGTCGTAGGCCTTCATGATCTGGCAGATTTCCTCGAAGTGGGTATAGAGGAAGTTCTCCTGGTGATGCGCCAGGCACCACTTGGCCATGATCGAACCACCCCGGCTGACGATGCCAGTGACCCGCTTGGCGGTCATCGGCACATAGCGCAGCAGCACCCCGGCATGGATGGTGAAGTAATCCACACCCTGCTCGGCCTGCTCGATCAGCGTATCGCGGAAGATTTCCCAGGTCAGGTTTTCGGCAATGCCATCGACCTTCTCCAGCGCCTGGTAGATGGGCACAGTGCCGATCGGTACCGGCGCGTTGCGGATGATCCATTCGCGGGTTTCATGGATGTTCTTGCCGGTGGACAGGTCCATGATGGTATCGGCACCCCAGCGGATGCCCCAGGTCATCTTCTCGACCTCTTCGTCGATGCTCGAACCCAGTGCCGAGTTACCGAGGTTGCCATTGATCTTCACCAGGAAGTTGCGGCCGATGATCATCGGCTCCAGTTCCGGGTGGTTGATGTTCGCCGGGATGATGGCGCGGCCCCGGGCAATTTCCTCACGCACGAATTCGGCGGTGATCTCTCCGGGGATGCTGGCGCCGAAGCTGTGGCCCGGGTGCTGCTCGGCGAGCAGGCCGGCGGCGCGCGCCTCCTGCAGCTTCATGTTCTCGCGGATGGCGACGAATTCCATCTCCGGGGTGATGATGCCCTTGCGCGCGTAATGCATCTGGGTCACGTTGTGCCCGGCCCGCGCCCGGCGCGGGGTGCGCAGGTGGGCGAAGCGCAGGTGGTCCAATGATGGATCGGACAGACGGGTATTACCGAATTCCGAGCTGAGGCCGGGCAGCACCTCGGTATCCCCGCGCTCGTCGATCCACGCCCCGCGCACATCCGCCAGGCCGGCGCGCAGGTCGATGTTCACCGCAGGGTCGGTATAGGGACCGGAGGTGTCGTACACCAGCACCGGCGGGTTCTTCTCCACCCCGCGATCGGTACGGGTGTCGGCCAGGCTGATCTCGCGCATGGGTACGCGGATATCGGGCCGCGAGCCGGTCACGTAGACCTTGCGCGAATTGGGCATGGGTTGGGTGGCGGCACCATCGGCACCGGAATGGGCAATGGCGGTATCAGGCAAGCGACTGGTCATTATTATGCTCCACTGTATGTAAACAACACAGGGAACCGAAGCGGCACGGGCCAGCACCCCGGAACGGGGCAATGCAGAGGTGCGCATCTCGATTCCTACGCCGGTACTAACCGGATCAGGTTCAACGGGTGAAGTCTCAGCCGGCACAAAAGCGTCGGCACCCCGTCAAGATGAGCCTGCAGCTTAGAGCCTCTGGACGCCGCCGGCAAGCCCGCCCGACGACAAGCCGCTGCGCTTGCCCTTGACCGGCGGCCTGCAGCTCTTTAGCCTTGGTGGATTAACCCAGTCCCTCATGCGAAGGATCTCTGCATGCTGCGCCCTCTTTATCTCGCCATCGTGCTGGCTGGCCTGTCCGGCCCGGCCCTGGCCAAATCCGATCTGCTGACCATCTATCAGGAAGCCCTGCTCAACAGCGCCGACCTGGCCGCCGCCGAAGCCGACGCCCTGGCCCGCCAGGAAGTGCTGCCACAGGCCCGCGCCCAGTTGCTGCCGAGTATCGGCCTGGGTGCCGGTGTTGCCCGCGAACACGTGGATATCGAAGACCGCGGCAGCGACAGCTATTCCACCCACTACTACCAGGCCAGCCTGACCCAGCCGCTGTTCCGCGCCGACCGCTGGTTCAACTACCAGGCCGCCAAGTCCCAGACCGAGCAGGCCCGGGTCGAGTTCTCCGCGGTGCAGCAGCAACTGATCATGGACGTGGCCCAGGCCTACTTCAATGTGCTGCGCGCCTCCGACAACCTGGCCACCGCCCGTGCCGAGGAGGCCGCCTTCGAGCGCCAGCTGGAGCAGGCCCGTGAGCGTTTCGAGGTCGGCCTGTCCGCCCGCACCGACGTGCTGGAAGCACTGGCCGGTTTCGATACCGCCCGTGCCACGCGGATCACCGCCAGCACCAACCTGGATGTCAGCTATCAGGCATTGACCCGCCTGACCAACCGCGATCACCCGGAACTGCTCGGCATGGGCCACGACCTGCCAATCCTGGCACCAATCCCGGGCGACATGCAGCAGTGGGTCGATACCGCCGCGGCGCAGAACCTGTCGCTGCAGGCCTACCGCCTGGCGATCGACAGCGCCTCCGATGCGCTGCGCAGCAGCAAGGCCGGCTATGCTCCGGTGGTGGATGCCTTCGTGCGCTACAGCGACAGCTATGGCGGCGCGCGCCTGGGTGGCGTAGGCGCCGGCGTCGCCGGCACCGGCGATACCGAACTGACCCAGTTCGGCGTGGAAATGACCCTGCCGCTGTTCACCGGTGGCGGCACCACCTCGCGGGTGCGCGAGTCCACCTTCCGCCTGACCCAGGCCGAGCAGGCCAGCGAGGCCGAGCTGCGACGCATCGTCGAACGCACGCGCAACCTGTTCCGCACCGTGACCTCCAGCGTCGAGGAAGTCGAAGCCCGGCGCCAGTCGATCATTTCCTCCAAGGCGGCACTGGATGCCACCCAGACCGGCTACGAAGTGGGTACCCGCAACGTGGTGGACGTGCTGGACGCGCAACGCAACCTGTACCGCGCGGTGCGCGACTACAACGATGCGCGCTACAACTACATCCTCGACAACCTCGGCCTGAAGCAGGCCGCAGGCACCCTCAGTCCGCAGGATCTGGAAGACCTGTCAGCCTGGCTGAAAGCCGACTACGACCCGGACCGCGACTTCATCCCGCCGTTCACCGAGCAGGAGATCCGCCGCATGAACATCGGCGGTAGCCAGCCGCAGCCGTCGCTCAATGAGCAGCAGCGGCGTATGCGTACCTCGTTCTGAAGGATTGATCCGGGGAGGGGGAAGATAGGGATAGTGTGGGGTGAGAGTGGGGTGAGAGTGGGGTGAGAGTGGGAGCCGCGCCCCGCGGCGATCGGTGCTCACCAACGCTGCAAAGCCTGCAAGGCAATATTCACTGCCAGCTCGATTCGCGCCGGGGCGGCGCTCCCACTGGTGGTGGCACCCACCCTTCAAGGTCGCATGCCCCGGGTCGTCGAGCGCCCGCTCGACGACAGCGCCACCACAGGCTCGCACGGCGTAGCGCCCGAACGCGGACCAGGGCGCTCCCCCCTTTTCTACAGCAGCCCTGCAATCCCCTGCAGCAACTTCTCCAGAGCACCCTGGTTGGCCTTCACCACCGCCTGCCCTGCTGCACCGGCCTGCCGGGCGACTCCGGTATCGTCGAGCCAGCGTATCACCTGCCCGGCCAACGCCTCGGCGTCGGCCACCTCGACCAGCGCCCCGGCCTGCTCCAACAGCTCACTGATCTCGGTGAAGTTGAACCTATGCGGCCCGGACAATACCGGCAACCCCAGCGCCGCCGGCTCCAGGTAGTTGTGCCCACCGCCGGCAATCAGCGAGCCGCCGACAAAGGCCATGTCCGCGCAGGCGTAGAACTGCATCAGCTCACCCATGCTGTCGCCGAGAAACACCTGGTCCGCCATGCCCGGCATCATGCCCTCGCTACGCCGCACCATGCTCAGCCCCGCCTGCTGGACCTGCCTGGCGACACCATCGAAGCGCTCCGGGTGGCGTGGCACCAGGATCAGCAGTGCCTGCGGGTGTCGGCGCAGGATCAGCTGCTGCGCGGCCAGCACTATCTCATCTTCCCCGGCATGGGTGCTGGCGGCGATCCATACCGGCCGCTCGCCCCACTGCGCCCGCCAGCGATCAGCCTGCTCCAGCAGTGCGGCAGCGGGTTTCAGGTCGAACTTGATGCTGCCGGTCACCGTCAGCGCCGCCTGCCGCACACCCAGCGCGGCAAAGCGCTCAGCTTCGGCAGCGCTCTGCACCGCCACCCAGTCCAGCGCCGCGAACATCGGCCGTACCAGCCAGGCGACCCGCTGGTAGCCGCGGGCCGAGCGTTGTGATAACCGGGCATTGGCCAGTACCACAGGCACCCCGGCACGCCGGCATTCGGCAACCAGGTTCGGCCACAGCTCGGTTTCCATGATGATCGCGATGCGCGGCTGCAGGCGGCGGATCAGCCGGCGCTGCAACCAGGGCAGGTCATAGGGCAGATAGGCGTGCCCGACCTGGTCACCGAACAGCTTGCGGATCTGCTCGGAGCCGGTTGGCGTCATGCAGGTGATGGTGATCGGCAACTGCGGATGGCGCCTGAGCAACTCACGCACCATGGGCGCGGCGGCAATGGACTCGCCCACCGATACCGCATGCACCCAGATACCGCCGGCACGCAGGTCCCCACCCAGGGCGAAACGCTCGGGCCAGCGCCGCGCATAGGCCGGCGCACGCCAGGCACGATACAGCAGGCGCAGCAGCACCAGCGGCAGACACAGGGTAAAGATCAGGCTGTACAGAAAACGGGGCATGCACTTCTCCAGTACCGGAACGCGGCATAGAGTAGCAGAAGTGACCTGGGAGGCTGCTGATGGCTATACTACAGACCCTTTTCACCGGTCATATGCGGAGCCCATGAGCACACCCCTGCACACCGACATCTGTATCCTCGGCGGCGGCATTGCCGGCCTCTGGCTGAACGCCCGCCTGCGCCAGCAGGGCTTCAGTACCCTGCTGATCGAACCGCAGACCCTGGGCGGCAGGCAGAGCAGCAAGTCGCAGGGCATCATCCATGGCGGCACCAAATACGCCCTGCATGGCAAGCTGAGCACCGCCGCCGAGGCGATCGCCGGCATGCCGGCACGCTGGCGGGCTTGCCTGGACGGCGATGGCGAGCTGGATCTGCGCGGGGTGAAGGTGCTGTCGGCGCATCATTACCTGTGGTCGCCCGGCAGCCTGATCAGCAACCTGGCCGGGTTCTTCGCCAGCAAGGCGTTGCGCGGGCGGGTGGACAGCGTCAAGGGCAGCGAGCTGCCGGCGGTATTCACCAACCCGGCCTTCAAGGGCAAGGTCTACCGCCTGGGCGAGCTGGTCCTAGATGTTCCCGATGTGGTAAGCCGGCTGGCGGAGCTGGGTGGCAACAGCCTGCTCAGTGGCTCAGTACAGGTCAGCGGCGACAGCCATGGCGGCATCAACGAGCTACAGGTCGACGGCTGCCACATCGACGCCCGGCGCTACGTGCTCGCGGCCGGGGAAGGCAACGAGGCGCTGCTGCACAGCGCCGGCATCAGCCAGCCGGCCATGCAGCGCCGGCCGCTGCAGATGGTGCTGGTCAAGGGCCCGGCCCTGCCGGCGCTGTATGCCCACTGCCTGGGCAGCAGCCCCAAGCCGCGCGTGACCGTCACCACCCACCCCTGCGCCGATGGCCAGTGGTGCTGGTATCTGGGCGGTGAACTGGCCGAACAGGGTACCGATATGCCTGCTGACGCACTGATCCGACAGGCGCAGCGGGAGCTGGCCGAACTGCTGCCCTGGGTCGATCTGCAGGGCTGCCAATGGGCAACGCTACCGGTGACCCGTGCCGAACCGGCGCAGAGCGGTCTGGTGCGACCGGATAATGCCTTCGTGCAGGCGGTCGGCAATACCCTGGTGTGCTGGCCAACCAAGCTCGCGCTGGCCCCGGACCTCAGCGATCAGGCCATCGCCGAGCTGCAGCGCCAGTCGATCCAACCGCAACTGCCGCAGCCGGTGACCAGCCTGCCGCAGCCGCGTGTCGCACCACCGGTATGGGATACCCTGTTCCCATGAAAACCCTGCACCCATATCACCGCCCGCTGGGCAGCACCGGCCTGCAGGTGTCACCGCTCGGCCTGGGCACGGTCAAGATCGGCCGCAACCAGGGGGTCAAGTACCCCAGTGGCTTCGAGCTGCCGGATGATCAGCAGGTAGCGGAGTTGCTGGCACTGAGCCGCGACCTGGGGATCAACCTGCTGGATACCGCCCCCGCCTATGGCATCAGCGAACAGCGGCTGGGCCCGTTGCTGGCCGGCCAGCGCCAGGACTGGGTGCTGTGCAGCAAGGTCGGCGAGGAGTTCGCCAACGGCGAGTCCTGGTTCGACTTCAGCGCCACCCACACCCGGCGCTCGGTACAACGCTCGTTGCAACGGCTATGTACTGACTACCTGGACCTGGTGCTGGTACATTCCAATGGCGATGACCTGAGCGTGCTCGCCGACGAGGTCTATCCGGCGCTGCAGCAATTGAAGCAGGAGGGCCTGATCCGGGCTTTCGGTTTCTCCGGCAAGACCGTCGCCGGCGGCCTGCAGGCGCTGGAACAGGGCGACTGCGCCATGGTCACCTGGAACCTGCGGGAGCAGGCCGAACGTCCGGTTCTCGACTTTGCCCTGTCACACAACAAGGGCATTCTGGTAAAAAAAGCACTCGCCAGCGGACATATCTGTCTTGAGGGCGAAGACCCGGTCAACGCCGGATTCAAGCTGGTATTCAGCCATCCGGCGGTCAGCAGCGCCATCATAGGCACCATCAACCCGGCGCACCTGACCCAGAACGTCACCACTGTCGCAGGTATTCTGGAGCGAGCGGGCAAGAATAACGATTGAAGCGCTGCTGGCGCAGCGCACCAACGAGGGGGCGTCATGGCCAGAATCATTGCCCGCAGGAATCCTGTCGCATTCAAGACACAGGCTCTTCACGTCCAGGCCAGCCCCGAGGTATTGCGCTACTCCCCGGTCGGTGACCCGCTGAATTTCGAACAGATGCTCGCACTGCGCCAGCTAGTAGAGGTCGCCGATCCGGAATGCTTCGAGTTGACGGTGGCCAACCTCGGGGTGTCCGCCGATATCACTCTGCACTGGCAACAACGGGAATTTCGCCTGCTGGTCAGACAGCAACGCCCTGATCGCGGCGATGAGGTACTCAAGTTGCTGTCCGGCTATGTTCCGGCCCATGAGCTGCGCCTGCCGCTGCTGACACTGATGACCGAGCTGGCCGAAGAGCTGCTGTTGGAAACCGGCCAGGGCTGGCTACCGGGGCGCTACCAGGAAGTCTGGCTCCCAGCGCCCTATGCCGATACCCTGCCGGCGGACCCCAAGCGCTGGTTCAGCCTCACACCACACCAGGGCGCCGCACGCGCCGTGATGTGCCGGGAACTGAACCTGCTGGAGCGGCCCCGGGCGTATGTGCATCTACCGACCAACTCGCTGCAACTGGTCTATCACATGCGCCTGGCTCCACCACCCTGCAGCGACCTCAGCGCGCTGCATGCCGATGAGTTCCTCGATGCACAAAGCGGCCAACTGCATGCGCGTCTGGACCACCACCAGCCCGACCTGTATCTCGCCGAGTTGCGCGACGGCGTAGCCAGCGGCCGCCTGTTCACGCTGGAGCAAGGCGAACTGATCGAACAGCACCCCCGGCATCTGGCATTGAGCGAAGCCTTCGCCCCACAGGTCGGCTGGGTGATTGCGCAGCCGCACTGCAGCTGGCCGGATGGCCTCCTGCTCAGCCAGTAGAACCCATTAGACCATCGTCGACTGCCCTGCCGCCCAGCGGCGGCCTAGACTGCCGGCTGTTCGAAATCACCCACTGGTATCTGATTCCATGTACAAAAATCGTATTCGCATGCCGGCGCTGCATGACAAGGTCATGGGCGCGGCAGAGGCTGCATTGTTGATCGAAGATGGCATGACCGTCGGCATGAGCGGTTTCACCCGTGCCGGGGAAGCCAAGGCAGTCCCCCTGGCGCTGGTCGAGCGCGCCAGGGAGCAGCCGCTGAAGATCAGCCTGCTGACCGGCGCCAGCCTGGGCAACGATCTGGACAAGCAGATGACCGAAGCCGGGGTACTGGCCCGGCGCATGCCATTCCAGGTCGATGCCACCCTGCGTAAGGCGATCAACCAGGGTGAGGTGATGTTCATCGACCAGCACCTGTCCGATACCGTCGAGCAGATGCGCAACCACCAGTTGAAAATGCCCGATATCGCCATCATCGAAGCCGTGGCGATCACCGAGGAAGGCCATATCGTACCGACCACCTCGGTAGGCAACTCCGCCAGTTTCGCGATCTTCGCCAAGCAGGTGGTCGTCGAGATCAACCTGGCGCACAACCCCAATCTGGAAGGCCTGCACGATATCTACATCCCGACCTACCGGCCGACCCGCACACCGATCCCCCTGGTCAGCTCCGAACAGCGCATCGGCAGCACCGCGATCCCGATCGATCCGGCGAAGATCGCCGCCATCGTCATCACCGACCAGCCCGACTCCTACTCCACGGTCACTCCGCCGGACGAGGAAACCCAGGGCATCGCCGATCACCTGGTCACCTTCTTCGAGAAGGAAGTCGCCGCCGGACGCCTGCCGAACAACCTCGGCCCGCTGCAGGCCGGGATCGGCAGCATCGCCAACGCGGTGATGTGCGGCTTCATCAACTCCTCCTTCGAGGACCTGGTGATGTACTCCGAGGTGCTGCAGGACTGTACCTTCGAACTGATCGACGCCGGCAAGATGAAGTTCGCCTCCGGCTGCTCCATCACCCTGTCCGGCCGCTGCAACGAGCGCGTGTTCGGCAACCTGGAGAAGTACAAGGACAAGCTGGTGATGCGCCCGCAGGAAATGTCCAACCACCCGGAGATCGTCCGCCGGCTGGGCATCATCGGCATCAACACCGCGCTGGAGTTCGACATCTACGGCAACGTCAATTCCACCCACGTCGGCGGCACCAGGATGATGAACGGCATCGGCGGCTCCGGCGATTTCGCCCGCAACGCCAACCTGGCGATCTTCGTCACCAAGTCGATTGCCAAGGGCGGCGCCATCTCCAGCGTAGTGCCCATGGTCAGCCACGTGGATCACACAGAGCATGACGTGGACATTCTGGTCACCGAGCAGGGCCTGGCTGATCTGCGCGGCCTGGCACCTCGTGAGCGCGCCCGGGCCGTGATCGACAACTGCGTGCACCCGGACTACCGCGAGGCGCTGAACGACTACTTCGAACGCGCCTGCGCCAAGGGCGGCCACACCCCGCACCTGCTGCGCGAAGCCGTCGAGTGGCACCTGAACCTGGAAGAGTTCGGCCATATGCGCGCGGCAGGCTGATCACACCAAGGCAGCCCTCCCATGCAACACTGGGAGGGTTGTCAAGCACCTGCTCGACGACAAAGTCTCCCATACAGAACCAGCCTGCCCACCCCCCTCCAGAAGACGCGACCTGCTTCGCAAAACCGGCAGCAACTGCTGTTCATCTCCGCATATGTGACCTGCAACACACCACCAACTGATCAGCATTGATAGGCTCCAGGTATCCTCCAGCCAGCTCAAGGGATTGTCATGGCTCACCACCCCGACCGCATCGCTGCCCACGGCGTACGGATACTGTTGCTGTGGCTGCTCACCGCCGCGCCCGGTCTGCCGGCGATCAGCAGTGAAGCCAGCTCCCCACGACAAACCGAATTCAGCGACCGCAACTACACGCCGAACCGCCAGATCAATATCAGCAAGCCAACCAGACCAGGCGCAGCCCGGGCCGCAGCCAGTACCGACAACAGGGTCATCCAGAGCAATATGGAGAAGGTAGCCTGGGTGGATGCACGGGGAGCGCAAACCGAATACCGGATGTACTACGAACACGACAGTAACACGCTGGATTTCGCCAGCGTGTGCAGCAACTACCGCAAGGGGTCGATCGACTATCGCAACTGCCGCAAGGCGGCCAAGCAGTGGTTCGGCGGCAAATGCAACGGTGGCAACTCAGCGGGCAGGATGTACTGCCATGCCCGCAATGGATTCCTGCCCTGAGCCGACTCCGGGGCCAATAGCAAAGCCCGCCAATCGCGGCGAGGCGCCGCTCCCACTCCAGTCAGCAGTCAGCAGTCAGCAGTCAGCAGTCAGCAGTCAGCAGTCAGCAGTCAGAGCATGGCCTGCTCTTGTGGGAGATTCTATGGTTCCATACAAGCGGGTTCGAGTGCTGCAGATGGCATGCTTGCGTGGGAGCGGCGCCTCGCCGCGATAAGGCGTACGGCACGCTCCCCAGAGATTACTTTGCCGCACTCCAAACAGATCGCAGGGAGCCAGGGAGTCTCCCCCCAAGGCACCGCGCCAACCGGGCGAGTAAACTCAGCCCGCACTCTTCTCGCGAATCTTCTCCACGATCGCCGTGGTCGAGCAGCTGTCGACGAACTTCAGCACTTTCACTTCACCGCCGTAAGCCTGCACTATGGGCGCGCCGACCACCTGGTCGATGCCATAATCACCGCCCTTGACCAGCACATCGGGACGGACCTGGCGCAGCAGCGCTTCGGGGGTATCCTCGGCGAAGCTGACCACCCAGTCCACCGCCTCCAGGCCGGCCAACACCGTCATCCGCCGCTCCACGGCATTGATCGGCCGTCCCAGCCCCTTGAGGCGGGTCACAGAGGCGTCATCGTTGATCGCCACCACCAGCCGATCGCCCTGGCTGCGTGCCTCTTCCAGATAGCCGACATGACCGGCATGGATGATGTCGAAACAGCCGTTGGTGAACACGATCCGCTCGCCGTGCGCCCGCGCATCCTCCACCGCCACCAGCAGTTGCTCCGGCGACATGACCCCGCGGCCAGCACCCTGGGTCTGCTGCACCGCCCGGCGCAACTCCGGCGCGCTGATCGCCGCGGTACCCAGCTTGCCGATAACGATACCCGCCGCCAGGTTGGCCAGCGCCACGGCATTGGGCAGCGACTCACCGGCAGCCAGCGCGGTACCCAGGGTCGAGATGACCGTATCACCCGCACCAGTGACATCGAATACCTCACGGGCGCGGGCCGGCAGGTGCAATGCCGCCTCGCCGTGGCGCAGCAAGGTCATGCCATGCTCGCTGCGGGTTACCAGCAGAGCCTGCAGATCCAGCTCTGTGATCAACGCCATGCCCTTGTCCACCAGCTCCTGCTCAGTGGCGCAGTGGCCGACCACCGCTTCGAATTCGGACAGGTTCGGCGTGATCAGGGTGGCACCACGGTAGATGGAAAAGTCCTTGCCCTTGGGGTCGGCCAGCACCGGCAGGTTGCGCTCACGGGCCAGCCTGATCAGCGCCTGGTGGTTGACCAGCGCGCCCTTGCCGTAGTCGGACAGGATCACCACCCTGACCTTGTCCAGCAGCCCGCTGACCGTCTGCAGCATGGCCTCGCCATCGGTGGCGAAGGGCTCTTCGAAGTCCACCCGCAGCAGTTGCTGGTGCCGGCTCATGACCCGCAATTTGGTAATGGTCGGCAACTCAGGGTGCGCCTGAAAAGCGCAATAGACGCCCGCGGCATTTAACCTCTGCTGCAGGCTCTCGGCGGCCTCATCGGTGCCGGTGACCCCCACCAGCCAGGCCGGCGCACCCAGCGCCGCGATGTTCAGGGCGACGTTGCCGGCACCACCGGGGCGGTCCTCGATCTGGTCGACCTTGACCACCGGCACCGGCGCTTCCGGTGAAATGCGCTGGGTCGGACCGTGCCAGTAACGGTCCAGCATGACATCACCCACAACCAGAACCGGTGCGGAATCAAAACGGGGCATGGTCAGTTTCATTGCATCACTCATGTGTATTGAGGTCTCGGGCAGTCTGCGTCTCGTCCTGGAACTGCATGCTGTGCAGACGCGCATAGTAGCCATTGAGCGCCATCAGTTCGGCGTGACTGCCGCGCTCCACGATCTGCCCCTGGTCCATCACCATGATGATATCGGCCTTCTCGATGGTCGACAGGCGATGGGCGATCACCAGCGCGGTGCGTCCTTCCATGACGCTGTCCAGCGCCGCCTGGATATGCCGTTCCGACTCGGTATCCAGCGCCGAGGTCGCCTCATCCAGGATCAGGATCGGCGCATCACGCAGCAGCGCACGGGCGATCGCCAGGCGCTGGCGCTGCCCACCGGACAGCAGCACGCCGTTTTCGCCGACCAGGGTATCGAAGCCCTGCGGCAGTTGTTCGATGAACTCCCGGGCATAGGCCGCTTCCGCCGCCGCCATGATGGCCTCACGCGGAGCGCCAGCCAGGTCACCGTAGGCGATATTGTTGGCCACCGTATCATTGAACAGGGTCACATGCTGGGTCACCAGCGCAATGTGCCTGCGCAGATTGCGCAGGCGATATTGCTCCACCGCCACACCGTCGACCAGGATCTGCCCCTGATCGTGGGTGTAGAAGCGCGGAATCAGGTTGGCCAGGGTCGACTTGCCACTGCCGGAACGCCCGACCAGCGCCACCATCTGCCCCGGCTCGACGGTAAAGTTGATGTCCCGCAGTACCGGCTTGTCAGAGCCAGGATAACGAAAGGTCAGGTTGTTCACCTCGATACGCCCGCTGACACGGTCGCGCTCGATACTGCCGGTATCCTGCTCAGGCTCCTCGTCCAACTGCTCGAAGATGCTCTCCGCGGCGGCGATACCTTTCTGGATATTGGCGCTGACCTCGGACAGTTGACGGATCGGCTTGGGCAACAGGCCGGCCGCGGTGATATAGGACACCAGGTCACCGGCGGTGGCATCACCACGCAGGAACAGCACCAGGAACATCACCCCGGCCATCGCCCCGTAGGTCACCAGCTGCAATGTCGGCGTGAAAACCGCGCCGGTACGTACCATTTTCAGGCCGCGCAAGCGGTTGTTCTCGCTGGCCTTGTGAAAGCGCTCGCTCTCATAGCTCTCGCCGCCGAAACTGCGCACCACGCGATAGCCGGTAATGGTCTCGGAGGTGACATGAGTCACATCGCCCATGGCGGTCTGGATCTTCTTGCTCTGCTTGCGAAACTTCTTGCTGGTGCTGTTGACCATCAGGCCGATCAGCGGCAGCACCGCCATCAGCACCAGCGTCAGCTTCCAGTTCATCCACAGCAGATAACCGAACAGGAAGATCACCGTCATGCCCTCACGAAACACTACCTTGATCGCATCGGTGGCGGCACCGGTGACCATGGTCACATTGAAGGTCACCCGTGAGACCAGATGGCCGGAGTTGTTGTTGTCGAAATAGCGGTTGGGCAAGGTCAACAAGTTATCGAACAGGGATGTGCGCAAGTCATGCACTACCCCCAAGGAGACCTTGGCGATGAAATAGTTGCCGAGATAGGAGCCGATACCCTGGTACAGCGCCACCAGGATGATGAACAACGGAAAGCCCCAGATCAGCGGCACCCCCAGAAACAATGCCGAACTGCCCTCGTTCAGGCCATCGACAAAGTACTTCAGCATCCAGGCCATGGCCGGCTGACTGGAGGCGAAAATCATGAAGCCGAAGATACTGATGGCAAAGGGCAGCCAATAGGGTTTGACGTAGCCGAGCAGGCGCAAATAGATGCGTACACTCGAACGGGCAAAGCTTTCTTTCTGCGGATCCGACATAAGCTCTTCGCGAAATGGAATCAGGCCGGGGAGTTTATCACAGCCTAGAACCGCGCTCCGGGTTGCCATCATCTGTACATACGACCGTCACTATAGATGAGCCGGTGACCGCGATACGGTAGACTAGCCGCTTTCATTGCGGGAAGGCGGCATGCAGGCACTGGATTCAGCACAATACGAGCGCTTGCGCGAAAACGCAGAAGTCCTGGAGCGGGACGGGCATGGCGAGAAAGTACTGCGCCTAGCCGATGGCACCTTCCTCAAGCTGTTCCGCCGCAAGAGCTGGCTGTCGAAAACCGCCTTCTACCCACCGGCCAGGCGTTTTACCGATAATGCCGCCGAGCTGGAACGCCTGGGCATACCCTGCCCCCATGTATTGCAACTCTATCGGATGAGCAATCCATACCGCTCGGTGGTGCACTATGAACCGCTGCCCGGCCTGACCCTGCGTCAACTGCTCGCCCAGGATCCCAGCCTGGACCAGTTGGAGCTTTTTGCCCGGCTGGCCGAATTCATCACTCGACTGCATGACTTGGGGGTGTATTTCAGGTCACTGCACATGGGCAATATCGTCCTGACGCCCGACAACGAATTGGGGCTGATCGATATCTCGGATATGCGCTGTCTAGGCCGCCCGCTATCGCGGTGGATGCGTGACAGGAACTACCAGCATTTGCTCAGGTACGAACAGGACTGGGCGCAGGTCGACCCGAACATAGGTACGCTGTTCATGTTTTCCCGGCGCTGATCAGTCAGGAATCGAGTCACCCCGCCGGGGAGGCAGTTCTCTCACCCAGAACAGCTCATGCCGGCGCACCGCTTTGCGCAGATATTCATTATCACCGGTCTTCGGCCAACGCCTGCCGGCCAGCAGACGCTGGATATGACGGCGCAGCTGACGCTTGAAAGGCAGCGGCGGCTGCAGGTCATGGTGCATCAGCAGCGCCATGGCCTTATCCAGCTGCTGCTGATCATCCAGTACATGGCTGAACAGATCGTCAGCTAACAACTCGACCAACGCGGGCGGCAATGCCACACCAGTATTGGCGTCACCCATCGGCCAACGGTCGTTGTCATGCAGATGGTTGGCATACAGAAACAACTGTTCCGGCTGCCAGGCGCTCTGCTCCATCGCCTGAAAGAACGCCCGGGTGCTGGCGACATGATCAGCATGGGGGTCCAGCTCCGGATGCGGCATCACCACCACATCAGGCCGGAAATGCTCCAGGCAGGCCGCCAGATCGGCAACCAGATTGTTCCAGGTGGGCAAGCCATCAGCATCGGCGGGCAGATCGATCGCATTGAAACGCCGCGCGCCGCGTATGTCCGTCTCACCGGACTCCTTGGAGCCGAACGCTTGCTCCGGCTGTTCCGCCATGGCCGTCAACTGCATGCAGTAATACCCCAGCTGCACGCAATCCGCCTGCGGCACACCGCCCCACAGTGGTATGGCCAGGCTATCCCAGCAACGCAGGCGCCCCTTCAACCGGGCGGCCTCAGTCTTCCCCAGTCCGAGCCGTTGGTAATGTCGCGCCTCGATCTCGCCCTGAGTAAGAGTAACGATGCGTACCTTCTCCGCACTGCTGTACAGGCCGAACGCCGCCAGCTCAGCATCGTCGGCATGGGGGGCGAGGATGAGCACGCTCTGCGTCCGTGGGCAGGACTGATTGAAGGCGAACAATTGCACATCCGGCATGATGGAACAGAAGCCACAATGCACAGCCAGCCCTTCGCCCTGCAGATGCTCCGCCTGCCCGGTCAGGTTCAGATAGCGCACGCCCCTGGCACCGCGCTCGAATGTCTGTCGGTCATTGCCGATATGGATCACCGGATCGAACAGCAGCCCCAGCCACGAGCTGCGTATCTGCACCTGCACCACCAGTGTTGCCTGGTCCAGATCGAGCTGGGCCGCTGACAGCTCCAGTCGCCAGAACCCACCAGCCGTCTGCAACGGGATCGGCTCGATATGATCCGGGAAGCGGTAACGGTAATCCTCGCTCGGCGAATAGAACAGATGATCGGCGAACCAGGCTTCATGCGCCAACCAGGCCAGCAACAAGCCAAACGGGAGCAGCCAGACTGAGAGTTCGATGCTGGCCATCACCAGCAACGTCAGTACAGCCACCATGGCAACGCGCTTGTTACGCCGATAGCGCTTGAGTAGTCGTTGTTTACGCATGGGTCTCAGCCGACCTCATACACAGGAACACGACGGCACCAGCGATCCTTGTACTGACGGTCGGCACGACCAAAGGAATAGCGCAGCGCCCTACCCCGCTGCCGAGCATGCTCCCATTCAGCCTGGGTATTCACAAAGCTCAATACGCTGCCCGGGCTCAGCTCGTTGAAAGCCGGGTCCACGCCGCCATTGATATACTCAACGCTGATCCACTCGGGCGATTCCACCCGGTACAGCACCTGGAATGCCACCGGCACGCCATCGACACAAATGAAACTGCCGGTCATGAACTCCCGCAACAGATCGAACACCTCGGGCAGACAGGCCTTGCCCGGAACGGCAAACCCCCAGCGCTTTTCAAACAGGGTGGTATACATCCCGGCCCGCTCGGCGGTCGACAGCTGACTGATCGGCGCGATGACACCGCCCTGCTCCTCAAGCAAACGCAACTCACGGCGCTGGTTATAGCGAAACTTCCGGCTGTACTGTTCAGGCTCCCGGGCCAGCGCCAGTTGCTGCTTCTGCGGGCGCAGGGTAGCAACCCGACTGGTATGTAACCCGGAGACATAGCTTCCGGCATGACGTACCGATATGAGCGAGTTCGCTGCCTGGGGCAGGATGATCTCCGCATTGCCCAGATCGAAAACGCCACGCTTCTTCCTGCGCTTGAGCACCACCCTGGACAGGGCCAGATGCTTGCCCCAGACAGGCATCGCCGCCTGCAGCTCACCATCGTCAAACCAGCCCAGGTAACGCACCTCGATGCCAGCCAGCGCTGACAACCCGGCTACGATCTGCGGGTGTGTCGCCACGCTGCCACCCCAGCGCGCCCAGGCCTGCTGGTAATCCCCGGCATCGATGGGAGTCCAGCCACGCTCACGATACAAACGAAACAGATCGAACATGGAACTAGACCGCGTTGCGCTTGGCGGCAGTATTCGTGATGGCCCAGTGATTTTTGAGCATAGCTGTCCCTATGCCCTCGCCGGAAGCATGACTTCCTCACTTGGGCATAACCTGATGATGATGAAATAACGAACTTGAAGGGCGGCAGTTTGCCGGCGAGCCCAATATAGAGAAGTTTGCTTTCTCGCTGTTGGGTATTCGCTTTTTGTTCAGGAAGCGTTCAGCTTTTCAGGAAGGGAGGTCATACGTATATACGCATCGGCACAAGCGACTGCGGAAAAAGGCATACCGCAGCCACTTGTTCATAGGAATACTGGACCAGGTAAAACGAGGCTCAACGCGCGAACGTCAAATCCCAATCTTCTGGATCAATAAAACCTAATGCCTTGACCCCTTCAGGATTGTCCGCCAGCGACAGGAAAATTGCGGAGCCGTATGCGGGAAGCTCTTCGTCATACCCCAGCGCCTCTTGTGCATAGTTGATGCAGTGACTGTGCGTAACCAGAATCAGGTTCCGCGCCACCTGCTTGTTGTCCAGAGCGGTGTCGATGAAATCCTCCTCACAACTGACCAGCCAATCGCGCTCCTCACCCACATCGCCAAAAACCAGCGCCTCGGTCTCGGCGGTCCGTAGTGCGGGGCTGTTGTAGACAATGGACTTATCCAGCCCCAGCTCGCCAAAATCCTCATGCAGCTCGTCCCCGACCAGTTTGGCACGTGCGGTCAGCCCGCTTTTGTCGGTCAGGCAGGGCACATCATATCGATCACAGCGCTCGAGATGACGCAGCAGCACGACAACCTCACCCCTGTCCCACGACTGCAGAAGCTCTCCCGTGTAATGCCGGTGCTCTTCAGAAAGGTCGGCTATCGCCGGTGGTTCGAACAGGAAATACAGCAGCGTACTGGCGAGGAGGGTGAAGGCAACAGAGAGTCTGTGGCGGTTGAGCCATTCGGGCAGGCGTGACAGGTAGAGCATTGGCGAGATCCTGATTGTCATGCAGCAAAGGGCAGCATGAAAGCAGTATTGAGATACATTCGCAACACTTTTCTACCGGACCAGTACCGACGGCTGCCTCCTTGTGCTTATCATACCTGACGTTGCTTGCGGGCAGAACGATGCAATACCCTGGCGACCCAATAGCGCACCTGCATATCTACCTTTGACTTGCCCAGGTAAGCCAACAGAAAGCGTAGCCGTTGACTCCGACTGGGCGGCTGGCTGCGTCGATACAATGCCTCCAGATCGCGCATACGTCCCCAGGGCGAGAATAGATGCGCACGACTCTTTTCCAGATCGATTAGGCACGCACTTGCCCCATCCTCTGTTGGCTTGAGAAAGATATGCTTGGGATACAGGCAGTTATGCACTATCGAGTGTTTGTGCAGCAACGCAATCAGTTTCCCTGCCGCTACCAGCAGGTCCCTCTTCTGGCAGCACCCTAGCGAATGCCAGTTGGCAAACCAATGATCCAACGGCAGATAGCCATCCAGATTACGGGTCAGCAGAATCGCGTGCAACTCCCCTTCGACCCGTCGCTGGGCAAAAAAGGCAGCTTGCAGTGCCGGAATACCCAGCTGTGCATACCGTTGGATATTGTAGAACTCTCGCGCAACAGTTGGCTCACCCAGCGGGTGGCGTATAGTGCGGATCAGATAGTTGCTCTGACGCTTCAGATAGAAAACCTGCGGGTTGCCGTTGGCATCTTGCAGACTCAGCCGACTGACGCTGCTATATCCACCACGGGCGTAGTTGGGTTCATCCACCAACTCCGCCTCCACTTCCCAGAGCGCTTCGAAGCTATCGAGTCGATGAAGTTGCAGCGTATCGAACGCATTGACGGCAATAAAAGCCGAATCCGTCGTTCTCGTCCTTCGATACCTAGGACGACCGATCTCAGGAGCCCTGCTCGACATCATAATCACCCACAGAAAAGCCATGACACATCACAGCAACTGCTGCTGCGACGCACCAACAAAGGGGCAATATAAGAGAACCAGCCACCTCACTTCGGGATTTCCGCAATCCGTTCAGCGAGCGTTCAGCTTTCCCAACAGTATGACCATCCACCTCGGTGGCCGGTATCCTGCGCCAGCACCACCGCAGGAAACCGACACTCGCGCAAAGTCCCAACGCGGACCTAAAATAAGCCCATGAGCATAATCGCCATCAGCCACCTGAAAGCCTTCAGGGAGAGATACCCAGATGCAGAGTAACCACTGTTGGCCTGGACCGACGAAGCCAAAAAAGCTGTCTGGTCCAGCCCTACGGACATCAAGAAGCAGTTTCGTAACGCGAGCATTCCCAAAAGATGCCTTCGAGGTCATAATCACCCTGATAGAGGCCTACGAGGCGAAGCATTTTCCTGTCGATCTGCCGACCCCCATTGATGCGATCAAGTTCCGCATGGACAATCAGGCTTGACTGCTGCCAATCTGGCTCCCGCTATCGGCAGAACGAATCGCGTCTATGAAGTGCTGAACGGGACGCGCGCCCTTACGCTGCCGATGATCTAGAAACTGCACAACATGTTCGGTATCCCGGCGGAGAGCCTGATCAAGCCTGTGACTCACACATAATCCGGCACCCGCAACGCAAAAAACCAGCCGGGCTGGGTTTGGCATGGCGCCATCTAGCCATTCGTCATCAGTCGCAAGAACTGGCTGTTCAACGATACACCCAAGAGTGTTCACGCCAGCACGCTGATCTACAGCCTAGTTGAAACAGCCAAGGCCAACGGGCAGGAACTCTATGCCTGGTTGCGGCATGTGCTGGAGCGCCTGCCCTTGGCCACTACGACAGAAGACTATGAAGCTCTGCTTCCATGGCATTGCCTAAAGGTCAATAGTTACTGATCGGTAGCCCTGTGGGAAGGTGGGGGTTACGGATCAGTTACAGCGGTTGAGCCATCCAGTTAGGCCAGACAGGTAATGCATTGGCTAGGCGCTGCTTGTAGATTGGGGATCCTGAAAAAACATGTATACGACAGAGGGTTCATGCTCCCTGAGGAGAGCAGGCACTATGAAACCAGTATTGAGACCCGTTCGCAACAAATTCCTTACCCTATGGCCTCATAAGTGCATCTCAATGTTTTACCAGCATCCGTAATACCCCTCTCAGCACCTTCAAATCCATACTCCGAAGCGGGATGCGCCTTAGTATCTTCAAGGCCAGCCTGCGATCAGCTTTGGCAGCTTTCATAAAATAGGATTTGAAATGCTTGGTACACACCGCCTGATAATCCTGATCGTCAGCATACAAAGCATATATCCGTAATACCTCATCGAACATGAATTCCAAACGAGAATGCATATTGCCATCGTGTACCCGGTAAAAGGCCAGATCGTCCTCCAGTACATCGATAAAGTAACCGGCGCTGGTAACCTTAAGCATCATTAACAGGTCTTCAATACGCATGGTCTCGTCGTAACCACCTACGTTACGAACCACATCAGTACGTAGCATCATGCTGGGAGCAGGTGCACCGGCTACCGTGCCACAGAACACTGCGCGAAAATCCAGGCGCCGAGCGGGCCGATGACGATACTTGTGCGGCAACCTTTCACCATTTTCCGCAATAGGTACAATATTTCCGCCACAGATAGCCACCTGGGGGTGCGAATGCATGTGCTCAACCTGCCGGCCAAGTCGGCCAGGCAGCATCACATCATCTGAAGCAATAGGTACAAAGAGTTCGCCTTCAGCCAATGCCAGCGCCCGGTTGAGCGTGGTCAACAGACCTTGATTAGCTTGCACATGCAGCTTGAATGGGTAATCCTCCTGCAATCGTTGCAACAACTCCGGGCTGCCATCGGTCGAGCCGTCATCAATGACTATCACCTGCTTATTGACATAGTTCTGCTCAAAGATACTCTGCAGGCATGCCTCAATGAAAGGCGCATGATTGTAGGAAGGCACAACCACACTGACCAAAGGCCCATCCGCCGACATCTGTTCCTCAATGCTATTCATTCTACGTTCCGATTAAGCCAGATGCATTTCAGCAGCCATATGCATTACAGGCAGCAACAACCGACTCAACCTGCTCATTCGACATCGCAGGTCCGATGGGTAAACTCAGAACCTGCTCGTGCAGTTGTTCAGTAAGCGGTAGCGATAATCCGGCCCAGCTGCTATAAGCCTGCTGCCAGTGTGGCGGTATGGGATAGTGAACAAGGGTTTGCACACCATGCTGTCGCAAATGCGCCTGCAAAGAGCGCCTATCAGTGCAGCGCACTACAAACAGATGCCACACATGCTGCTCGGCATATTCGGACCAATACTGACTGCTGCCTGGCAGAGCAATCAAGGGATTGCTGATACCGGAGAGATAACGCTGCGCCACCTTCCGTCTGGCATTAGTGTCATGATCAAGACGAACCAGCTTGACTCTCAACAGCGCTGCCTGCAACTCATCTAGCCGGCTATTGACGCCCTGATAAATATTCTCGTACTTCTTCTGGCTACCGTAGTTGCCAATGGCCCGAACAGTTTCAGCCAAGGCATCATCACTGGTCGTGACAGCGCCGCCATCGCCCAGCGCACCGAGGTTCTTGCCAGGATAAAAGCTAAAACCCGAAGCATGCCCCCAACTACCGGCCCTTCTCCCATCGATAGCAGCGCCATGGGCCTGGGCCGAATCTTCCAGCACCAGAAGCTGGTATTTTTCTGCCAACGTCATGATGTCAGCCATGGGAGCCAGCCGACCATACAGGTGAACCGCCAAAATGGCTTTTGTATTTGGCGTGATTGCAGCGGCAACCTTGTCTGGAGCAAGATTGCAGCTCTGCACATCAGGCTCCACCAAAACCGGAGTCAGGCGATTTTCGGTTATGGCCAGAATGCTGGCAATGTAGGTATTGGCAGGGACAATGACTTCATCACCCTCCTTGAGTCGTCCCAGCACTTTCCAGGCACGCAAAACAAGAATGAGCGCATCAAGCCCATTCGCAACCCCCACACAATGCCGTGTACCGCAGTATGCCGCAAACTCCTGCTCGAAGGCCTTGACCTCCTGGCCCTGAATATACCAGCCCGAGTCAATAACGCGCGTTGCGGCATTCAGCAACTCCTCGCGGAGCGAGGCATTTACGGCCTGCAAGTCCATAAAAGGTATCATTGTATCTTGCTGCTCAATTTTTTTTTGCTTTCTGCTACGTCTGCCTTCTGTATGGTGAAGTACAGATTCTGTTCATCTTCACCAACAACCTCAGCACCCATTTTTTGATGAAAGGCGATGACACGCTGATTATCTTTCATCACATCAAAGTGAGACTGGGCAAACCCCAACTCCTCGAATCCAAACTGATAGACAAGAAAAGCACTCTCTACAGCCGCATAGCGTGTCTTTTCCTGATTGAGGATCCAACTCCCCCAGCAAAAAGAATCTTCACGCAGATCATAGACACGAACCGTTCCGCAGCGAACTCCGTCCAGTCGCTCTATGATAAAATAGTATTGTATACCGGCCTGCTCATCCTGCTTGTAGCGGCGAATCCACTGACGCTGTTTGCTAACACTGGCATCGGTGCTGGACAGATATTTCCCATAGTTCTCATCCAACCGCAGCGCCAGGATAAACTCCGCATCTTCCTCTTCAACCAACCGCATACGAATAGTTTTGGCATCAAGATTCATACAGGAGCCCGTTGTTTAAGAAACTCATCGTAATCACGAATATAGTCACTCTCATCATAGTGCGCACTGGCTAATACGACGAGAACACAGTCCTGGCTGAAATCATGCATGGTTCGCCAAACCATGGTATCAATAAAGATCCCCCTGCTTGGCGAGTCAAGCCAGACATCCTGCTGCTGGACGCCATCATCCAAGCGCATTCGACAACGGCCGGAAACACAGAAAGCAACCTGTTTCAGAGCCTTGTGCGCATGGAAACCACGGGATACACCCGCCTTCGTATCAAATATGTAATACATCCGTTTGATGTCGAAGGGCACGTTGCCGGCCCCTTCGATAGCGATCAGTGACCCACGATCATCACCCTTCAGCGGAAAATCAATCCATTGCACCAGGCTCACAACCTGCCCTCCGCCAAGCTCAGCAAATACTGGCCATAGCTGTTCTTACTGAGTGATTGTCCTATGCGGTGAAGCTCTTCCTTGCTCAGCCAGCCGTTGTTGTAGGCAATTTCTTCGAGGCAGGCAACTTTATAGCCTTGTCGCTTCTCAATGGTTTCTACAAATAGCCCTGCTTCAAGCAAGCTCTCATGCGTCCCAGTATCCAGCCAGGCAAACCCCCGTCCCAACAGCTCGACATTAAGATCACCCCGCTCCAGATAGGCTTGATTGATACTGGTTATTTCCAGCTCGCCACGGGGTGAGGGTTCAACCTGTTTGGCCATTTTCACAACATCATTGTCGTAGAAATAGAGCCCCGTCACCGCATAGGAGGATTGTGGTTTCAGCGGCTTCTCTTCAATCGACACGGCCCGCCTGTTTTCATCAAATGAAACCACACCAAAACGCTCTGGATCTTTTACTTGATAGCCAAAAACTGTTGCCCCCGTCCCTCGCCTGGCAGCTGCCTTGAGCATGGGGCTAAAGCCTTGGCCATAGAAGATATTATCCCCGAGCACCAGGCACACAGTGTCTGAGCCAACGAACTCTTCGCCAATGATAAACGCTTGGGCCAGCCCATCAGGGCTGGGTTGCTCAGCGTAACTTAAGGATATGCCAAAACCTGACCCGTTCCCCAGCAGACGTTTATAAGAGGAGATATCTTCAGGAGAACTGATCAACAGGATATCCCGAATACCTGCCAGCATCAGTACCGACAACGGGTAATAGATCATCGGTTTGTCATAGATTGGGAGCAGTTGCTTGGATACCCCTTTTGTTATGGGGTAAAGGCGCGTACCCGAGCCTCCTGCCAATACAATACCTTTCACTGGTCACTCCTTCCTTGATGGTTAACACTAGCAGCACCGAGTCGTCCAAGATGATAGGCACCGCTCAATACCCGCTGCCACCAGACTTGATTATCAAGATACCAGGATACCGTCTTACGAATCCCCGTCTGAAAGCTTTCCTGCGGTACCCAGGCTAGCTCACGCTCCATTTTGCTGGCGTCGATCGCATAACGTCGATCATGCCCCGGGCGATCCTCAACGAATGTAATAAGGCTTCTGTAGCTGGCTACACCTGCCGGTTTATTCGGCACGAGCTCCTCAAGCAGATCACAAATCGTTTCCACCACCTCCAGATTTGTCAACTCATTATGCCCACCAATGTTATAGGTTTCACCCGGCACGCCTGCACAAACCACTCGCCAAAGAGCTCTGGCATGATCCTCCACATATAACCAATCACGAATCTGCATGCCATTGCCATAAACCGGTAGCGCCTTGCCATGCAAAGCATTAAGAATCATGTGTGGAATCAGTTTTTCAGGAAAATGGTAGGGACCATAGTTATTCGAACAGTTGGTGACCAGCACCGGCATCCCATAGGTACGCTGCCAAGCTCGGACAAGGTGGTCAGAACCGGCCTTCGAGGCGGAGTAGGGTGAACTGGGCGAATAGCTCGTCGCTTCGGTAAACAGCTCTGTACTGCCTTCCAGATCGCCATAAACCTCGTCGGTAGACACATGATGGAAACGAAACCCGTGTTGCTCTTGCTTCGGCAAGGCCTGCCAATACTGGCGTGCGGCCTCAAGCAATACAGCCGTTCCCATCACATTGGTTCTGACAAACTCAAGGGGTCCGTCAATCGACCTGTCCACGTGGGACTCTGCGGCCAAGTGCATAATGGCCTGCGGGCGGACGTTCTCAACGATGCGCTGCACCTCAGTGGCATCAGTAATATCCGCCTGATAAAAGGCATATCGCTCAGAACTCGCTACATCGCCCAGCGACTCCAGATTACCTGCATAGGTGAGCTTGTCTATATTGACTATGGACACGTTTGTATTCGAAATCAGGTATCGAATCAATGCCGAGCCGATAAAGCCCGCCCCGCCGGTTATCAGAACACGTTCTATCACAACCTTCTATCCCCTTTGGACATCACCATGCTCTCAATTAATTGGCGATAGTTTTTTCTGAAATCATGGATGCTGTGCTGCTCACATAAGTAGGCGTAACCCGCTCGCCCTAGGGCTTGCAACTGAGCATTTCCCATAGACAGCAATGGCTCCAGCTCACGGGCAAGATCATCAGCATTTCCTACCTGGAAAGAACGCCCGGAGCACTCTTCCAGAATCGGCGCCAGACTGGGAATATCGGAACCAATAACCGGGCGCTGACCGGCAAGCGCTTCCAGCAGAGCCAAAGGTAATCCTTCACTGAGAGATGGCATGGCAAAGACGTCAAACGCCCTGACATACTGAAGAGCATCATGATGAGCCCCTAGAAGTATAACCTGCTTCTGCAAGCTATGCTCCGCAATCAGCCTCTCCAGTTCTTCCCGCGAGCGCCCTTCACCGATAATGGCAATCAAAACATCAGGATAGCTCGCGGCCAACTTTGCAAAAGCTGCAATTAATGTAGTGTGCCCCTTCACAGGTACAAGGCGGCCAATACAGCCAACGATACGACATCCCTGGGCCAATCCAAGCCTACGCCGAGCCTCACGACCATCCAATAACATTCCAGTGGCACGCTCTATATCAATAGCATTATTGATATGAGAGGTATTACTTTCGTTGAATCCAGAAACCCTGGACAGCAAATAACGCTTTACCGCCTGGGACACACCAACAATGTGCCATTGAGGTCCAACCAGAATATTAGCTTCAAACACTCGCGCTCGCCGGTCATAGTCGCCAATACCGTGCTGAACGCCGATAAAGGCCGGGCGCGTCAAAATCCTGCTAAGCCACATCATCATGCTGATTGGTTTAAAACGATGAGCAATGACAACATCAAAGCCTTCATCACGACAAAAACGGTACAATTTCAACATAACTGACCAGCGCTTCAGCCCTTTCAGATCTGATTTATCCAGGTCAAAATACACCGACCGCTCAGCAGCGCTGACAGGCTCATCAGGCCCTGGCTTGCCGCGCAGAAACAACGTGGTAACACCGAAGTAATCTGTGGGTAGACCGGCAATCACCTGCTCAGCCAGGTCGGAGGCGTTGACGTTGTATCGCAGCTGTATCTGTAGAACCTTTACCCTGTTACCCACCCTGCCCTCCGCTCCATAAACTTTCCAATCGATGTAGAGTTTTCACGTGTAGAAGGATTCAGCCACAAGACATATCACCCGGCAACACACTCACTTGCGTAGCCAAAGACGCAAGGCTTTGCGGGAATAACTCAGATTCAGCAATACACGCCAGTCCATCCTTAACGCATGCATGAAAAAGGCCTTGGCCTGAGTCTTTTCATTAGCCAGATAGGCACTGCGAAACAATGAAAGGCAGCGCTGTACATAGAAAGCCTTACGCATTGACCGCATGGACTCCGGCAGGCGTGAAAAAACTTCATCAACGACCTGCAGACCCACCTGCTGCCCATAACCTGTGTGGTGACGCAAGCTGTCATCGTGTTTGTAAAGCAATAATAAAGGCTCATTCAGCTGACTCACGGGGAAATGTGCCAGTGCTTGAGCAAATACCGGCAAGTCCTCCGAGTTACGGAATCTTTCTGGATAATTACCCAGATCGAACACTTCCCGGTGCATGGCACAACCACCATTGGAGAGACCCAGGGTTTTATCCAGCAGATAAGCCTTGACCCGCTCCAAAGCACCTCCAGGTAAGCGGGTATTACGGTGCCGACGTCGATTTCCTGCTGAATTGATCGAAATATGTTCACCAATGACCAAACGGCTTTGACGATTGCTCTCGATATGCTCAATTAACTTGCCCAAAGCCCCTGGTACAAATTCATCGTCAGCGTCGAGAAACACCAACCAGTCCCCTTGACTCTCACGAATGCCCAAATTACGCACGGAAGCCAAGCCACCATTTTCCTTGCGGATACTCCTAAACTGCTCTGGATAGGCTAGGTGCAAGGCGTTGATAACATCGGGGGTCGCGTCCGTCGAACCATCATCAATAATCAATAATTCCGTGCGGGCATCGCGCTGTCCGAGTATTGATTGTGCGGCACGTGCCAATGACGCGCCATAGTTATAGGCCGGAATGACCACAGAGATCAGCACCGGGGGCATATCCAGGGGTCGCGCCTCTCTCACGCTCAAGGATACTGGGTTATCCGACACATTTGCCCCCTTCTTTCACCACCAACACATCCTCCATGATCAGATACTGCAAATCCGACCCATAGAACATATTCAACGCATCCGTCGGCGAGCACACCATCGGCTCGCCACGGCGGTTGAGGGAGGTGTTGAGGGATACACCATTGCCGGTCAGCTTCTCCAGCTCGAGCATCAGGTCGTACCACCGTGGGTTGTGGCGGCGTTCCAGGACCTGGGCGCGGGAAGTACCGTCTTCGTGTACCACCTCGGGGACGCGCTTGTCCCAGCCTTCGTTGACTTCGAAGGTGAAGGTCATGAAGGGACTGGGATGGTCGACCTTGAGCATCTGCGGGGCGACGGTGTCGAGCATGGACGGGCAGAATGGGCGCCAGCGCTCGCGGAACTTGATCTGTTCGTTGATGCGGTCAGCCACGCCGGGGACGCTCGGGCAACCTATGATGGAGCGTCCACCCAGGGCGCGCGGGCCGAACTCCATGCGGCCCTGGAACCAGGCCACCGGGTTGCCTTCGACCATGATCTGGGCGATGTGCTCGGGTACGTTGTCGATCTGCTGCCACTGCGGCTGGTTCGGGTGCCGTGCGCAGGCGGCGATGATGTCTTCGTTGCTGTAGCTGGGGCCGAGGTAGACGTGCTCCATCTTCTCCACCGGCACGCCGTTCTTCACGGAGATATAGGCAGCGGCGCCCACCGCCGTACCGGCATCGCCGGAGGCCGGCTGCACGAACAGCTCCTTGACCTCGTCACGGGCGATGATCTTCTGGTTCAGCTTGACGTTCAGCGCGCAGCCGCCAGCGAAGGCGATCTTGCCAGTTTCGCGGATGATGTCACCGAGGTAGTAGTCCATCATCTCCAGCGCCAGCTTCTCGAACAGGGCCTGCATGCTGGCGGCATAGTGGATATAGGGGTCGTCGGCGATATCCCCTTCGCGCTTGGGACCGAGCCATTCGATCAGCTTGGGCGAGAAGTAGTAACCCTTGCCCTTTTCCTTGTAGCGACGGAAGCCGATCACGTTGGCGTAATCGGTATTGATGATCAGCTCGCCATTCTCGAACTTGGCCAGCCGCGAAAAGTCGTACTTGGCGGCATCGCCATAGGGCGCCATGCCCATGACCTTGAACTCGCCATCGAGCATCTCGAAGCCCAGGTATTCGGTGAGCGCGCCATACAGGCCGCCCAGCGAATCCGGATCGTAGAACTCCTTGATCTTGTGGATCTGGCCATTCTCGCCGTAACCGAAGAAGGTGGTGGCGTACTCGCCCTTGCCGTCGATACCGAGAATCGCCGTCTTCTCCTGGAAGCCGGAACAGTGGTAGGCACTGGAGGCGTGGGCCAGATGGTGTTCGACCGGTTCCAGCTTGACCTTCTTCAGATCGAAACCCAGCTGCTGCAGGCACCACTGGATGCGCTTCTTGTAGCGATGATAACGGCGGTTGCCCATGAAGATGGCATCCAGAGAACGATCAGGGGCATACCAGTAGCGCTTGGCGTAATGCCAGCGGGCCTTCTCGAAAATGCTGATCGGCGCAAAGGGGATGGCGACGATGTCCACGTCCTCCGGCTTGATGCCGGCCTGCTCCAGGCAGAACTTGGCGGACTCATAGGGCATGCGGTTCTTGGCGTGCTTGTCACGTACGAACCGCTCTTCTTCCACAGCGGCGATCAGCTTGCCATCGATATACAGGGCAGCTGATGGGTCATGGCTCAATGCGCCGGAAAGTCCGAGAATGGTCAGGCCCACGGGTACACCTCTTTCAGAAACTGGGTAAAGGGGACAATTTTATACACATTTGCCGCTACTGGCTCGTTTGGTCTGGCAGTTATGACAGCCCAGCGTGTTCTGTCAACTTATGCCCCTTTCAGCGAGGCATGACCGATTCCAGCCATTGTGCCAGGGCCGAGCCTGCAGGCCAGTTACGGATGAAGCGTGCGCGGTCTTTGGCCCAGGCCTTGCGTCGCCCGGCCTCGCTGCGGTGCGCCTGCATGACATCCAGATCGATCAGCACCACCTGCCGGTCGTGCCACAGCAGGTTGGTGGCCTTGAAGTCGCCATGGCTGATACCCGCATCGACTACCTGCTGGAAAACTCCCAGCAAGGCATCAGCCGTGGTCGAGTCGGGAACCGCGGCACCGGTTTCGCCCAACTGCTGTAGCAGGTTCGGGCCCGGACAATACTCGCTGATCAGCCAGGCCTGGCGGCGCCAAAGCCCGATACGACGCTCGATCATCGCCAGCGGGGTGGGCGTGGCGATGCCGAGAAACTGCAGCCGCCAGGCCGCCAGCCAGGAGTGCCAGGCACGACTGGGACGCCAGAAGCGCGTGAGCCAGTGACCGAAGCCCTTGATGTTGTAGCGTTTGACGACCACCTCACGACCACCAACGGTCGCCATGGTAACCGTGCTGCTACCCCCGTCCTTGAGCAGAGGGGTGCCGCTGAAGGCACTATCGGGGTCAGCCAGCAAGGGCGCCAGCGCCTGCTGGGCCGAACGCAATACCACAGCGAAGCGGTCGAACGAGCGGTGCACCGCGAACTGACTGCAGTCGCGCAGGGTCTTGTCGAGAAAATTGTTCAGCCGGGTCTGGCGTTGCTTGTGGATCTGCGCCAGCAGTTGCTGCCGGTCCAGGCCGTGCAGCGGATTGGCGTCGAGATAGGATGGCAACAGATGATCCACCTGCGCGTCCCACTCTGGCATCAGTTGGGCAAAAAACAGTGCGAGGTTGGCCTGGGCGGTCGTTAAGGGCAGCGGTTTTCCCGGCTCCGCCACCTCGATCGCATCCCCATCGATAACATACAACCGCTGCTGGTCCTGAAGGAAGTTGCCCAGATGCAGGTCGGTCTGCGCCAGCCCCTGGGCATGCATGGCGGCGATGGCCAGCAGGGCGTCCCGCAGAATGGCGAGCGCTTCGGCATTGCCCGGTGATCGATCCGCCAGTTGCTCCCAATGCTGCTGCAGACTCTGTGCACCCGGCAGGTACTCGGTCAGCAGGTAGCACCCGCCGCCCGGCAGTTCACCACTGTCCAGCAGCGCAGGCGTGGTGATCCCCGCTCTCTGCAATGCTTGAATGCCCACGCTCTCGCGTTGCCAGTGCCGTTCGGCGCCGGTGGCGATGAACAGCTTGGCGAGCACTTGCCGGCCATTCCATTCGCCGCGCCCAACCAGGCGCTTGCCCGGCAGGATACGCAGCCACTGCTGGATCAGCAGCGGCTGGCCCGCGGCAAGCGGCAGGCTGATATCGACCGGCGGGGTGCGTCCGGCCTCGCGCAGTCTGGCGGTAGTGCTCACTCTCGTCCCTCGAAGAATGCCAGTATGGCTCTGATGCGTTTCTTGTCAGCGGCGTCCAGATGCCGACGCCGGGTGTATGCCAGGTAGAAGCGGAGGCGATCAGTGCGCCTCAACTGATATTTGCCCACCTTGTCGAGGCAGGCCAGGTCCTTGATGATCCGGTAGCGCAGCAGCGGGCCAGGCCAGCGGCTGCCTGCGGGACAATCGATGAAATAGACCTGTGGCGCGGTCTGACGATCAACCAGGATATTGCGCCACTTGAGGTCGTTGTGGGCGAAACCATGCTCGTGCATGATGCGCGTGGCGTCGGCCACCTGTGCCATGACGGCAGCCAGCCAGCGCCACTCGCGCAAGCGCGGATCCTGGCGTCTGGCCAGCTGCGCCAGATCATCGGTATCGTCGATCCCCAGCGTGATCAGCGCTCCCCGACCGAAACCGAGCCCGTCGCGCTCCATGCCATAAGCCACCACCGGCACCGTGGGGATACCCCAGCGCTGGAACTTCAGCAGATTCTCCCATTCGGCACGGACCCGCGGACGACCGATCCAGCGTCGCAGATTCTTGCCGGCCGCCACATAGCGCTTGATGTAGTAGCAGCGCCCCTGCAGGCAGAGCCGCTGCACGTCACTGATGTCATCTGCGGTAACCGGCTCGCCCTGCAGCTCGAACACGCTGGGCAGATCGGCAAACAGACTCGCGGCCTCGCCCTCGGCGAGGTCTGTGTTGAGTACCCAGCCGGTCATGTGCCGCTGCCAGACGCATACTTGCGCTCGAAGCGCGTTTGCAGTTTGGCCGCCTTGCGCTCGAGCATACTGAGCAGCACTGCCTCTTCGGTAAAGATCTGGCGCAGCGGCAGCTGGAAGTAACTCTTGAGAAAGCGCAGCTTGTCACGCTCGGTCAGACCGATATGCAGGGCGGAGAAATATAGGCCGGCCAGATCCTTGTCGCGCCAGCGGCGCGGCACACTGCTGCGCACCTGGGCCCGGTGCAGGTCGATCAGCGACAGGCGCAGGTTGTCCGGGGTCGGCGGGGTGTCGGTATGCAACAGGAAGTGGCAGATATAGCAGTCACGGTGATTGACCCCGGCACGGTGCATGCGCCCGGTCATCTCGGCGACGCGGTGGATGAGCGCATGCTTGAGCCCGGCTGGCGGCGGATAACTTGGCCAGTTTCGACTGAAGTCTTCCAGGCTGATGGTCGGCGCCAGTTCCTCGGTGATGATGAAAGAATGCCGGGCGGCGGGATTGCCGCCACGCTCGCCGAAGGCCACGGCGGTCATGGTCGGTACGCCGGCCCGGGTCAGAGCCTCGATGGCCTCCCATTCCTGGTCGGCGCCGAGCACCGGCTTCTTGAGTGTCGACCAGTTCTTGAGTATTTCGCCCCAGCCGACACCGCGATGGATCTTGACGAAGTAGCCGCGCCCAGCCACCTCGGTGCGCAGGGTGCGGCGAGCCTCCAGCTCCCGGAACACCTCGCCCTGCAGCTTTTCGACTTCAGCGAAGGCATCACCATCGGCCCACAGGGTCCTGAATGGTTCGTGCAACACCAGCTTCAAGCGAACTCTCCCAGGATCACATCCGCCGCTCGCGCCGGCATGCTGTACAGGTCGGCATGCTCGGCATAGTCCAGGGCATTCTGCTGCCATTCCTCACGGGTTTGCCGATCATCCAGGATGCGCGCCAGCCAATTGTTCAGCGTGGCCTGCTCGAAGGGCTCAGGCACCACCAGCCCACAATCAGCCTCTTCGATGTAGTGCGCGTAGCCGCAGGCCGCCGTGGTCAGTACCGGCAACCCCGCCACCAGCGCCTCCAGCAATACCGTGCCGGTATTCTCGTTATAGGCCGGATGGATCAGCAGATCGGCGCCCAGCAGAAAGCGCGGCACATCGCTGCGACCCTTCAGGATCTGTACCTGCTCGGACAACCCCAGGCCACGCATCTGGCGCAGGAAAGGCGCCGGATCATCGGCACCCATGACGATCAGCCGGGTGCGCTGGCGCAAGGCGGCCGGCAGTGCTGCCAGCGCCTCCAGGGTACGATCCAGCCCCTTGGTCTTGAAGCCTGAACCGATCTGCACCAGCAGCAGCTCATCATCGCCCAGGTTGAACTCGGCACGCAGCTCCGCCCTGACCTCGGCGGCATTGGCCGGAGCACGTCGATCAGTGGCGATGCCGGGTGGCAGCATGTGGAAGCGCTCGAGTGGCGTGCGGTAGTGCTTCATGAACAGCGGCAGCTGCAACTCGGAGATCATCAGTATCTCGGTGCGCCCCTGCGGGGCGAATACCGCCCGCTCATAGGCGGAAAAATGCCGATAGCGCGGGCTGTACTGATAGAACCAGCTGCGCTGATTCTGCGCCTTGTCCTCAAAACAGCCATCGGCAGCGTAATAGACATCCAGCCCCGGCATCTTGTTGAAGCCCACTACGCGGTCAACCGGATGGCGCTTGAGATCCGCCTGGACCTCGGCGACGAACTTCTCGTTGCGCCCCTGACTGGTCAGAGCCCGGGCCGGAACAATACGAATATCGAAACCTGACGGCCGCTCCCCTTCCCAACCCATGGTATAGACGCGAATGGCATGACCGCGTTGCTGGCATACCTGGGCAATCCGCAGGAAGTCACGCTGCAGGCCGCCGAAGGGGAAGTATTTGTACAGTACGAACGCCAGTTGCATCGAAGTTCTCTTGGGCTGGGCTCTGGATCAAGGGGCAAAGTTTAACATAGCTGGGCAGGTGCTGCGGTGGGTGGGCTGTTTCCGCCTCTCTCTCCCTCTCTCCCCCTCTCCCCAGCCCTCTCCCGCAAGGGGAGAGGGAGTCAGGCCGTGCCTATCGCAACGCCTGAGTTTTCCTGCAGAAGTGAATTTGTGCTGCTTGCAGGGGAAATACGGAGGCTCGGGCACGAGTCACCTCTCACCCCTTGCGGGAGAGGTAGCTTGTCTATGCCTATCACAACGCCTGAGTTTTCCTGCAGAAGTGAATTTGACCTGCTTGCAGGGAAAACACGGCGGCTCAGGCGCGAGTCACCCCTCGCCCCTTGCGGGAGAGGGGCCGGGGGAGAGGGGGTGAACACCAAGCAACACCCCCTCCAGCTCCGTCATCACCCGCTCGGGCTGCAGCCGGGTAAAGCACAGCGGCAATTCCCGGCGCAGGTCGAAGCGCCTGGCGTCTTCCGGGGTCGGTTCGTACTTGCACTTCTTGCTCATGCAGGGTGCGCAGGGGAAGTCGCTGGCCAGGTGTACCTGGCTGCGGCCATAGGCACCACTCCAGCCGGGGTTGGTTGGCCCGAACAGCGATAGCGTCGGTACGTCCAGCGCCGCGGCCAGGTGCCCCAGGCCGGTATCCACCGCCACGCAGGCGCTGGCGCCGGCGAGAATGCTGGCCATGCCGGCCAGCGGCAGCCTGGGCAGTACCTGTACACCGGGCAACCCCTGGGCAATACGCTCGGCGCGAGCTTTTTCCGCATCGTTACCCCAGGGCAGCTTGACCTGCAGGCCACGCTCGACGGCCAACTGCGCCAGGCGCTTCCAGTACAGCTCCGGCCAGTGCTTGGTCACCCAGGTAGTCCCATGCAGAAAAACCACATAGCGCTCAGCGGACTGCTCGCCGGCGAGGCAGCTGCGATCCAGGCCGTAATCACCGGTATCGGCCGGCAATCGGTAACCCAGCGCCTGGGCGAACAGTTGCCGCACCCGCTCCACCGCATGCTGGCCCCAGGCTACAGCGATGCCCTGGTCGTACCAGCGGCTGGCCAGCGGCTCGCGGGCCGAATGGCGATCCAGCCCGACCACCCGGGCCTTGATCCCGGTGGTCAGCAGCGCGCTCTTCACCAGCCCCTGGGCATCGATGACCAGGTCATACCTGTGGGTTTTCAGGCGCCGGCGGAAGCGCTGCCACTCGCCACTGCGCAAGGTCTTGAGCGGGTGCTTGCGCCAACGCCGGATGGCCACCGGAATCACCTCGGCCACCGCTGGATGCCACAGCGGGATTTCGGCGAAGCCCTCTTCCACCACCCAGTCGAAGCGGATACCGGGAATCGCCGCCTGGGCATCGGTCAACGCCGGCAGCGTATGAATGACATCGCCCATGGAGGACGTCTTGATCAGCAGGACACGCATGCTGCTCAGAGATCCGACGGATCGGCCAGCGGATCACCCACCAGGCGATCCAGGGCATCGATTACCCGCTGCGGTTCGAGGTCGCGCAGGCAGTTGTAATGGCCGAAGCGGCAGGTCCGGTCGAAACAGGGACTGCAATCCAGGCCCAGCCGCACCACCTCCACCTGCTCGGCCAGCGGCGGCGTGAAGTCCGGGGAAGTCGAACCATAGACTGCCACCAGCGGCCGGTTCAGTGCTGCGGCCACATGCATCAGGCCTGAATCATTGCTGACCACGGCGGTGGCACAGGACAGCAGGTCGATGGCTTCGGCCAGGCTGGTTTCCCCGGCCAGGTTGCTCGACTCTTCACGCAGACCGGGGCGCAGGCGCTCGCGGATCTGCTCACCGACCGGATGGTCGTTCTTCGAGCCGAACAGCCAGACCTGCCAACCCTGGCGCACTTTCTGGTCCGCCACCGCAGCGTAGTGCTCGGAGGGCCAGCGCTTGGCCTCGCCAAACTCGGCGCCCGGACACAGCGCCAGCACCGGTCGATCCAGCTCCAGGCCGAAACGTGCCAGCGCCGCCTCGCGGCTGGCTGGTTCGATCTGCAGGGTCGGTCGCGGATAGGGCCGTTCCAGCTGGTGCTGCGGCTCCGATGCCAGGGCCATGAAGCGCTCGATCATCAGCGGATACTGCGCCTTGTCCAGCACGCGGATATCGTTGAGCAGGCCGTAGCGCATTTCACCGCGCCAGCCAGTGCGCCTGGGAATACCGGCGAAGAACGGCACCAGCGCCGACTTCAGGGAATTGGGTAGCAGAATGGCCTGGTCGTACTGGCCGGCCAGGCTCTTGCCGATGCGCCAGCGGCTGGCGATATCCAGCACGCCATGCCCCAGCGGGAAGCTCAGTGCCTGACGGACCTCGGGCATGCGCTCAAGGATCGGTCGGCTCCAGTCCGGAGCCAGCACATCGATGACGCAGTCGGGGCCGTGACGCAGCTTCAGGCAGGCAAACAGCGTCTGCGCCATGACCATGTCACCGACCCAACTGGGACCAACAATCAGAATTCTCATCAAGCCTTACATCCTATCCGTCATTGCGAGGAGCGTAGCCCGGTGGATTGCCACGCCCTGCGGGCTCGCAATGACGTCGCGATGACACCCTGCGAAGCCGCAATGACGGTATTCAGCTTTCAGCTCACTTGACCAGCGTCAGCCATTCACCGCGCGCTGCAACCTTGCCGTTGACCAGGTCGAAATACGCTTTCTGCAGCTTCTCGGTAACCGGGCCGCGACGGCCGATACCGATCTGCCGGCAGTCCACTTCACGGATCGGCGTGACCTCGGCGGCGGTGCCGGTGAAGAAAGCCTCGTCGGCGATATACACCTCATCGCGGGTGATGCGCTTCTCGACCACCTTGATGCCCATTTCCTCGGCCAGGCTCAGCACGGTGCCACGGGTGATGCCGTTCAGGCAGGCGGTGACTTCCGGAGTATAGATCACACCGTCCTTGACGATGAACACGTTCTCGCCGGAACCTTCGGCCACATAGCCTTCCGGGTCCAGCAGCAGCGCCTCGTCGGCACCGGCCGATACCGCTTCCTGCAGCGCCAGCATGGAGTTCATGTAGGCACCGCTGGACTTGGCGCGGGTCATGGTGATGTTGACGTGGTGACGGGTGAACGAGCTGGTGCGGATGCGAATGCCCTGCTCCAGTGCTTCCTCGCCCATGTAGGCACCCCAGTACCAGGCGGCGACGGCCACGTGCACCTTGAGGTTGTCGGCGCGAATACCCATGCCCTCGGAACCGTAGAACACCAGCGGACGGATGTAGGCGGTGTCCAAATTGTTCTCGCGTACTGCAGCGCGGCACGCCTCGTTGATCTGCTCCTTGGTGTAGGGAATCTTCATGCCCATGATGTGGGCGGAGTCGAACAGGCGATCGGTGTGCGCCTGCAGACGGAAGATGGCGGTCCCCTGGTCGGTGTTGTAGGCACGGATGCCCTCGAACACGCCCATGCCGTAGTGCAGCGAGTGGGTCAGAACATGCACGTTGGCCTCGCGCCACGGCACCATTTGCCCATCGAACCAGATAACACCATCACGATCAGCCATCGACATAACAACCAGCTCCATTCATATATATCTATCTACTAGGTTCAGGTGCTCCGCCAGGGAGCTTGCCCGTTGCGTTCTGGCCTGATCATGCCTGCCGAAAGATTCTCAAGGTCATTCAGGCATCCGCCACGTCCGGCAGCCATTGCTGCCAGAGGCGGATGATGTCATGTCGGTAGTCATGAAACTGGTCGCCAGGTGTTTTCCCCGGCTGCTTTTGCAAAGCCAGGCGATGGGCTGCTGCTCGGTAGGCCTTGTAAGCCTCCTGCACACGCTGAACGTCCTCACCGGCGATCAATCCGGCGTCACGCAGCCCGTCCAATATTCTGATGTTATCCGTAAAGCGCAGTAACTCTGGGTACCGGCACGACCAGGCCAGGACCGCATATTGCACCATAAATTCGATATCGACGATACCTCCCGCGTCATGCTTGAGATCAAACAACGCTTCGGCGCTGAAGGCAGACTCGTCGAAACCCGCCCGTGTGGCTTGCGTGGCCAGGTTGTCGCGCATCTTCTGGCGCATGCCCAGCACTTCCTGACGCAGCACCTGCTCATCCCGCTCACGGCCCAGCACCGCCGCACGCAGGGCATCGAACTTGTGACTCAGTTGCGCGCAGCCGGCCAGTGGCCGCGCCCGTACCAGGGCCTGGTGCTCCCAGGTCCAGGCCTTTTCCTGCTGATAGCGGGCAAAGGCCTCCAGCGAAGTGACCAGCAGCCCCGAATCGCCCGAGGGACGCAGGCGCATGTCCACGTCATACAGCACACCGGAGGTGGTCTGGGTATTGAGGATATGGATGATGCGCTGGCCCAGCCGGGTATAGAAGCGGCCACCATCCAGCGGGCGCGGACCGTCGGTCTCGGCCTCGGTATCACCGTCGTGGATGAAGACCAGGTCCAGGTCGGAGCCATGCCCCAGCTCGATGCCGCCGAGCTTGCCGTAGCCGACGATGATGAAATCCAGCTCGCAGGCGCTGCCATCATGGCGCCGCGGCACGCCGTGGCGCCGGACCATGTCACGCCAGGCCAGCTGCAGCACCTGCTGCAGGATGGCCTCGGCGATCCAGGTCAGGTAATCGCTGACCTTCATCAACGGCAGGCTGCCGGCAATTTCCGAGGCCGCCACACGCAACGTGTGGGCACGCTTGAAATAGCGCAGCACCTCCATCTGCTGTTCCAGGTCGTCTTCGGGAATGCGCAGCAGTTGCTGGCGCAGCTCGTCCAGCAGCTCACCGGTCTCCGGCGGCCGGTACAGGCGCCCGGCATTCAGCAGCTCATCGAGCACCACCGGATAACGGGCGATCTGCTCGGCGAGCAGCGGGCTGGCCGCGCACAGCACCAGCAACTCGCGCAACGCCCCGGGGTTTTCCGTCAGCAGCACCAGGTAGGCCGAGCGCCGTGCCACCGCCTCGACCAGCGGCATCACCCGCTCCAGTGCCAGGTCCGGATCATCCTGCTCGGAGGCCATGCCCAACAGGCGCGGCATGAAGATATCCAGGCGTTCACGCCCCATGCGTTGCATGGCGCGCACGCGAGCGGAGTGCATCAGGGTCTGCAGCAGGTTCCAGGCCCGCTCCGGGTCCTTGAAGCCGCCTTCGGCCAGTTGCTCCTGGGCCTGCTCCGCCTCGGGGAAACCGGTCAACAGCGTCATCCACTCGGCATAGGGTGGCTGCGCCTGGTCCTGATCCTCGTCCGGATCAGCAATCACGCCGGCGAAATGCCGCTCCACCCGGCTGCGCTGCAGCTCCAGCTGGCGGCGGAATTCGTCCCAGCTGTCGAACCCCATGACCAATGCCACCCGCGCCTGATTCAAGCGGTCGGTGGGCAGCATCTGCGTCTGGCGGTCATCGATGGCCTGCAGCGCATGCTCGGTATCGCGCAGGAACAGATAGGCGCCCTTGAGCTCATCCACCGCCTCGTCCGGCAGGTAGACATTGGTCGCCAGCACATCCAGCACCGCCAGGATCGGCCGCTGCTGCAGGCTGCGGTCGCGCCCGCCGTGGATCAACTGGAATGCCTGACCGATGAACTCCACCTCACGGATACCGCCCGAACCCAGTTTGACGTTGTCCTGCAGGCCCTTGCGCTGCACTTCGCGCTGGATCATCTGTTTGAGATTGCGCAGCGCCTCGATGGCGGCAAAATCCAGATAGCGCCGATAGACGAACGGCTTGAGCATGCCGAGCAACTCGGCGCCGGCCTGCTGGTCACCGGCAACCACCCGTGCCTTGATCATCGCGTAGCGTTCCCAGTCACGGCCCTGGCTCTGGTAGTACTGTTCCAGCGCATTGAAGCTGAACACCAGCGCACCGCTGTCGCCATAGGGGCGCAGGCGCATGTCCACGCGGAACACGAAACCGTCGACAGTGACCTCGTCGAGCAGCTTGATCAGGCGCTGCCCGGCACGGGTGAAGAATTCCTGGTTGGACAGGCTGCGCCGCCCACCCTGGGTGTCGCCCTGCGCCGGGAAGGCGAAGATCAGGTCGATGTCCGAGGACAGGTTCAGCTCCTGGGCGCCAAGCTTGCCCATGCCCAGTACCACCATGTGCTGTTGCACACCGGCATGACTGAAGGGCGTCCCGAAATCGCTGGCCAGTTGCTGGTAGACCCACTGATAAGCCTGGTCCAGGCAGACATCGGCCATGTCCGACAGGTCACGGGTGGTTTCCATGGTGGCGGCCTGCCGGGTCAGGTCGCGCCAGATGATGCGCACCTGATGCTGCTGGCGAAAGCGCCGCAGCCGCTGCGCCAGCTGGTCCTCGCTGGCGCTGTCGGCCAGCGCCGCGGCCAGCAGGCTGGCCATCTCACCGGGAACCAGCGAACGCCACAACTGCCGCTCCTGCGTCAGACGCCAGGCCATGGCCGGGTCACGGCGCAACTGCTCGGCGACGAAATCGCTGCCGGCCAGCACCTGCTGCAACTCGCTCATGAAACTGTCGCCCAGCAGCGCCAGATCAGCTTCCAGCCCCGCCTGGCGTACCGCCGCCAGCCACTGCGCGAGGTGGTGGTCCACGACCGAGTGCAGTGCGGCAGGCAATGTGGCGGGCAATGAAAAAGACATGGTCTATCCTGATTACATCCGAAGGATGCAGATTGCCACGCTCGGGACACACGGAAAAGCCTGAAACAAAAAAACGCGGTCCAGATGTAGTTTCACTACAGAAAGCCCCGTGACCGGATGGTTTTTTTGTTCCAAATGTAGTAAAACTACACGCACCGTTGACCATTGCATTCCCGAGCCACACCACCACGCTCAGGTAATGCGATTGTTTTTTACCCTGGGACCCACAAGGTCTGGAGAACAATATGAAGCTTGAAGATATCGATCCACTCGAAACCCAGGAATGGCTCGATGCCCTGGAATCCGTTCTCGACACCGAAGAAGGCGAAAAACGGGCCGAATACCTGATCCAGCGCATGGGCGAACTGGCCAGCCGTTCCGGTACTCAGCTGCCCTACGCCATCACCACCCCCTATCGCAACACCATCCCGGTGACCCACGAAGCGGCGATGCCCGGCGACCTGTTCATGGAACGCCGCATCCGCTCGATGGTGCGCTGGAACGCGCTGGCCATGGTCATGCGTGCCAACCTGCAGGACCCGGACCTGGGTGGCCACATCTCCACCTTCGCCTCCAGTGCCACGCTGTATGACATCGGCTTCAACTACTTCTTCAAGGCCCCCACCGAAGAACACGGCGGTGACCTGGTGTTCTACCAGGGTCACGCCTCACCGGGCATCTACGCCCGCGCGTTCCTGGAAGGCCGCATCAGCGAAGAGCAGATGACCAACTATCGCCAGGAAGTCGACGGCAACGGCCTGTCCTCCTATCCGCACCCCTGGCTGATGCCCGACTTCTGGCAGTTCCCCACCGTATCCATGGGCCTGGGCCCGATCCAGGCGATCTACCAGGCGCGCTTCATGAAGTACCTGGAAAGCCGCGGCTTCATCAAGCCGGGCCAGCAGAAGGTCTGGTGCTTCCTGGGTGACGGCGAGTGTGACGAGCCGGAATCCCTCGGCGCCATCTCCCTGGCCGGTCGCGAGAAGCTCGACAACCTGATCTTCGTCATCAACTGTAACCTGCAGCGCCTCGACGGCCCAGTTCGCGGCAACGGCAAGATCATCCAGGAACTGGAAGGCAACTTCCGTGGTGCCGACTGGAACGTGATCAAGGTCATCTGGGGTCGCCTGTGGGACCCGCTGCTGGCCCGCGATCACGACGGCCTGCTGCAGCAGCGCATGGAAGACGCCGTGGATGGCGACTACCAGAACTACAAAGCCAACGACGGCGCCTATGTGCGCGAACACTTCTTCGGTGCCCGCCCGGAACTGAAGAAAATGGTCGAAGGCATGTCCGATGCGGAGATCTGGAAGCTCAACCGTGGCGGCCACGATCCCTACAAGGTCTACGCGGCCTACCATGCGGCCAGCAACCACAAGGGTCAGCCCAGCGTCATCCTGGCCAAGACCATCAAGGGCTACGGCACCGGCGCCAGCCAGGGCCAGAACATCGCCCACAACACCAAGAAGGTCGATACCGAGAGCCTGCGCAAATTCCGCGACGCCTTCGGCATCCCGATCAGCGACGATCAGCTGGAGCACCTGCCCTTCTACCGTCCCGAGGAAGGCAGCCCCGAGTACAAGTACCTGCACTCGCGCCGCGAAGCCCTGGGCGGTTACACGCCGCAGCGCCGCACCAGCAGCACGCCGATCCCGGTTCCGCCGCTGGAGACCCTCAAGTCGATCCTCGACGGTACCGGCGAGCGTGAAATCTCCACCACCATGGCCTTCGTGCGCATCCTCGCGCAACTGCTGAAGGACAAGGAGCTGGGCCAGCGCATCGTACCGATCGTGCCGGACGAGGCGCGTACCTTCGGTATGGAAGGCATGTTCCGCCAGTTGGGCATCTACTCCTCGGTCGGCCAGCTGTATGAGCCGGTGGACAAGGACCAGGTGATGTTCTACCGCGAGGACAAGAAGGGCCAGATCCTCAACGAAGGCATCAACGAGGCCGGCGCCATGTCCAGCTGGATCGCCGCCGCCACCGCCTACAGCACCTACAACCAGCCGATGCTGCCGTTCTACATCTTCTACTCGATGTTCGGCTTCCAGCGTATCGGCGACCTGGCCTGGGCCGCTGGCGACAGCCGCGCCAAGGGCTTCCTGATCGGCGGCACCGCCGGTCGCACCACGCTGAACGGTGAAGGCCTGCAGCATGAAGATGGTCACAGCCACATCCTGGCCTCGACCATCCCCAACTGCCGCACCTATGACCCCACCTACGGCTACGAGCTGGCAGTGATCATTCGCGAAGGTTCGCGGCGAATGATGGAAGAGCAGGAAAACATCTTCTATTACCTGACCGTGATGAACGAAGCCTACGCCCAGCCGGCCATGCCCGAAGGCGTGGAAGAGGGCATCATCCGCGGCATGTACCTGCTCGAGGAAGCCAAGGAGAAAGGCAAGCAGCATGTCCAGCTGATGGGCAGCGGCACCATCCTGCGCGAAGTACGCGAGGCGGCCACCCTGCTGCAGAACAACTACGGCATCAGCGCCGATATCTGGAGCGTCACCAGCTTCAACGAACTGCGCCGCGACGGCCTGGATGTGGAGCGCTGGAACCGCCTGCATCCGACCGATGCACCGCGTCTGACCTATGTCGAGCAGAACCTGGCCGAGCGCAATGGACCGGTCATCGCTGCCACCGACTACATGAAGCTGTACGCCGAGCAGATTCGCCAGTGGGTACCGGGCAACTTCAAGGCGCTGGGCACCGATGGCTTCGGTCGCAGTGACAGCCGTCGCAAGCTGCGGGACTTCTTCGAGGTCGACCGCCGCTGGATTGCCTACACCGCGTTGGCGGCGCTGGTCGAGAATGGCGAGCTGCAGCCCAAGGTACTGGTCGAGGCGCAAGCCACCTTCGGTCTGGACCCGAACAAAACCAACCCGCTGAACTGCTGAGGAGAGCTGCCATGAGTGAATTGATCAAGGTACCCGACATCGGCGGCGCAGGCGAAGTCATTGAAATCTTGGTCCAGGTCGGCGATCGCGTCGAAGTGGAACAGAGCCTGGTAACCCTGGAATCGGACAAGGCCAGCATGGAGCTGCCCAGCCCCAAGGCCGGTGTCATCAAGGCCATCAAGGTCAAGCTGGGTGACAGCCTGTCCGAAGGCGACGAGCTGATCGAATTGGAGGTCGAGGGCGGCGAGCAGGCTGCCGACGAGCAATCGGCGGAACAAGCCAAAGCCGAGCAGTCAACCGAACAGCCGGCCAAGCAGGAAGAGTCTGCCCCGGCTCCAACGGAAAAGCCGGCAGCGAAGAAAGCCGAGAGCAGCGTGCAATCGTTCAATATCCCGGATATCGGCGACGGCAGCGCGCGGGTCATCGAGCTGATGGTGCAGGTCGGTGACAAGGTCGAGGCCGAGCAGAGCCTGCTGACCCTGGAATCCGACAAGGCCAGCATGGAAATCCCGGCACCGGCGGCCGGCGTGATCGAAGCCATCGTGGTGAAACTCGAGCAGGAAGTCAAAACCGGCGACCTGATGCTGCGCATGCGTGTGGAAGGTGAGGCCGAGGAGGCAGAGCAAGCCGAGCCAGCCCCTACTGCCCAGGAAGCAAAAGAGCAAGCAGCAACGCCAGCCAAGGAAGAAAGCGCCCCGGCACCAGCCGCCAAGCAGGCTGCACCGGCCCCGGTCGGCGCGCCCAGTCGTGGCGACAAGAAGGTCCATGCCGGCCCGGCCGTACGCAAGCTGGCTCGTGAGTTTGGCATCGAGCTGACCGATATCACCGGCAGCGGTCCGCGCAACCGCATTCTCAAGGACGATGTACAGGCCTACGTGCAGAGCGTGATGCGCAAGAACAAGGAAAGTGGCGGCGCCACCGCAACCGGTGGTGCTGGCATCCCGCAGGTGCCGGAAGTCGACTTCAGCCGCTTCGGTGAAGTCGAACTGAAGGACATGACCCGTCTGCAGCAGATCGGTGCCAGCAACCTGCACCGCAGCTGGCTGAACGTGCCTCATGTCACCCAGTTCGACCTGGCCGACATCAGCGAACTGGAAGACTTCCGCAAGGCACAGAAGACCGTGGCGGAAAAGGCCGGCGTCAAGCTGACCGTACTGCCGTTCCTGCTCAAGGCCTGTGCTCACCTGCTGCGCGAACAGCCGAACTTCAACGTCTCGCTGGCCGCCAACGGCAAACAGCTGATCCAGAAGAACTACGTGCACATCGGTTTTGCCGTGGATACTCCGGATGGTCTGCTGGTCGCGGTGATCCGTGATGTGGACAAGAAGAGCCTGCTGGAGCTGGCAGCCGAAGCGGCGGAACTCGCCGACAAGGCCCGCAACAAGAAGCTCAGCGCCAACGACATGCAGGGCGCCTGCTTCACCATCTCCAGCCTGGGGCACATCGGTGGCACTTACTTCACACCGATCGTCAACACCCCGGAAGTCGCGATCCTCGGCGTCAGCCGCGCGACGATGCAACCGGTGTGGGATGGCAAGGCCTTCCAGCCACGGCTGATGCTGCCGCTGTCACTGTCCTACGACCACCGCGCCATCAACGGCGCCGCCGCAGCCCAGTTCACCAAGCGCCTGGGTGAACTGCTGGGTGATATCCGGTCGATGTTGTTGTAATGCAAAGCGGTCGGCAACACCTGTTGCCGACCGCCTTCCCTCCTACTGCTCATTCCCCCGCAACAGATCCGCCAACGCCGCCAGTGCCGGAATACTCAACGGCATGGTTTGCGCGCTGCTGGCAATCGGATGCGATGACAGGCGCACCATGACCATGCCCACCGCCGGGTTGATATGGATCATCTGCCCATGCACGCCCAGGGCCTCGAAAGCGCCATCGGCGTTATGACTGATCCACCACTGGTTGCGATAGGAATAGCCCGGCTGGAAATCCCGCCCCGAGGCCTTGAATGCCTCCCGATCAGCGCCCTCCCGGATCTTCTGGATTGCCTCGGCACTGACCACCTGCTGGCCATTGAAACGCCCCTCCAACCGCACCATCTCGGCAAAGCGCGCCAGGTCCCGCAGCGTCACGTTGAAGCCCGCCCCGGCCCACTCGGCACCCTTGGAATCGAGCAGCATATAGCCATCCTGCTCGGCACCCAGCTTGCTCCAGATCCGCTGTTCCACCAGGGCCGCCGTGGACAGTCCGCTCACCCGACGCAGAATCCAGCCCAGCACCTCGGTATGCGTGGTGCGATAACGGAACGCCTCACCGTGCGCGTCCACACCCGCGCCGATGGTCGGCAGATAGGAATACAGGTCCCGCGCGCCCGGATAATCATGCGGCACCGGCCCCATGCCCGCCGCCAGCGAATACTTGACCACATCGGAATTGCGATCGGCATAGATTTCGCTGTAATCGATATCCGCCGTCATATCCAGCACCTGCTGCACCGTCGCCCCGCGCCAGCCACTGTTCTCCAGCTCCGGCAGGTACTCGGTCACCAGCGCATCGGGATTCAGCTCACCCTCCTCGATCAACTGCGTCGCCATCAACCCAACAAAAGACTTGGTCACCGACCACAGGATATGCGGCTCATCCTCCGGCACACCCGGCTGATAGCGCTCGAACAGCACCTTGCCGTGCTGCATGACCAGCACGCCGTCGACATAGGTCGCATCCAGGTACTGCTCGAAGCTCATCTGATTGCCGTCAGGACCGGTAAAGCGCAGATCGGCAATCTGCTGCTCCAACCCCTCAGCACGCGGCAGCGGATAAACACCCTCGTTACCACGGGCCACCCGCCGGGACGGAAACAACTCCCGCGCATGGTGGAAACTCCAACGCGGATTGGGATAGGGACGCATGAAGCCCGCCAACGTCACCTGCTTGTCCGCCGCCGGCGGAAAGCCCTGCATCAACTGCAAACGATCGGTACGCACCGACTCGGGATCGGGCAACTCAACGGCAACACCTTGCGCGGACAACAGAACGGCAGCCAAAGTCACCCCCCATATTCCTGATTTTTTCATAGCAGCACCGGATATCTCTTGTTCTTGTCCACCCGAGACTACCCAACCCGCCCCCCTTCGCCAACAAGGCAAAGGCCAGATTGTTCTGCTGAATAGGGAATGATGCGGATCAGCCGCCCAACCACCCGCGTCAAGACAACCCCGGCCACCTCGCCTGACCGTGCACCACGTCATTACGAGGCCAAAGGCCACGGCAATCCACCAACTCGAAGCCGGCCAAGCCAAAGCTGCACAGGGGTGTAGCCCCCCCCCGCGCCACGCCAGCGCCAGGGCACATAATCACCAGCTTGCACAATCCTACTCCCTCTCCCCTCGCGGGAGAGGGCTGGGGAGAGGGGGAGCAACATCACCGCCCCTGCCATCCTGGGTCTGCCGGAAGGATACAAGCAGCATCTTCCGCCAATACAGCAGACACCCTCCATCCCGGTAACTTACCAGGACTTCGTTCCATCACTTCCGTAGGTCAGCTTGGGCTTCCCAGACATCAGGCCTGTCTTCGGGTTCGCCTCAATCGTATAGCTCTGATTCGATGCACCTGGAGTGATTTTTGCTTCGTAATATTTGCTGCCACTCAATTCAGGTGCCAGTGTTGAAAGCTTCGTATCCGCATCTTTATAAGAGAAATGCTTGGCCCGATAGGCTTCGAGTGTGCTGGCCAGCTCCATGATCTGTCCTTGCGCTTCCGCCTCGCGGGTATTCTGCACATAACGCTGATAGGACGGGTAGGCAATAGCGGCAAGTATGCCGACTATCACCACCACAATCATCACTTCGATCAGCGTAAAACCCGCGCCCCGGCGCGGCAATGATAGGACTCTTTTCATCAGCCGTTACCTCCTTCATCGCCCGAGCCTTTCGCCTCGTTACGAATCTCATTGGCCTCATCTTTTGGCAACTGCATCCAGCGACGCTTACGCAGATTCGGGTTACCCAGATCGCCCTCGCCAATCACCTCAGTGCCAACGACCACGATCAGATCGCCCTTTTCATCCACCAACAGGGTTGGTGTAGGCGGCGGCGTACTCTGGCTGAGCATCTCGCTGCGACTGGTCGGCGTCGGCCCTTCCTTGCTGATCGACTTGGGCGCTCCTGTGCGCAGATCAACACTGTGGAAATAAGCGGCGCCATAACGTACAGCGCAGACGTTATCATTTTCCTGGTCTTCGGTCGGCGCATAGGTGCTCAACATGATGGTGTTATCAAAGATCACCGGCGAGGCCAACGCCTTCTCTCCTGGGCGCACCGCATCCTCCTCAAACAGGTAATACCAGCCGCGATCGTCACTTTTCAGATCGCCATCTACCACATTGGCCATATTGGACAACGTAGCCACAGGGGAGGTACCTGAATGCCGCGCATCCTTATCAATAACAACGAACAAGCCCTCGTTCGTACCCTCATCCAGCGGATGGGTACGGTAACCGGAAGCCGCCGCCACATATAGGTGGTTCTGCGCACCCGATTTAACATAGGCAACCGCCGGCGCCTCGTAGAAACGACGATGATTCACACCTTCGCCACCCAGACTGGCAATGCGATGAACCTCGTAGTTAGCAGTTGTCCCACCCATATCGACACGGAACAACTGACCACCCAGATCGCCGAAATACAGGTGGTCCGCGACACCGTCAAAATCGATATCGACCACCGAAACACCACCTGGCACCGCCCATTTCAGATCATTGTGGGCGGCTTTCCAGATCAGCTCACCAGTCTCCGCATTGACGATGTAGATGGTATTTCCCCATGTATCACCATCGTCAGCGCGGTTATGGGTGGCACTGGCAATGCCATTCTCAATGGATGTATGTTGCAGAGGACTGTAGCCGCCCCCGAACACCAGTGCTGGTACCGGCTTGTCTTCACCGGAGACCCGGACCCGGGTCAAGGTCGGGGTGGACCAGGTCTCGCCCATGTCCTTGAAGTCGCCTTCACCACCGATGATCTGCCATTTCAGCTTGGGCGCTTCCGGATTGGTGACATCCAGCGCGTAGTAGTTTCGTCCGCCACTGCGCATGCCGCCGTAAACATAAACCTTGGCCGGTTTGTCGGTCAGACTGTCACCCGCCTGACGCCAGGCAACCCAACTGCCACCCAGCCCATAGGTCTGACGGCGGTTGTCTTGGGTAAGAGGCTTTTTCTTGATGGTGAACTCTGGCGCTTTTTCGAACAGTTCATGAGGCATAAAAGCGGCCACTTCTTCGCCAGATTTGGTGTCGATGATATGCAGCATGCCACCATTGGTAGAGACAAACACATAGTTGTCATCTTCACCATAGTTGATCATCAGCGGCACGCTGTGCATCGGGTCGCCCCACTGGCTCTTCAAGGCTTCGAACATGGCCTTGCGTTCGTCCAAGCTATCCAAGCCAACAAAGGAACTATTGTCGGGCACAGTGCTAGTATTATTTGCGGCGTTCCAGCTTAGCTTGCTGGTGGTTCCACCATCAGCACTGCTGTAATACAGGTTGCGCGTACCCACCTGCTCCCGGGCGCCGCCCTTGGTGGCATCGGCACCGTCTTCCACAGTACCCCAGAAGCTACTGGCATCGCTCTTGAAGTAACCAGTACTCGAGTCAATGGCGGGACCACTGCGGTCATGAATTTCCTGATTCTTCAGTTGGTAGCGCTTGAGGTTACCCTCCCAGAAGCTGCTTTCCGCCGGCTGGAATACCGCGTAGTAAAGCTCGTCAAGGTGCTGGAAGCGGTTAAGGGTATTGACTGCAACACCTGGTGCAGAAATGGAACGGGACTGGCCGTCGATCAGGTCGAGGATGTCGATAAAAGCTGCAGCCAGCGCCTCTGCTGTCTGGGCATCATAAACTTTTTCTGTACCACCTGCCGATGCCACTTCCCCCATATTCTTTAGGTTACCAGACGTCATCTGAAAACCGACCTGCCAGGTCTTTATGGGCTTTCGGGTCACCTTACCGCCGCTGCCCAACACATCCTCTCCGTCATTGTACAGCCACTTGGCTAGATCTTTCTGGCAGTTATAGGAGGAATTACAATTACTCCCAGCCTTGCCTCTCGCATAGTCTCTCGACGCATTATCGTAATCCGACACAGGCTCACCATCGGTCATAACGATGACATGGTTACTTTCGCACTGATTATTATAGTTTATCGGCGAGTCATAACTGCTCGAGCTTACCCATTTACAGTTCTTACCGTTACTATTACATTCCTGCTGCATATTAACAGCTGGTCTCGGATTAGACTGCAATGCCTGACCACTTTTAGCATAATCACTTGGCGCCTCCCCTAGCATATAGCGCACCATTTCAGTATAAGACTCCAGAGTCGGCGTGTTACCGCTGGCCGGAAGCCCTGAAACCGCTCCCTTGACATCGGCTATCGCACTGCTATCCATAGGTGTAACCGGATAAAAAACATAACCACCGGAAGAACCGTTAAAGCGCCCCACTCCTACACTTATATCCTCCCCCAAGCCAGACACAACTGAATTAAATGCATTTTTCAGATCTGTCATTTTTTTTCCGGACATGGACCCTGAACTATCCAACAGAAACAGCACATTGGCCACAGGCTTGTTCTCAGTATTACCCACATTCACTTGAGCAAAGTAGATTTCCGTATCATCGGCATAACTAACGGCCGAGAACGACAGGAGCGTGGTTGTCAGTAGTCCCGTGATGAAGCCCTGCAGTTTTCCGTTCATGGCGCTGTTCCTAGTTGAGCTCCGAGGAGGGGGCGATTCCACGTTTCAGCGCCTCCTGGAAGTGATGATTCTGCAGGCTGAGGGCAGGCATTTCGCTTTCAGCCAGCATATTGATCTGATAGTCAGCAAAGATAGTGCCGGCTCCGGTCTGACTGACCTGGGAGCCATCGAGAGGGGTATAGCCGCCGAGATAACTGAGCGAGCCTGCGCGTAACAATCCTCGCTCATCCAGCCTCGCGTTGCTGCCACAGGCGCCCTCCGACTCGGAGTTGCTGCGCTCAACACAATACTCGACTACACCTGAAGCGAAGGCAGTGTAGAGCTGCTGGTCGGTCATCTCATTGAGCTTGCGGTAGGTGACACCCAGCGCCGTTTCCGCCGCCTCAAAGGTCATGGCATCGCCCTGCACTCCGGTAGCTACCTTGCCGGAGAACAGGCTTGAACGCAGCGCAGACAGGCCCATCAACGAGACCATCAGCAGGATAATCAACGATACCAGCAAAGCCGCGCCGCGCTGGGTCTGAGGCCGACCAGTGAATGTGGATTCATACATATCACACCCCATCCCAATCATAGTTACGCAGTTGCACGGTAGCGCTGTATACCCGGCGCAGCAGGTTGTCGTTGCTGGACACCGACTGATCGAGCACCCAGTGCGACATGCTTGCCGACTCGGCCTGGCGGAATCTGTCTGAGGACAGCAGCAGGGCAAAGCGGATCGCGACCACCACCGAGTCATCTTCAAGTTCGCCAGCAGTGACGAAGCGAGTCACCTCAAGCCGCTGGTTGGGTTTGCCATCAATACCGTACAGCACCTGAAAGCTCTCCACCCCGCTGAGCAGATCCACCGTGCTATTGGTCAGCTCGCTGGTACATTGCAACACGCTATCTACAACCCGATAAACACTGCGGATTTCCGTTTCAGTGGTATATGTCTCGCCGGCGCAAGTGGAGGTACCCCAGTAATGGATCGCCAAAGTGTCATCCCCTTCATTTCCCCCGTCTGCGGCTATGCTGGTGGCCCCGGCATCCCCTTCCCGCGCCACAGGCGGAATGGCTCCCGACAGTGCATCACCCCGTCCGGACTGGCGTATATCCGCCACCATATAGCGAATAGCCGCCTGGCCATCTTCGTGGAGTTCAGTCAGCGCTTGTTGCAAAGTAAAGGTGCGCTGATTGGTCAGAAACAGCTGCAAGGCGGCCAGGGTGAGGATCAGCCCGATCAACATCGCCACCATCAACTCGACCAAGGTAAAGCCGTATTGTCTTTTCATCGGGCAACCTCCAGGACCAGGCAGTTGCTGTCCTTGTCTACATTGATCCCGGCAGCCGCCATGCAACTGGCAGGATCATCCTGATCACCCCAGCTGACGATGACGCAGGTCAGATCAGTGGTAAAGGTGCACTCATCAACGAGGATACGCCCACCCGGCAACTGGTTGGCAGCCAGCCAAGTAAGCTGGGCAATATCCCAATCGGCCAGCTCCTCTGGATCGCAGTCGGCATCTTTGCCAATGCAGCTGGAATCCGGCTCCTCACCTTGCTCGCCCGCAGCCCAGTTGCCGGCCTGGTAATGATTGGTAGCCCATGAGTCGAGCGGATTTTCCGGCATCCCACGCCCCATCGGATTGAGTTCCAGGCGCTCGATGGCATCCTGAGCAATCAGCACCGCTGCGACCCGGTGGTTGGCGTCATCACTCTGGCTCAGGGCAGTCATCTGCAGCCCAGCAAAGCCCAACACACCAACGGCCAACACCAGCAGAGCAATGAGCACTTCCAGCAAGCCGACACCATGCTGCGGCGATATAGGGTTCATCCGCTTCATCAGGAGCACCCTCCAGTTGTGATTTTTCCGAAGAAAGAAACGCAGAAGGTACGACTGGAAATGCTGGAGTCAGTATGGGAGACGGTGAATTCGGCGTTGTTCCCGCTGTTATCACCACGCCCCCCCCTGGCTAAAAACTCCAATGCCCCACTCCCCGCGGTACGGCTGATGCTAACGCCCTTACCGGGAGCAAACTCGGCATCCTCTCCGGCATCAACACTACCAAACTCAAGTTCCCAGCCATCGCCCCAACCGCCTGATGCCGGCTTGACCTTCACCTCTGTACGCATGCTCATGGACTGCTGGCGTGCAATGTTGATTGTAGAGATCAAGTCGTTTGTGGTGGCGCGGACGGCGTTATTGCGGGACACAGTCTGAAAAGAAGGTATCGCGATGCCCAGTAGAATCGCAGCAACCGCAATGGTCACCATGATTTCAACCAGTGTGAACCCCTTCACCCTATCCATGACAATCCTCCTATTAGCGATGCCACTATAGAATGGGGGTTGGCAAGTGGCGCGCCTCTGACGATAAGTGGAGGAATTCGGAGCATGAGCGGTGCAGCCATTCCATGCAGACCATGCGTGGCTCGTCAGGCTCGTGGTCAAGCTACCGAATCAAGCTGGCCAAGCTGGACTATGTCTTTGCCCAGCGCATAAACTGCTTCCCTCCTGTTCGCTGGGCTTGAGTCTTATTCGGCCCCACTCTTTAATCCAGTTAGAAGATACTGAAAATGCCCTTTCAATCTTGCTGCCATAACCACCTAACCAACGAAATACTGCAAACTCTAGAAAAGCTGAATAAGGCCGAACCCAGAAAGTACAAAAATACCAGCACCGAGGACAAAGCGAGGCGTCTATCCAACTGGTGCCTCATATTGGCAATCCTCCTGTTTCTTATCGCCCTTGCTTTTACATTATTTTATAGGGCCGAACAACCAGCCCCTGCAGCCAAGTTTTTCCTCCTGACAATTATGACAACCGTGATATCTATGGCCCTTCTTGCCATTATCATTCCACCGGCTGCATCACTAGCAACCCTAGTGAACTGGAAAAAAAGCTCATTCACAAACCTGCAGGATGACATTCACCATGAATATGAAATAGCCGAAAACTTCAAACACCATACAGACAGGTCGATATCTGGCGCACGATTCTGGCTTGAACGAAAAATTCTCCGAATGAGATCACGCACCACTCGTTTTTTTGGCAGAGAAACAGCAGTAATTGGCCTGGTTTCTGCGGCCATGACGTTCAATGAAAAGCTTGACTTGATCCAGCTTCTCTCAGGCCTGTTCACTGGCAAAATCAGCCTTGCCAACGTTGGCAGCGTGGCAGTCATTTTCTCTGCGGCATTCCTGGTCGGCATTTCAAGCGGAACAATGTTACTGAATGCCGTTATCAGCCGATACCAGTACCAGATCGAGATACTGGATTTAGTTGAAGAACTGAAACAACGAAAACAATCTGACAGCCAGAATGAGTACCCCGAATGTGAGTCAGAGTAAACCCTCACTCATATCATACAAACTGACGACAGCTAAAGTGATACAGGGGGAGTCGAGCCTGGTCAGAACGGAACCTCAGCCTGCCTATCAGCCCCGACGCCTATTCAGAAGCATACTTTTTGCCATCACAGAGTACGACCGGCAAGTCAGGCATCTCCTCCCTGTCGTCGAGCAAGCGCTCAACAACCCGGCCCCTAAGCCCCATGCCATCACCGATGCAGCGCTTTCACCTCTCCCACCAGCACATCATCCGGCCCCTCCACTACCACATGCGGGGCGATATCCTGGATCGAAAGCATGTTTACCGGAGGCGGAGCCAGACTCATATCCTGGCGCCATGCAAGCAACCGCCGGACAGACAGTCTCCCCCCTCAAAGCCACGATGCTCAAAGCTCCAGACTGTTCAAGGCGACATACGCGCTGTCAAACGTCGGAATTCCTCTTTCATGTTTTCATTCTGGAATTCGCGTACATCGGGCATCTGCAGTGAAATGAGCTGCTCGAAGGTGTTCGCACCCTCACGGATCATGCTCACGACTGCCGAGCTGAGAGACACTGTATTGTAGGTATTGTTGGCGACTCGTATTTCCTTCTCGGTTACCTGCAATGCCTTACTGACCTTGTTCTTCTGGTCATTGAGAACCTGCTCATACAGTTCAATAACCCGCAAGGTCATTTCATTAGCTTCGATGTTGCTCTTTATCGTCTGAGGATGGGTCCCTGTTTTCAGCAGGGCTCGGGCCTCTTTCAGGTTGTCGTTGGCTGTGGCGCGGAACTCCGCCAACTTGGGTAAATACTCCCCATTCACCTCAGCCAAAAACTGTTTCTGCATGGTGCCAATAAGGCGATGCAAGACCACTACCATGCCGTAATACTTCTTTGCGTGCTCCAAATCTTCTCCGGATTCCTGGGTAAGCACGCTGAGCTGCACCGTCAGGTCCTTGATAGCATTGAAAACCACTGTCATCCCCATTATGTCGTCTCCTGTGACAGAGGACAGCATGGTGTCGAGCTGGTCGTTCGTGAGATTCAAGCCGATGGCAGCCAGCGCCGTAGCCATCTCAGTCAACGTTTGTATCTTTTCCGCTTCAAAGCTTTCGATATTGCCTTCAGTTGCCTCAATAAGCAGGTCGTAGTCTTCCCGGGTAGAGGCCACCCACTGCTTCAGGGTTTCCCCGGGCACGAGATTGATGCTCAGACTACGCCCATCGCTGGGCGCCAGGACCCGATCCCGCCGTAACTGAGTAAGGCGCCGTCTCTCAGCGGCTACCCGGCCTTCCAGCTGTTGATACTGGCTTCGCATGGTATTGATACCATCCGATTCAAGAAGTCCAATGGCCTCCTTGATAAGCTTATCAAGGTCAGTTTCTGCCGATTTCTGGTCCCTACCTAGAAGTCGAGACCGCTCCAGAGTTGGGATCTCATCGTGCACGGTGAGTGCCTTTTCAAGCTGGCCAAGCACCTTGCGTGTATCAAAAGACAGCACCCGCTCACGGGTCCATTCCTCAGCATGAGAGTTCACGCTGACCAGCGCACAGGTCAACAACAGACCACAGAAAAACTTCTTCACCATACTCACAGCATTATCAACCTCTTGAAAGAGAATATTTGAATGTAGCCATCGTCATCGCTGAGGCCTGACCGGCGTACTACCCACTCGCTGTCACGAATAATGACGAGCCCGCCTAGAGCGTAAAGACCTTGCCTTACCCTTTCCGGTCACCGACACAACCCCGATATTCCAGCACCATGACAATAATGGCCTAATGATGCGGCACTTGGCCTTCAAGGGGAAGCGTTGGCAAGTCTCATAAAACAAATGGACAACAGATGGACCAGGTACATTTACGGACACATTTACACATTTATGCATATAAGCGGTGTGGCTGAACTCGGGGCAGAGTTTCCGTAGCCTGCTCGACGACGGGAGTGTCCGCTATTGCCAGAACAATGAGACGAGCTATACCCCACCATCCCTGCGCTCTTGCTTGTAAGCCTGTTTCTTTGTGTGCTACTCCACAGTTCCCGCATCCTTTGGCCTGACGCTCCACTATCTGTATTAGCCTGATCCGCAACTCTCAGCCCAAGGATCGCAGCTCAGGATGAGCCAAACCAAACCGCCACCACAGGACCACGACAGTCCCTGGAAGGAAGCATTGGAGTATTTCTTTCAGCCCTTCATGCAGCTACTCTACCCGGACATCCATGACGCCATCGACTGGACGGTGCCGGCGGAGTTTCTCGACAAGGAACTGCAGAAGATCAACCACAAGGCCAGCGCCGGGCGGCGTTATGCCGACAAGCTGGTCAAGGTCCGCTACCGCGATGGCGACGCCTGCTGGATACTGATTCACGTCGAGGTGCAGGGCGAAAAGGAAGACGCCTTTGCCGCACGCATGTACAGCTATTACCACCGCATCCGCGACCGTTACGGCCTGCGAGTCATCAGCCTGGCGGTGCTGGCCGATACCGATCCGGCTTTTCGCCCGGCATCCTTTGAGGAGCAACTGGCCGGCACCGGCGTGAGCTTCCGCTTTCGCAGCATCAAATTGCTGGATTACCTGCCGCGCCTGGAAGAGCTCAAGCACGATGACAACCCTTTCGGCCTGTTGATTGCCGCCCAGTTGACTGCCAAACTGGTCCGCGACGGCAAGACCAGGGCCGATAACCTGATCAGCTTCTACCGCCTGGCCATCCGCAAGCAGCTGGAGCGGGAGCGGCTCGGCCAGTTGGTGATCTTTCTCGAATGGATGGTCGCCTTGCCGGAATCGGTCAATGATTATTACGAAGAGCAACTGGAGACTCTGCAGGAGGAGGCAGCCATGACCTATATCAGTTCATTCGAGCGTAAAGCCATGGAGAAGGGAGTTGCTCAGGGGCTTGAGCAGGGGCTCGAACAGGGAGTTGTCCAGGGCAGCCTGAGTATTTTGCTCAAACAGCTGAGCCACCGCTTCGGTGAGCTCGACCCGACGGTGCTGCAGAAGCTGCATGAAGCCAGCCCTGAGCAGTTGGAGCGTTGGGCGGAGAACATACTTGACGCCCAGACACTGGATGAGGTGTTTAGCCTGCATTGAGCGGGGTAACGGAGCAGGTACATTTTCACCCATATCGTCGAGCAGTCACTCAACAACCCGGCTCCTACGCCCCGTGCCGTCGCCGATGCAGCGCTTCCACCTCCCCCACCAGCACATCAACCGGCCCCTCCACCGCCACATTCGGGGCGATATCCTGGATCGAGAGCATGTTTACCGGTGGCGGAGCCAGGCCCATGTCCTGGTGCCATGCGAGCAGTTGTCGGGCGGAGCAGATATACACGATACGGCCCAATCCAACCCAGCCGTGGGCGGCTGAACACATAGGGCAGTGCTCGCCGGAGGTGAAGACGGTGGCAGCCGCCCGTTCTTCTGCACTCATATGCTCGGCGGCCCAACGGGCCAATTCGAATTCCGGGTGGCGCGTGTTATCGCCGCCACCAACCTCGTTGCGGGCTTCCGCCAATATCGTACCGGTAGCACCTACCAGTACCGAGCCAAACGGCTCATCTCCCGCCTCCAGCGCCTGCTGCGCCAGTTCGATGCAGCGGCGTAGATGCTGCAGTTCTGAATCCTGCATGATAATGAACTCCTCAAAAGGAAAAGAGCCCCGGCACACCCGTGATTACGGATCAGCTCAACGCCGAAACCATTCAGCAGCAAGGATAACTCGGGACACGATAAATGGACCGCTCAAACCTTGATCATCCCTTCGCCAGACTCACTCGCCCTCGCTTGTCATCCAGCAGACTGCGCATCATGCCTCTGTCCCAGGCACGTAGCATTTTGCTGCCCATATCGGTAAACGAGTCAGTACTATTCATGTGCTCGCGTAGCTCAGCAGCCGCTTGGCTCACCCCCTCCGCCACTCTCTCAAGACTCTGTGCAACCTGGGCCTCGCTCAGTCCACAGGCGATTCTGCCGAAGTTATAAAGCAGCCGATGCTTTGGCCAATTCTTGGACTGCAGAGTCAATCATCGAAGCAGCGCTCCTTCAGCTCATCGAGAGTGGGCCGGCCACTTTGCAGTTTCATCGAGAGGGTATGCCCTAGCACGTTAAGCAGCTTCTCATACTTGCGTATGCCGAGCTCCAGTACCGTATTGTTCTCGATACCGGACAGCGTTGCGCGGCTGATGCCAACCTGCGCCGCCAGCTCAGCCTGGGTGAGACCCCGCTCCTTACGCAGCCGGCGGATGGAGCGGCCGAGTTCTTCAACACTCATGTCATATATCCGATGCAAAGACAGGATTCTGTTTCATTATGCATTGTATACCTGACATTACAAGGCGCTGTGCACCGCTTAAACCCGCACCACCGGCTCCTGCCACCCCGCCAACAGATCCTCCGGCCCCTGCACATCCTCCCGCGTATTACCCAACACCCGAATCGCCCTCTCCGCCCGCCCCGGCTGGAACACGAAACAGGCGCCAGCCCGTGCGCGCATGGCCACGCCCGCATTGGGGATGCGGTCCAGGTCCACGCCCTTGCTCGCGGCCACCATGACGGCGCGGCGCTGTACATACAGGGCTTCCAGCTTGCGGTCATCCAGGGTCTGTTCGGCCCAGGGCATGATGCTGCGCAGGTCCTGCTGATCGAATTCATCCTGGCTGTGGATGACGGTGCCGCGCAGGCGCCAGTCCAGCAGTTTCTCGTCATCCAGCCACAGTTCGGCATGGCGGTATTCATGCATGGCGCCGATCACCTTGGCCAGGTATTCGCGCCGGCCCGGTTGCCGCGCCTGGGCCAGGGCGACCATCAGCAGGTCATACTGATGAGTGCATTGCTGTTTGCTGTCGATTTCCGGCAGGTTGACGGCAATGCGTTGGCGCAGGGGTTGGCCGATGAAGGCCTGCAGCTGGCTGGCGGCCTGGGGGCAACTGGTCCAGGGGGTGCGTCGGGCGGTGCTGTCGATCGAGGTGATGCGTTGGCCATCATGGCCCAGGTTGAGGACGAAGTAGTGGTGTTCATCTTCCATGGCCACCTGGCATTCGGTCGCGCTCACATCAAAAAGCACACGACGGTAGAAAACATGGGGGGACTGCAACACTTGCATGGGTCTGCCTCGGATCTTTCTTATCTCTTTTCTCTTTGGCTGACAGATTACGCGGTTCTCCACACAGCAGAAAGGCTGAAGGGCGAGATGGGAGCCGATTGCCTACGTATATGATAAGCATTATCATCCAGTCAAAATCAAACCAGGCCCTGCTGTGAACCAATCGCATTTCAATCATGTCTTTCTCGCCCAGCGTGTTTCCCTGCTGCGTACCCTCGAACGTATGGTGCAGAATCACAGCACCGCCGAGGATCTGCTGCAGGAGACCTACCTGCGAGTCAGCCGCGCACTGGGCGAGCGGGCCATCGAGCACCTGGAGCCCTTCGTGTTCCAGACCGCACGCAACCTGGCGCTCGATCACCTGCGCTCGCGTCGTATCCAGGCGCGCATGGTCGTGGAAGATGTGCCCATGGAGGTGGTCGAAAGCGTCGCGGCTCCCGGCAGCAGCGCGGAGGATGCTGTCCATGCCCAACGCCTGCTGGAGCATCTGAACCTGAGCCTCAATCAGCTCAGTACACGCCAGCATCAGATTTTCATTCTCAGCCGGGTGCATGGCCACAGCTACCAGGACATCGCTGGACAACTCGATGTTTCCATCAGTACGGTGCAGAAGGAACTGAAGCTGATCATGGCGATCTGCATCAGTGTGGTCGAGCGTGCAACGAGATAGCCGAGGAACATTCGTGACGAATACCCATGACACCCCGCCCGCCACCACCCAGGACGGGGAATCCTCAAGCGCCAGCGCCATGGACCAGGCGCTGGACTGGCTGATCCTGCTGGAAAACCCGACCCCGGAGCAACGCCGGCAGTTCGAGGCCTGGCTGCACGCTTCGCCGCTGCATGCCGAGACATTCAACAGGGCCCAGCTTATCTGGGACAGCCCACAGGTGGCACAGTGCGCCCGGCAACTGCAGGCACCTGCGGCAGCCAGCTCCCCGCCCCGCCGCCGACGCCACCCTTGGCGGACGCTGGCCATCGCTGCGGTCCTGGTGCTCGGACTGGGCAGTTTCACTGATCTGCCATTACGCCTGCAGGCCGATCATCTGACGGCGGTCGGCCAGCAGCAGCGCCTGCATCTGGATGACGGCTCCAGGGTGCTGCTCAATACCAATTCGGCCTTCTCCAGCACCATAAACGCGCAGCAGCGCGCTGCTCGGCTGCATCAGGGCGAGGCGTTCTTCGAGATATCCGACAGCCGTGATCAGCCATTGAAGCTGGAGGTCGGCCCGGTGCGTGCCAGCGTCCGGGATACCGCCTTTGCCGTGCGCTATCAGAACGGCGTGGCCCATGTCGGCGTGCAGCGCGGCGATGTCGATCTGCAGGCGGCGCACAGCGGCGCCTGGGTCCGCGTTTCGGCTGGCGAGAGCATCCATGTCGGCCCCAACGGTTTCAACCAGCCGACCCGGCTCGATCACACGGAGCTGGCCTGGACCCAGGGCCGACTGGTATTCGAGAACCGTCCGATGAGCGAAGTGCTGGCCGAGCTGCGCCGCTACTATCCCGGCTGGATCATCAATACCAACGAGCGTCTGGCGGATGTGGCGGTGACCGGCAACTACCGGCTGGACCAGCCGCTGGAAGTGGTGCGCTCACTGGCGCACATCACCTCTGCACGCCTGCAGGAATTCCCGGCGCTGGTCGTGCTCAACTGATCTGACAATTGTTTTTACGCGATTACCTGGGCTGATTCGTCTCGTTATTTCCAATGCAACTGATTCGCATTTGTTTATGCGATAGAAAATCATCTGACCCTTGCGAGACGGAGCACCAACGATGTTCTCTTCCCCTACCCGGCCGGCACGCATGCCGCGCTGCACGCTATCCCTTCTGACTGCCGCCATTCTGCTGGCGGGCGCCCAGGCAGCACCTGTACTGGCTGACCCGGCACCTGCCCAGCCGGCACGCAGCCTGGGGCAGTACCAGTTCGCCATTGCTCCCCAGCCCCTGGTCCCGGCGCTGAATGCCTTCACCGCCGTCACCGGCTGGCAGGTGGGATTATCCGCCGAACTGGCTGAAGGCGTGGACTCCCCCGGCGTGACCGGTGCCCTGCCGGCGGAACAGGCCCTGGACCAGTTGCTGGCCGGTACGCAGCTGGGCTATCGCAAGCTCGGTAACAACAGCATCGTACTGGAACAGCGCAGCAACACAGCCAGCCTGACATTGCAGCCGATCACCGTCAGCGCCACCCGGCATGACCAGGACATCACCAGCGTTCCCAATACCGTGACCAGCCATACCCGCGAACAACTGGACCGCGAGAACGTCAACAGCATCCGGCAACTGGTACGTCACCAGCCAGGGGTGACGGTCGGCGGCGCCGGCCAGCGCGGCGGCATCAGCGGCTACAACATCCGCGGTATCGATGGTGACCGGGTACTGACCCAGGTCGATGGCGTGGAGATTCCCGGTGGCTTCTTCAATGGGCCCTACGCCAAGACCCAGCGCAACTACGTCGACCCGGAAATCGTCAAGCGCGTGGAGATACTGCGCGGTCCGGCATCGGCGCTGTATGGCAGCAATGCCATCGGTGGTGTGGTCAGCTATTTCACCCTGGACCCGGAAGACATCATCAAGCCCGGTGAAGAAGCCGGCGCCCGGCTCAAGGCCGGCTACAGTTCCGCCGATGAAAGCTGGCTGAAATCCGCCACTGTCGCCGGACGTACCGGCCAGGTCGATGGGCTGCTGCACTACAGCCGCCGCGACGGACACGAAACCGAATCCTACGGCAACGACAACAGCACCGGCCTGACCCGCACCGCCGCCAACCCGGAAGATGCCCGCACCAGCAACGTACTGGCCAAGGCCGGCTGGTACTACGCCGATGAGGCGCGCCTGGGACTGACCTATGAAAAATACAAGGACGACCGCGACACCGACCAGAGAAGCGCCGTTGGCGGCCCATTCAATAATGGCCAGCCGCTGGGCATGTACCGCTCGCGCACTGGCAACGACACCATCACCCGCGAACGCTTCGGCCTGGAACACCGCTTCGGCATCGATTCCTTGCTGGCGGACAATGCCCGCTGGAGCTTCAACTACCAGACCGCCAAGACCGACCAGAGCACCCTGGAGAACTATTTCCCGTTCTCGCGCAACGTCATGCGCAGCCGCGAAACCCTCTACCAGGAACGCCAGTGGGTGCTGGACGGCCAGTTGGACAAGTCCTTCAGCCTCGGTGAAACCGCACACCTGCTGACCTATGGCGCCACCCTCAAGCGGGAGAAGGTCACCGGCTCGCGCAGCGGCAACGGCATCTGCCTGGCCATCGGCGCCGGTTGCAGCGCCGTTGGCGCGGTCAGCCCGGCTGATGTACTGGTCAAGTCCAGCGACTTCCCGGACCCGACCATCGACACCTACAGCCTGTTCGTGCAGGACCAGATCAGCTGGAACAACTGGACCTTCCTGCCGGGCCTGCGTTACGACCACACCGAGCTGAAACCCCACATCACCGACGAGTTTCTCAACACCGTCGACCCCGATGACCTGAACACCGTCAGCGACAAGACCAAACGCTGGCAGCGTCTGTCACCCAAGCTCGGCCTGACCTACGCGCTGACCGAGCAGCTCACCTGGTACGGCCAGTATGCCGAAGGCTTCCGCACGCCCACGGCCAAGGCGCTGTATGGCCGCTTCGAGAACGCCAGCGGCGGCTATAACGTCGAGCCGAACGCGGACCTGGAGCCAGAAAAGAGCCGCAGCTACGAAACCGGCCTGCGTGGCAACTTCGAGCATGGCAACTTCGATGTGGCGGTGTTCTACAACAAGTACCGCGACTTCATCAATGAGGATGCGATAACACCCGGCTATGAAGACGTGACCTTCCAGAGCAACAACATCCGCCATGCCACCATCAAGGGTGTGGAGTTCAAGGGCCGGCTGAACCTCGATGTGCTGGGCGCTGCGCCGGGTTTCTACGCCCAGGGCTCGATCGCCTATGCCCATGGTCGCAACAGGGACAGCGGCGAACCGCTGAATGCCATCAACCCGCTGACCGGGGTGCTCGGCCTGGGTTATGAGCAGGAGGACTATGGTGCCCTGCTCAGCTGGACACTGGTACGCAAGAAGAACCGGGTCGACGACAGCACCTTCAATACCCCCGACGGCGTCAGCAGCCAGTTCAGGACGCCCGGTTACGGCGTGCTGGACCTGACCGGCTTCTATAAGGTCGGCGATGACGTCACCCTCAGCGCCGGCCTGTACAACCTGACCGACAAGAAATACTGGCTGTGGGATGACGTACGCGGTTATGACGGTGTCGGCGAAGCCGCAGTGCTCAGCCCGGCCAATCTCGACCGCCTGACCCAGCCCGGCCGCAACTTTGCCATCAACCTGGTGTGGGATATCTGAGCGCTCCCGCCCGCGCTGCACCTGACACCAGGTGCAGCGCCATCAGCGCAGCAATACCTTGGCCAGCATCCACAGCGCCATGCCCACCATCATCAAGTTCTCCGTCAGCGATACGAAGCCGAGCGGCACCTGGCTGTCTCCGCCGACACAGGCGCATTTCAACTCGCGCTTGTCGATATACACGGCCTTGAACACCGACACCGCGCCGACGCTACCGATCAACAGCGCCACCGGTATGGACAACCACAGCAACGCGCCGGCGACCATCAATACCCCTGCCAACGCCTCGCCAAAGGGGTACAGATAAGCATAGGGCACCCAGCGCTGGGCCAGCAGGTCATAGCCCAGGAACATGCTGGAAAAGCTCTCCAGATCGCGCAACTTGAGCAAGGCCAGGATGCTCATGGCGAAGGCCACGAAGCTCTCCAGCGCACGCACCGTGAACAGATTGCCGAGGGCCATCCAGCTGGTGGCCAGCGCCAGCAACGCCGCCATGCCAAACACCGCGATCACCGGTTGATAACTGGTCGCCTCCGGCCCCGGCACGGCCTTGCCGAAATAACGCCGCAGATCATCGTAGCCACCGATACGCACACCCTCGATGAACACCTGCGGCGTGGTCTGCACCTCATGTTCGGCCTTGAACGCCTCGGTCTGCTCCCGGCTGGTCAGCCAGTGGTCTTCGACTTCATAGCCCCTGGCGCGCAACAGGTGGCGGGCTTTCAAGCCGAAGGGACAGATATGCTCGGGCACGACCATGCGGTAGATGGTGGCTTTTTGCGGTAGCTTGGCGGTGCTCATGATGCGGCTCTCGTTTCACCCCGTTGTTCTGTTGACTACCGCCCCGCGAGGAAATTCAGCACAGCTTTGGCGTTGCGGTGGCGCGAGGGCTAGACTTGCAGAGCAATCCATCACCCGGAGTGCCGGGAAGGAAGCCGCATGTTCCGCGCCGAGATCTACCGCTACAACCCCGAGTGCGACAGCCGCCCACAGATGCAGCTGTTCGATGTGCCCGACGACTATCGCAAGGGCATGGTGCTGGATGTTCTCGAGTACCTCAAAACCGTCGACAGCTCATTGAGCTTTCGACGCTCCTGTCGTGAAGGGGTGTGCGGCTCGGACGGCATGAATATCAATGGCAAGAACGGTCTGGCCTGCATCACCCCGGTCATCGACAAACTGGATGACGAGCGGCTGATCATCCGACCGCTCTCGGGCATGGAGGTGATTCGCGACCTGGTGGTGGATCAGGCGCACTTCTTTGCCCAGTACACCAGCATCAAGCCGTGGCTGATCAATGACGGCGAACCGCCCACCACCGAATATCGCCAGTCACCGGAGGAACGCGCCAAACTGGACGGCCTGTATGAATGCATTCTCTGCGGCTGCTGCACCTCCGGCTGCCCCTCCTGGTGGTGGAACCCGGACAAGTACCTCGGCCCCGCCGTGCTGCTGCAGGCCTATCGCTTCATCGCCGACAGCCGTGACACGGCCACCCAGGCCAGGCTGCAGCGCCTGTCCGACCGTTTCAGCCTGTATCGCTGTCGAGATATCGGCAACTGCAGCTGGGTCTGCCCCAAGCACCTGAACCCGATGAAGGCGATCAGCGACATTCGGCGGGAGATGCTGAAAAAGCATTGAAGTAGTGGGCCAGTGCCACCGAGACGAATGCCCCATCAGCCAGACCAGCAAGACTTACCAATTGAATATGCTACTGAAACCGACGATGCAGATCGGGAAATATCTCACCAGCGAACCAGGCCGGCAAACCAGGTTCAATGATCCGCGCCTTGGGTGATTCACTGTGTACCACTCCAAGCTTGATCAGCGTTGACAGTTCATCAGTAGCCTGCCGGGAATTCAAACCAGTGAATATCTTGAAGTCCTTGCGCGGCATACTGCCCTGTACGAGCAACGCCAGCACTGCCGAAGCGGTGGCAGGCCGAACCCCACCAAGCCGTAGCCGCTCGTCATACTGGAACACTCTGCTCAAGCGATCCCGCAAGGTTGTCGTATTCAACGCTGCTGCCATGTAATCAACTTGGTCGTGGCAGACGTCGAGCATGAACTCAATGAAGTTGAAGTAGTGCCGCTGGGACAGTTGACCACGCCCATCCAGATCGCCTTCGCGCGGCCTGTCGGCAAGAGCGAGGTAGCGATAATAATCGTCATTCCGACGCGCTAGACCACGGGACAGCGACCATAATGCCGGCCTCAAGCCCAGATAGCACAATTGCAGGTGCGTAAGCATGCGCGTAACCCTGCCATTCCCATCGAGGAATGGGTGTATGAACGCAGTTCTGTGATGACTGGCCAGAACTCCGATCAAACGCCGGCGAGGATCGCTGATACGCCCAAAGTGAGTCTGCAGATGCTGCAACATCGCGCGAACAGCCGCAGCAGCAGGTGCAGCATGGTTGCCAACCATGACCTGTTCATTCTCTTCAGCACGCAGATGACCAGGTACCATTTGCCTGCCATCACTCAAGACCAGCGCTGCAGGATCTGCATGCCTGAACAACCGATAGTGAATCGTTTCCAAAAGTTCAGGATCGAACATTGCTGCGAAATCATCGCTCTGATAACGGCGCATCGCACGCTCAAGCACAGACTGCTCCTCCACATGCTGGGCTGCCAAGTCTGTCAATTGCTTGCGCTCGCGCTTAGGTGCACTCTGCGCGCGCTGCAGATCAGCAATCTCGGTGTACTGACCCTCGATCAAGTTGGAGTAATAGCTATTGGTAAGTCGCAGCAGTTCTGCCAAACGTTGGGAGGTCTCCGGTGCCAAGCGCCCTGCCAGAAACTCAATCTTGCGCGGCAGTGCATCGGCGGCGGCGATGATCGATGCCGGAAGGTTCTCCGGCAGAACAGGATCCAGATACCTATGAGTCGTAATCAAAGCCATTTAGCCTGGCTCCTTACCAAAGCGTTATGCGCATTTATCTGCACATCCACAGTATCCATGAACCCTAGTAATTACAATGCCTTCAGGCAATCCTGATTAAATCTAGCGGGTCATTTTCGCTGATTTTATTTCTGATTTTCCAGAAGATCGTGATGTGCGCATCCTGCACGTCAGCGATTGAAGTAGTGAGCCAAGGCCGCCAGGGTGAAGCTGTCCTGAATTTCACCCACGCGCAGCAACGAACGCATATCAGCCAGGCTGACTCGCTCCACCGCCACCGCCTCATCATCACGCTGTTCGGTCAGGTCGCCACTGTTGACCTGGGCCAGATACAGATCGATGGTCGATGCCAGGATCGCGGAGTTGGGCTTGAGCCGGCCGAGCAGGCTCAGCTGGCTCTCGTCGACCAGGTAACCGGTCTCTTCGGCCAACTCGCGCCGCGCGCAGGCCAGGCTGGTTTCGCCAGGTTCCCCATAGCCGCGCGGGATTTCCCGCTGGATATCGGCGTGAGCCGCGCGCTTGACGCGCAGCAACAGGAATTCGGAGCCATCGACCAGCGCCAGCACTGCGGCGCCATTGTCAGCTCTGTTTTCCACCACGTAATGGAAGCGCCCATCACGCACCACCTTGAACCAGGGGTTCTCGTACTGAGTGCTCATTTAATTTCCAGCCCCATGAAGCGACGCATGCGCGGATACATGCCGAACCAGTTCTTGCGGGTCATATAGCTCTTGCCGGAATCGACCATTTTATCCTCCATATAGCTGATCGCCTCGTCGGTAAGATAACGCACGATCTCCCCTGCGCCGAAACTGGAAATGAACTCGAACACCTTGAGTGGGTACTGGATCAGGGCGATTTCCTTGCGTAATGTCTTGAGGCCGATACTGGTGTCCAGAATGACCTCCGGCAGGCCGGTGAGATAGGGAATATCATCCTGCAGAAAACCTTCATTGCTCAGTGCGAACAGCGAATTGTAGGCGGGATCGATCACTTCAGCCCTGAAGCGGGGTGCTACAGCCAGGCCACGTCTGGCAAAGAATGCCTGGGCGTAGGCATACCATTCCGACCGCGAGATGACCTGATCTGCTCCCAACAGAAACAAATTGTAGTCCCCATCGTTTTCAAAGAAGTGGTGGAGGGCGCTGCGTTCGCGCAAACGCAAGAACACCTCATTACGCAGACTCTCGCGCGGCAGCGAGAGGTTTTCCACCACGGGGCCGACTTGCCGTAGCGCCCGTTCCAGCCCTGCGATCCGATCGCGCATCTGCTGTCGCTGGAAGCGATCCAACTCCTGCTTGCACGGAGCACCCGGCAGGCTCGACAAGATGAAGTTGCCTGGCAATGCCTCGTAATACTCAGCCAGCCCGGCGTACTGCCCCAGACCAAAGCCGCGGATCACCAACTTCCCACTACCCTCTTCATTCAGATACTGCACCACGTTGGCCTGCCCCACCACATCGGCCACTTGCAGGTTATCTATCAGCGTATTGGGCGACAGCACCACACCATCGGCAAACGCCAAGCCGACCAGAACACGTTTGCGCAACTCATCACTGTCCAGTGCACGCACCGAATCACAATTGGACAGTAGCAATTTTTCCTTGAACAGCATCGGTTCCGCCTCCTCGCCCCTGCGGCATGCCGACATGATATCGCCCAGGATGCGACGCCGCGAGCTGCTCGATACTGGAGAGTCGTTCGCAAAACTGTCGCACATCGGAGGCTACAATGGCGCCCCTCGCGAAAGGGCGGGGTTCGTTCTGTTATTACAAGGTATGGAAATGTCGAAAATCACATCAGGATTGCAGGCCCGCATTCGGATGGTTCTTCTGGCCGGGCTCACCTGCCTGTCGACCCAGGCGCACACCGCCCCGCTACAGTTGCAGATCAACGGCTCCAACACCATAGGCGCCAAACTGGCCCCGCTGCTGGTCGAGGGCATGCTCAGGGAAGCAGGAGCCACGGATATAGATGTGCAGCTCAACTCCTCTCCCCAGGAGCACCGCATCACCGCCATCAGCGCCCAGGCCGAGCCGATTGAAATCAGCCTGAATGCCCACGGCTCCACCACCGGCTTTACCGGCCTGATCGACCAGACCGGGCAGATCGCCGCGGCGTCCCGTCCCATCAAGGACAGCGAGGTCGAAGCGCTGAAGAACGCCGGAGATATGCGCAGCAAGCAAGCTGAGCAGATCATCGGTCTGGACGGACTGGCCGTCATCGTCCACCCCGACAACCCGATCAGCACCCTGGATGTCGAACAGATCGCCCGGATATTCTCCGGCCAGGCCACCGACTGGTCGCAGCTCGGCGGACAGCAAGGCAAGATCCGCCTGCATGCCCGGGATGGCAACTCCGGCACCTGGGAGACCTTCCGCGACCTGGTACTGACCCCACGCAAACTCGACCTGCAGGCCGACGCCCGCCGTTACGAGTCCAACTCCGAGCTGTCCCGCTCCGTCAGCATCGACAGAAATGCCATCGGCTTTGTCGGTCTGGCCTCTGTCGACCAGGCCAGGGCCCTGGCCATTTCCTCCGGCGACTCACGCGCCATGCTGCCCAGCAAGGAACTGGTCGCCACCGAGGATTATCCATTGTCACGCCGGCTGTACATGTACATCAGCCCCGAAGAGAGCAACCCGCTGGCCCAGGCGCTGATTGCCTTTACCCAAAGCCAGGCCGGGCAGGATATCGTCGAACAGGTCGGCTTCGTTGGCCAGAACATCAGCGCCATGCAGGTCACCCCGCAGCCCTACATGCCGGACGACTACCGCACCCTGGCCGAGCAGGCCCAGCGCCTGTCGGTCAACTTCCGCTTCACCGAAGGCAGCGCCCGGCTGGACAACAAGGCCCACCAGGACATCGACCGCCTGCTCGACTACCTGCAGGCCCAGGGCAAGACGCAGAACAAGGTAGTGCTGGTCGGCTTTGGCGATCCACGCAACAGGGGCGCCGAACTGCTGTCACGCCTGCGCGCCATGACTGTCCGCGCCGCCCTGGTCGGCCACGGCATCTTCGTCAAGGACGCCATCGGTATAGGCGACGATCTGCCCGTCGCCGCCAACACCAATGATGATGGACGCTTCAAGAACCGCCGCGTGGAGATATGGGTGTATTGAGACTGGCGCATTTTCATATCCATGTGCTATCAATATGCACATATATCGCCGTCACTGAACGGCTCCCCAATCCCCGCCTGATGAGGTCTCACCATGCGTCCAGTTCGCTTGGCTATTCTGCTGCTGTCCCTGTTCTGGGTGATGTCCTCATCCGCCGCGGATTATTACATCGACATCACCAATAAAACCGGTTACGCCATCTGGCACCTGTACGTCAGCCCCGGCAAGGCAACGGATTGGGAGGAAGATGTACTGGGCACCGAAATCCTGAAAAACGGCGCCATGAAACGCGTGACGCTCAAGGGCTACCCCAGCTCCATTTTCGACATCCGCCTGATCGACGAGGATGGCGATACCTACACCTTCTGGAACGTGGATGTTGCCTCTCGGGATCTTGAAGTGACGTTGGATGATCTGGATTGAGCTGAGGGCAGCCCCAGAGTTGACCTGAAACAATGTGGCGCTGCTTTACTCTACTACGTCGTCATCCTTCGCGAAGGCGAAGGATCCAGGGTGCCGGCTGACTCAGAGTGGCCGGTGGACCCTTCGCCTTCGCGAAGGATGACGGGGTTTAGGGGAGGATGACAGCGTTAAGTGGATAGCATTACACCACCGATCGACGAAAGCATAATTCTATGACTCAGTCGCCCCCAACTTCTCTTTGCTTCTCACTACTCGCTTGCCAAAATCAGCATATGCCCGCAAAGCACCATTCATCTGATTATCCTCATTGACCCATATCGGATACCGATATACGATACATCGACATGATAAAAAGCTTCCGCTGTAAGGATACACAAGCGCTTTTCGAAACCGGTAGAACCCAGCGCTGGGCCAGTATTGCGAAGGTTGCCACCCGCAAACTGGCCCAATTGGATGCAGCAGCAACCCTGGACTTCCTGAAGAGCCCTCCAGGCAATCATCTGGAGTCATTGCAAGGTGACCGGCAAGAGCAACACAGCATCCGTATCAACAAACAATGGCGACTGTGTTTCGTATGGCATGAAGAAGACGCATTTGATGTCGAAATCACTGACTACCATTGAGGGCAACACCATGATCAGGAACGGTATGCGCCCGGTACATCCGGGGGAAATTTTACGCGAGGACTACCTGGAACCCTTGGGCCTGTCTGCCACCGCCTTGGCCAAGGCGCTGCATGTGACACCTGCCCGCATCAACGATATCGTACGCGAGCGCCGCGGCGTCACCGCCGACACAGCTCTGCGCCTGGCCCGCTATTTCGGTGGCGACGCACAAAGCTGGATGAACCTGCAAAGCACATACGATCTGCGCAAAGCGGAAATCGAAGCCGGCCAGATCATCGACCGGGATATCATACCCAGGGCAGCATGATCCAGGCTGCCTGAATGCACGAATATCAAGAACGCTACCCGCAGGAGAACACCAGGATGATCGGATTGACTGAGCGTCTGCTGAATGAGGGGATGCAAAAGGGAATGCAAAAAGGACGGCAGGAAGGTGAGCTCAACCTGTTGATCCGCCAACTCACCCGTCGCTTCGGCCCGCTGGATGCCATCACCCTGCAACGCCTGCAACAGGCCGACTCAGAGAACCTTGAGCGCTGGGCCGATAATATCCTCGATGCCAACAGCCTGGATGAGGTATTTGCCAGCCGTTGAACCCCAGGATGGCTGGGTTTTATCCCTGCTTGCGATGCCACAGCCGGTTCCCGTTTTCTTCCATCGTCCTCCTCGGCGAAGACCGTAATGCTGTTCACTTAAGCGGAACAGCATTACGGTTCACTGGGTAACGGGTCTTCGATATCTTCACCGTCCTTGGTCGTGATGGCCTTGGACGGTGATCCAGAAATAGTCCTGCGATCCCCGATCGCAATGCTGACAAGCGTCTTCCGGTCGCCGATACAGGGTTGGCAGCCGCCATGACGATCCCGTCATCCTTCGCGCAGGCGAAGGATCCACCTGCCGCTCTGAGTAAACCGGAACAATGGATCCTCGGCCTGCGCCGAGGATGACGAAGTGATAGGAAGGCTTGTATTCAGCGGGAGCAATCTGCCTGCGCAAAGATATGAACATGGGTAGGCTGAGGGTTTGAAAACCATCAGCAGCATGGAGGTTTGCGGAACAGGTTGGCCGGCAGGGTTGGGCCGACCGTCTGCCGTCAGAGATGGCGGCAGCTGTATAGACCGGTCTATACAGCTGCGAGCCTACAGGGATGTATTCACGGCGTGTCGGCACGGCCCTGCCGGCCAACCTGTTCCTCGCAGAAGCCGAATAAATTACCAACACCTCAAAACAACTATCCCCGGGAGAGCCGGGGATAGTATCGCAGTCAGAAGCAGGGCCAGATTATGATGAATGTTCATCTGTCCCCACACTCAGCCTCTTAAATGCGGCACTCAGATGGCACATGTTTATTGGACGTGTTTGCTGCCACGGCACACACCCAAGTAATTGGCTCCCCCGCGTTGGCTGTAGGCGTGAGAGCCAGCGTTACAGTACCCGCTTGGGCAGTGGTAACAACGGTAATAACACCGGTTGCATCAGCACAAGAAAGCGTAGCGACGTTATCCGTCGACTCTGTGGCAGTAATAGGAGTTACTCCCAAACAGGAGCCTGCAGCCACACCGTTATTATTCGCAATATTTTCACTTACAGTGGCCTTTGCTCCAGCGGCCAGTACCAATGCCTCTGAAACGCGTGCCCTAACCGTGTAATCCTGATAAGCCGGCAAAGCAATCGCCGCCAAAATCCCAATGATCGCCACCACGATCATCAATTCAATAAGGGTAAAACCTTTCTGCATTTGAGCTTTCATTTCTCAACTCCATTTGTATGTGAGATAGCCGTTGGGCTGAAAGGGCTAGTGCAGAAGGTGTGCCAGGTTGGTTTTGGGAGCGTCAGGGAGGGTGGGTGATCGCGCCGGGGCGGCGCTTCTACTGGGGCGGGGTGAAATTGCAGGGGCGAAGTTTGGACGTGTTGGGCTGTCGTAGCGCGGGGGCGCTACAACCCTGCGGCGTCAGCATGTGACGTTTTTTGTCAGCTGCAACCCTTCTCCACATGCCTTTTGTGACTATCCACTTTGTGTAGCATGGTCTTGCTGTACTATAGTCGCCGAAGCCTTTACACGTATTGAGATCGACCTATGGATACCCCCGTTCTCTCCGGCTTGGCCCGGCGGATCGTTCAGGAAGAACTATTGGATGCCCAGGTGGCCGGCAAGGCCAGCAGGCAGGCCAGTCAGGACAAGATTCCCTTCATTACCTATCTGGTGCAGAACAAGCTGGCCAAGGCCCGTGACCTGGCGATGGTCTGTGCCGAGGAATTCGGTTACCCCTACCTGGATCTGGCGGCGCTGGACCGCGAGAGTCAGCCCGAACCTGAACTGGTCAGCGAGAAGCTGATCCGCCAGCATTGCGTGTTGCCGCTGTTCAAGCGCGGCAACCGGTTGTTCCTGGCCCTGTCCGATCCGACCAACCAGCAGGCGCTGAGCGATATCCAGTTCAATACCGGCCTGATGACCGATGCGGTGATCGTCGAGGACGACAAGCTGCGCACGGCCATCGACAAGTACCTGGACAGTGCCGGTGGCGGTCTGGGGGAGATGGCCGATGCCGATCTGGATGGTCTGGAGGTCGAGGCGGTCACCGACGATGACAAGCGCAAGGACACCGCCAATGATGCCGAAGATGCGCCGATTGTCCGCTTCGTCAACAAGATGCTGCTTGATGCAGTAAAGAAAGGCTCCTCGGACCTGCACTTTGAGCCCTACGAGAAGACCTACCGGGTGCGCTTCCGTACCGATGGCATCCTGCATGAGGTGGCCAAGCCGCCGGTGCAACTGGGGGTGAAGATCGCCGCGCGACTGAAGGTGATGTCCTCGATGGACCTGGCCGAACGGCGCAAGCCCCAGGATGGCCGTATCAAGCTGAAGATTTCCAAGAGCAAGGCCATCGATTTCCGGGTCAACACCCTGCCGACGCTGTGGGGCGAGAAGGTGGTGCTGCGTATCCTGGACTCGGATAGCGCAAAGATGGGTATCGACGCACTGGGCTATGAGGATGACCAGAAGCAGATGTACCTGGATGCGCTGGACAAGCCCCAAGGCATGATCCTGGTGACCGGGCCGACCGGTTCCGGTAAGACGGTGTCGTTGTACACCGGTCTGAATATCCTCAACACCATGGAGCGCAACATCTCCACCGCCGAAGACCCGGTGGAGATCAACCTGGAGGGCATCAACCAGGTCAACGTGAACCCCAAGCAGGGGCTGGACTTTGCCCAGGCCCTGCGCGCCTTCCTGCGTCAGGACCCGGACATCATCATGGTCGGTGAGATCCGTGACCTGGAAACAGCGGAGATCGCCATCAAGGCGGCGCAAACCGGCCATATGGTGATGTCGACCCTGCACACCAACAGTGCGGCGGAAACCCTGACCCGTCTGCGCAACATGGGCGTGCCCTCGTTCAACATCGCCACCTCGGTGAACCTGATCATCGCCCAGCGCCTGGCCCGCCGACTGTGCTCGCATTGCAAGAAGCCGATGGAGGTCCCCCGGGAGACATTGCGCGAAGAAGGCTTTACCGAGGACAAAATTGCTAGCGGGTTAACGATTTACGGGCCAGTGGGTTGCGAAAATTGTCAGGACGGTTATAAAGGGCGAGTCGGGATTTACGAGGTGGTGAAGATCACGCCGGCCATGCAGCGCATCATCATGGAAGACGGCAACTCCATCCAGATTTCCGACGTAGCCCAGAGTGAAGGATTCAGGAGCTTGCGCCAATCCGCGCTGATGAAGGCGGAACAGGGTGTCACCAGCCTGGCGGAAGTGAACCGAGTGACCAAGGATTAAGTCATGGCCCAGCAAGCAGCAGTGAAACGGACCAAACCCGCCGCCAAGCCCGCCAAAAAGGCCAAGGTGGAGAAGGTCTACCCCTTCAAATGGGAAGGCAAGGACCGCAAGGGCGTCAAGCTGTCCGGTGAGATCCAGGGCTCCAACCAAGCGCTGATCAAGGCGCAACTGCGCAAGCAGGGCATCCTGGTCACCAAGATCCACAAGAAGTCATCGCTGTTCGGTCCGCGGGCGAAGAAGATCAAGCCGCTGGATATCGCTTTCTTCACCCGCCAGCTGGCGACCATGATGGCCTCTGGCGTGCCCATCGTGCAGGCCTTCGAGATCATTGCCGAAGGCACCGCCAACCCCAACTTCGCCAAGCTGATCAACGAGATCAAGACCGATGTGGCCTCGGGTAATACCCTCGCGGCATCGCTGGCCAAGCATCCGCAGTATTTCGATGAGCTGTTCTGCAACCTGGTGGAATCCGGTGAGCAGTCCGGGCGTCTGGAATCGCTGCTCGACCGTATCGCCACCTACAAGGAAAAGACCGAGGCGCTGAAGGCCAAGATCAAGAAGGCCATGACCTATCCGATTGCGGTGGTTGTGGTGGCGGTGATCGTGACGGCCATCCTGCTGCTCAAGGTGGTGCCGCAGTTCAAGGAGGTTTTCGCCAACTTCGGAGCTGACCTGCCCAGCTTTACTCTGATGGTGATCGGGTTGTCGGAATGGCTGCAATCATGGTGGTTCATCATCCTGATAGGTCTGATCGTGCTCGGTTGGGGGTATACGCAGGTTCACCGACGCTCCAAGCCCTTCCGCGATGGCCAGGACAGGGCCTTGCTCAAGGCGCCCATCGTCGGGCAGATCATCTACGAGGCGGCGGTAGCACGCTATGCGCGCACCCTGTCCACGACCTTCGCCGCCGGCGTACCGCTGGTGCAGGCCCTGGATTCGGTCGCCGGGGCAGCGGGCAACGTGGTGTTCTACAACGCGGTGAACGCCATCAAGCAGGACGTCTCCGCCGGTACCCAGCTGAATTTCGCCATGCGCACCACCAACGTGTTCCCGACCCTGGCGGTACAGATGGCCGGCATCGGCGAGGAGTCCGGTAATCTCGATGGCATGCTGGAGAAGGTCGCCGACTTCTATGAGGCCGAGGTGGATAACAAGGTGGACAACCTGACTACCCTGCTCGAGCCGATGATCATGTCTGTATTGGGGGTATTGATCGGCGGCCTGATCATTGCCATGTACCTGCCGATCTTCCAGCTGGGCTCCGTTGTCTGACCTATGACCCTACTCGATTATCTGGCCAGCCATGTGCTGGCCTTTGTTCTGGTCGCCGGCCTGTTGGGGCTGGTTGTCGGCAGCTTCCTCAACGTGGTGATCCATCGCCTGCCGAAGATGCTGGAGCACGACTGGCTGCGCCAGGCCCGGGAGATGCTGCACCCGGATGAGCCGCAACCCGCCCAGCCGGTATACAACCTGGTACTGCCCCACTCTCACTGCCCGCACTGTCAGGCCGAGATCAAGCCCTGGCAGAACCTGCCATTGATCAGCTATGCGCTGTTGCGCGGCCGTTGCGGCAACTGCCGGGAACGGATCAGCCCGCGTTACCCGCTGGTGGAGCTGCTGACCGCGCTGCTGAGCATGCTGGTGGCCTGGCAATACGGCTTCGGTTGGCCGGCCGCCGGTATCCTGCTGCTGACCTGGGCGCTGGTCGCCCTGAGCCTGATCGACGCCGATACCCAGTTGCTGCCCGATGCCATCGTGCTGCCGATGCTGTGGCTGGGGCTGATCGCCAACAGTTTCGGCCTGTTCACCGATATCCATTCGGCGCTGTGGGGAGCAGTGTTCGGCTATCTGAGCCTGTGGTCGGTGTACTGGCTGTTCAAGCTGGTGACCGGCAAGGAAGGCATGGGCTATGGCGACTTCAAGCTGCTGGCCATGCTCGGCGCCTGGGGCGGCTGGCAGGTATTGCCGCTGACCATACTGCTGTCATCGCTGGTCGGCGCCATTCTCGGCATCATCATCCTCAAGGCACGCGGCGACTCCAACTCGACTCCCCTGCCCTTCGGCCCCTATCTGGCGATTGCCGGATGGATCGCGATCATCTGGGGGGATTGGATTACCGGGACCTATCTGCGGTTTGCGGGGTTCTGAACCCGGGTACGCCTTCAGCCCCATTGTCCGTATACTTGTCGCCTTCGATATGAACGCAAGGCATTGATACCGCAATGACTCCCTCGAACAAGCTCATCATCGGCCTGACCGGCGGCATTGGCAGCGGCAAGAGTGCTGCGGCGGCGCGGTTTGCCGAGGCGCACGGCATCCATGTGGTGGATGCCGACATCAAGTCGCGGGTGGTGGTCGAGCCTGGACGACCGGCATTGCATCACATTGTCGATCGTTTTGGTGATGCGGTGTTGCAGGACGATGGCACGCTGAATCGCGCCGTGCTGCGAGAAAAGGTGTTCCAGGACCCGGATCAGCGTCGCTGGCTGGAACAACTGCTGCACCCACTGATCCGCGATGAGATCGTCACCGACCTGGCCGCAGCCGCATCGCCCTACGCACTGCTGGTATCACCGTTGCTGGTGGAGTCGGGGCAGTATCAGATGACCCAGCGGGTGCTGGTGGTGGATGTACCCGAGGCGCTGCAGATCGCCCGTACCACCGCCCGGGACAATGTCCCCGAGCAGCAGGTCAGGGCTATTCTGCAGGCCCAGGCACAGCGTGAAGACCGTCTGCGCCACGCCCATGATGTCATCAGCAATGACCAGGACCTGGCCGCGTTGCACCGACAGGTCGATGCTCTGCACCAACGCTACCTGGCCCTGGCCGAAGGAGCCCGCCCATGACCCGTACAGTCGAATGTCCCACCTGCAAGGCACCCGTTACCTGGGATGACAGCTCTCCCGAGCGCCCGTTCTGTTCCCCTCGCTGCCGCCTGATCGATCTCGGCGCCTGGGCCGCCGAGGAGCATGTGATTCCCGGTGACGAGCAGGAGCAGGACGTGTTTTCAGAAGATATATTCAAACAGTAAGGGCAGCCCATGCGTCGTATCCATGTCATCGCCGCCGTCATCCGTGACGCGCAACACCGTATCCTGATTGCCAAGCGTCCCGAGCATGCCCACCAGGGCGGGTTGTGGGAGTTTCCGGGAGGCAAGCTGGAGGACGGGGAAGCGCGCTTTGACGGGCTCGCGCGGGAGTTGCACGAGGAGCTCGGCATCAGGGTGACCGAGGCCCGGCCGCTGCTGGATATCCGCCATGACTATCCGGACAAGTCGGTACGGCTGGATGTCTGGCTGGTAACCGGATTCGAGGGCCAGGCACATGGCGCCGAGGGCCAGCCGGTGCGCTGGGTGGCTGCTGCTGAACTGGATGAGCATGAGTTTCCTGCGGCCAATGGGCCCATAGTGCGCGCGGCGCAGTTGCCGGAGCGGTATCTGATCACCCCCGACATGACGGATGAGCCGGCCTTGTTTGCCGGACTGCAGCGCGCCCGCGAGGCAGGCATTCGCCTGGTGCAGTTACGTCAGACCGGCCTGTCGGGGCAAGCCTATCAATCGTTGGTTGAACGGGTGCTGGGCGAGTTCGGTAGTGCTTTCCAGTGGATGGTCAAAGGGGATGAGGCGCCTGCCTGGCCGGGTGTTGGCTGGCATCTGACCAGTCGGCAGTTGCGGGCTATGTGGGAACAGCGTGTGGCTCAGTCTGAGGTGGTGAATGCTGAGGGTGTGGGGTTGGCCGGAGGTGGCCATCGCGGCGGGGCGCCGCTCCCACAGGGTGACTTGGAGGCCGGCCAGGCAGCTGTGGGAGCGGCGCCTCGCCGCGATGACACTACACCCCGCCTGCTCGCTGCCTCCTGCCATGATGCCGAGGAACTGGCGATGGCAGCGGAGTTGGGGGTGGATTTCGTCACCCTGTCGCCGGTGAACTCCACCCCCAGCCACCCCGACGCGGACAGTCTTGGCTGGGAGCGCGCTGGCGAGCTGATCGATTCGGTGAATATGCCGGTGTACCTGCTGGGAGGGATATCGCCTGCTGATCTGTCGCAGACGTTCGAGGCCGGCGCGCAGGGAGTGGCGGGTATTCGTCAGTTGTGGGATTGACGGGATAGAACCCCGGCGTTCCATAGCACTGCGCTGGGAGAGGTTCGCGGTGAGGCACTGTCGTCGCGCAGGCGCGCGACAACCCAAAACCCTGCGCCCCCGGGGTGTAGCGCCCCGTGCTACGCCTACAGCTTCGCAGCAACCCCCACTCTGTCGTCGCGCAGGCGCGCGACAACCCAAAACCCTGCGCCCCCGGGGTGTAGCGCCCCCGCGCTACGCCTGCAGCCTCGCAGCAATCCCTACCCTATCGTCGCGCAGGCGCGCGACAACCCGGGTATTTGCTGCGGTCAGGTGATTTCTACTACGCGCAATTCCTTGGGCATGCTGAACACGATGTTCTCTGCCCGTCCGGCCAGTTCGGTGACGCTGTCCGCGCCACTGGCGCGCAGGTGTCGGATGACCTGTTGCACCAGCACGTCCGGCGCCGAGGCACCGGCGGTGACGCCGATGTTGCTGACACCTTGCAGCCATTCGGGACGGATTTCGTCGGCACCGTCGATCAGGTAGGCCGGCGTGCCCATGCGGTCGGACAGTTCGCGCAGGCGGTTGGAGTTGGAGCTGTTGGGACTGCCGACCACCAGCACCAGGTCGCACTCGCTGGCCAGTTGCTTGACCGCATCCTGGCGGTTCTGGGTGGCGTAGCAGATGTCGTCCTTGCGCGGGCCCTCGATGGCCGGGAAGTGCTTGCGCAGCGCGTCAATGACCCGGGCGGTGTCATCCATGGACAGCGTGGTCTGGGTGACGAAGGCCAAGCGGGACGGGTCTCTGACCTGCAGTCGGGCGACATCCTCTTCGTTCTCCACCAGATAGATGGTGCCCCCGTTGCTGGCATCGTACTGGCCCATGGTGCCCTCGACCTCAGGGTGCCCGGCATGGCCGATCAGCACGCACTCGCGCCCATCACGGCTGTAGCGCAGCACTTCCATGTGTACCTTGGTGACCAATGGGCAGGTGGCGTCGAACACCTTCAGCCCGCGTGCCGCGGCCTCATCCTGCACCGCCTTGGACACGCCGTGGGCACTGAAAATGACGATCACGTCGTCGGGGATCTCGTGCAGCTCATCGACAAACACCGCCCCGCGGTTGCGCAGGTCTTCGACCACGAACTTGTTGTGTACCACTTCGTGGCGCACATAGATCGGTGGGCCGAACACTTCCAGCGCACGGTTGACGATTTCGATGGCACGGTCGACGCCGGCGCAGAAGCCGCGCGGGTTGGCCAGTTTGATCTGCATGGGAGGCCTCGAATGCTGGGTCATGGATAGGGTAACAGGCTCAGGCGGCCTTCACCGCAATGATTTCCACCTCGAAGGTGATGATCTTGCCGGCCAGAGGGTGGTTGAAGTCGATTTCCACCACGCTGTCGTGGATCGCCTTGACCACGCCGGGCATCTCGCCGCCGGCGGCGTCCTTGAAGATGATCAGCAGTCCGGGCTCCAGCTCCATGTCGCTGAACTGGTCGCGGGGCATGGTCTGGATATTCTGTGGGCTGCCGGGGCCGAAACCGCGCTCGGGCTCGATCTCGAAACTGCGCTGGTCACCGGCTTTGAGGCCGAACAGGCTGTGCTCGAAGCCGGGCAGCAGGCTGCCGTCACCGACCTTGAAGGTCGCTGGGGCCTTGCCTTCGGTGGAGTCCACGATATCGCCATTGGGCAGCTTCAGGGTGAAGTGCAGGGTGACTTCGGTGTCTTGGTTGATGCGCAGGATATCAGTCATGTCTGGAATCTCGTTAGGTGTACTGGGGGAGCTTGTTTCCCCCTCTCCCCAACCCTCTCCCGCGAGGGGAGAGGGAGTGAGTATGTGCCTGGCTTTGGCGTTTTGCTGTCCTGGCTTTGGTATTCTTGCGGGCTGATTTCGTGAGCTGCCCCCTCTCCCCCGGCCCCTCTCCCGCCAGGGGAGAGGGGTGACTGTACTGCGGCCACCTTGTTCTCCTAGGCCCGGTTTACCATACAGACCCATGGCAACCAGCAAGCACAATCCGGCTCCCTCTCCCCTCGCGGGAGAGGGTTGGGGAGAGGGGGGAGGAATAGCCTACGCCTTGGCCTTGCCCTGCCCCGGCCAGAACATATCCGCAATCAACAACACCGCCCCCACGGTAATGGCACTGTCGGCGATGTTGAAGGCCGGGAAGAACCAGCTCTGCTGCCAGTGCACCAGGATGAAATCCACCACATGGCCGTGCACTATGCGGTCGTACAGGTTACCCAGCGCACCACCGAGGATCAGCGCCAGTGCGGCGGCTTCCAACCATTTGTCGCGGTGTAGGCGTGACAGCCAGACCAGCAGCATGACGCTCACCCCCACCGCGATGGTGATGAAGAACCAGCGCTGCCAGCCACCGGCATCCGACAGGAAGCTGAACGCAGCACCTGGATTATAGGCCAGGGTGAAGCTGAACAGGCCGTCGATCACCGGCACCTGCTGGTACAGGCCGAGACTCGATTCGGCGACCCATTTGCTCAGCAGGTCCAGCGCGATGACCACGGCACTGAGCCATAACCACACCAGGCCATTCCAACGCCGCTCAGGCATGCTGGCGAACCTCGCCCGGGCCTTCGATGTTGGTCACGCAGCGGCCGCAGATATCCGGGTGTTCCGGGTTGCTGCCGACATCCTCGAGGAAGTGCCAGCAACGGGTGCATTTGCTGTGGGCGGACTTGACGATGCTCAGCTTGAGGCCAGCCACATCAGTCTCGACGGCACCCTCGACGGCGTCAGCCAGGGGTGCAACACGGGCGGAGGAGGTGATCAGCACGAAGCGCAGTTCGTCACCCAGCTTGGCCAGTGTCGTGCTCAGTTGCTCATCGGCATACAGGGTCACCTCGGCCTGCAGGTTGCCGCCCAGCACCTTGGCGTTGCGCAGGTTTTCCAGCTCCTTGTTCACCGCCATTTTCACCGCCAGCACCTGGTCCCAGAAGGCGCGATCCAGTTCACTGTCTTCAGGCAGCGCCGTCAGGCCGTCGTACCAGGTGTTGAGCATCACCGATTCGTTACGCTCGCCGGGCAGGTACTGCCAGATTTCCTCGGCGGTGAACGCCAGCACCGGCGCGATCCAGCGCACCAGCGCTTCGGCGATATGGTACATGGCGGTCTGGCAGGAGCGCCGCGCGGTGCTGTCGGTACCGGTGGTGTACTGGCGGTCCTTGATGATGTCCAGATAGAAGCCACCCAGCTCCTGCACGCAGAAGTTGTGTACCTTCTGGTAGACGTTCCAGAACTTGTAGGTGTCGTAGGCTTCGCTGATTTCCTGCTGCAGCAGCAGCGCGCGATCCACCGCCCAGCGGTCCAGGTCGAGCATCTGCTCAGGGGCCAGGGCGTGCTGTTTCGGATCGAAGCCGTTGAGGTTCGACAACAGGAAGCGTGCGGTATTGCGGATGCGGCGATAGGCGTCGGCGCTGCGCTGCAGGATCTGCTTGGACACCGCCATCTCGCCGGAATAGTCGGTGGACGATACCCACAGGCGCAGGATGTCGGCACCCAGGCTGTCGTTGACTTCCTGCGGGGCAACCACGTTGCCCAGCGACTTGGACATCTTGCGGCCGTTCTCGTCGACCACGAAGCCGTGGGTCAGCAGGCCGCGGTACGGGGCGTGGCCGTCAATGGCGCAGCCGGTCAGCAGCGAAGAATGGAACCAGCCGCGGTGCTGGTCGGAGCCTTCCAGATACAAGTCGGCGCGCGGGCCTTCGTCATGGCCCATGGGGTGCGAGCCGCGCATCACATGCCAATGGGTGGTGCCGGAATCGAACCACACGTCCAGGGTGTCGCTGATCTTGTCGTACTGGGCAGCCTCGTCGCCGAGCAGCTCCGCCGCATCGAGCTTGAACCAGGCTTCGATGCCCTCTTTCTCCACGCGCTGGGCGACCTGCTCCATCAGCTCGACGGTACGCGGGTGCAGTTCACCGCTTTCCTTGTGCAGGAAGAACGGGATCGGCACGCCCCAGTTGCGCTGGCGCGAGATACACCAGTCCGGACGCCCGGCGATCATGCCATGCAGACGGGCCTGGCCCCAGCCCGGTACGAACTGGGTCTGCTCGATGGCATCCAGCGCGCGACGACGCAGCGAGCTGCCGTCATGCGCGATCTTGTCCATGCCGACGAACCACTGCGCGGTAGCGCGGTAGATCAGCGGCGTCTTGTGGCGCCAGCAATGCATGTAGCTGTGCTGGATCGGCTCGTGCTTGAGCAGCGCGCCGACTTCGTCGAGCTTGGCGACAATATTGGCGTTGGCCTTCCAGATGAACTGGCCGCCGAAGAACGGCAGGTCGCTGACATACACGCCGTTGCTCTGCACCGGATTGAGGATGTCGTCGTTTTCCATACCGTAGTGCTTGCAGGTACGGAAGTCGTCCTCACCGTAGGCCGGGGAAGAGTGGACGATGCCGGTACCAGCGCCGGTCTCGACGTAGTCGGCCAGGTACACGGGCGAGAAACGCTCGTAGAACGGGTGACGGAAGCGGATGTTTTCCAGTGCCGCGCCTTCACAACGGGCGATGATTTCGCCTTCGAGACCGTAGCGCTGCAGGCAGGACTCGACCAGCTCCTCGGCCAGCACCAGCAGCTTGTCGCCGGTATCGACCAGCGCGTAGATGAATTCCGGGTGGGCGTTCAGCGCCTGGTTGGCCGGGATGGTCCAGGGGGTGGTGGTCCAGATGACGATACTGGCGGGCTTGCTCAGCTCGGCCACACCAAAGGCCGCAGCCAGTTGGCCGGCATCCTCGACGGCGAAGGCCACGTCGATGGCATCGGACTTCTTGTCCTGGTATTCGACCTCCGCCTCGGCCAGTGCCGAGCCACAATCGAAGCACCAGTTGACCGGCTTCAGGCCCTTGAACACGAAGCCACCCTCGACCATCTTCGCCAGCGCGCGGATCTCGCCCGCTTCGTTGGGAAATTCCATGGTCTTGTAGGGGTTATCCCAGTCACCGAGCACGCCCAGGCGGATGAAGTCGGCCTTCTGCCCTTCAATCTGCTCGGCGGCATAGTCGCGGCAGCGCTCGCGGGTCTGATCCGCCGGCTGGTTCTTGCCGAAGGTGGTCTCGACCTTGTGTTCGATCGGCAGGCCATGGCAGTCCCAGCCCGGCACATAGGGCGCATCGAACCCGGACAGGGTCTTGGAACGCACGATCATGTCCTTGATGATCTTGTTCACCGCGTGGCCGATGTGGATGCTGCCATTGGCGTAGGGCGGGCCGTCATGCAGGACGAACTGCGGGCGGCCCTTGCTGATTTCACGAATCTTCTGATAGAGACCGATGCTGTCCAGGCGTTTCAGGGTTTCCGGCTCACGGGCCGGCAGACCGGCCTTCATCGGGAAGTCTGTTGCGGGCAGGTTCAGCGTCGCTTTGTAATCAGTCATCTTTCCTGGCTCACTTGTTCAGTTCGGCAGCCCATTGGGCACGTGCGGTGGCGAAATCAGCCTTGATGGCATCCTGCAAGGCCTGCAGCGAGTCGAAGCGCTGCTCTTCACGCAATTTTTCATGAAATACCACGGTAATGCGACGGCCATACAGGTCGCCATTGAAATCCAGCAGGTGCACTTCCAGGTGCGCACGACCATCACCGTCCACCGTCGGACGGCTACCGATATTGGCCACGCCCAACTGCCGCACCCCGTCCAGCTCGACGCTGACGCGGTAGACACCATTGAGCGGCGCGCTGATACGCTTGAGCTGGACATTGGCCGTCGGCGCACCAAGTTGCCGGCCCAGTTTCTGGCCATGCAGCACTCGGCCAGTGATGCTGAACGGGCGCCCCAGCAAGCGCTCGGCCTGGGCAAAATCACCCTCGGCCAGCACCTGGCGTACCCGGGTGCTGCTGACCCGCTCGCCGTTCTCCGCCACGGTATTGGCCGACTCCACGGTAAAGCCGTGGCGCTGGCCGCTGACACGCAGCAGTTCGAAGTCACCGGCACGGTCGCAGCCGAAGCGGAAATCATCACCCACTTCCAGGTGCTGCACACCGAGGCCATCGATCAGCACCTGCTGGATGAACTCGTCGGCGCTGAGTTCGCGCAGGCGGCGATTGAACGCCAGGCACAGCACGCGGTCGACGCCCTGCTGCTCCAGCAACGCCAGCTTGTCACGCAGGCGCGTCAGGCGCGGCGGCGCACTGCCAGGGGCAAAGTACTCACGCGGCTGCGGCTCGAAGATCACCACGCATACGGGCAGGCCGGCGCGCTCGCCATGGGCTTTCAGGCGTTTGAGAATCGCCTGGTGGCCGGCATGGACGCCGTCGAAATTACCGATTGTCGCCACGCACCCACGGTGCTGGGGGCGCAGATTGTGCAGGCCACGGACCAGTTCCATAACGCTCGTTATTGGCAGAGAGATCAAAGCCGGCAAGTATACAGGGTTACGGGGGCTGGCGTCATGGGCTCACCGCCGCAGATGTCGCATGCGCAGGCCGCTGGCGACCAGGGTGGCGACGAACACCGCGATCCCCGCCACCACCAGGATGGTCATCTGCCAGGCCTTCTGCTGCCAGCCCCAGGCGAACCACTGCTGCACATCCGCCGCCAACCACAGTACCACCACCGCCAGCGCGGCGCAGGCCAGCACCAGCCGCAGCAGGAACAGCGGCCAGCCCGGTTGCGCCTGGTAGACACCGATCTTGCGCAGCCCCCACCAGAGCATGCCGGCATTGAGCAGGGCCGACATCGAGGTGGCCAGCGCCAGGCCGACGTGGGCCAGCGGCCAGACCAGGATCAGGTTGAATACCATGTTCGCGGCCATGCATATGATCGCCACCCGTACCGGCGTCTTCATGTCCTGGCGGGCGAAGTAGCCGGGCGCCAGCACCTTGATCAGCATGAAGGTCATCACCCCCACCGCGTAGGCGCGCAGCGCGTTGGCCGACTGCACCACGTCGCGCTCGGTCATGGCGCCATAATGGAACAGCGTGGCGATCAGCGGCTCGGCCAGCAGTAGCAGCGCCAGCGCCGCCGGCACACCGACCAGCAGCACCATGCGTACCGCCCAGTCCAGGGTCGCGGCAAAAGCCTTGGGGTCTTCGCCGGCATGCTGGCGCGACAGCGCCGGCAGGATCACCGTGCCGATGGCGATACCGAAGGCGCCCAGCGGCAATTCCGACAGACGGTCGGCGTAGTACAGCCAGGAGATGCTGCCGGTCTGCAGAAAGGACGCCAGCACGGTATCCAGCAACAGGTTGATCTGGCTGACCGACACGCCGAACAGCGCCGGCACCATCAGCGTCATGATGCGCTTGACACCCTCGTGGTGACGATCCGGGCGCGGCACCGGCAACAGGCGGATCTGCGCCAGGAACGGCAACTGGAACAGCAGTTGCGCCACCCCGGCGATGAAGACCCCCCAGGCCAGCGCCATGATCGGCTGGTCGAAGTACGGCGCCATGAACAGCGTAGCGCCGATCATGCACAGGTTGAGCAGCACCGGCGTGAACGCCGGCACGGCAAAGCGCCCGTAGCTGTTGAGGATCGCGCCACACAGGGCGGTCAGCGAGATCAGGAACAGGTAGGGAAAGGTGATGCGCAGCATGTCCGTGGCCAGCGCCAGCTTTTCGGTCTGACCATGGAAGCCCGGGGCGAACAGCGTGATCAGCACCGGCGCACCAGCCACACCCAGCAGGGTGATACCGGCCAGGGTCAGGCCGAGCGTGCCGGTGACCCGGTTGACCAGGTTCTTCACCTCGGCCAGCGCGTATTTGGCTCGATACTCCGACAACACCGGGACGAAGGCCTGGGCGAAGGCACCCTCGGCGAACAACCGGCGCAGGAAGTTGGGAATCTTGAAGGCAATGAAGAAGGCATCGGCTTCGGACTTGGAGCCAAAGTAGGCCGCGACCACCACATCACGCACCATACCCAGCACCCGCGACAGCATGGTCATGATGCTGACCACCATGCCGGAGCGCAGCAGACTGGGGGCCTTATCGGCGGGGGCGGCCGGTGGAGTGGTATCGGTCATGGATCACGTCAATCGGGTTTGGGAGTGGTTCAAGAGCGCGATCATAGCGCTAACCGGATATACTTGGACACCTTGAGCATCTGCGCAGGTATTAGAGGCCGCAGTCGTCGAGCAGGCGCTCGATAAGATGGTCTCCTCCCTCCCCCTCTACGGCGTCGCGATGCGCCAGAGGATAGATGC
>NZ_JACLGO010000018.1 GCF_014219065.1 Halopseudomonas xiamenensis
CGATCTTCCAGGTGGCTGATTATGGCCTGGTAGCCGACCTGTTCGAGGCGGTGCCGGAGCTGGCTGGCAAGCTGTAAGCTTCAGGCTGGAAAAACGGAACCCCTGGCTTGTGAGAGTCGGGGGTTTTGTCTTTTTGGGGTGTGTGTTGGGTTTCCCCTCTCCCCAGCCCTCTCCCGCAAGGGGAGAGGGAGCATGTCTGTGCTCGCTGGCTGTTTTGAGTATTTCTGATGTTTCCAGCGAGCAACAACTGATCAGGGGGGGGCACAAAATTTGCCGTTTGCACAGCCTGGCTCCCTCTCCCCTTGCGGGAGAGGGCTGGGGAGAGGGGCTGCCGGCCCTCAACCCAACCCAAAACTCTCCAACCGATACCCATCCTCATCCACCTCCAACACCCAACCATCCCTGTCCCAATCCCCCAGCACAATCCGCTGCACCGGCCGCCCATCGATCTCCAGCGGGTGCACCGCCGGCCGGTGGGTATGGCCGTGGATCAGAGTGGTCACTCGATGTTCACGCATCACCCGCAGCACCTCGCCATGGTTGACATCGGTAATATCCAACGCCTTGTAACGGGTGCGTTGCTGGCTTTCATTGCGCAGTTTGCGCCCGATCCGGTGGCGGGTCTTCAAGGGCAGATTGCGCAGGATGAACAGGCTCAGCGGGTTGCGCAGCCAGCGGCGCATGCGCATGTAGTCGGTGTCGTCGGTACACAGGCTGTCGCCGTGCATCAACAGCACCCGCTCGCCGTTGAGCTCGAGCAGGGTAGGGTCTTTCAGCAGGGTGCAGCCGGAGCGGCGGCAGAAGTCCCGGCCGATGAGAAAGTCGCGGTTGCCGTGCATCAGGTAGATGGCCACGCCGGTCTGTGACAGTTGCCGCAGGGCGTCGCTTACCTGGTCGGCCAGTGGGTCCGGGTTGTCGTCTCCCAGCCAGACTTCGAAGAAGTCTCCCAGGATGTACAACGCGTCAGCACCCTGCGCGCGGGTCTGCAGGCAATGCAGAAACGCCCGGGTGATGTCCGGGCGTTCCTTTTCCAGATGCAGGTCCGAGATGAACAGACAGCGCATCTGCGGTGGTTACTCGACCAGTTCGGCGCGTTCGATGATCACGTCGTCCGCTGGTACGTCCTGATGGCCGGCGCGGCTGGTGGTGCGTACGCCCTTGATCTTCTCGACCACGTCCATGCCCTCGGTAACCTTGCCAAATACCGCGTAGCCCCAGCCCTGGGTGGTGGGCGCGGTGTGGTTGAGGAAGCCGTTGTCGGCGACGTTGATGAAGAACTGGGCGCTGGCCGAGTGCGGGTCCATGGTGCGGGCCATGGCGATGGTGCCCACCTCGTTGCCCACGCCGTTGTTGGCTTCGTTCTTGATCGGGGCACGGGTGTCCTTCTGTTGCATGCCCGGCTCGAAACCGCCGCCCTGGATCATGAAGTTGCTGATCACGCGGTGGAAGATGGTGTTGTCGTAGTGACCGTCACGCACGTACTGCTTGAAGTTCTCGACCGTTTCCGGCGCCTTGTCGGCGAACAGTTCCAGGGTGATGACACCAAAATTGGTATGCAGCTTGACCATGCGGTTGATCCTCGGATTGTTGGGGTAAAGGTGCAATGCTATCAGCTGAGGCGGATTCAGGCATCCGTCAGTTTAGGGTATGATGGACGTCTTTTGGCCGGATGGTTCGGGGCTGTCTTGCAGCACGGCGATCCATCCGCTGATCAATAGCGTAATGCCGGCGGCATTGCCCAAGATGAGTCCTGAAATACCTATGAACAAACCGGAAACCACGCCACCCGCCCACTTTCTGCGCCAGATCGTTCAGGCCGACCTGCAAAGCGGCAAGCATGCGTCCATAGTGACGCGCTTCCCGCCGGAACCCAACGGTTACCTGCACATCGGTCATGCCAAGTCGATCTGCCTGAATTTCGGTCTGGCCCGGGAGTTCGGTGGTGTCTGTCATCTGCGCTTCGATGACACCAATCCGGCCAAGGAAGAACAGGAATATATCGATGCCATCAAGCAGGATGTGCAGTGGCTGGGCTTCGAGTGGGATGGCGAGGTGCGTTATGCCTCGGACTACTTCGACCAGTTGCACGCCTGGGCCATCGAGCTGATCAAGGCGGGCAAGGCCTATGTCTGCGACCTGTCGCCGGAGCAGGCGCGGGAATACCGCGGCAACCTGACCGAGCCGGGCAAGAACAGCCCGTTCCGTGAGCGCAGCGTCGAGGAGAACCTCGATCTGTTCGCGCGCATGACCGCCGGCGAGTTCCCCGATGGTGCCAGGGCGCTGCGGGCGAAGATCGATATGGCCGCGCCGAACATGAACCTGCGTGACCCGATCCTGTACCGGATCCGCCACGCCCATCACCACCAGACCGGCGACAAGTGGTGCGTCTACCCGAGCTACGACTTCACCCATGGTCAGTCGGATGCCATCGAACTGATCACCCACTCGATCTGCACCCTGGAATTCGAGGATCACCGCCCGCTGTACGAATGGTTCCTCGACAACCTGCCGGTGCCGGCCAAGCCGCGCCAGTACGAGTTCGCCCGGCTGAACCTGAACTACACGGTGACCAGCAAGCGCAAGCTCAAGCTGCTGGTTGACGAAGGTCATGTGGATGGCTGGGACGACCCGCGCATGTCCACCCTCAGCGCCTTCCGTCGCCGCGGCTACACGCCGGCGGCAATCCGCGAATTCTGCGAGCGCATCGGCGTCACCCGCTCCGATGCGGTGGTGGACATGGGCATGCTGGAATTCTGCATCCGTGACGACCTGGACAACAACGCGCCGCGCGCCATGTGCGTGCTGCGCCCGCTGAAGGTGACCATTACCAACTACCCGGAAGGGCAGGTGGAAAACCTGACACTGCCGCGCCATCCCAAGCAGGATATGGGCGAGCGCACCTTGCCGTTCAGCCGCGAGCTGTATATCGACCAGGACGACTACATGGTCGATCCGCCCAAGGGCTACAAGCGTCTGGTGCCCGGTGGTGAAGTGCGCCTGCGCGGCAGCTACGTGATCCGTGCCGACGAGGCGATCACCGATGCCGAGGGCAATATCGTCGAACTGCTGTGCAGCTACGATCCGGACACCCTGGGCAAGAATCCCGAGGGCCGCAAGGTCAAGGGTGTGATCCACTGGGTGCCGGGCGCGGAAAGCGTCGAGTGCGAGGTGCGCCTGTACGACCGGCTGTTCACCGCGGAGAACCCGGACAAGGCTGGCGACGGCGGTACCTTCCTGGACAACATCAACCCCGACTCGCTGGTGGTACTCAAGGGCTGCCGCGCCGAGCCGTCGCTGGCCAGTGCGACGCCGGAGGAGCGTTTCCAGTTCGAGCGCGAGGGTTATTTCTGTGCTGACAGCAAGGATTCACGTCCGGGCAACCTGGTGTTCAACCGCACCGTGACCTTGCGTGATTCCTGGGGGCAGTAAGCGATGGCATTGCATATCTACAACACGCTGAGCAAGGTCAAGGAGCCGTTACGGCCGCTGGTGGGTAACAGTGTGCGCATGTACGTCTGCGGCATGACGGTCTATGACTACTGCCACATCGGCCATGCGCGGGTGATGGTGGCCTTCGATGTGGTGTCCCGTTGGCTGCGCCATCGCGGCTATGACCTGACCTACGTGCGCAACATCACCGATATCGACGACAAGATCATCCGCCGCGCGGCGGAGAACGGCGAGACCTTCCAGCAGCTGACCGAGCGCATGATTGCCGCCATGCACGAGGATGAGGGCAGGCTAGGGGTATTGCGTCCGGACCAGGAGCCGCGTGCCAGCGAGCATATCGACGGCATGTTCAACATGATCCAGACGCTGATCGACAAGGGCTACGCCTATGCGCCGGGCAATGGCGACGTGTACTACCGGGTCGGCAAGTTCGCCGGTTACGGCAAGCTGTCGCGCAAGCGCATCGAAGACCTGAAGATCGGCGCGCGTATCGAGGTGGACGAAGCCAAGGAGGACCCGCTGGACTTCGTGTTGTGGAAGGCGGCCAAACCCGGCGAGCCAAGCTGGCTCTCGCCCTGGGGGGAGGGTCGTCCCGGCTGGCATATCGAATGTTCGGTGATGTCCACCTGCTGCCTGGGCGATACTTTCGACATCCATGGTGGCGGTCCGGACCTGGTATTCCCGCATCACGAGAACGAAATCGCTCAGAGCGAGGCCGCCACTGGCAAACCCTACGCCATGAGCTGGATGCATGCCGGTGCGGTGCGGGTCGATGGCGAGAAGATGTCCAAGTCGCTGGGCAATTTCTTCACCATCCGCGACGTGCTGGAAAAGTATCATCCGGAAGTGGTGCGCTACCTGCTGGTCGCCAGCCACTACCGCAGCCCGATCAACTATTCGGAAGACAACCTCAGGGAAGCCCGTGGTGCGCTGGAACGTTTCTATCGTGCGCTCAAGGGCCTGCCGGATGCAGTTGCAGCGGGTGGTGAAGTATTTACCGAGCGCTTCGCGGCCGCCATGGACGATGACTTCAATACGCCTGAAGCCTGCGCCGTGCTGTTCGACATGGCCCGGGAGGTCAATCGGCTGAAGGAGTCGGATGCGCCGGCGGCCGCGGCACTGGCTGCGCGCCTGCGCCAGCTCGCCAGCGTGACCGGGCTGTTGCAGCTGGATGCCGACAGCTTTCTGCAGGCCGATGCGGCGGGCAAGGTCGATACCGCCCAGGTCGAAGCTATGGTCCAGGCACGGTTGCAGGCCCGCACCGAGAAGAACTGGGCCGAGTCCGACCGCATTCGCGATCAACTGGCTGCGATGGGCGTGGTCCTCGAGGACAGCAAGGGCACTACCACCTGGAGCCTGAAGGACTGACCCCGGGCTGCCGCCATGACTGTACCGGGCGTGGCGGCGGTTTTCTTCCCTGTTTGTTTTTTTCCTTTATATGGCAACGCTTTCCCGGCACCTGGCTCGCTTCGCGCCGAGGCGGCGCTCCCACTACAGTGTCGGATTTGCCGCCTTGAGCTGCTCAACGGGAGACTCCTGTGATCGTAGTCAATGCCCTTGTTCCCGTATTCGGCCTGATCTTCCTCGGCTGGTTTCTCGGCGCCCGTCGGATCATCCCCAGCGACGGTGGCAAGACCCTGGGAATCATCACCTTCAAGCTGTTCATGCCGGTGCTGTTGTTTTCCGGGCTGGCCCGGGCTGATCTGCAGCAGGCGCTGTCGCCGCTGTTGCTGATGCTGTATTACATTCCCGCCGCGCTGGTGTTCGTCGGCATCAACCTGCTGATGCACCGGCGACTGGGACGCCCCTCATCCATGGGGCTGACGGCCAGCTATTCGAACAATGTCCTGGTGGGCATTCCGCTGGTAACGGTGGTGCTGGGGGTGGACAGCCTGGTCTACCTGTTCGCCATCCTGGCATTCCACAGCCTGCTGCTGTTCTCCCTGCAGAGTCTGTACAACGCTTTCTGCAGCGGCAACCGCGACGACAGCTTCGACTGGCGCGGCCTGCTGGCCAGCCTGGCCAACCCGCTGATCATCGGCCTGGCCCTCGGCGCGCTGGTGAATCTCTCGGGCTTGGTGATTCCGGCGCCGTTGTGGCGTATCGTCGAGATGCTCGCGGCGGCGGCCCTGCCGATGGCACTGCTGATGCTCGGCATCAGCCTGGCCGGTTACCGCCTGCACCTGAGCGGCACCCTGTTCCTGCTCACCGCGGCCAAGCTGGCGCTGTTCCCGCTGCTGGTACTGGCGGCAGGCTTGCTGGTGCCGGGGCTGAGTGGCGAGGCGCGCATGGTGCTGGTGCTGATGGCCGCCTGTCCCACCGGGGTGAATGTGCTGGCGTTTCCCATGGGCCAGGATGATGTGCGCATCATCAGTTCGGTGATTTTCCTGTCGACGGTCGCGGCAGCGCTCACCCTGCCGGTGTGGCTGATACTCCTTTCTTTCTGACAAAACAACGTCCTGGCAGAGCAAGCCACTGTATTTCCAAAAAAAGTATGATATTTTCCTGTGTTTTTTGAATCGCTTGGGTAAAACATTCGAAAGCCGTACGAAAAAAGTTTCGAAAGCACTACAAAAGTTCAATTGCATTTGGTGTATGCTTGCCCGCGTTTTTGACTTTGCATAAAACAAACAATAGGTGAAAGGAGACCCCATGCCGGTCAGTCTGTTTGTTCCAGGGGAAACACGCGAACACGAGAAACGCGTAGCCCTAGTCCCCTCCGTTGCCAACAAATTGGCGAAGATGGGCATCGAATGCTCTCTGCAATCCGGCGCAGGCCTGGCTGCAAGAATTCCCGACAACGCGTTTGAAAAGGAAGGCGTGAAGATCGCTTCCGCTCCGGTCAAGACCGACCTGGTGTTCAGCGTTCAGCCACCGGAACTGGCCGACATCGAGCAGATGGCGCCCGGCACCGTATTGTGCAGCTTCATCTACGCCCACCGCGAGCCGAAAATCGTCAAGGCCCTGCGTGATCGCCAGATCACCTGTTTCGCCATGGAACTGGTGCCACGCATCACCCGCGCCCAGGCCATGGATGCACTGTCTTCCCAGGCAGCTCTAACCGGCTATGCCGCCGGTCTGATGGCCGCCACCAGCCTCAATCGTATCCTGCCGATGATGACCACCGCGGTTGGCTCCCTGCGTCCGGCCAAGGTGCTGGTCATGGGCGCCGGCGTTGCCGGTCTGCAGGCACTGGCCACAGCCAAGCGCCTGGGTGCCATGATCGAAGGCTACGACGTGCGTGCCGAGGTGAAGGAACAGGTCGAGTCGGTCGGCGGCAAGTTCGTCGATACCGGCGTCTCCGCCAGCGGCGAGGGTGGTTACGCCCGGGAGCTGACCGAAGAGGAGAAGGCCCAGGTGGAGCAGGTCATCACCCGCCACATCCAGCAGGCCGACGCGGTGATCACCACTGCTGCGATCCCCGGTCGTCCCAGCCCGAAAATCATCAGCGAAGCCCAGATCATGGGCATGAAGCCCGGCTCGGTGATCATCGACCTGGCAGGCGAGGGTGGTGGCAATACACCGCTGACCGTGCCCGGCGAAACCGTCGAGGTCGGCCCGGCCACCATCGTTGCCCCGCTCAACGTACCCAGCCGCCTGGCCGAGCACGCCTCCGAGCTGTACGCCCGCAACCTGCAGAACCTGGTCGGCCTGATGGTCAAGGATGGCGAACTGGCCATCGACTGGGAAGACGAGATCCTGGCCGGCGCGGTACTGACCCATGCCGGTGAAATCCGCAACGAGGCCGCTCGCCAGGCCGTCGAATCCGCCGAGGAATGATCATGGACCCAGTAACTACCATTACCGGCTTCGTAGCCCTGTATATCTTCATGCTGGCTGCCTTCACCGGCTATGAAATCATCGGCCGGGTACCGGCCATTCTGCACACGCCGCTGATGTCCGGCTCCAACTTCGTCCACGGCATCGTGGTAGTTGGCGCCATGTGGGCGCTGCTGAACGCCGGTTCCACGCTGGAGCAGGTCATCGGTTTCTTCGGTGTGCTGCTCGGCGCGGGCAACGCCGCCGGCGGTTATGTGGTAACCGAGCGCATGCTGGAGATGTTCAAGCCCAGCGACAAGCGCCAAGGTACAGCGGACAAGGAATAACAACAGATGAGTCAATTTATAATCGAAGCCGTCTATTTCCTCACGGCATTGCTGTTCATCTACGGCCTCAAGCGCATGGCCAGCCCGGTCACCGCGCGCTCGGGCATCCTGATTGCCGGCATCGGCATGGTGCTGGCGGTACTGGCTGCCTTCCTCTACGGCTTTGACGTACGCGAGGCGGCGCAGGAACACCTGACCATGAACGTGGCGCTGGTGCTGATCGCGCTGGGCCTGGGCCTGGGTTGGGCCTGGTACAGCGGCAAGAAGGTCGCCATGACCGACATGCCGCAGATGGTTGCCCTGTACAACGGCATGGGTGGCGGTGCTGCTGCCGCCATTGCCGCCACCGAGCTGTTCTCCGGTAATGCCCAGTCCCACGGTGTAGTAGTTTCCATACTGGCGGTATTGGGTGGTCTGATCGGTGCAGTAGCACTGTCCGGCTCGCTGATCGCCTGGGCCAAGCTCGATGGCCGCATGAACGGCGTGATCCGTCTGCCGGCTCAACAGCTGATCAATGCGGTACTCTTCCTCGGCTCGCTGGCCCTGGGTGCGTACATCGTTGTCACTGGCCTCAATGGCGTCATCTCGTTCCCGATGATCGCGCTGTTCTTCATCTTGGCACTGGTGCTGGGCGTGCTGCTCACCACCCCCATCGGGGGCGCGGACATGCCGGTGGTGATCTCGCTGTACAACGCCTTCACCGGTCTGGCCGTAGCCTTCGAAGGCTTCGTGCTGCAGAACCCGGCGATGATCATTGCCGGTACCGTGGTAGGCTCGGCAGGTACGCTGCTGACGCTGATGATGGCCAAGGCGATGAACCGCCCGGTCAGCAACGTTATCTTCAGCCAGTTTGGTGGCAGCGATGACGACGGTGGCGAGATCGAGGGCAGCATGAAGTCGGCCGATGCGTCCGATGCGGCCATCGCCATGTACTACGCCAGCAAGGTAATCATCGTTCCGGGCTACGGTCTGGCGGTGGCCCAGGCGCAGCACAAGCTGTACGAGTTCGTGAAGCTGCTGCAGAAGCAGGGCGTGGACGTGGCCTTCGCCATCCACCCGGTTGCCGGCCGTATGCCGGGCCACATGAACGTGCTGCTGGCCGAAGCAGGCGTGCCCTATGACATCATCCACGACCTGGAAGATATCAACGAGGACTTTCCGCAGGCCGACGTGGCCATCGTTCTGGGTGCCAACGACGTGGTCAACCCGGCCGCTCGCCATCGCAAGTCCAGCCCGATCTACGGCATGCCGATCCTCAACGTGGACATGGCGCGCCAAGCCTACGTGGTCAAGCGTGGCCAGGGCAAGGGCTACTCCGGCGTGGAGAACGAACTGTTCTTCGCCGAGAACACCTCCATGGTCTACGGCGATGCGCAGAAGGTCATGGTACAGATGATCGAAGCGGTGAAATCGCTGGGTTGATTCTGTAGCTGAAAGAAAAAGGGGCTTCGCCTTTGGCGAAGCCCCTTTTTTGTTTTGCCTCAGCGCTGGCCGCTACGCATCCCTTCCAGCAACTCCTGGCACTGGCTGGTCTGCTCGCCACTCGGGGCGATCAGTGCCAGCAGGGCGGCAGCCGGGGTCAGCGCGCCCAGTGCCAGCATGCCGGTACCGCGCAGCGCCAGCGGCCCGGCATGTACCCCGGGGCGCGGTTCGCTGAAGGAGCCGCGCACGTACAAAGGCGAGCGCAGGGAGAAGATGCGCAGGCCCTTGGAGTCCGGGGATATGTCCAGATCCAGCTCCTCGCTGGCAAAGTTCACCGTGCCGTCGACGTGAATCAGCGCGTTCTCGGTATCGATCAGAAATATCGGCGTGCTCATCAGCCCTTGCTTGAGTGCGAGGTCGGCCACCGCGCAATTGATCTGCACCTCCTCGTCCCCGAACAGCCTGGAGATCACATAGTTGCCGACATTCAGCCCCGCGATTTCCATCAGGCCGCGGCTCACAGTGCCGTCATTGATCACCAGCCGCACTGTGCCATCGGCGCTGCCCAGCAGCGCTGCCACCGAGTTGCCGCGCCCGCGCAGATCGGCGTCGCCATTGAGTTCGCCAAGGCTGGTCTGCATCGGCTCGAAGCCGGGCACCAGTTGCTTGAGCTTGAAATGCCGTGCACTCAGCTTCGCCTGCCCTTGCAGTGGGGTGCTGGCACCATTGAGCTCGATATCGGCCTGCAGCACGCCACCGGCCATGCCGAACTTCAGTGGCGCCAGGCGCAGCCGGCCATCGTCCAGCAGCACATGGGTGTCCAGGTCGGTGATCGGCAACTGCTCGCTGTGCACGATGCGTTGACCCTGTACGCGCACATCGGCATCCATCGTCTGCCAGCGCTCGGTACGGAACTCCTCGACCGGCAGCACCTTGTCCGCCGGCTGCCGGGTATCGCTGCCACGGGCCTCTTTCTCGGCGTTGGAATCGGCACCGATCAAAGGCGCCAGGTCGCTGAACAGCAGTTGTCTGGACACCACGCTGCCGGACAGCTTGGGGCGGGGCTGACCGGCGACGTAAGTCAGATCGCCGTGGATATCACTGTCACCGATGTGCCCACTGAAGTCCTGATAGCGGTAGGTGGCGCCTTCGGCGGCCTGCAGTTGCGCGCTCAGCCGACCCTCGGTGGAGTAGGGTGGACTGTCGGGCAGGGTCACCCCGGTCAACGGGTACAGGTTGCCCAGGCTGCTACCAGACAGCTGCAGGTTCAGATCCAACGCGCCGAGGTTCTGCGGATCGGTCAGGGTACCAACCAGGCGGATACGGGTGGAGCCGGCGCGGATATCTGCCTGAATGGGAAACGGCAGCGTGGCATCCTGCAGCGCCAGCAGACCGCCGATCCTGCCTTCGCCCTGCACCGGCTGCCCCTGGTAGCGGCCCTCGGCGCGCCAGGCGAAGGCATAATCCTGGGGTACGACCACGGATGACTGCTCTGGCTCTGGTTGACCGAGGAGGTCACTGAAGGCAATAGGTTCGCCAAGGGGCTCGACCTGCAATTCCAGCTGCAGATTGCTGATGGCGTCATCGACCTTTATCTGCCCCTGATCGAAGCCGATGGTGCCGATATCCAGTGTCCAGGGCGCGGGCTGCTCTGGTTCGTCATCCTGGCTACCCAGGTCGAAGGTCCAGTTGTCGCGCCCATCAGCCAACCGCTGCAGATCGGCATTCGGCCCGCGCACATCGATGCGCGGAATGCTCACGGTCTTGCGCAGCAGCGGCAGGGGTGCCAGACGCAACTCCACTCGCTGCAGACTGACGAAGGTGTCGCCTTCGGCCCATTGCGGATTGCCCAGCATCATCTGCTCGGCGGCGATGTGCGGCCAGGGCACCCAGGACCGCCAGCCGTTCGTTTCTGGCTCACGCCGCCAGGACACCGCCAGGTCGCCTTCGATGGCGAAAGGCCGGTCCAGTGCCGCGGACACCCGCTCGTTGATCGTCGGCTTGAGCAGGTTCCAGTCGAACAGCAGCAGGAACAACGCCAGCGCCGCCACCAGCAACGCCAGGGCGCTCAACAGCCAGATGAAAACACTACGAACACGCGTCATACCCAGTCCGCCCCTTCATCATGCATCCGATAACGATGCCTCAGGTTCAGACTAGCAAAGACTACAAATGATGGGCCGGAGAGAGATGTCTCCGGAGAGGAGGCAGGTGGCCGGTGCAGTCCGTGCTGCACCGGCTGCTGTCGATCAGTTGGCTGCGTAATAGCCGAAGATGGATTTCACTTCGAGGAAGTCCTCGAAGCCATAGTGTCCCCACTCGCGGCCATTGCCGGACTCCTTGTAGCCGCCGAAGGGAGCGTTGTTGTCCAGCGGGGCGCCATTGAGGTGAACCATCCCGGTGCGGATCTGACGCGCGACCTTGCGTGCCCGATCCAGATCACCCGAGGAAACATAGCCGGAAAGGCCATATCGGGTGTCATTGGCGATGCGGATGGCATCCTCTTCGTTCTCGTAACCGATGATCGACAGCACCGGCCCGAAGATTTCCTCGCGGGCGATGGTCATCTCGGTGGTCACGTGACTGAAGACGGTCGGCTGCACATAATAGCCCTTGTCCAGTCCCTCGGGACGACCAGTACCCCCGACTACCAGTTTGGCGCCTTCGTCGATACCTTTGGCGATCAGGTCCTGGATCTTGCTCCACTGAGCCTTGGAGACCACCGGCCCGATGACCGTGTCCGCACCATCCGGAGCACCTGCCTTGACCTTGGCCGCTACGGCCTTCGCGATAGCTGCAGCTTCATCCATGCGGCTGTTGGGTACCAGCATGCGGGTCGGGGCATTGCAGGACTGGCCGCTGTTGTTCATGCAGGACATCACGCCATGGGTGATGGTTTTCTCGAAATCAACGTCATCCAGCAGGATGTTGGCGGACTTGCCGCCCAGCTCCAGAGCTACCCGCTTGATGGTTTCGGCGCCGTTCTTCATGACCTGGCGACCGGCACCAGTGGAACCGGTGAAGGACATCATGTCGATATCAGGGTGGCCGGACATGGCCGAGCCAACGGTCGGCCCGTCGCCATTGACCAGGTTGAATACGCCGGCCGGCACCCCGGCTTCGTCCAGCACCTCGGCCAGCAGCAGGGCGGACAGGGGGGCCACTTCGGAGGGTTTGAGCACCATGGTGCAGCCGGTGGCCAGGGCCGGGGCGATCTTGCAGGCCAACTGGTTGATCGGCCAGTTCCACGGGGTGATCAGGCCGCACACACCGATCGGCTCCTTGACCACCAGGGTGTTGCCGATACGCTCCTCGAATTCGAATTCCTTCAGGGCTTTCAGCGCGGCGGCGAAATGACCGGTACCGGATGGGGCCTGAGCGTATTTGGACAGTTTGGCCGGTGCGCCCATTTCCAGGGAAATGGCCTTGGCGAACTCGTCGCTGCGGCGCTGGAAGATCTCGAGCACGCGCTCCAGCAGGGCGATACGCTCTTCGCGACTGGTCTGCGAGTAGCTCTCGAAAGCCTTGCGCGCTGCAGCCACGGCGATATTGACGTCTTCCTTGTTACCCAGGGCGATGGTTGCCACCACCTCTTCGGTGGCGGGATTGATCACATCGACCGTGCGATCACCCTTGGGCTCTACCCACTGGCCGTTGATATAGAATTGTTTTTCGTGGCTCATTGGTCATGACTCCTGATGGGACATAAACTGAAAGTGAAGGAAAGATACACGTAAATCCATCCTGTATCAGCTGTTTTGCGTGAAACCCACCAAGCAGAACATGGTCACGCTTTCACTTCAAGCGCCCCGGTAATAACTTTATACTATGCCCCCTGGCGGCCCGGATAGGGCCTTTAATAGTTGACTAAAATGGTTGGATATTGCATAGTCTGGTCCTGAGAAAACCTGACTCGGGTATCGTTATGCGTCTGACCACCAAAGGCCGTTACGCGGTTACAGCAATGCTGGACCTGGCCCTCCATGAGGAGCAGGGACCCATTACGCTGGCGGATATATCCATGCGCCAGGGCGTATCTGTGTCCTATCTGGAGCAACTGTTTGCCAAGCTGCGCCGCAGCAAACTGGTTGAGAGTGTGCGTGGCCCGGGTGGCGGTTATCGCCTTGCCGGTGGTCCGGCAGCCATCAATGTGGCGCAGATCGTCGAGGCGGTGAACGACTCCATGGATGCGACCCGTTGCCTGGGCAAGGGCGACTGCCAGCATGGGGATGTCTGCCTGACGCATTATCTATGGACGGACCTGAGTGCTCGCCTGCGTGACTTCCTCGGTGACATAACCCTCGCCGACCTGGTTTCCCGCGAAGATATTCAGCATGTACGTGCTCGCCAGGATCGGGGCGCCTGTTCCGGCCGGGAAGCGGTCAACCTGGAACGCATCATCTGACGTGGCCGCGGGCCACGCGAATTTAGAGTAATACCCGAAGAGGTATTGCAGCCTGACATACAGTGCAGCCACGGTGATGATCCTGGCTGCAGGACTGAGGTGATACCGTGACTCAAGAAGTCGAGAACCTTATCAAGAAGGATTACGCCGCCGGTTTCCATACCGCCATCGAATCCGACACCCTGCCGCCCGGCCTGAACGAGGACGTCGTGCGCTTCATCTCGGCGAAGAAGGAAGAGCCGGAATGGATGCTCGAATGGCGTCTGAAGGCCTACCGCGCCTGGCTCGAAATGAAGGAGCCGACCTGGGCCGAGGTGCAGTACCCGGAAATCGATTTCCAGGCTATTTCCTACTATTCAGCGCCCAAGAGCATGGCCGACCGGCCACAGAGCCTGGACGAGGTGGACCCGGAGTTGCTGGCGACCTACGAGAAGCTGGGTATCCCGCTGCACGAACAGGAAATGCTCGCCGGGGTCGCGGTGGACGCGGTATTCGACTCGGTATCGGTGGTTACCACCTTCCGCGCCAAGCTGGAAGAGGCCGGTGTGATCTTCTGCCCGATCAGCGAAGCGGTGCGGCGTTTCCCGGAACTGGTGAAAAAGTACCTGGGCACAGTAGTACCGCAGAAGGACAACTATTACGCCGCACTGAACTCGGCGGTGTTCTCCGACGGCTCCTTCGTCTACATTCCCAAGGGCGTGCGCTGCCCGATGGAGCTGTCCACCTACTTCCGCATCAACGAGATGAACACCGGGCAGTTCGAGCGTACCCTGATCATTGCCGACGAGGGTTCGCATGTCAGCTACCTGGAAGGCTGTACCGCTCCCCAGCGTGACGAGAACCAATTGCACGCTGCGGTGGTAGAGCTGATCGCGCTGGACAACGCGCAGATCAAATACTCCACGGTGCAGAACTGGTACCCCGGCGATGCCGAGGGCAAGGGCGGGATCTACAACTTCGTGACCAAGCGTGGTGTCGCGCATACCAACGCGAAGATTTCCTGGACCCAGGTGGAAACCGGCTCGGCGGTGACCTGGAAGTACCCCAGCTGCATCCTGAAAGGGGACAACAGCGTCGGCGAGTTCTACTCAGTGGCGCTGACCAACAATTTCCAGCAGGCCGATACCGGCACCAAGATGATCCACCTGGGCAAGAACACCCGCTCGACCATCGTCGCCAAGGGTATTTCCGCCGGCCGCAGCAACAGCTCCTACCGTGGCCTGGTGCGCATCAACCCGGGTGCCGAGGGCGCGCGCAACTATACCCAGTGCGATTCGCTGCTGATCGGTGACCGTTGCGGCGCGCATACCTTTCCGTACATCGAGAGCAAGAACCCGAGTGCGGTGATCGAGCACGAAGCGACCACCTCCAAGGTCAGCGACGACCAACTGTTCCTCTGCCAGCAGCGCGGTCTGGATGCCGAGAAAGCGGTATCCATGATCGTCAACGGCTTCTGCCGCGAGGTGTTCAAGGAACTGCCGATGGAGTTTGCCGTGGAAGCGGGCAAGCTGCTGGAAGTCAGCCTGGAAGGTTCGGTGGGCTAATCCCCGCCACAGGCTGACGAGACGAATTCAATACAGGTTATCAGGCATAAAACATGTTATCGATCAAAGGTTTGCACGCTAAAGTTGAAGAAAAGGATATCCTCAAGGGGCTGGATATCGAGATCAATCCCGGTGAAGTCCACGCGATCATGGGGCCCAACGGTTCGGGCAAGAGCACCCTCGGCAACGTGCTGGCCGGCCGTCCCGGCTACGAGGCGACCGCTGGCAGCGTGGTGTTCAAGGGCCAGGACCTGCTGGAACTGGATACCGAAGAGCGTGCCCGCGAGGGTATCTTCCTGGCCTTCCAGTATCCGGTGGAAATCCCCGGCGTCAGCAACATGGAGTTCCTCAAGGTGTCGGTGGACGCCAAGCGCAAGCATGCCGGCCTGCCGGAACTGTCCGCGGTCGAGTTCATGAAACTGGCCCGGGAGACCAGCAAGCGCGTCGACCTGGACGCCAGCTTCCTCAAGCGTGGGGTCAACGAAGGCTTTTCCGGTGGCGAGAAGAAGCGCAACGAAATCATGCAGATGATGCTGCTGGAGCCTGACCTGTGCATCCTCGATGAAACCGACTCCGGTCTGGACATCGACGCCCTGCAGGTGGTGGCCGACGGCGTGAACTCCATGCGTGACGGCAAACGCAGCTTCATCGTGGTGACCCACTACCAGCGCCTGCTGGACTATATCGTCCCGGATTACGTTCACGTCCTGGCCGGTGGTCGCATCGTCAAGTCCGGCAACAAGGACCTGGCGCTGGAACTGGAAGCCAAGGGCTACGGCTGGCTGGAAAACGGAGAAGGCTGAGGCATGAGTGACTTTCAACAACAGGCCCTGACGCTGGCCGCGGAACAGCGCAGCCCCGAGTGGCTGGCTGAGCTGCGGGCGCGGGGCGCTGACGTCTGGTCGGCCGCCGCCTGGCCCACCCGCAAGACCGAGCAGTGGAAATACACACCGCTGCTCGCGCTGCAGAACGACAACCCGGCCCGCTGGCCGAGCACCGACAGCTGCGCCTGGCAGCAGGCCATCGACCCCATCGAGCTGGACGCCACCCGCCTGGTATTCGTCAACGGGCACTTCTGCCCGGAACACTCCAGCGAGTTGCCGGCCGGGGTAGTGCGCTTCGCCGAGGCCGATGCCGGCCAGCGCGAGCTGATCGCCCGACACCTGGGCACGGTCATCGATACCTCGCGGCACCTGTTCGGCGCCTTGAGCGACGCCTGGACAGCGGACGGTATCCTGCTGCACGTGCCGCGCGGCCAGGTGCTGGACAAGCCGGTGTATATCCTCAACGTGGCCACCCCCGAGGCGCAGCCTGCGGCGAGCAACCAGCGCGTGCTGGTGGTGCTGGAGGACAACAGCCAGGCCGAGCTGATCGAACACTACGTATCCGGCAGCGAGCAGCAGAACCTGTTCGTCAACAGCCATACCGAGGTGATCGTCGGCAATAACGCGCAGATCCAGCACTACCGCATCAACCTGGAGCAGGAAGACCTGCTGCATGTCGGCGGCGTGCACGTGGACCTGCACCGCGACGCGCGCTTCCTCGGTTTCACCCTGGCCCAGGGCAGCCGGCTCAAGCGCATCGACTACCACGTCAATCACCGTGGCGAAGGCGCGCACCTGGGGCTCAACGGAGTGTACCTGCCGCGCAACAAGCAACTGATCGACTACCACACCAACGTCGAGCACCGCGTGCCGCATTGCACTACCGATGAGGTATTCCGCGGCATCATCGGCGACTCGGCCAAGGCGGTGTTCAACGGGCGCATCCATATTCACCCGCATGCGCAGAAGACCCTGGCCGAACTCAGCAACCGCAACCTGCTGACGTCGCCCACGGCGGAGATCAACACCAAGCCGGAGCTGGAAATCTACGCTGACGACGTGCGTTGTGCCCATGGTGCGACCATCGCCCAGCTGGACGAGACCTCGGTGTTCTACCTGCAGAGCCGTGGGGTGACCCGCGCCGAAGCGGTGCGCATGCTCAGCTTCGGCTTCATCAACGAGTTGCTCAACCAGGTGCCGGAGCAGGCAATCCAGGATTACCTGCGTCCGCGTCTGACCGCGCTGTTCGGTCAGCAGGGCGGTGAGCTGGGGCAGATGAGCTATGACTGACCTGGCCCTCGATACCCGTACCGCCTTCGATGCCGAGCAGGTGCGCAGGGATTTTCCGATCCTGCACCAGCAGGTGCATGGCAAGCCGCTGGTCTACCTGGACAACGCGGCCACCACGCAGAAGCCCGAGGCGGTGATCCAGGCGATCGTCGATTACTACCGCCAGGACAACAGCAACGTGCACCGCGGTGCCCATGCGCTGGCCGAGCGGGCTACCGAAAAGTTCGAGAACGCGCGCATCAAGGTGGCCGGCCTGATCAACGCCGCCGAAGCGCGGCAGGTGATCTGGACCCGCGGCACCTCCGAGGGCATCAACCTGGTTGCTGCCAGTTGGGGGCGCAGCCAGCTCAAGGCAGGCGATCGCATCCTGGTCTCGGCCATGGAGCACCACTCCAACATCGTGCCCTGGCAGATGATCGCCGAGCAGATGGGCGCCAGTGTCGAGCCGATCCCGGTGGGCAACGATGGCACCCTGGACCTGGACGCCCTGCAGGGCATGCTCGATGAACGGGTGCGCATGGTCGCCTGCGGGCATGTGTCCAATGCCCTGGGCAGCGTCAACCCGGTGCAGCAGATTATTCGCATGGCCCACTCGGTCGGCGCCCTGTGCCTGATCGACGGCGCCCAGGCCATGAGCCATCTGCGCGTCGATGTGCAGGCGCTGGATTGTGACTTCTATGTGTTCTCGGCACACAAGATGTTCGGCCCGACCGGTGTCGGCGTGCTCTATGGCAAGGCCGAGCTGCTCGAAGCCATGTCGCCGTACCAGGGCGGTGGCGAGATGATCGAGACGGTCAGCTTCGCCGGTACCACCTACAACCAGCTGCCCTACAAGTTCGAGGCGGGCACGCCGGATATCGCCGGGGTGATTGCCCTGGGTGCGGCGGTGGACTACCTGCAGGGCATCGATCGCGCGGGCGCCGAGCGTCACGAGCAGGACCTGCTGGAGTACGCCGAAGCCAAGGCGCGCGCCATGCCCGGTATCACCCTGGTTGGCACCGCCGCCCAGCGTGCCGGAGTGCTGAGCTTCCTGATGGATGACACCCACCCGCATGATGTGGGCATGCTGCTGGACCAGCAGGGCGTCGCGGTGCGCACCGGCAACCACTGTGCCCAGCCGATCATGGATCAGTTGGGTATTCCCGGTACCGTGCGCGCCAGTTTCTGTTTCTACAATACCAGGGCCGATATCGATCGGCTGTTCGAAGCCCTGGCCAAGGCAAAACAGTTTCTTGTCGAGGAGTAGAAAATGACTGTTGAAGCATTTGATCCGTCCAGCCAGGTGGTGTCGGTCACCCCCGCGGCGCTGGAGCACTTCCGCCGGCAGCTGACCAAGCAGCCGGGCAAGTCGGTGCGGGTCAGCGTCAAGAAGAGTGGCTGTACCGGTTTCATGTATGTCATCGACATGGTGGAGCAGGGCAGCGAGACGGACCTGCGCTACCAACTGGATGACCAGGTCCAGCTGCTGGTCGACCGCGACAGCCTGGATGTGATCTCCGGCACCGAAATCGACATGGTCACCGAAGGCATCAATCGGCAGATCCGCTTCATTAACCCCAACGTCAAAGACCAGTGCGGTTGCGGCGAAAGCTTCAGTGTGAGTTGAAATGGAAAGACGCATGGTTGTCGCCCGGGCCGATTGCCCGGCGCGACGGGTTCCCGATGGTACGCCGCTGACGATTCCGCAAGACACCTTCGTCACCATCACCCAGGCGCTGGGTGGCAACTACACCGTCACCTACAACGGCCAGATGGTGCGGGTCGACGGTACCGACGCGGAGAAACTGGGCCTCGAGCCGGAGCTGCTGTCGTTCCCCGAGCCGGTAGACGAGCTGATCCGGGAGGAGGACGTCTGGACCGCGCTCAAGACCGTCTACGACCCGGAGATCCCGGTCGACCTGGTCAATCTCGGGCTGATCTACTCAGTCGCCATCGACCAGCAGCGCAAGCATGTGGATATCAGCATGACGCTGACCGCCCCCGGCTGCGGCATGGGTCCGGTGCTGGTCGGTGACGTCGAGTACCGGGTGCGCCTGGTGCCGAACGTCGGTAGCGTGCACGTGGAACTGGTATTCGATCCGCCGTGGAGCCGGGAGATGATGAGCGAAGAAGCCCAACTCGAAACAGGCATGTTTTTCTAGGAATTCTGCATGAGCCAATTCGGCACCGATATCACCACTGACGATATTCTCGAGAGCCTGTCGTTCTTCGACAGCTGGGAAGATCGCTACAAGTACATCATCGACCTGGGTCGTGAACTGCCACCCATGGACGAGCAGCATCGTACCGAGCAGAACTTCGTCCGCGGCTGCCAGAGCCAGGTCTGGCTGACCAGCCGCGAAGAGGGCGGCAAGCTGTACTTCGATGCCGACAGCGACGCCTTCATCGTCAAGGGGCTGCTGGCGGTGGTGCTGGCCGCCTATAACGGCAAGTCGCCCGAAGCGATCCTGGCCTTCGATATCGAGGATTATTTCTCGCGGTTGAATCTGCTGAAGCACTTGAGCGTAACGCGGGGCAATGGCCTGCGTGCTATGGTCAAACGTATCAAGGATACCGCCGAAGCCAGGTAAGTTTCAGACGAACGATAGCCCGTTGCCATTGTTCTCCGTCCGGGATTCGCGGTAGTTTAGCCGCCGAAAAACAAAAGGGACGGTATTCATGCGCGAGATCTGGACCCGGTTGCGAAATGACGCCCACCTGGCGATCATTTCCACCGCCGGTATGCTTGGCCTGATAAGTATTACGCCCTTCGCATTCTATCGGCTGCTGCAGCGGGACTGGTTGGTTGTGGCGGTGGACTCGCTGCTGCTGGCGATAACCTCCTTCGCCTTGTTCATTTCCTGGCGTTACGGCCGTTCGCAGCAGGCTGGCCAGATTCTGGCGGTACTCTACGGCATGGCGGCAGTGGTCATTGCCATTCGCCTGCCGGGCAGTGGCCTGTTCTGGTTCTACTGCGTCATCCTGTTCAGCTATTTCGTGACTTCGCCAGTGCGCAGCACACTGGTCATCTTCGCCTCCCTGGCAACCCTTTGCGGCTATGCCAGCCTGAACCCGGGTGAGGTATTCACCGATCTGCAGCAAATGATCATCTTCGCCACCACCTACGCGGTATCAGCCCTGTTCGCCTTCATGTTCGCCTGGCGCACGGCGCAACAACGGCGGTTGCTGCAGGACCTGGCCAGCAGGGACCCACTCACCGGCGTCGGCAACCGCCGGACGCTGACCAGCGAAATGGACATTGCCCTGGCCAACTACAAACGCCACGGCACCGCCTGCGGCCTGTTGCTGCTGGATCTGGATCACTTCAAACGGATCAACGACCGGGACGGGCATGCTGAAGGTGACCGGGTGCTGGTCGAGTTCGCCTTGCTCACGCGCAATACCAGTCGCCGCACGGATCGCCTGTTCCGCCTGGGCGGAGAAGAGTTCGTCCTCCTGCTACCCAATATCGACCGGGCGGGACTGGAAGCCGCGGCGTGTAATATCGTCAAGACGGTTGCCGCCCATTTGCGCAGCACCGGCGGGCCGGTGACCGTCTCCATCGGCGGCGCGCTGCTGGAAAGCGGGGACGACAGTATCCGCTGGCTGCACAAGGCGGATATCTGCCTGTATCAGGCAAAAAACCAGGGGCGCAATCGTAGCGTCATCCATTCCAGTGAACAGTTTCTGGCAGAACAGACGATTCCCTGACGGTTTTGTGCACAGGCGTCAATAAATACCGCTCCCTGTGGTATCATTTTGCCGTCACCTCAGGGAGCTTTTCTTTCGTGCGACTTCTCAGCCCGAATGTGCAACGGATTTGCCTGTCATTCTGCATCATGGCCGCTGCTGGTATGGCGCTGTTGCCGGCCTCGGCGCTGGCTCTGAGCATGGTGTTCATCAATCCCGGCAAAAGTACCGAACCGTTCTGGGTGATGGCCATCCGCAACATGCAGGCGACTGCCGATAGCCTGGGTATCGAGCTGGAAGTACTCAGCGCCGAGCGCGATTACCTGGCGCAGATCCGCCTGACCCGTGAAGTGGCCGAGCGGCCGCAGGCGCAGCGGCCCGACTATCTGATCGTGGTGGCCGAGAAAGGCACGCTGTTGACGCAACTGCAACTGGCCGACCAGGCCGGTATCGCCACCTTCCTGGCCTTCAATACCGTAGCCGATAGCGACCGCTCCCGCGTCGGCCATCCCCGCGAGCGCTTTCCACTCTGGCTGGGCAGCCTGGCCCCGCTGGCGGAGGAGGGTGGCTATCTCTCGGCCAAAGCGCTGATCGAGCATGCCCTGCGACAACTGCCTGCCGGTGCCACACCGGAGCTGATCGCGCTGGCCGGGGATCGTTCCACTGATACCTCGCTCAAGCGCAACCAGGGGCTGCATCGGGCACTGGCCGAGTTTCCCCAGGTCCGTTTTCGGCAGCTGGTGTATGCCGACTGGTCATACGACAAGGCTGTAGAGCAGGCAGGGTATCTGTTTCGTCGCTACCCCCAGGCACAACTGGTATGGAGCGGCAGCGACCTGCTGGCCTTCGGCGCCATGCAGGCGCTGCATGACAGCAGCGCGGACCGGCAGGTGTTCTTCTCGGGTATCAACGCCACCTCGCAGGCGCTGGAGGCCCTGCTCGACGGCAGGCTGAGCGCCCTGTCCGGTGGGCATCACATGGCCGGCGCCTGGGCCTTGATCATGCTGTATGACCACTACCACGGCCTGGACTTCATCGAGACGACGGGTACCACGGCGCAGGAGTACAGCATGTTCGCCCTGCTGGATCGGCATCGTGCCGAGCAACTGCTGGAACGGCACGCGAAGATGCCGACCATCGACTTCTGCTCGCACAGCCGCGCCTGCAACCCGGCGCGCAGCCAATACGACTTTTCCTTTGCCAGCTGGCTGGAGACCGGGCAATGAGTGGACACGTCAGATTCCGCTCGTTCCGCCAGCGGCTGTTGGTACGCCTCACGCTGTTGGCGTTGATCGCCATGCTGCTGGCCTCGGCCGCCCAGGTTTTCCTGATCGCCAGGGAACAGCGACAACAGCAGGAACAGCTGCTGCATGAGCTGACCTCGACCCAGGTACCCCTGTTGCAGATGGCACTGTGGGATATCGAGATAGGCACACTGCAAAGCCATCTGCAGCGCATCAGCGGCCTGTCGGCCGTGGCCGGGGTGCGCCTGCACTCGGAGACCGGGCTGGACATGGTCGCTGGCGAGTTGCCCGACAAGCGCGAGGCGGACTCGACGCTGATGATTCCCGCACCTCCCGGGTATGCCCAGCAGTTGGGCGAGCTGCAGATATTCTTCCAGCATCAGCACCTGGCCCAGCGCATCCTCGGCGCCATCCTGCAGCGTATTCTCGAACTTTCGCTGTATACCCTGCTGATATTCGTCATCCTGTTTCGAACACTGCACCGGGAAGTGGGCAAACCGCTGCAATTGATCGCGGACTATGCCAGCCGTCTCAAGCCCGAGAAGCATGCAGCTCCGCTGGCCTTGTCACGTGCCGCACGCAACTGGCATGACGAGATCGACCTGGTATGCCGCGGCTTCGATACCCTGCATGCAGGTATACGCCATTACGCCGAGCAGCATGAGCTGGCCATCGAGCAACTGGCCAGTGAGCGCGACAGCCTGGACCACCGGGTCGAGGAGCGCACCTCGGAACTCGCTTACCTGAACGGCTATCTGAAGCTGATTTCCGGCTCCAGTCTCAAGCTGATGCACCTGCACCATACACAATATCCGCAGGCCATGAAGCAGACCCTCAAGCTGCTGGGCTACTATCTGCAGCAGGATGCCAGCGCGCTGCTGGACAACCACAGGTTGCGGGTACACTGGATGAAGCAGGACGATCCCCAGTGGCTCGAACGCCTTGAGCAGCGCTCGGCGGTAGAGCATGAGCCGGGTTGGTCCATCGAGCGGTTGGATGAACGGAGTCTGTTGATCCACTTCAGCAACCCGCAGCACAGCTTCGGCTATGCCGTACGCGGATGCACTTCACAGGCCGTTGCCAGCGATCGCGAGGAGTTACTGCAAGGAGCCGGGCAGTGGCTGTTCAGCCTGCTGCAGCACTGGGACCATGTCATCGGCCTGGAACAGGCCCGCCAGGAATTGCTGGAAATGTCCCGCACCGATCCGCTTACCGGCTTGGCCAACCGGCGTCACTTCGAGCAGCACCAGACCGATGAGTTGCGCCGTGCCCAGCGCATGGGCTACCCGGTCAGTCTGCTGATGCTGGATGTGGATTTCTTCAAGGCGTTCAATGACCTCTACGGGCATACTGAAGGGGATGCCTGCCTGGCGAAACTGGCCGGGTTACTGGATTCGCGCTTCAAGCGCACCGGTGAGATGGCGGCGCGGCTTGGAGGGGAGGAGTTTGCCGTATTGCTGCCGGGCATAGGCCTGGAAGCCGCACGGCAGGCAGCCGAGTCGCTGGGCATGGCGATATACGACCTGCATGTACCCCACGGCGGATCGATCTGGGGCAGGGCGACGGTGAGTATCGGCTGTGCGAGCTGGGCCGGGCAGCCAGTGGCGACTACCGAGGAAATCATCGACGGTCTGATGCGCGACGCCGATGCGGCGCTCTACAGGGCCAAGGACGCGGGCAGGAATCAGGTTGTCGCTGCCCGCGAGGCGGCAGAATTCAGCGACGCGCAATGATCCATACAGCGTGGATGATGCCCGGTATGTAGCCGAACAGCGTCAGCAGGATATTCAGCCAGAAGGCGCCACCCAGGCCGACCTGGAGAAATACACCGAGAGGTGGCAAGAGAATGGCAGCGATAAGGCGAATGATGTCCATATATGCACTCCTGATTCATTGAAAGCATCGGCCCCTGACAGCGCGGGCAGCATCTGTTCTGACCGCTGCGCTAACAGCATGGTTCCGCGGAGGCGCTTTACACCGTCAATACAGATCCCGCCGGTAACGATTCTGCTGTTGCAGCCCTTGCCATTGCTCGGCCGACAGCAGCTGTTGCAGTGCAGCATGGACGGCATTGCCCATGCCGGCCAGGCTGCCGCAGACATGGATGCAGGCGCCGTGGTCGACCCACTGGCGCAGTTGATCGGCCCTGGCGGTCAGGCGATGCTGGACATATTCGGCGTGCTCCTCGGCCCGGGAGAAACAGCGGTCCAGCGTCAGCATCCCCTGCGCTGCCCAGGTCTCCAGCTCTTCAGCCAGCCAGCGATCATGCTGCTGGCAGCGTTCGCCGAAGATCAGCCAGTTGTCCCCGCGCCCCTGGCGCTGGCGCTGCTTGATCAGACCGCGCAGGCCGGCCAGGCCAGTGCCGGCACCGATGAAGATGGTCGGAGCATCCTGCTCGGACAGATGAAACTGCGGATTGGGACGCAGCACGACCTCCACCCTGACACCTGGCTCCGCGTGCTGGCAGAGCCAGCCGGAACCCTGCCCGAGCTGACCATCGTCGCCGATAACCTGGCGCACGATCAGTTCCAGCGCGCCATCCTCGGGCAGGCTGGCAATGGAGTAGGTGCGTCGTAACGCCCCGATATGTACCTGGGCCAGGTCGCCGGCCTGCCATTGCGGCATGTCGGCGACCGGTACCAGGCGTATCAGCCAGGCTGGGGCACCAGGGCTATCGGGGTTGAGCTGCCGCCGCTCGGCCAGCAGCCAGTGCTCGACGGTGTCGGTCGGGTTATCGTCCATCTCGGGCAGGCCGAACAGGCTGTCGACGCGAGCGCGCCATTGCTGCAGGACTTCCGGCTCAAGCTGGTCCACCTCGGTACAGGGTATCGCCGGCTGCGCGCCGGCTGCTCCCAGCCACTGGTCAAGACGCCGGCCGAAGCCGCAGTAGTCACTGTAGTGGCTGTCACCCAACGCCAACACACTGTACTGCAGGTCCTGCAACGCTGGGCGCTGATGCCGAGCCCTGCGCCAGAACAGCGCCGCATTGTCCGGCGCTTCGCCTTCCCCGTAGGTACTGACGACAAACAACGCACGGGTATGACGCCCGAGGTCGTCCAGCGACAGGTCATTGAGCGGCAGCAGCGCCGGCGCCTGGCCATCGTGCCGAGCACTCAGGGCGAGTTGCTCGGCGATCTGCCGGGCAGCGCCGGACTGGCTGGCGTAGGCGATCAGCCAGTCCGCCGCCGCAGAGCTGCCCCGGTGCTGGCGACGCCAGGCCGGGGCCAGGCAGTACCAGCACAGCAGCAGCCAGCCGCCAGTGGCCAACGTCGCATACAACCCACGGGCAGTCAGCGGATCGTTCAACCACGACAGCTCCAGCAGGCTCATCAGGGAGCCATGACTTCAAGCGTGGCGGTATAGGTGGCGCGGCGCTGGTTCAGCGGAGCCTCGAGGCCATCCTCCTGTACCACCTTGGCTTCCAGCCACCAGAAGCCGGACTGCGGCCAGGTGATGGCAACCTTGCCAGCAGCATCGCTGGTCACGCTGATATCGTTCAGCTCATCGCGATGACGGATGCCACCGGGGATGACATTGACCTCGACGCCAGCAGCCGGTTTGCCATCGAGCAGGAAAATGAACTCGGCGGTTTCCTCGGCGAACAGGTCGTTCGGGTGCGTGACCGGCTGCAGTTCAAGACCGCGCCCGGTGGGCTTGAACACCCCGTCGGTGGGATTGCCGGAAGTGATGAACACCTCCATGCGCGACTCCATCTGGCTGATCTGCACATCCTCGGCAGTGGCCGGGATAGCCTGCGCTGCGTCGGCCAGCTCACCCATCCAGCGTTGGTCCTCGCCGTTTTCCTTGTAGCGGGCGAAGTAACGTGGTGCCCCGGCGATCGCCAGCTTGTAGGTACCTTTCTGGCTGAGTTCCACATCGAAGACGCTGCGGTACTTGCCCACATGGCCATTCTGCGCAGCCACTTCGCTGCCATCCGGTGCACTGATCAACAGGCGATTGGCCGGGCGCGGCCGGGCTGGTGCAGCACTGGCGCGCTCCGGCGGCTGGCCAATACCTTCGAGTACCAATGGGTGGTGCTCGAAATAGAACAGGTCGTTGGATATGGCGGCGTCCACGCTGACCCAGGCGCTGTCGCCGGAGACGATGGTGGTCGAGGGCAGCATCCAGGCCCGGTGTGCCTGAGCGGAGAGGGGCAGGGTGACGGCGACGGCCAGCGCCGTCCAGCAGGTGAGTCGTTTGAGCATGGTATTGTTCTCCAGGGTTGCAATGGATGATTCAGGGTTGAATGTTCAGTTGGATCTTGCCCAGTTCGCTGGTGCCGGCAGCCTGATGGCTGACCTGCTCGGTCACCGGCCAGCTGAAGGGGAGGCGGACCAGTTCGCGACCGCCCACTTCCCGGGCAGCCTCGACCAGCAGTTGGTAGTCACCCGGCACGAGTGCTGCCAGCGCCGGGTGGTCATCGGCAAAGCGCAGGCTATGCTGGCCGACCGGGCGGGTAGCGGCGGACAAGCCGTCGATCGGCAGTTCCAGGGCACGCCCACTGCGGCGCCACCACTGGCGCATGTCCTTCAGCCATTTCTCGCCCTCACGGTCGCGCAGTTTGAGGTCGTACCAGACCGACAGGTCGGCGACGTGGCCGTTGGCGTTCTCGATCCAGATCGCCACGTAGGGACGGTGATACTCCGCCACAGCCAGGCGCGGAACCTCGACGGAGACTTCCATCTCGGCGGCGCTGACGGTGGTGATCGCTGTCGCCAGCGACAATAACAACCATTTGTGCATGGGCCTTTCTCCTAATGAATCAGCAACAGGGCAATGAGCAGGGGGATCAGCAGGCCGAGCCCGGTCACCGGCCAGGTGGCCGGTCGGGAGCGGGCCTGGCGCATGAGCAGTAGCAGGCCGGTCAGCGCGAACACTACGCAAACCGCGGCGAATACGTCGATGAACCAACTCCAGGCGGTACCGCTGTGGCGGCCTTTGTGCAGGTCGTTGGCATAGGCGATCCAGCCCCGGTCGGTGGTTTCGAAGAACAGCTCTCCGGACTCCAGGTCCAGCGTCAGCCAGGCGTCGCCGCCGGGCCTGGGCATGCCGACATACAGCTCCGAGTCGGACCATTCCGCGGCCTGCGTTGCGAAGCGCACGCCCAGGCTGTCCTGCAGCCAGTGGTGCAGCGGGTCAGCGAGCACCTGCTGTTCGACAGCCGCCGGCAAGGTTTCCAGCAGTTCCTCCGGCAACTGCAGCTCGACGCTGCGCACCTGCGGTCTGGCCTCGATATCGCCGGCGTGATTGAGCGTGATGCCGGTCACCGCGAACAACAGCATGCCCGCCAGACAGAGTGCCGAGCTGATCCAGTGCCATTGTCGCAGGGTGCCGATCGCCAGGTGTTTCATTGCCTACTCTTGTGGGTCAGGCGGCCCGGGTAGTCCCGGGCCGGGGTTGAGGGTCAGAACCGGTAGTTGGCTGACAGCCAGAAGCTGCGTGCCTTCTCGGTCACGTTGTAGTCATTCGAGCAGGACCAGCTGTCGTGCGCACCCAGATCGTCATAGGTCGGCTCACAGTTGCGGCCGGCCATGTTCTTGTCCAGCAGGTTGTTGACCCGACCATGCAGGGTCAGATCATCGCTGGCCTGGAAGCGCATGCCCAGGTGGTAGAGCTCATAGGACTTGTAGTACAGCTTGCGGGTGACCGGCTGCGGCCCGGCGCTGGTCGCGGTGCCGCGATAGCGCTCATCACGCAGCTCGGCAATCAACGACAGGTTCAGGCGCGGCAATACATCCCAGCTGAGCGTGCTGTTGAGCATGTGCTCGGGGGTGTTGACCAGCGGCAGGCCTTTTTGCCGACCGCTTTTCTGCTCGCTGTCGGTATAGGTGTAGTTGCCGCTCAGGCTCAGCGTCGGGATGATTTCCCAGCGCGCTGCCAGCTCGATACCTTTGGTCTCGACCTTGTCCACGTTGGTACTTTGGCTGAAGCTGTTGTAGCCCAGCTCGGCCCAACCTGGGCCGACATCCACGCAGCCCGAGGTCAGATACTTCACACCACTGGCGTTGTAACAGTTGGGAACGGCGTCGGCCGTGGCGATCTTGTCCTTGAAGTCATTGAAGAACAGCGTAGCGTTGGCGTTGAAGTTGCTCAGGTTGTCGTAATAGACCGCGACTTCATAGTTGGTACTGGTTTCCGGTTTCAGGTCGGGCGAGCCGGCCATGGGGCTGACGCCCTGGCCACCAAAACCGACGATACCGGGGAACAGCTGGTTGGGCTTGGGTGTCTTGTAGCCGGTACTGACACCACCTTTGAGCGTCCAGTTGTCCGTTGTCCGCCAGGTAAGGTAGGCACGCGGGCTGACTTCGGAGCCGAAGATGTTGTGGTCGTCGTAACGTGCGCCGTAGGTGAAGGTCAGGCTCTCGGTGAGATCCCAGTTATCCTCGGCGAACAGCGCCCATTGTTTGTGATCCTGGGTCTTGCCGGACTGGAAACCGGCGCCGTCCATGCCGAACACACCGTCTTCCATCTCGGCGAAGAAGTACTGGCCGCCGATGGTGAAGTGGTGGTTGCCGATCGAGCTGGCCAGCTTGGTATCGAAGATGGTGTTGCGAATCTCCAGCTCGCGCCGATCACGCGGCAGGAAGGCACTGCCCAACTGGGCGCGCAGCTCGTCGGTCAGTACCGGTGAGGTGACGCCCTGGTCTGCCGCGGCCTGATCCCAGATGGCCTGCAGGTCGCTGCGCTCCTGCACGGTCAACGGCAGGGAGCGTCCCAGGTTGTTGCTGGTGCTGCGGGTCAGGCTGGTGGTACTGGTGCCGAAGTTCCAGCGCCCGGTATGGGCCAGGACGAATTGCTCACGCTCCACCCGTTGATACTCCGAGTAACCAACCCGCGGCTGGATGATCCCACGGCTGGCCCGCCAGAGACTCTCAACGGAGTCCAGTGTGCCGGTCTGGCCCTCGGTATTGTCGTAACGTTGCTTGGCGACGTCGTATTCGAACTGGAAGTCATGGTCCTCCAGCGGCGTGAGGTTCAGGGTAAAGCCGGCGTTCCAGTTCTTGGCGGCGACGATTTTCTTGTCACCGAAGCTGCCAGTGTCTTCAAAGAGGCTGCCGTCACCATTGACCAGGGTGCCTACGCTATAACCCGGATCACTCTGCTCGCGATCGTACAGGCTGGCACGCAGCCCGAGGCCGAGCAGACCCTTGATCAGCGGACCGCTGGCGAACACATCGGTCTTGCGGTCGTCACCAAACTGCGAATCCTCCTGGAATGTCAGCCCGTGACTGATGGAGCCGCCCCAGTTGTCCTGTACCTTGCGGGTGATGATGTTGATCACTCCACCCATGGCATCGGCACCGTACAGGGTGGACATCGGTCCGCGGATCACCTCGATGCGTTCGATCGCGTCCATCGATGGCATGTACATGAACTGGCTGTTGCCGAAGTTGTTCGGCCCGATATCACCGATGTCGCTCTGCCGGCGACCATCGATCAGTACCAGGGTGTAGTCCTTCGGCAGGCCGCGCATGGTGATGCTGATATTGCCGTTCTTGTCCAGATCGGCACCCACATCGACACCTTCGACGTCGCGTAATGCGTCGGCGAGCCCTGCGTAGGGTCTACTCTGCAGCTGCTCGCGACTGATCACGCTGATACTGGCTGGGGCGTCGGTGAGTTTCTGTTCGAAACCGGTGGCCGATACGACGGTGACGTCCGGCAGCTGCACCGGATTTTCATTGGCCAATGCAATACAGCTCGCCAGCAGCGCCATGCCGCCTATGAGCTGGGAGGGTAGGGAGGTGTTGATCGACAAGGTAGCGCTCCTTCTATGCTCTTTTTGGAAACTCCAGTGTGATCATCACGCTAATCTAAATCGTTATCATTATTGTTGGCGGGCAGAAGTATAAAGAGTCGGCGACAAAAGCGCCATACTCTTTGGCTGATTGAGGAGGAAATATTTATCGGTCAGAAGAGGAGATAAAAAATACCCCGGAAAAAGTCTGGGGTATTTGGAGAAACGGAATATCAGAAGTCGACTGTGGCAGAGAGCCAGAGACGGCGGCCTTCTTCCAATGTTCCTGTAGTGGACTGGGCTGAATGCGTATAGTGCGATGCCCATCCGGTGTTCGTACCAGCACCAGTCGTATATTGGTAGATACCGCCGTCCAGGAAGTCCTTGTCGAACAGGTTGTAGATAGTGGCATTTAGAGTGACATTATCCGAGGCGCGGAATGACCCACCCAGATGAAACACTTCATAAGCCTTGAGATCACCCACCTGGCTCTGGACAGCCTGATTTTCCTGACTCAGGTTCTGATACAGGTTGGTAAAGCGGTCACGCTTACCACGATATTCCCCTTTGAACCAAAGTTCCAGGCGATCACTTGCACTCCAGTTCAGACTGGCGTTGAGCATGTGCTTGGGAGTATTGGTGAACGCCGCCCCCTTGTCTGCACCACTCTTTTGCTCGCTGTCGGTGTAAGTGTAGTTTGCATTCAACTTCCAGGCCGGGGCGAACTGCCAGCCACCAGCCAACTCGATCCCTTTGGTGACAGCCTCGTCTACGTTGATCAAAGGTGAGCAGCCCGGGTTGGGAGTACCGTTGGTAGTCTCGTTACCGAGGCACAACGGATGGTCGATAATCAGCGGTCCGCTGGCGATCTTGTCCTTGAACTTATTGTGGAACAGAGTGGCGTTGGCATTAAAGCCCGCCAGGTTGTCGTAATAAACGCCGAACTCGGTATTGGTGCTGGTCTCCGGGTCAAGGTCCGGATTACCTACGGTTACCGCACGCCCTTGGGCGGTAATACCATTGATACCGTTATGCAGGTCATTCAGGTCCGGCGTCTTGTAGCCTCGGCTGACACCACCTTTCAGTGTCCAGCTGTCGGTCGCGTTCCACACCAGGTAAGCCCGCGGGCTGACGTTCCCACCAAAACTTTCGTGATCGTCGTAACGCACTCCCAAAGTCAGCGCAAGATCATCACGCAGGCGCCATTCGTCCTCCGAGAACAGCGCCCAGGAGGTCTGCTCGAAATCGGTGCCGGCAATATCATCGGTCATTTCAGCCTTCCACCACTGGCCACCGACAGTGAGAATATGCGCATCACCAACTGGGGCAACCAGCTTGCTGTCCAGGACCAGATTGGTCGTTTCCAGCTTGCGATCATCACCGACTGTCGCCCAAGGCGCCGCCGGCAGGGGAGTTCCGATATCACCGCCAGCGCTGCGGCCAGGGATGGTACGCCCAAGGGTCTCGGTGGTGTTATGCATCAGACTGCTGTCCAGCACCCCGAAGCCCAACCGACCAGTATGGGTAAGCGCGACCTGCTCGCGCTCGAAGCGCAGCTCGTCCTTATACCCATGGGCGGTAGGCGCATCCGCTGCGCACCCACCGGTTGCACTGCCGGTGGCCTTGCCGTCCAGATTACCCAACTGACAGTCATCATTGTCGTAGACCTGGCGGCCACGCTCAAAGTCCAGGGCAAAATCATGGTTTTCATGCGGAGTGAGGGTGAGGCGGGCGCCAACCGTGTTGTTACGGCCTTCAACCGGCGCTGCACCACGCTTGCTGACGGTGCTGTCGTTATCGAAACTCAGATCCGAGGCGCTGCGGTCATACAGGCTGCCGCGTACTGCCAACCCCATCAGCCCCTCAATCAAAGGGCCACTGGCATACAGACTGACCTTGCTGGCATCGCCATAATCACGGTTTTCCTGGAAGGTATGATCCAGGCTGATCGAACCAGCCCACTCGCTGGAGACTTTCTTGGTAATGATGTTGACCACACCACCCATGGCGTCGGAGCCGTAGAGAGTGGACATTGGGCCGCGGATTACCTCGATACGCTCAATGGCAGACATCGGCGGCATGAAGCTGGTGGAGGTTTCGTTGAAGCCGTTGGGAGTCACATTGCCAGCCGCGTTCTGGCGACGACCGTCAATCAGGATCAGCGTATATTGGCTCGGCATACCGCGGATGCTGATATTCAAACCACCGGTCTTGCCTGTACCTTGTCGAACATCGATGCCTTCCACATCTTCCAGCGCCTGGGCCAGGTTGCCGTAGCGTTTGCGTTGCAGATCTTCCTGACTGATAACGCTGATACTGGCCGGCGCATCGGTGATCTTCTGCTCGAAGCCGGAAGCGGTAACGACGGTATCCGCCAATCGAACCGATTCCTGGTTGGCCATTGCTACGCTGGTGGCCAACAGGGCCAGGGTGCCGGCAACAGTCCGGTGGACGGTCAGGGCAGGGTGGTTCCGCGACATGTATTGCTCCTTTTCCACGCATTGCCCTTTACAGATGCCAATGCGTGGTCCAATTGTTAGTATTCGCCATTGATAACAATTATCATTGTTCGCGGAATGGTACAGAGCGGTCGGAAAAGTTCAACGCAAACCCAGCAGCGGCGCGGGAAAATGTTTTGCAAATTATGTAAAGAGGGGCCGCCGGCAGCCATGCCGCCCTGGCGGGCGGCGTAAGCTCACTTGAGCCGGCGCTCGATTCCCATGTGCACCAGGATCTTGGCGGAGATTTCCTCTACCGAGAAATGCGTCGAGTTGATGTGCGGGATGTTCTCGCGGCGGAACAGGTTCTCCACCTCGCGAATCTCGAACTCGCACTGGGCGAAACTGGCGTAGCGGCTGTTGGGGCGACGTTCATTGCGGATGCTGGCCAGGCGTTCGGCATCGATGGTCAGGCCGAACAGCTTGTGCTTGTGCGGTTTGAGCGCAACGGGCAGTTGCAGGCTTTCCATGTCATCGTCGGTCAGCGGGTAGTTGGCCGCACGAATGCCATATTGCAGTGCCATATAAAGGCAGGAGGGCGTTTTGCCGCAGCGGGAGACACCGACCAGGATGATATCCGCCTCCTTGTAGTGGTGGGTGCGGGCGCCATCGTCGTTGTCCATGGCGAAATGCACCGCCTCTATACGGTCCTGGTAGTTGCTGTTGTGCTGGATGGAATGGGATTTGCCAACCGAATATGACGAGCCGGCACCCAGCTCCTGCTCCAGCGGGGCAAGGAAAGTGGAGAAGATATCGATGATGTAACCCTGGGACTGGGTCAGCTCCTGATGGATGTCGCGATTGACCACCGTTTCGAAAATGATCGGTGGCTGACCATCTGCCTCGGCAGCGGCATTGATTTGTTGTACCATGTCCCGCGCTTTTTCCACGGTATCCACATAGGGCCGCAGCAGCTTGCTGAACTGGATGTTCTCGAATTGAGAGAGCAGGCTCTGGCCAAGCGTCTCGGCAGTGATACCGGTACCATCGGAAATGAAAAAAGCAGTGCGTTTCATGCGCGAAGCCTTAAAATATCGGAATTTTACTGAGGGCGGTGATCCTGCCCCTTTATTTGAGTAAGCGTCGAAGTGGCATTGTCGCGTATTTGTGACTTGCAGACCAGACGGCAAAGCCGGCGCTGCCTCCCTATTCATTGATTGACGGAGAGATCACCTTGCTAGAGTACGTAGTGTCCTTTGAGCAACTGGGTGTTGGAGATGTTGAGCGTGTCGGCGGCAAGAACGCCTCGCTTGGCGAAATGATCAGCAATCTGGCCGGTGCCGGCGTATCCGTACCGGGTGGTTTTGCCACCACAGCTGATGCGTATCGCGAATTTCTCGAACAGAGTGGTCTCAATGACCGTATCAATGCCGCGCTGGACGCGCTGGATGTGGATGATGTGAACGCCCTGGCCCGTACCGGCGCGCAGATCCGCCAGTGGGTGATGGACGCGGAATTCCCCGCTGCTCTGGACCAGGCCATTCGCGACGCGTTCGCCGATCTGTCCGCTGGCAACGACAACCTGGCAGTGGCCGTGCGTTCCTCCGCTACCGCCGAAGACCTGCCCGATGCCTCCTTCGCCGGCCAGCAGGAAACCTTCCTCAATATCCGTGGCGTGGACAACGTGATCCGCGCAACCAAGGAAGTATTCGCCTCCCTGTTCAATGACCGGGCCATTTCCTACCGCGTCCACCAGGGCTTCGACCACAAGCTGGTTGCCCTGTCCGCGGGTGTGCAGCGCATGGTGCGCTCCGAAACCGGTACCGCCGGGGTGATGTTCACCCTGGACACCGAGTCCGGTTTCCGTGACGTGGTGTTCATCACTGGTGCCTACGGCCTTGGCGAGACCGTGGTACAGGGCGCGGTCAACCCCGACGAGTTCTATGTACACAAGCCGACCCTGGAAGCCGGTCGTCCGTCGATCCTGCGTCGCAACCTCGGTAGCAAGGCGATCAAGATGATCTATGGCGAAGAGGCCTCCGCAGGTCGCTCGGTCAAGACCGTTGATGTCGATGCCGCAGAACGTGCACGCTTCTGCCTGAGCGATGAGGAAGTGGTCAACCTGGCTCGCCAGGCGGTGATCATCGAGAAACACTATGGCTGCCCGATGGACATCGAGTGGGCCAAGGATGGTGACGACAACCAGCTGTACATCGTCCAGGCTCGCCCCGAGACGGTGAAGAGCCGCAGTAACGTCAACGTCATGGAGCGCTACCTGCTCAAGGACAAGGGCACGGTACTGGTCGAGGGTCGCGCCATCGGCCAGCGTATCGGCGCCGGTCCGGTCAAGGTGATCCGCGACGTATCCGAAATGGACAAGGTACAGCCAGGCGACGTACTGGTATCGGACATGACCGACCCCGACTGGGAGCCGGTGATGAAGCGCGCCAGTGCCATCGTCACCAACCGCGGCGGGCGTACCTGTCACGCGGCGATCATCGCTCGCGAGCTGGGTATTCCGGCGGTAGTCGGCTGCGGCAACGCCACCAGCGAGCTGAGCGATGGTCAGGAAGTCACGGTTTCCTGCGCCGAAGGGGATACCGGCATGATCTATGCCGGCCGCCTGGAGTTCGACATTCGTACCAATAGCGTTGATGCCATGCCGCCACTGCCGTTCAAGATCATGATGAACGTCGGTAACCCGGACCGCGCCTTCGACTTTGCCAACCTGCCCAACGAAGGTGTTGGTCTGGCACGTCTGGAGTTCATCATCAACCGCATGATCGGTGTACACCCCAAGGCGCTGCTGAATTTCGACGGCCTGCCGTCGGAGGTCAAGGACAGCGTCGAGAAGCGTATTGCCGGCTATGGTGACCCGGTCGACTTCTATGTCGACAAGCTGGTCGAGGGTGTCAGCACCCTGGCGGCGGCGTTCTGGCCGAAGAAGGTTATCGTCCGCCTGTCCGACTTCAAGTCCAACGAATACGCCAACCTCATCGGCGGTCGTCTGTACGAGCCGGAGGAAGAGAACCCGATGCTGGGCTTCCGCGGTGCGTCGCGCTACATCAGCGAATCCTTCCGTGACTGCTTCGAACTCGAATGCCGGGCAATGAAGCGGGTACGTGACGAGATGGGCCTGACCAACGTGGAAATCATGGTGCCCTTCGTGCGTACTGTCGGTGAAGCGTCCCAGGTGGTCGAGCTGCTGGCGGAAAACGGTCTCAAACGTGGCGAGAACGGCCTGCGCCTGATCATGATGTGCGAGCTGCCGGCCAACGCTCTGCTGGCCGAGGAGTTCCTCGAGCATTTCGACGGCTTCTCCATCGGCTCCAACGACCTGACTCAGCTGACCCTGGGCCTGGACCGCGACTCCGGCATCATTGCGCACCTGTTCGACGAGCGCAACGCCGCGGTCAAGAAGCTGCTGGCCAATGCCATCGCCGCCTGCCGCAAGGCCGACAAGTACATCGGTATCTGTGGACAGGGCCCGTCGGATCATCCGGACCTGGCACGCTGGCTGATGGAGCAGGGCATCGAGAGCGTTTCGCTCAACCCTGATTCGGTAATGGATACCTGGTTCTTCCTCGCGGAAAACAATGGCTGATCAGCCCGGGAGCATGACGATGTATATAACTCCAGACCTGTGTGACGCCTACCCCGATGTTGCTGTTGTCGAGCCGATGTTCAGCAACTTCGGCGGGCATGACTCCTTCGGTGGCGAAATCGTCACGGTCAAGTGTTTCGAAGACAACTCGGTGGTCAAGGACCTTGTTGCCCAGGACGGTACCGGCAAGGTCATGGTGGTGGATGCCGGTGGCTCCCTGCGTTGCGCGATGCTGGGCGACATGCTGGCGGAAAAGGCCGCGAAGAGTGGCTGGCAGGGTATCATCATGTACGGATGCGTGCGTGATGTGGATGTTCTGATCCAGACTCCCCTGGGTATCCAGGCGCTGGCGAGCCATCCGATGAAGAGCAATAAGCGCGGTATCGGTGAGCTCAACGTGCCAGTCACCTTCGGCGGTGTCACCTTCCGCCCGGGCGAGTATCTGTATGCCGACAACAACGGCATCATCGTCTCGCCGGTGGCGCTGAAGATGCCTGAGTAAACAGGCAGCTCCCAGGGAACGCGCCGGTCAGGTGACATCGCTCGACCGGCGCGCGTCTGTGTCTGTGTATTCACTGATTCGGAGATAGCCATGGATGATCCCTTTGAGCGTCACCTGCGCAGCCTGATGCAGGAGGATGCCTCCCGGCAGTCCCCCAGCGAGGATGACAAGCGCCTGGAGCGTGTTCTGCACCGAGCCCACATCCACAGCGGCCTGTTCGATCTGCTCAGGCTGTTCGCCAACTGGGGCTGGGTCATCAGCGAGGGTGGGGCACGTGGGCTGCGGCATGCCAGAAGCGTGCGGCGCGAAGCCAAAAGCCCTTCTTCCACTGATCTGAATTCATAGCGAGCCCGTCATGCAACAAGAAACCTGGAGCCAGAGCTTCATCGCCGCGATGACTGCCTTGTGGACCAAGATAGCTTCCTTCATTCCCGACCTGATTACCGCACTGTTCATCGTCCTGCTGGGTTTCGTGGTTGCCCGGATAGTCGATGCGGTACTTAGCAAGGGCCTGGCCAAGCTGGGACTCGACCGGCTGATGAGCGGAGCAGGGGTGACCAAGATGCTGGGGCGGATCGGCATCTCCTCACCGGTATCAGCGGTGATCGGCAAGATCATCTACTGGTTCATCATTCTCACCTTCGTCGTCTCCGCCGCAGAAACCCTCGGCCTGGCGCGGGTATCAGCCACGCTGGATGCGTTCGCCCTGTACCTGCCCAAGGTGTTCGGTGCTGCACTCATCCTGTTGGCTGGCCTGCTGCTGTCGCACCTGGTCGCCGGCGTGGTACGTGGCACGGTCGAGAGTATCGGCGCCGACTATGCCGGTGGTATCAGCCGGCTGGTGCAGGGACTGCTGGTGATCATCACCGTGTCGCTGGCCATCGGTCAGTTGCAGATCGAGACCCAGCTGCTCAATACCGTGATCGCCATCGTCCTGGTCTCCTTCGGCGCTGCGGCGGCACTCGCGATGGGGCTGGGCAGCCGGGACACGGTCAGCCAGATCATCGCCGGTGTGTATCTGCGCGAACTCTATCAGGTAGGGGACAGGATCACGGTAGACGGCACCGAGGGCGTCATCGAGGAGATAGGCACCGTCAAGACCTCGCTCATGGATGATGAGGGGCGACTCATTTCCGTACCCAACCGTTCACTGATCGACAGACCCGTGTCGCGCTGAGCGCGACACGACCTTGCCCATTGATTGATGACACTGTTTTGACCGAGATCCCAGCTTCGCGCAGCCGTGGCCAGTTGTCCGAGATGACGGACGAAGAACTGGTAATTCGTGCTAACCGTGAACTTTTTCACACCACCGTTGCCTATGAGGAGCTGATGCGAAGGTACCAGCGCACACTCTACAATGTGTGTGCCCGGTATCTTGGCAACGAAAGGGATGCTGATGATGTATGTCAGGAAGTAATGCTCAAAGTGCTGCATGGACTCAAGCACTTCGAAGGCAAGGCCAAGTTCAAGACATGGCTATATAGTATTACTTACAATGAATGCATTACGCAGTATCGAAAAGAAAAGCGCAAGCGACGGTTATATGATGCGTTGAGCTTGGGCGGTCAGGAAGAGGCGCATGAGCTCGAGAGTCCAGCGGTAGATAGCAAGGGTCTCGATCATTGGCTCGTGCATGTCAACCAGGTGGATCGCGAGATCCTGGTGTTGCGCTTCGTGGCCGAGCTGGAGTTTCAGGAGATATCCGACATTATGAACATGGGTCTGAGTGCCACGAAAATGCGGTACAAGCGTGCACTGGAGAAGCTGCGCAAGCATATAAGCAATCCTTTTTAGGCCATTCTCATATTGCACTTTTCTCAACTCTGCTATACTCCCACCGAGTTTTGCGCAAAACCTAACGTCCGAATGGATTTAACGGGGATTCAAAGATGAAATTGAAAAACACAGTAGGTATCGTTGTAGGCGCAGCTATTGCAGCTTCCACGCTGCCGGCCATGGCCCAGAGCGCCGGTTCGGTTGAGGTGGAAGCCTTTGCGAAGCGCTATTTCACCGACAGCATGCGTAACCTGGACGACGGTACTCTGGTTGGTGGCAGCCTGGGTTATTTTGTCACCGACGACGTACTGTTGAATATCGGCCTGGGTACTTACAAGAGCCTGGAATCCGATATTACCGGCGAAGACATCGACGGTCGTATGGCCCACGTTGAAGCTGTTTACCATTTCGGAGAAGGTGCCCTGCGCCCCTACGTTTCTGGTGGTTTTGCACACCAGGAGCTGGATCAGGTTGGCACCAGCCAGCGTGACCGCACCACCATGGCAGTGGCTGGCTTCGGTGTGAAGAACTACCTGAACGAAAACTTCTTCGTCAAGGCAGGCGTTGACGCACTGTACGGCCTGGATCATCGCAACACCGAATGGCAGGCTGGCGTTGGCCTGGGTCTGAACTTCGGTGGCAAGCCCGCTCCGGTCGTAGCTCAGGCCGAACCGGCTCCTGCACCTGCTCCGGCCCCGGAACCGGCTCCTGAAATGCAGTCCGTGCGTGTTGAACTGGACGTCAAGTTCGACTTCGACCGCGACACCATCCGCCCCGAGTTCCGTCAGGACATCCAGAGCCTGGCCGAGTTCATGAAGACCTACCCGTCGGTGACCACTACCGTTGAAGGTCACACTGACTCCGTAGGTACCGATGCCTACAACCAGAACCTGTCCGAGCGTCGTGCCAATTCGGTTCGTGAAGCTCTGATCGCTGAAGGTGTCGAGTCTTCCCGCGTCAATGCTGTCGGCCACGGTGAGTCCCGTCCGATCGCTGACAACGCTACCGACGATGGCCGCGCCATGAACCGTCGTGTGGAAGCGGAAGTGGAAACACAGGTTGAAGTTCGTTAATCGATCTTCAGCAACAAAAAACCCGGTCATTTGACCGGGTTTTTTTATTGATCATTCCTCGATCTGGTTGACGCCGGGAAAGCGCAATCTGAAGTCTTCCGGCATGGGGGTTACCTTGGCCGCGAGGAAGTTGTAGAACACGAAGCCGGACTTCGCCAGGGCAACCAGGTCACCGCCATCGGCCTTGGTAATGCGGAAGATGATATCCCCGCCATACTTGTTCAGATCCATCAATCCCACTTCGAAGATCAGCGCTTCACGGGCGAAGGCTTCCTTGAGATAAGTGGTGGCCATATCGGTGACGATGATGCCGACATCATTGACGCTGACTTCCTCGATGCCGAACTGGTACAGAAAGCGTGCCCGCGCCTCGGATATCATCGAAACCATCGAGTCATTGGCCAGGTGTTTGCCCGAGTTGATGTCGGTGATGCGGACGGTCAGTTGCGTGGTGAAATAGAACTGATCTTCCGGAAACTCCAAATGTAAACGTGCCATTCTCTAAAACCTGCTGCTGCATGATGCGCCGACAACGCCTGGCTGAAACAGTCATGGCCGGCAGTGAAGGGCGCATTGTACGCGACTTGTCCCAAGGGCGACAGCAGCTTGCCGTTGGGCGCTCCATATGGAAAAGGCCACCCGAAGGTGGCCTTTCCTCAACACCTGGGCCGAGGCCCGTGAACTGCCGACTTATCAGCCGAACTGGTTCATGGTGTTGTCCTTGCCGCCAGCTTTCAGTGCTGCTTCACCGGCGAAGTACTCTTTATGGTTGTCACCGATATCGGAGCCAGCCATGTTCTGGTGCTTGACGCAGGCGATACCCTGACGGATTTCCTGACGCTGAACACCCTTGACGTAAGCCAGCATACCTTCCTTGTCGAAGTAACCTTTTGCCAGGTTGTCAGTCGACAGCGCAGCAGTGTGGTAGGTCGGCAGGGTGATCAGGTGGTGGAAGATACCCGCTTCGCGAGAGGCGTCAGCCTGGAAGGTACGGATACGCTCGTCAGCCTCGTTGCACAGCTCGGTTTCGTCGTACTCGACGCTCATCAGGTTGGCGCGGTCGTAGGCGGAAACATCCTTGCCTGCGGCGGCCCAGGCATCGAATACCTGCTGACGGAAGTTCAGCGTCCAGTTGAACGACGGGCTGTTGTTGTAGACCAGCTTGGCGTTGGGCACGACTTCGCGAATGCGGTTGACCATTTCAGCGATCTGGCCAACGTGCGGCTTCTCGGTTTCGATCCACAGCAGGTCGGCACCGTGCTGCAGGGAAGTGATGCAGTCCAGCACGACGCGATCGACACCAGTGTCCTTGCGGAACTGGAACAGGCCGGAGGCCAGGCGCTTGGGCTTGAGCAGCTTGCCGTTGGCCTTGATGACCACGTCACCGTTCTCGATGGAGTCGGCATTCTCGATGTAGTCGCCATCGAGGAAGCTGTTGTACAGGTCGCCCAGGTCGCCCGGCTCGTTGGTCACGGCGATCTGCTTGGTCAGGCCGGCGCCCAGGGAGTCGGTACGGGCAACGATGACGCCGTCATCCACACCCAGCTCGAGGAAGGCGTAGCGGACCGCGTTGATCTTGGCCAGGAAGTCGGAGTGGGGAACAGTGACCTTGCCGTCCTGGTGACCGCACTGCTTCTCGTCGGATACCTGGTTCTCGATCTGGATGCAGCAGGCACCCGCCTCGATCATCTGCTTGGCCAGCAGGTAGGTGGCTTCGGCGTTACCGAAACCGGCGTCGATGTCGGCGATGATCGGCACGACGTGAGTTTCGAAGCCGTCGATCTGGGCCTGGATTTCAGCTTCCTTGGTCTTGTTGCCTGCTGCGCGGGCGTCGTCCAGGGCGGTGAACAGCAGGTCCAGTTCGCGGGCGTCAGCCTGGCGCAGGAAGGTGTACAGTTCTTCGATCAGGCCGGAAACCGCAGTCTTTTCATGCATGGACTGGTCGGGCAGGGGACCGAAGTCGGAGCGCAGGGCGGCGACCATCCAGCCGGACAGGTACAGGTAGCGCTTGTTGGTGGTTTTCAGGTGCTTCTTGATGGAGATCAGCTTCTGCTGACCAATGAAGCCATGCCAGCAGCCCAGGGACTGAGTGTAAGCAGACGAGTCGGCGTCGTATTCTGCCATGTCCTTGCGCATGATCGCAGCAGTGTATTTGGCGATATCCAAACCGGTTTTGAAACGGTTCTGTGCACGCATGCGCGCGACGGATTCCGGGTTGATGGCATTCCAGCCGTTACCGGCGGTTTCTTTGAGCGCGGCAACTGCTTTGATATCGTTTTGATATGCAGACATGGTCAATCCTTCAAAGTTTGCGTTTGGTTCTGACGTTAGTCGACCCCGAACCCATCAGCCAGAGCCTGGGTGCGGCACTCCGCAGTGCGTCGAAACAGTGACCGGATTGAAGAATGACATGAAGAGAGAGGAGGGTGACGAAACAGTCGACGATGCGGATGGCGCGTCTCGAACAAGCTGGCAGCTTGGTAGAGTATTCGGCCGCTCCTGTATCATGCAGGCTGCTACGTTTTAATCGCTTCCCCGTCCCTCAGGACAACTTCGTTCCAGTCGCAACCTCGTCGAACTGCCTTGTGGGCTGTTGAGACACGGAGGGTTCCTTAGGTTCAGGAACCGATCCGGAGACCCTCTGAAGGGGCTCTGGCTAGCGGGAGCGAGGCAATAATGCGGGCTAAGGAATCAGAAGTCAATGCACTTTGTAGTGAATTTATTAAAACACTACAAAAATGCAACAAAGGCTAGTTGACCCGTTCTACCATCAACCGCACGCTCTGCTGCTGGGCGCTGCGGGTGGTGGTGCGCCGGCCGACGTCACGATCCTGACTGTGGTCCAGGTCATCCACACCGCCTATGGTTACCCATTCGCCGAGGCGGGTGGTGACCACGGTATCGGCTCTCTGTACCTCGATGACGTCGTCACCGGTCGGGCGCAGTCGATCGTTGCTGGCACTCAGGGTGATGGTCGCAAGGTCGCCATTGAGGCGCACCGTGGCATAGAAACCGGCGGTCACGTCATGATATTCCGTCTGCCGCATTACCTGGCCGTAGACATTGGTGGTGGTCGTGGTCAGCGGGATACTCTGGCCGGTCTGGATCAGTACCGGACTGCCTTCGCTGGCGAGGATGACCCGTGTGCCGTCATTGGCGCCACGGGTCTCGCGGCGAATGACCCGGCCCTGGTTGCTGCTCCCGGGGCGACCGACGACGATATCGCCAGCACCGGTTTCGATGCGCCCATCCACCCGGTAACCGCTCTGGCTGCCGAGCGAGCTGCCACTGTGGCTGACACTGATGCGCAGCTGCGCCGGTTGCCGGTCAAGATCCGCCAGCAGGGCACGAATTTCCTGCAGGCGTTGCGGCTCGGCGCGAATGATCAGCTGGTTGCCATGGGCGGAAACCCGCTCGTCAGGGCGCAGCAACGGCTGGATGGCGGGCAGCAGATCCTCGGCCATGTTGTAGCCGAGGGGGATGATCTCGGTCCTGGGCGCAGCGGCAAGCTGGGCGGAGCCCAGGAGCAAGAGCAGGGTGGCGCACAGGGTCAGAAAAGGTCGCAGGTTCATGGCGCAATCTCATGGGGACCGAACCAGAGTTTAGCAGCTGGACCGTACTCCAGGAATGTAACGCGCCCGCGCCCCGCCGGCGAAACCGCGGTTGCCGCAGTGCTGTCGTCGAGCAGGGGCTCGACAACCCGGTGTCGGCGCTGCATTCGGGTATCGGGGTGTAGCGCGCCTGCGCTACGCCAGCGGAAGTGCAGCCAGCACCTCGGGGCTGTCATCGAGTATGCTGGACGACCCAGTCATCAATCTTCAGTCTGGATATCAGCGGTTTTCCAGCGCATATCCTGGTGCGGTATGCCGGCATCGAGGTAGGTGTCGGAGCAGGTTTCAAAGCCAAGCTGGCGATAGAACTCCAGCGCATGGGTCTGCGCCGACAGGGTCAGGGAGGTCATGCCGGCACTCTGGGCATGCTCCATGACCGCCCGCATCAGCACATGCCCCAGCCCCTGGCCACGGGCCGAGACCAGCAGGGCGACACGGCCGATGCGCCCACTGTCCAGCAGCCTGGCGGTGCCGACCGATTGCTGGTCCAGGGTCAGCAGAAAGTGCGTCGCACCGGCATCGTCCGCATCCCACTCCAGCTCCGCCGGCACCTTCTGTTCGTCGATGAACACGGTCTGGCGGATGCTGCGCAGCGCAGGGGTCGAGTTCCAGTCCGCGGTGCGGACCTGCACGTCACTCATCGTCTTCCTCCAGCAACAGGTCGCCCTTGGCCAGCAGCTGTTCGAGCAGTTGCATCGCTTCCGGGTCGCTGCGCCAGGCCTGCAGTTGCTCGGCTCCCAGATAGTCCTGGTTGCAGATCAGTTGCACCAGCGGCAGCAGCCGCGTCGGCAGCAGGCAGTGCTCGCCACTGGCGAACAGCATGAGGTAGTGCTCCTGCTCCTGGCGCCAGGCCAGTCGCGCGCTGGAATTGCGTATCAGACCGTAATCGTGATCAAGCGCCTCGGCCAGCAACTGTGCGTCCGGCTCCTGGGCCTGCAGTTGCTCGGGATAGCGCGGCTCGGTCATGAAGCGACCGAACCAGGTGCCCAGCGCCTCGCGGTCCTGCACCAGTTCGAGAACCAGGCGCTGCAGCCGTTCGACGGTCTGCTCATCGATCTGCGCCGGGTCGGCGGGCAGGGCGAGGCCGGCATCGCTGTAGCGCTGCTGGTCGCCCAGGTACTGGCTGAGGAAGTCGGTGAAATGGGTCAGCACTTCGGCATGACTGGGCGCACGAAAGCCTACCGACCAGGTCATGCACTCGTCCTCGGCGATGCCGTAATGAGCCAGCCCCGGCGGCAGATAGAGCATATCGCCTGGCGCCAGAACCCACTCGTCCTGCTGTTCGAACTGGCTGAGAATACGCAGGTCCGGGTGCTCCAGCAGCGGACTGTCGGCATCGCACTGCTGGCCGATCTTCCAGCGCCGGTGACCCTGGGTCTGCAGCAGGAACACGTCGTAGTTGTCGTAATGCGGACCGACACTGCCGCCGGGCGCCGCATAGCTGATCATCACGTCATCCACCCGCCAGCTGGGCAGGAAGCGGAACGCCCGCAGCAGCTCGGCGACCTCGGGAACGAACTGGTCGACCGCCTGCACCAGCAGGGTCCAGTTCCGCTCGGGAAGATGGCGATAATCGTCCTCGGCGAAGGGGCCACGACGCAGCTCCCAGGGCGTGGCCCCGTGCTCCAACACGATGCGTGATTCGACTTCTTCCTCCAGTGACAACCCGGCCAGTTCATCGGCTGTCAGCGGGTTGTCGAACCCGGCGAACGCCTGACGGATCAGCAAAGGTTTTCGCTGCCAGTAATCGCGGAGAAATTCGTCGGCCGGCATGCCGCCAGGCAGGGTGGTAACGGATAGGGACATGATGGCCTCGCAGTGCTGCGGCAGGGCGGATGGGAATGAAAAGGTCAGGCATTGCCCGGCCAAGGTGCCGGACAATGCCGCAAGGCACTCAGATACGGCGGGCCTGGCCCACTGCGTTGCCGATATAGCTGGCCGGGGTCAGCGCCTTGAGTTCCTGCTTGGCCGCCTCCGGGATATCCAGGGTATCGACGAACTCCTGCAGGGCCTGCGCAGTGATGCCTTTGCCACGGGTCAGCTCTTTGAGCTTTTCATAGGCATTGGCTACCGCGTAGCGGCGCATGACTGTCTGTACCGGCTCGGCAAGCACTTCCCAGGTACTGTCCAGATCTTCAGCAATTCGTTGAACGTTGACTTCCAACTTACTGATTCCTTTGAGGGTGGACTCATAGGCAATGATGCTGTGAGCAAAACCCACACCCAGGTTGCGCAGCACCGTGGAGTCGGTCAGGTCGCGCTGCCAGCGGGAAATCGGCAGCTTGCTGGCCAGATGCTGCAGGATGGCATTGGCGATCCCCAGGTTGCCTTCGGAGTTCTCGAAGTCGATCGGGTTGACCTTGTGCGGCATGGTCGAGGAGCCGATTTCACCGGCGATGGTCTTCTGCTTGAAGTAGCCGAGGGAGATATAGCCCCAGATATCCCGGTCGAAGTCGATCAGAATGGTGTTGAAGCGTGCCACGGCATCGAACAGCTCGGCAATGTAGTCATGCGGCTCGATCTGCGTGGTGTACGGGTTGAAGGTCAGGCCCAGGGTCTGCTCGATGAAGTCACGGGCGTTGGCTTCCCAGTCGAGCTGTGGGTAGGCCGACAGGTGGGCGTTGTAGTTGCCTACCGCACCGTTGATCTTGCCCAGCAGCGGAATACCTTCGACCTGAATGATCTGCCGCTCCAGGCGGTAGACCACGTTGGCCAGCTCCTTGCCCAGGGTGGTCGGCGATGCCGGCTGGCCATGGGTGCGTGAGAGCATGGGCACATCGGCGAACTGAACGGCCAGGGAGCGGATCTCATCGGCGATGCGACGCATCAGCGGCAGCAGCACCTCATCACGCCCGCTGCGCAGCATCAGCGCGTGGGACAGGTTGTTGATGTCCTCGGAGGTGCAGGCGAAGTGAATGAACTCGTTGACCGCTTGCAGCTCCGGCAGGCCAGCCACCTGCTCCTTGAGCAGGTACTCGACCGCCTTGACGTCATGGTTGGTGGTCTTCTCGATTTCCTTGATCCGCTCGGCATGGCTCAGCTGGAAGTCATCGACCAGGCTGTCGAGCAGCTTGTTGGCCTCCGCCGAAAACGGTGCAACCTCGGGGATGCCCGGGTGTGCGGCCAGGCATTGCAACCAGCGAACCTCAACCTGCACACGGAAACGGATCAGGCCATATTCGCTGAAGATGTTGCGCAGACTGGCGGTCTTGCTGCCGTAACGGCCATCAACCGGGGAAACGGCGGTCAGGGAGGAAAGCTGCATAGGAAGTTCTCGTCATAAGGCTGGCTGAAAGGCGCAAATGATACATCATTTGGCCCGTCTCGCGGGCATGGCGATGCTCAGCAGGGTGGACAGGAAGATCAGGCCCGCCCCAAGCCAGGAACTGGCATCCGGCAGCTCGCCCCAGAACAGCCAGGCGATGATGCCGGAGAAGACGATGGCCAGATAACTGAACGGACCTATCCTGCCCAGCGGCGCCAGAGAATAGGCATGCGACATCACCAGTTGGGCGAGGGTGGCCAGCAGGCCGAGACCGCCAAGCAGCAACAGATCATGCGCTGTCAGGGGATGCCAGGCCCAGAACAGTGGTATGGCCGAGAACAGCGCGGCGAAGGTGGAAAAGTAGAACACGATACGGCTGGTCGGCTCGCTGCTGCTCATGATCCGGATCGACACCCAGGCCATGGCCGCCAGCAGGCTTGCACCGATACCCACCAAGCCCTTGATATCGAACAAGGCGCCGGTTGGTTTGGCGACCAGCAGCACGCCGGCAAAACCGAGCAGCACCAGCAGCATCATGCGCTGGGTCAGTTGCTCACGCAGGAACAGCCAGGCCAGGATCGGCGTGAACACCGGTGCCGCATAGGTGAAGACCATGGCGTCGGCCAACGGCAAGTGGGCAATGGCGTAGAAGAAGCAGTACATCGCACCCAGCCCGTAGAAAGCGCGCAGCATGTGGCTGCCCAGGCGCTGGGTACGGAATGGCGCGAAGCCGCGCAACAGAATCATCGGCAGGAAGAACAGCATACCGATGAGATTGCGAGCGAAGACGATGGTCTCGTTGTTGACCGTGACCGAGGCTTCGCGAATCAGTACGCCCATCAGCGAAAACAGCAGCGCCGACAATGCCAGCAGCGCAGCTCCCTTGCCAAGCTGTTCGCTGCGGGCGGCTTCAGCCATTTAGGATGGTCCGGGTCGCCTCCAGCAGCTTGCTTCGGGAAAACAGCAGTTGCCAGCGATGGCCACCCAGTTGTCGCCACAGGCGTGCGGAACGGATGCCGGACAGCAGCAGGGCGCGGATGCGGTTGGCCACATCCGGTTGCTGCAGGTGGCGCATGTCGCCGTGTACCTGGATGCGCAAGCGCAGGGTGCTCAGCGTGTCCTGATAGGCACTGCCGAGCGAGGCCATGACATTGTCATGCAGCAGCCCGAAATGCTGGACCTGCTGCCCGGCCTGGTCCAGCCGCTGCCCGAGCACGGCGAGCATGTCGTCGCGCTTGTCCAGTTGGCGTTCCAGTGCGATCAGGTTCATGGTGTAACGCAGGGCATCGCGCTGCAGTGCCGCGGTGTCGCGCTCGAGCATGCTGGCCACGGCCTGCAGGCCGCCTCGGATCTGATGGTGCGAACCGCCGTACACGCCGAGAGTGTCGTCCGGCGAGCGTTCGAAGATGCTCTGGATCAGGCAGCCGACCGGCCCTTCACTGTACTGGCCGCTGCGCGCCAGCTTGTCGACCTGCAGCGCCGCTTCGAATATCGCGCCCAGGGCCAGAACCTGCTGTTGGTATGACGTCATGCTGCGGCCTCGTCAAAGGCCGGGATCGCCCGCTCGATAACGCCGCCCCCCAGGCATACATCATCCTGGTACAGCACCACCGACTGTCCCGGCGTGACCGCACGCTGGGGCTGATCGAAGCGGATCAGGTAGCCGTTCGCGCCGGGCTCGATGGTGCAGTCCTGATCCGGCTGGCGGTAGCGCACCTTGGCGGTCAAACGCATGGGCTCGCTGATCTGCAGCGGATTGACCCAGTAGATGCTGGAGCATTCCAGCGCGCTGGAAAACAGCCAGGGATGGTCGTTGCCCTGGCCGACCACCAGCACGTTGCGTGTCAGATCCTTGCGCAGAACATACCAGGGCTCCTCGCCGGCGCCCTGCAGTCCACCGATTCCGAGGCCCTGGCGCTGGCCGATGGTGTGATACATCAGGCCATGGTGGCGGCCGATGACCTGGCCGTCGGTGGTTTCGATATCGCCCGGCTGGGCCGGGAGATATCGCTTGAGGAAGTCGCTGAAGCGCCGCTCGCCGATGAAGCAGATGCCGGTGGAGTCCTTCTTGCGCGCGGTCGCCAACTGGTATTTCTCGGCAATGCGTCGCACTTCGGGCTTTTCCAGTTCACCGACCGGGAACAGGGTGCGCGCCAGTTGCTCACCGGCCACCGCATGCAGGAAATAGCTCTGGTCCTTGTTGCTGTCCAGGCCGCGCAGCAGCAGTGTCTGCCCGTCACGGTCAGCGCGCCGGGTGTAATGACCGGTGGCGATCAGATCGGCGCCGAGCATCAGGGCATAGTCCAGGAAGGCCTTGAACTTGATTTCGCGGTTGCACAGGATGTCCGGGTTCGGCGTGCGCCCGGCCTGGTACTCGTGCAGGAAGTGTTCGAACACGTTATCCCAGTACTCGGCGGCAAAGTTGGCGGTATGCAGCTTGATGCCGAGCCTGTCGCTCACGGCCTGGGCATCTGCCAGGTCATCCATGGCGGTGCAGTACTCGGTGCCGTCATCCTCGTCCCAGTTCTTCATGAACAAGCCTTCCACCTGGTAACCCTGCTCCAGGAGCAGGGCTGCGGACACGGAGGAGTCGACACCGCCGGACATGCCGACGATGACCTTGGTCTGGCTGGGGGCTTTGGCTTGCATGTTCATATCAACGAATCAGATCCAGTGGATAGCGCGGTTTGTTCAGGTAATCGAGGATGCATTCCAGCACCAGCGGGCTGCGCAGCTCGGACTGGCGGGCGTGGATCTCATCCAGCGTCATCCAGTGGGCCCGGAGAATGCCGGTATCAAGCTCCAGCTCAGGCTGATGTGTCAGCGGCAGGGCGGTGAAGCAGGTACGCTGGTAGGTCACACCGTTTTCGCCACGAAACAGGTAGACTCCGGTGACGCCGGTTATTTCTATGGTCCAGGCGGTTTCTTCCAGGGTTTCGCGATGGGCGGCCTGTATAAGACTTTCGTCGGCTTCCAAATGGCCAGCGGGCTGGTTGAATACAACACGATTGTTGCTGAGTTCCTCAACCATGAGATACCGCCCTTGATCCTCGACAATGGTGGCGACGGTAACGTGAGGTATAAAGCGCATGAACTACTCCCGATTCAGGGTCGATAGGTTACCGTAAACAACCCGCCGGGTGAATGCCCGTCGGACCGTTGAGTCGGAGCGGCTGGATTTGAATGGAAAAACGGCTAGGATGCCATGAGCGGTTTTTCTGTAGTGGGCATGTAGTCACACTACATAATGACAGCAATGCAATTAGCCTGCCGTCTTGAGCAGGCGATTTTACCGTAAAAACAAAGAGTCTCGGCAGAAAGTGCGTGACTTTATGTAGGAAAACTACAACAATATGGCCCACCAAGAGCCGTATTCTTTCTGATCCGGATCAACCCTCCGGGTCTTCACTGACAACGACAACGGAGTCACAAATGGGATACCAAAAGATCCAGGTGCCGGCCAACGGCGACAAAATTACCGTTAATGCCGACCTTTCCCTGAACGTACCTGACAACCCGATCATCCCTTACATCGAAGGTGATGGCATCGGTGTCGATATTTCCCCGGTCATGATCAAGGTCGTCGATGCGGCTGTTGAGAAAGCCTACGGCGGCAAGCGCAAGATCTCCTGGATGGAAGTCTTCGCCGGTGAAAAGGCCACCCAGGTATATGACCAGGACACCTGGCTCCCAGAAGAAACTCTGGACGCAGTCAAGGACTACGTTGTTTCCATCAAGGGTCCTCTGACCACGCCGGTAGGTGGTGGTATCCGCTCGCTGAACGTTGCCCTGCGTCAGCAGCTCGACCTGTACGTCTGCCAGCGTCCGGTTCGCTGGTTCACTGGCGTACCCAGCCCGGTCAAGAACCCGGGCGATGTCGACATGGTCATCTTCCGCGAGAACTCCGAAGACATCTACGCTGGTGTCGAGTGGAAGGCCGGCTCCCCTGAAGCCGAGAAGGTCATCAAGTTCCTCACCGAGGAAATGGGTGTTACCAAGATCCGTTTCACCGAAGGTTGCGGTATCGGCATCAAGCCGGTTTCCGAGCAGGGCACCAAGCGCCTCATGCGCCAGGCTCTGCAGTATGCAGTGGACAACGATCGCAGCTCCGTGACCATCGTGCACAAGGGCAACATCATGAAGTTCACCGAAGGTGCCTTCAAGGAGTGGGGCTACGAAGTCGCCCGTGACGAGTTCGGCGCCGAGCTGCTGGATGGCGGCCCGTGGATGCAGTTCAAGAACCCGAACACCGGCAAGAACATCGTGGTAAAAGACGCCATTGCTGATGCCATGCTGCAACAGATCCTGCTGCGCCCGGCCGAGTATGACGTAATCGCTACCCTGAACCTGAACGGTGACTACCTGTCCGATGCGCTGGCTGCCGAAGTAGGCGGTATCGGTATCGCTCCGGGTGCCAACCTGTCCGACTCGGTTGCCATGTTCGAAGCGACCCACGGTACTGCACCGAAGTACGCAGGCCAGGACAAGGTGAACCCCGGTTCGCTGATCCTCTCCGCCGAAATGATGCTGCGTCACATGGGCTGGGTGGAAGCGGCTGACCTGATCATCAAGGGCACCGAAGGCGCCATCGCCAACAAGACCGTCACCTATGACTTCGAGCGTCTGATGGACGGCGCGACTCTGCGCAAGTGCTCCGAGTTCGGTGACGACCTGATCGCGGCGATGAGCTGAGTCTCAGCGTTTTGTGACAGGCACTGACAAACAAGCCGGCATTTGCCGGCTTGTTTGCATAGGGATGCCCGGTACAGCGAGGAACACGCGGGCAGGGTATCAGTTAAACAACGGTCGTCATCTCGCTCGCCCTGGCTGCTTCAGCGGTTTTGCGAACAGGTTCGCCAACCGCTTGAATATTCACGGCGTGCAGGCCCTTGGGCCCCTGGATGATGTCGAACTGTACAGGCTGTCCCGCCTTGAGCGTTCGGTACCCATCCATCTGGATAGCTGAGTAGTGAGCAAAAAGGTCTTCACTGCGTCCGTCGGCTACCACGAAGCCATATCCCTTGGCATTGTTGAACCATTTGACCTTGCCAATCTCCATACTGCATTCCTCTGCTGTCCCCATATATCTATGGGTGGTGAAATCCCGATATCGACATGTTCCGTGGGCGATAGCGGATACCTCCCGCAGGGCATGCCTGTTACACTTTTTAACATTGAATCAAGGCAAGTCAAGCTGGCTGCCGACAAGCTGTGTACCAGTGCACGTTTTGCCTGTAGCCTGAGGGCAAAGGGCGATGACGGGTCAGTCATGGCACAGCGAGACGGCAACCGTCCCGGAATATCAACCAGTAACACAAGATATTTGCAAAGATGGAAATTCAACTAACCTTTATGCAGGGGCCGGGTCAACCGGAGCATGAGGATGACAGCGGCCTGGCGGTAGAGACGGGCAAGCCCGAACTCAAGCCGCCGGCGCGTTATCAGGTGGTCATGCTGAATGACGATTACACGCCGATGGATTTCGTGGTGGAAGTGCTGGAAACCTTTTTCATGCTGAACCGGGAAAGGGCTACACAGATCATGCTCAGGGTCCATACTGAAGGCAGGGCGGTCTGCGGAGTCTACTCACGGGATGTCGCCGAAACCAAGGCAGCCCAGGTAAACGAGTACGCCAGGGAATGTCAGCACCCGCTGATGTGTCAGATAGAACGGGAAGCGTAATAAAGCGACCTATGTCGCATGATGAGGGGGCACTATGCTTAACAGAGATCTGGAGATCACCCTGAACCTGGCGTTCAAGGATGCCCGCAACAAACGCCACGAATTCATGACGGTCGAGCACCTGCTGCTCGCGTTGCTCGACAACCAGGCCGCCATCGCGGTGCTGCGCGCCTGTGGTGCGGATATGGAGCGCCTGCGCCGGGAGCTGTCCGAGTTCATCGACTCGACCACGCCCCTGATTCCCGTCCAGGACAGCGAACGTGAAACCCAACCCACCCTTGGCTTCCAGCGCGTGCTGCAGCGTGCGGTGTTCCACGTGCAGAGTTCGGGCAAGGGCGAGGTCAACGGTGCCAACGTGCTGGCGGCGATTTTCAGCGAGCAGGAAAGCCAGGCGGTATTCTTCCTCAAGCAGCAGCAGATAGCGCGCATCGATATCGTCAACTTCATTTCCCATGGCATCTCCAAGGTCGCCGATGACAGCGAGAGCATGCAAGTCGACCAGGAAAGCCTGGACGAGGAGGGCGGCGAGACCATCTCGGCGAACAATCCGCTGGAAGCCTACGCCAGCAATCTGAACGAACAGGCACGCCTGGGACGGATCGATCCCTTGGTCGGCCGTGCGGCCGAGGTAGAGCGGGTGGCGCAGATCCTGGTGCGTCGGCGCAAGAACAACCCGCTGCTGGTCGGCGAGGCCGGGGTCGGCAAGACCGCCATCGCCGAGGGGCTGGCCAAGCGTATCGTTGATGGCGAGGTGCCGGACATTCTCACCGAGGCAGTGGTGTACTCGCTAGACCTCGGTGCGCTGCTGGCCGGCACCAAGTACCGCGGTGACTTCGAGAAGCGCTTCAAGGCCTTGCTCAAGGCACTGAAGAAGCGGCCGCAGGCGGTGCTGTTCATCGACGAGATCCACACCATCATCGGCGCTGGCGCGGCATCCGGCGGAGTGATGGATGCCTCCAACCTGCTCAAGCCGCTGCTGTCCTCCGGTGAGATCCGCTGCATCGGCTCCACTACCTTCCAGGAGTTTCGCGGTATCTTCGAGAAGGATCGCGCTCTGGCGCGGCGCTTCCAGAAGGTCGATGTGGTCGAACCCTCGGTCAGCGACACCATCCAGATTCTCAAGGGGCTGCGCAGCCGCTTCGAGGAGCACCATGGCATCCGCTATACCGACGAGTCGCTGAAGGCCGCCGCCGAGCTGGCCGACCGCTACATCAATGACCGCCACATGCCGGACAAGGCGATCGACGTGATCGACGAGGCCGGTGCCTACCAGCGGCTCAAGCCTCAGGAGGAGCGGCCCGAGTGCATCGATGTCGCCGAGGTCGAGGCCATCGTGGCCAAGATCGCCCGCATCCCGCCCAAGCACGTCTCCACCAGCGACAAGGAGCTGCTGAAGAACCTGGAGCGCGATCTCAAGCTGGTGGTGTTCGGCCAGGACCAGGCCATCGAGGCGCTGAGCACGGCGATCAAGCTGTCCCGCGCCGGGCTCAAGTCAGCCGACAAGCCGGTGGGCTCGTTCCTGTTCGCCGGGCCGACCGGGGTCGGCAAGACCGAGGTCACCCGCCAGTTGGCCAAGAGCCTCGGCGTGGAGCTGGTGCGTTTCGACATGTCCGAGTACATGGAGCGGCATACCGTGTCCCGGCTGATCGGCGCACCACCCGGCTATGTGGGATTCGACCAGGGTGGTCTGCTGACCGAAGCACTGAACAAGACCCCGCACTGCGTGCTGCTGCTCGACGAGATCGAGAAGGCGCATCCGGAAGTGTTCAACCTGCTGCTGCAGGTCATGGACCACGGCACCCTCACCGACAACAACGGGCGCAAGGCCGATTTCCGCAATGCGATCATCGTCCTGACCACCAATGCCGGGGCCGAGTCCATGGCGCGCTCGTCGATCGGTTTCACCACCCAGGACCACACCAGCGATGCCATGGAGGTCATCAAGAAGACCTTCACCCCGGAGTTCCGCAACCGCCTGGATACCATTATCCAGTTCGGCCGGCTCAGTCACGCCAGCGTCAAGTTCGTGGTGGACAAGTTCCTCACCGAACTGCAGGCGCAGCTGGAAGACAAGCACGTGCTGCTGGATGTGGACGATGCTGCACGCGACTGGCTGGTGGAGCATGGCTACGATCCGTTGATGGGCGCGCGGCCCATGGCTCGCCTGATCCAGGACAAGATCAAGCGGCCACTGGCCGAGCAGATCCTGTTTGGCGAACTGGCCGAGCATGGCGGCACGGTGCACGTCACGCTGCGTGATGGTGAGTTGGTACTGGACGTACCCGAGGAGGAGATGGCCTGATCCGGTTCAGGCCGGGCGGGGTGGTATGCCCCGTCCGGCCCTGCTGGATCAGAGCGAGAACTGCGCCCATACCGGCGCATGGTCAGAGGGCTTCTCCATCCCGCGGATGGCGTAATCGATACCGGTATCGACACACTGCTCGATCAACCCCTTGCTGGCCATGACCAGGTCGATACGCAGTCCGCGCTTGGGGTCGTCTTCGAAGCCACGGCTACGGTAGTCAAACCAGCTGAAACGATCCGCAACGGCAGGATTCATATGACGGAAGGTGTCGACCAGGCCCCAGTCCTTGAGCTTCTGCAACCATTCGCGTTCTTCGGGCAGGAAGCTGCACTTGCCGGTACGCAGCCAGCGCTTGGCATTGGCCTCACCGATGCCGATATCGCAATCCTGCGGCGAGATATTCAGGTCACCCATTACCACGATGCGCTGCTCGGGGCTGAAACTCTGCTCCAGGTGGCTCTGCAAGTCGGCATAGAAGCGGGTCTTGGCTGGGAACTTGATCGGGTGGTCGCGACTCTCGCCCTGGGGGAAGTAGCCATTGAAGACGATCAACGGCTGACCGTCGGCACAGGGCAGGGCAGCGCTGATCATCCGGCACTGGGCGTCTTCGCCATCCTCCGGAAAGCCCTTGCGTACCCACAATGGCTCTTCGCGCGTCAGCAATGCCACACCGTAATGACCTTTCTGACCGTGAAAATGCACGTGATAGCCCAATGCCTGGACCGACTCCAACGGAAAGGCCGGGTCATCCACCTTGGTTTCCTGCAGGCCGATCACATCGGGGGCATGTTGCGCGACCACCTCTTGCAATTGATGAGGCCTTGCCCGCAACCCATTGATATTGAAAGAGACTATTTTCATTGCGTTCCTGTCATTAAAAATCGGAAAAGCCGCAGCGATGCTCGGCCTGAAACGGAGTGCATGTTAGCATCCCCTGCAGGTCCGTTGTTTGCGCGCCTGACCCCTTAGTTGCTGGAAGAGAATATGGTCCGTTTTTTTGTGCTGTCGGTACTGCTCCTGCTTGCCACGGCGGCGCGCGCCGAACTGGAAGTCAGGGTGGAACCACGCAATGACGCGGCCAAGCGCAATATCGAAGCCTACATAGGCACGCTTTCAGCGGACAGTCACCAGGCGATGTGGCGCCTGGCGCGTTCCAGTCGCGAGCAGGCGCTCAGCGCATTGCAGGCTCTCGGCTACTACCACGCCCGGGTAAGGCCGCGCGTCACCGGCGCACAGAGCGAACCGGTCCTGGTGCTGGAGGTGGCACTGGGCGAACCGGTGCGGCTGGATGAGGTGACCTTCGATATCACCGGTCCCGGGCGTGACACCGAGTATTTCAGCATCCCGCGCAGCCGCTACCTGATGCCCGGCGCGCAGCTGCACCATGGCCGTTACGAAGATACCAAGACGCTGTTGGAGAACCAGGCGCTGCGCTACGGCTATTTTTCCGGCAAGTTCCTGGAGAACCGCATGCTGATCGATGTCGATCAGTACCTGGCCGACATCATCCTGCGCTACGACACGGGTGAGCGCTACCGGCTGGGTGAGGTCAGTTTTTCCGAGACACCATTCGATCCGGACCTGCTGCAACGCATGGTGCCATTTCGCCCCGGGGTGCCCTACGATGCGGACCTGGTCGCGGAGTTCAACCGCGAGCTGCTGTCCAGCGGCTATTTCGAAACGGTTCAGGTGTCGGCGCCATCGAACCTGGCGGTGGATAACGAGATCCCGGTGCAGGTCAACCTCAAGGCTCGTAACCAACATACCCTGGGCTTTGGCGGTGGTTTCTCCACTGACGTGGGCCCGCGCGCCAAGGCTGACTGGACCCAACACTGGCTCAACTCCCGGGGCCACAGCCGTGGGGCAGAGCTGGAGCTGTCGGGGCCACGACAGAAGGTTTCCTCCTGGTACCAGATCCCACTGACACCGCCGCAATCCAGTCACCTGCGCTTCTTTACCGGCTGGCAGAGGGAAGACATCGACGACACCGAAAGCGAGAGCCTGGTCGTCGGTGGTCTGTTCCAGCGGCGGCTGGACAATGGCTGGAACCGCAGCATAGGCCTGCGCCTGGAGCAGGAGCGCTACTCGCTGGGTAACGACTCGGGCCACAGCACACTGCTGATCCCCAGTCTCGGCTTCCAGCGCACCATCAGTGATGACAGCATGGACCCCAGCCGCGGCTACAGCCTGATGATGGACCTGCAGGGTGCCAAGGAAGGCATCATCTCGGATATCGATTTCGTCCGGCTGAACATGTCCGCCAAGGGCCTGTATACCCTGTGGGACAACCACCGCTTTCTGGCCCGCGCCCAGGCCGGGGGGATAGCCAGCAATGGTTTTGCCAGTGTGCCAGCGTCGTTGCGCTTTTTCGCCGGTGGCGACCAGAGCGTGCGTGGCTACGACTATCGCACCCTGGCTCCTACCGATGAGACCGGCGACCGCATCGGTGGCCGCTACCTGCTGGCGACCAGTGCCGAATACCAGTACGAGTTCAAGCCGAAGTGGCGTGCCGCGGTCTTTGTCGATCATGGTAATGCCGTGGACAGCTGGAAGGACCCGATGAAGACCAGTGCCGGCCTGGGCATCCGCTGGGTTTCCCCGGTCGGGCCCATCCGCCTGGACCTGGCCAGGTCGGTGAGCGATCCGGATGAGGGCTTCCGTATCCACTTCTCCATGGGGGCCGAACTGTGAGCCGTTTTTTCCTCAAGGCCCTGCTGCGCGGCCTGCTGATCCTGCTGCTGGTACCTGTGTTGCTGGTCGCGCTGCTGGCTGCATTGCTGTCCAACGAGGCGTTCAACCGCTGGCTGATGAACAAGGCCCCGGAACTGGAGCCGCGCCTGCAACTCGACTTCACCGGCGGCCAGTTGTGGCAGGGATGGCGCTTCTCCAGCCTGCGCTGGAGCGACACCGGCATCAATGTCACGGTCGAGGATCTGCAGTTCGCCTGGTCACCCGGCTGCCTGCGCGGCAAGCGGGTCTGCATCGATCTGCTCAGCGCCGAGCGCATCAGCATCCTCACCAGCGAGGATGACAGCCCCAGCGAGCCACGACAGGACATCAGCCTGCCAAGCCTACAGCTGCCGGTCGGCATCCAACTGCAGCAGCTGCGTATCGGCAGCGTCTGGCTCGATGACCAGCAGGCGTTGCTCAGCGATATCCTGCTGCAGGCTCAGGCTAGTGGCGACCACCTGCATATCAGCCGCTTCAGCGGCACCGGACCCGACCTGACATGGGATGTGGAAGGGGACGTGCGCATGATCGGTGACTGGCCCCTGCGCATTCTCGCCGATGTGCAATTGCCGGCCATGGATGAGCGCCCCTGGCAACTGCAGGCCCGTATCGGCGGCAGCGCCGCAGACCTGCAACTGGAGGCGCGCAGCAGTGGCTATCTGCCCGGCGTACTGACCGCCAGTCTCCATCCACTACAGGCGGAGCTGCCGTTGCAGGCGCATTGGCGCGGCGAGTCTTTCCTGGCACTGCAGTCATTACCGCCGAGCCTGACGCTCAACGACCTGGTACTTGAACTGGATGGCAACCTCGAGGACGGCATCGCCATGCAGGCCAGCGGCAATCTGCCGGGCGAGGGCGGTAACGTCAGCATGAGCCTGCGCGGACAGGCGATGACCACAGGCGTTTCCGGAGTCAACCTGCAGCTCTGGGTGACAGAACAGCCGGAGCGGGACCTGCGTCTGTCCGCCGAAGCCGACTGGAGTGAGGAACTGGCGGCACAGGCCGAACTGGCCATGCAGCAGTTCCCCTGGCAATGGCTGTACCCGCAGGATATCGGGACGCTGGAAATACAGCAGCTCGGGCTGCAGGCCCAGGTGCATGGTGAACGCTTCAGTTCCGACCTGCAGGCGCAGTTGACCGGGGTAGCGGAGCAGACCGCCGAGCTGAGCCTGTCGCTGGCGGGCACACCAGAAGAAATCACCATCGCCCCCCTGGCCCTGACTACCGACAACGGTCGCCTCAATGGCCAGGCTGTCATCGGTCTGCTGGAGGGCGTCAGCTGGAATGCCAGCCTGCTGCTCGAGGAGCTCAACCCGAGAGTATTCGTTGCCGAATTGCCCGGCTCGCTCAGCGGTCCGATCAACAGCGAAGGCAGCCTGCGCGATGATGACCTGCAGCTCTCCGCCGGCTGGGACCTCAGTGGCACACTGCGCGGCCAGCCGCTGGCCCTGTCCGGTGCGCTGGCGGGCAATGACCAACAATGGCAGGTCAACGACCTGCTGCTGCGCCAGGGGGAAAACCGCATCAGCGGTGCCGGCTATTGGGGCAATACGGTTGAGGGCCGTTTCGACATTGCACTGCCGCAATTGCGTACCCTGTGGCCGGGCCTGGCCGGCAGCCTGAGTGGTACAGCACTTGCCTCAGGCTCGGCTGAGGCACCGAAACTGACTATCGACCTGCGGGGCGAGCGGGTAGGGTACGAGGACTTAGGCCTGGCGCAACTGGCACTGGACGGCAACCTCACCCTCAATGACCAGTTGCCCGTCACCCTGAATCTGACAGCCAGCCGGCTGCGCAGCGGCGATACCCGGCTGGGTGACCTGAGCCTGTCCGCCGACGGTAACAAGGCGTCCCATCGCCTGGCCATCGACCTGCAGGGTGGTATCGTCGAGCTCAACAGCCGCCTGTCCGGTCGCCTGACCGATGAACGTTGGCAAGGTCAGTTGAGTACCGGCAGCATCGCCAGCGACGAGATGCTCTGGCAACTGGATGAGCCGGCAGCGCTGAGCTACCGGCTGGCCAATGGTGACCTGCGGCTGGGAGCCCACTGCTGGAGCCATCTGCATAGCCGGCTGTGTTTCAATGGCGAACAGCGGCTGATGCCCGATCGGCAGCTGCATGTGCAGTTGAGTGATTTCCCGCTGGCTTCCCTGCAGCCTTGGCTTCCCGAGGACTTCACCTGGGATGCCAGCCTGAACGCCGATGCCAGTTTCCGCCAGAGCGCCGGGGCCCAGCCGACCGCCAATGTGCTGGTCAGCAGCCGCAATGGCGAGATCAGCGTCAGCAACGCCGAGCAGGACCTGCAACTGCCCTATGAAACCCTCGAGTTCAGCGCGCAGCTCGACCCCAGGCGCGCACGCACCCAGTTGCAATTGCTCAGCAGTGGCCTCGGCAACCTTGATATCCAGGCCGACATCACCGACCCCAGCGGCGAGCAGCGCCTGGAAGGCAGCTATCGCCTGAGCGATGTACAGCTGGATATCCTGCGGCCGTTCCTGCCCCAGGTGGACACCCTCAGCGGCGATCTGGTCGGCAACGGCGTGCTCCGCGGAACTCTCACCGAACCCCAGGTCGAGGGGGAGATCCGCCTGCGCGATGGTCATGTCAGTGGTCCCGAATTACCAGTCAGTTTCGAGCAATTGCAGGTATTGATCGGCATCAGCGGGCAACAGGCTAACATCGATGGCCAATGGCGCAGCGGCGCAGGGCAGGGCAGACTGGCCGGCACCGCCGCCTGGGCGCCATCGCTGGCAGTGGATATCGCACTGACCGGTAACGACCTGCCGATTCACGTCGACCCTTACGCGGATCTGCTGGCCAGCCCCGATCTACATATCGGCCTGGCCGACAACAACCTCCGGCTCACCGGCACCATCGCCATCCCCGAAGGCGAGATCACCGTCCGCGAATTGCCCCCCGCAGCGGTCAGGGTATCGGCCGATGCCGAGATCGTCGGAGCCGAGGAGCAAGTGGAGGAGGGGCTGCCGATGGGCATCAGCGCCGATATACGTCTGGCCATCGGCGACCAGTTGCACTTCAGCGGTTTCGGCCTGACCGGACGTCTCAGCGGGCTGCTGCAGGTCAGGGAAAACATGACCGCCACCGGCGACCTGAACATCCTCGACGGCCGCTTCCGCGGCTATGGCCAGCGGCTGGAATTGCGCCGGGCACAGATCCTGTTCGCCGGCCCGCTGAGCAAACCGTACCTGGATATCGAAGCCATCCGCCGGGTGGATGACGTGATCGCCGGGCTGCGCCTGACCGGTCCGGCTGATGCGCCGGTATCGGAAGTGTTCTCCGAGCCGACCATGGCCCAGGAGCAGGCGCTGGCCTATCTGATACTCGGCCGTCCGCTGGGCGCCGATGGCGGTGACAGCAACCTGCTGGGCCAGGCGGCACTGGCTCTGGGCATGGCCGGCAGCACACCGCTGGCGAAGAATATCGCCGGCTCGCTGGGTATAGAAGACTTCCAGCTCGATACCGAAGGCAGCGGCCTGACCACCAGCGTGGTGGCGACCGGATACATCACCGAAAAACTGAGTTTGCGCTATGGTGTAGGGGTATTCGAACAGGCCAACCAACTGGCGCTGCGTTACGACCTGACCAAGCGCCTGTATCTGGAAGCCGTGGGCGGCCTGGCCAGCTCACTGGACTTTTTCTACCGCATCGATTTTTGATGCCTCACTGCAAGACTGAAAGGAGTTTCACATGTCGAATGTTACTTTGCGCGGCAACCCGGTCACCGTTGGCGGCAAACTTCCCGCGCCTGGCGACAGCGCCCCGGCATTCACCCTGGTAAGCCAGGACCTGTCCGACGTCAGCCTGGCGTCCTTCGCCGGCAAGCGCAAGATCCTGAATATCTTCCCCAGCGTCGACACCCCGACCTGCGCCACCTCCGTGCGCACCTTCAACACCAAGGCCAGCAACCTGCCCAATACCGCCGTGCTGTGCATCTCCGCGGACCTGCCGTTCGCCCAGAGCCGTTTCTGCGCTGCCGAAGGCCTGGAGAACGTGACCAACCTGTCGACCCTGCGCGGCGCGGAATTCATTCGCAACTACGGCGTAGCGATCGAAGACGGTCCGCTGGCTGGCCTAGCTGCACGCGCGGTGGTGGTGCTGGATGAGAACGACAAGGTGCTGCACAGCGAGCTGGTTTCCGAGATCGGCAATGAGCCGGATTATGACAAGGCCTTGGCGGCGTTGAGCTAAGCAGCGGTTGAAATGACGTACAGGCGTGTCTCCGATGAGGCACGCCTGCATGCCGTTATCTACTTACCATAATCTTGCTTTAGACGAAGTCTGCGTACATAAAGAACAGTCCCAGCTCGCTCCATCACTCGTCACGTTATTTCGCATAATCTATATTATGTTAAATTTTGTATTTCTCTATAGATGCCCTTCAACCAGATCGGTGGCTGCCATAGTGGCCGTATGGCAAATTTTCAAAACGACAATAACACCCCCTAAACATCATACGTACTGTGCCGATGAGTCCATTCCGCTGCTTAGCAACAATGATCTCGGCAATACCTTTATCTTCCGTATCCGGGTGGTACACTTCGTCTCGGTAAACAAACACGATCATGTCCGCATCTCGCTCGCTCACGCCCATCTCACTTAAATCGAAAAGGATGGGACGTCTTTGAGTAATCTCAAGCGAGTGCTCCATTTCTGATAAAACAACTACCGGGCAATTGAATTTCTGAGCCAGGGATTTGAGTGTCCGACAGACTTCTGACAACTTACGTTTTTTATTTTTATAGCGATCTTCCCTGCATAGTATTTGCTGGAGATTGTCCACTATGACTAAGTCTATCCCATCGTTTTTGCATGCTACATATCTGGAGCGGGAGCGTATTTCGGCAAGGTTGATAGCAGAATCGTCAATATAAAGACTGCAGTTCTGCATCGCTGATACGGCTGAGTCTGCCCGCTCCTGCTCATCAGCATCCAGCTTGCCTTCATACAACCTGAATAGATCGATACGCCCGATGGATGCCAGCATACGCATCGCCAACATCTCCGCGGGCAGATCCAATGAAAACACCAGGACGGTCTTGTCGTGGAGCATTGCGTTTTCCGCGATATTCATCGCGAAGGTCGTTGCGCCCATCGCTGGTTGACCTGCGATAACAATCAGTTCTGCCGGCTGTAGTCCCCTGGTCATTGCGTTCAAGTCATCGAAGCCGGTGTCCAGCCCGGTCTGCCGCGAACCTCTTTGGCGGTTATATGACACTCTAAGCAGAATGTCCTTCAGCAATATAGGCCCACCATCATTAGATGATGCTTCAAATCCTTTCTCATCGCCCCATATAGTCATATAAAGCAGCCCTACTCAACTTTGAACTATAGTTATCAAATGCTCTATAATTGGTTTTTTTGGCATGCCTTGAGTGTGCCGAGCAAAAAAGCCTGCGGTTGGCTTTTGCGCTATCACTTCTTTCCTACGATGGTCATAAAAAAACTGCACGTTACTGCCTCTGTCGAGAAACCTCTCTTTAAAAGACAAGATTCTCTGGTCGTCCCCACCCCATCCGTACCATATAACAGGAACAACTTCATTTTCAGTACTACACAGAGGCAACACTTGAAATTTAGCAGCTTTTTCAATTGCAGAATCCAAAACAGGATCGCAAATATAAAATAAGTTCCAGACTCGAACAAATGCATTTAAGGGGAGCGGTTTTCCGGCCAACCTATAGGCTTCGTTAAATCGGTTCCTAACTACAGGTAGCATTTTGTCGCGATTCAACTCTAGAGGCGCTAGCTCACCCAGAACTTTCGGTGTGGCTGAGCCAGGATTCTTTCCTACCATAGCACCAACGCAGACACTTTCTCTTTCAGGATCAAACCCATTCAAATATATTCTTGTGTCAAACCTGAAAAGGTCGCCATCAATATTTTCAAATCTCGCGAAGTAATTCATGTTTTCCCCTATAACCTTGAAACTCTTGTATCTATGGGACCGTCATTTTTACTAACGATGCCACCCTAAAGCGTCAATTTCTGTCGTTTAATCCTGAAATAATTCTCTAACCCCACCCTTTCATGTATGGATTTCAGATGTACTGTATCGATTTCACTACCCAGGTCGGTTACCCTCTGACCCTGCATATCAACGCTCCCGAGCATGAGCTTCCCCTGTTTTGGCAAACACGGGATGAGTACGGCAAAGTCGTCGGCGACGGTGGCTTTCTGCAGCCTCCCGGTTTGCCTTTACAGCTCCTTCTTTCCTCAACAGCTTGGACGCAAATACCGCAGGCTGCGTTGGACATTGCACGAGCCGTACCCCTGAAACAGTTTCAGTTGCTGCAATCCATGTTGGTATCCCAAGCCGCCATGGAGCTAGCCTTGTCGGCCCCGTTTCTATTTCTTCTGGTGGTTGATCATGCAGAACAACAGCAGTGGCCGTTAGAATACTTCAAGATGACGGTGATGCAAAAACGCACCTTGATTCTGCGAAAATTGGATCTACCCGCACGTCCGGCAGTCGCGAGGCTTCTGGCACGCGCCACGCTTGAATTTCGGTTTCATCCCGACTTCAGACATATTCCTGTGGTGCTACGTAATCACAGGCATTTATCTACCTTGCTGCACATCCAACACCCCAACATGCAGCAGTTTTTATTTCTTGCACTGTACGACGGCTATAGTTGGCCGGGGCTGTTGAATCTCATCGGTCCACAAACCGGAGTTTGGGAAATGGCACATCTACGCAAGCTATTGAACATTTGCCTTGCGACTCAAATCCCATTAGGACATTTCCGGAAAATCCAGAGCCTATCTGACCTGCAAATTCTTTATGCCCGTATGCAGCCGCAAATCAAGCGCCGGAGGCGATTGAAATCCGCCGTGGATTGTCAACAAGTTCTGGGGGACTTCCCTACCCCGCCTTTCCCGGGCAACCATATCGTGCAGCCATTGGTCAGTTGGGTGGAGTTCATCCAGGAAGGGCAGGAGATGCAGCATTGCGTTGTCAGATACGCCAGTTACGTCGCCGGAAAGAGATACTTCATCTACAGGTATTACGGGAAGCAGCGCCTGACGGTGTCCATAAAATCTACATCAGGGGGCTGGCGGCTCAATCAAGTTCGAGGGGTGGACAACCGGATACCAGACGAGACCTCAATGCGACAGGTACAGGACTGGTTCGAGCATGCTCAGTCGCATACCTACCTGCCAGACTGGTAGCATAACGGCAAAAATATCTAGAGGTTAATATGACAGACCCGTCCTTGCGCTTGCTGCTATTGCTGCGCCACATTTCTCGCGAACCGCAATTTATCAGCACTCAGCAACTACGTGAACGACTGGCAGATGCTGGGCATGAAGTAAGCCTGCGCACCATTCAACGGGATCTGCAGATGCTATCAACGCATTTTCCGTTGATACAAAATACTCCCCAAGGCCGAGGAAAGGCCGGTCTTGGCTGGGCGTTTCTGCGCAATACTCAAAATATATCCTTACCCCTGATGGGGAACTCGGCAGCGTTGACCTTGGCGATGGCTGTTCAGCATTTGCAGCCTCTACTGCCTGGGCATGTCATTGCGTATCTGGAGCCACTCCATCAAGAAGCGAAAGCCCTGCTGAATGGGCAGGATTCCAGACAATATCAGGGCTGGATCGACAAGGTGCGTATCGTACCGCAGCAAGTATTGCAGCCCCCGACGGTAGATGGCCAAGCCGTGGAAGGTGTTTACCAAGCTCTGCTGCAAAACCGGCAAATCAGCGCCAATTATAAGGGTATACCTGAGCGCATCATCCACCCCTACGGGCTGGTCCAGCAGGGGCACGTTTTATATTTGATCTGCCGCTTCTACGAGTACGACGATATCCGGATTACCGCCTTACACCGTTACACCGAGGTGCAGGTACTGGATGAGACAGTACGCGCCTTCCCCGAATTCAAGATTGATGATTACCTTGATGAGGGCGCGATGCTCTGGCCAGAGGTCGAAGATAAGCATATTTGCCTGCAGTTACGCATTGATCGCTGGTTGGCTGAACATTTACATGAAACGCCCTTGTCGGATAATCAGCAAATCAGGGTCGATGCCAAAATGGCTGGATGCTTCCAGCTGAAAGCTGATGTATTGGACAGCCTGCAACTGCGCCGCTGGCTACTCAGCCAAGGCACTCAGGTGGAGATCCTCAAGCCGGATGAGCTACGCAATTGGATGCGTGAGGTTGTTCGAGAACAGGCCGAAAAGTACAGCTTCTGAGCATGTATGAGCTTCTTCTTTCTTTGTTGCTAGAATATCCGCTTACACGATCCAGAAGGAAATGAACATGTCTACGCAACCACCTCTCTACGGCACCAAAGACGCCTCTTACCAGGCCGCCGGCGGCATTGAGGGGCTCAGGTGTCTGGTGGATGATTTCTATCGGATCATGGACACTTGGGAACTTGCCCGTACCATCCGGCAGATGCACAAGGACGATCTGACCGAATCACGGGACAAGCTGGCGTGTTTTCTCAGTGGCTGGCTCGGCGGTCCCAAGCTGTTCCAGGAGCGCTACGGGCAGATCAGTATTCCCATGTTTCACACCAGTTGGCCGATCGGCGAAGCTGAACGGGATGCCTGGCTGGGCTGCATGGCCCAGGCGATCGAGTTGCAGCCTTATACGCCGGAGTTCAGGGAGTATCTGTTGCGCCAACTGCGTGTTCCGGCTGAACGCGTGGTTGCTGTACAGCGCAAGCCCTGATCAGGAAACAACGCTCGACGGACTCCAGTGTCCCGACGGGCATGTTCTAAGCAGGACTGCTGAACAGATGCAAGCGCCTCGGCAGACTCAGCCAGTCGTGCAACACCTCCTCCCATGACTCCCGGGTAAATTGTTCCAGAGCGATGCATTGTTCACCCAGCGCCGCACCTGGCAGGCTTAGGCCACGTGCCCAGTACAGCTCGATCTGGCCGGTGGGCGAAGCGGATTGTTCCCGCAGGTGATCCGCCAGCCTTTGTGCCTGGCGTCGTATCTGTTCAAAGGGCAGTTCTTTCAGGCGTTTGTGCTCGCTTTCCAGCCAGGAGGTGATGGCGAACTCAATCTGCTGGTGATCATGTGTCGGTGACTGCACCAGCAGGATCAGCCCGGGTGTTCCGGCCACTTCGTGGTAGCGGCTCACGACCCAGTAGCCGAGCTGTTGGCGGGTGCGCAACTGATCGAAGAAGGATGCGCTGATGTGCTGCTGCAGCAGTTGCCAGCCGGCGCGTTGAGGTATGTCGCTGGAGCTGGCCTGGCAATAGAGGATCTGCGCCCGGTCTGCGTGCTGGCAATCGACCTGAATGATCTCGGTGCCCTGCCCCAGGCGCCTTGCTGCTGGACATTGCCAATCGAATGCCTCGGTCAGCTCCGGGCAGAGCCTTTGCAGGCTGGCGGTCATGGGGGCCAGGTGTTCGGGTTGCCAGCTTTGTGGGTATAGCCAGGCCATCTGGGCCTGTGACGATTGCGCGGCCTCGGCGGCGTTCCGGGGCTCGTTGCCCGCCGGGTTCAGCAGTTGGTCCAGCTCATCCAGTAAACGGTAGGCAGGCAAGGCCTGGTGACGTTCGTTCAGGTTGTTCTTGTGATGATGCTCGGCCAGGCGCTGCTGGGCCGCTTCGGCCGGCCGGGTCAGCGCTGCCAATGCCGCGGCTGCGCCTATCCGCAGTGGCTCGCCTGGGCCTTGCAGTTCCAGGGAGATCAGGCTTGCCTGGTCCTGCCACGACAGACTGATACCGCAGGCATCGGCCCAGTTGCCCAGTGGTTCGAGCTGCAGGGACCATAAGGCCTTGAGTTTGTCCCGCTCGGAGCGATGCAAACCTTCGGGCCAGCACCAGGCAAAACGGGTGGTTTCCCTGCCCTGCCCCACGGCTGTTGCTTGCGCGTCTGGAACCATTATTGTGCGCAAGCCGGGCAAGCAGTGGCGGTCGACACTGGCACCTGCCTCCGGCGCACTGAGAGTCCATATCGGCCAATCCACTTCCGCCAGCATATTGCTCGCGCCTGCAGTTGGTTTCCAACTCAATCGTTCAAAGGTGAAGCGGGTATCCGTCCAGGGCGCCCGTTGCGCCAGGGCCGTGCTGACGCTCTGGCGTTGGCCGAGCAGCATCCTGTCTGGCTGCATCTGCTTCAACAACCCATGCCAGGCCTGCGCGGAGATCTTCGCCCACTGCCCGGTGCATTCCAGGATCTGCTCCGGCGGCTCGTATAGCGTGCGTTCGGCCAGCGCGGTCAACCAGCGCAGCGGTTCACCCTGCGGGCCATTGGCAAAGGCCTGGTCGGCCAGTTGCTGGCGGGCAGCCTGGGGCCAGTGCTGTATCGGTGTCGCCCGCAAGGCCGCCAGCCAGCCGAAAAAGCCGTCGAGCAGCGCCGGGTAGTCGCTGTCCCCAAGCAATGGCTCGAGTTCGATACGCAGCAGGGTTTGCTGGCCGGCATAACGCTGAGTGCTGACACTCAACCGGGCGGCCAGCCCCCTCGCCCGCAACCAGCCAAGTGCTCCGCCCGAGGCTGGGCTGGCCAGCCATTCGCACAGCCAGCGCAGGGCCTTGGCAGCCTCGTTGCTATGCGCCTCATCCAGTGCGAAAAGCAGCAACCATTGTTCCTGCCGAGCCGGGCTTTGCCAGCGCAATAGCCCGGGCAGGCTCTGCGGGTCGAACAGCGGTCCGGCGCTGGCTCCCGGCACGGGTGCCGTCCCCGGCAGGCGGTCATCCATCTGCCTGGCCAGCAACAGGAGTTGTTGCATGGGCTGCGGCGCATGGATGAGCAAGCAGCCATTGGCGGCTCGGTAATGTTTGCCGTGAAACTGCCTGAGCGCTTGCGCCAGGGCAGCTGGCTCCAGGTCCAGACTGGCCAGGTTGCCCGCGCTGAAGCGGCTCAGGGGATGAGCTGGATTGAATACCTGCCCCAGGACAGCCTGCTCGTGCAGTGCGTCATCTGCCAGCCGGGTATGAAACTCGGCATCGATCACCTGGCGCTCGGCGGCCACCGCCTCGGCCTCGAACAACGGCGCGGCCAGCATATCGGTCAGTTGCGCCAGGCAGACATCGAGCCCGGCCGGGTTGACGCTGAAGTGATAGCGGGTGCGCTCCGCGGCGGTGCTGGCGTTGAAACGGCCGGACCATTCGCTTACCAACTGCGGGAACGAGCCGGCCTGCGGGTAGGCAGCCGAGCCCATGAACAACATATGTTCGAGCAGGTGGGCCAGGCCGGGGAGATGTTGCGGCTCGTCGTGGCTGCCCACGCGGAACTGGACCACGCAGCTGGCGGCATCGGCTGCCGGGTCGCTGATCAGCAGGCAGAGCAGTCCGTTGGACGCTGTGTAGAGCTGGTAGTGCCGGCCGTCGTTGGGTAGGCGTGGTAGTTCCAAGGGTTGCATGAGGTGTGTTGATCTCCGGAGTCTTGCGTGGCTGCGGGGGCCCTGGCGTAGCGCGGGGGCGCTACACCCCGAAAAAAAGTAGCGCCCAGCCTTCTATTTAAATCCTTAAGTTACAAATAGTTGTGATAGAAATTTAATTCACTTTCAAGAACCTGTTGTAGGTTGCCCGGCTGGCGAAAACCATGGCGCTCCTCATCGAAGCTGACGTATTGCACCGGTACGCCATTCTCTTCCAGCGCCGCCACCATCTGCTCGGTCTGCGCCGGCAGCACCACCGCATCGCGCATACCCTGGAAGAAAATCACCGGCGTGCTGATGGCTGCCGCCTGCGCCAGTGGCGAGCGCTGCTGGTAGCGCTCGGGTTGCACACGGGGGTCGCCGATCAGCCAGTCGATATAGTCGGCCTCGAACTTGTGGGTCACCGCCCGTAGTTGCAGCGGATCGCTCACCCCATACAGGCTGGCGGCTGCGCGGAAGCGTCCACTAGCGCTGACCAGGCTATTCAGTGTGGTAAAGCCGCCGGCGCTCTGGCCGCGAATGAATACCCTATCCGGGTCGATCAGCTCACGCAGGGCCAGGTGGTCGATGGCCGCCAGTACATCTTCGACATCGCTCACGCCCCAGTTGCCCTGCAGCCGCTGCCGATAGTCACGGCCAAAGCCGACGCTGCCGCGATAATTCAGATCGGCGACGGCAAAACCGCGTTGGGTCCAGAACTGGATGCGGTTGTCCAGCACCGGGTAACAGGCCGAGGTCGGGCCGCCGTGAGTAAAAATGACCAGCGGTGGTCGCTGCCCCGGCGCCAGCACTGCCTTGCTGTTGCACGGTGGATAATGAAAGCCGTGGGCGATCTCCTGCTGTCCAGTCGGGTAGCAGATGGCCTGGGGCCGGGAAATATCCTGCGGCGCCAGCGCGCTGGGCGCCTGAGCCAGTACGCTGACCTTGCCGCTGGGCAGGGCGATATGCAGGACTGCGGCGCTGCATTCGGGCGAGCCAGCCAGGCAGAACAGCCCGTTGCGGTTATGTGCCAGGGCACGAAAGCGCGTATAGCCTTCGGCCAGCCGCTGCTGCTCAGATCGCTCGCTGTGGCGCTGGGCCAAACGACCGTAACCCTGTTCGCTCCAGCCCACGGCCAGGCAGCCATCAGGCAAGGCCAGATAGTGCCGGGGGTTGAGCTGCCAGGGCGCCGGGGCGTGATCAGCAGCCGGCGATGGCAGCAACTGCCAGGTACGGTCGGCAGCCTGGCGCCAGGGCTGCCAGTAACCGCTGCTGTCGGTCAGGCACAGCAGCTCACCACGGTCATTGAACAGCGGCTGCTGCAGCGACTCATCCTTGCCAGTCCGTTCGACCTTGCCGGGCAGCCCATGGCTGTCCAGCTCGGCGCGGCACAGCGTGCTGCTGGTCCAGGGCAGCGCGGGACGTTGCCATTCGATCCAGGCCAGTTGCCGGCCATCCGGACTGAGGCAAGGACTGTTGTAGAAGTCCGCACCCTCGGCCAGCCCCTGCCGCTGGCCGTGCAGGTCGATCGCCACCAGCCGGTGGATCACCTCGCTGGCGTGATGCTGCTCCTCGACCGCGATAACGCGCTGGCGTAGCGGGTCGAACAGCAAGCCGCCGTACCGACAGTCGGCGGCGCAGGTCAGCTGTGTACAGATCGAATCATCGAATGACTGGCGATAGAGCTGCTGGTCGGCCTCGTTGACGAACACCAGACCGTCGCCGACCAGGCACAGGGCGCCACCACCATACTCGTAGACCCGGCTGCGCACGCTGTAGCCTGCCGGGGTCAGCCGTCGTGTGCCCCTGGGCGTCCACTCGACAGCGGCACTGGCGCCCTCCCCCGGAAAGAACTCCACCCACAGCACCCGCTGCTCGTCGCAGATCAGGTCGGCGTAGTCGGTAGCGGCGGCTACCGCATCGGCAGCGGAAAAGTCGCTGGGCCAGTGGCCGGCCACCAGCTCAGCCCTTGCAGATGATTCTGGAGGTGCGTTCATTGCGAAAGGTCAGCTCCTCTATGCCCGGTTGGGGTTGTTCGGCCTCGGCCCGGGCCGTGAGAATCAGCCCGTGATGCGGCGACTTGCTGCACACCGGATCGGCCTGGGTCGCATCACCGGTCAGCATATAGGCCTGGCAGCGGCAGCCACCGAAATCCTGGTGTTTTTCCGGGCAGGAGCGACAGGGCTCCTGCATCCAGTCATCATCCCGATAGCGGTTGAAACCGAAGGAGTCATACCAGATATGCGCCAGGCTGTACTCGCTGACTCTGGGAAAGGTCACCGGCAGTTGCCGGGCGCTATGGCAGGGCAAGGCCGTGCCATCGGGGGTGATGGTCAGGAAGATGTTGCCCCAGCCATTCATGCAGCCCTTGGGGCGTTCCTCGTAATAGTCGGGAGTGACCAGGATCAGCTTGCACGGATGGCCCTGCTCAGCCAGCTGCGCCCGATAGCGGTTGGTTACCGCCTCGGCATGTTCCAGCTGCGCTCTGGTCGGCAGCAGCCCGGCGCGATTCAGGTGTGCCCAGCCGTAGTATTGGCAGGTAGCCAGTTCGACGAAGTCGGCTTCCAGCGCCAGGCACAGCTCGATGATCCTGTCGATCTGGTCGATATTGTGCCGGTGGGTGACGAAGTTGAGCACCATGGGGTAACCGGCGGCCTTGACCGCCCGCGCCATCGCCAGCTTCTGCTCGAAGGCCTTGCGCGAGCCGGCCAGCATATTGTTGACCTCGCCGTCCGAGGCCTGGAAGCTGATCTGGATATGGTCCAGCCCGGCCTCCAGGAACTGTTCGATACGCGCCTGATTCAGCCCCATGCCGGAGGTGATCAGGTTAGTGTAGTAGCCCATCTCCCGCGCCGCGCCAATCAGCTCGGCGAGATCATCGCGCACCAGCGGCTCGCCACCGGAAAAGCCCAGCTGGGCCGCGCCGAGCGCCCGCGCCTGGCTGAGTACGTCGATCCACTGTGCGGTGCTCAGTTCCTGCTTGTGCTCGGCGAACTCCAGCGGGTTGGAGCAATACGGGCACTGCAGCGGGCAGCGGTAGGTCAGCTCGGCCAACAGCCACAGGGGTGGTCCCTGCTCCGGCCGGGGCCGGCTGTCAGCGAAAACGGATCCAGTGTTGTTCATGGGCATCCCCGATAAAGGCCAGGACATCGGCATCCAGTTCGGCTGCGGATGGAAAACAGGTTTGCAGTTCGGCAATGATCTCGCCGACCGAGCGCTGGCCATCGACCCGCTTCAACACCTCGGCGGCGCTGTCATTGAGCTTGACCATGCCCTCGGGATAGAGCAGCACATGGCAGTCCTGAACCGGCTCCCATTGCATTCGGTAGCCCGGCCGCAGCGCCGGCACGCTAGTCGATAGTGGCATGTTCATAAGCTGATCCCCCGGTGCCAGACGGGCTGGTCGGTGACTGTATGGTATGGCGCCCGCTCCAGTTCGTAGGCCATCGACATGGCATCGAGCATGCTCCAGAGCACATCCAGCTTGAATTGCAGGATCTCCAACATGCGCTGCTGGGCCTCCAATGTACGGTAATGGTCGAGCGTGATGCGCAGGCCGTGTTCCACGTCCCGGCGCGCCTCACTCAGGCGAGTGCGGAAGTAGCGATAACCCTGCGGATCGATCCAGGGGTAGTGCTCCGGCCAGCTGTCCAGGCGCGACTGGTGTATCTGCGGGGCGAACAGCTCGGTCAGTGATGAGCTGGCGGCTTCCTTCCAGCCGGCGCGGCGGGCGAAGTTGACGTAGGCATCCACGGCAAAGCGCACACCGGGAAGTACATGGCGCTGGTCGAGTAGTTCCTCGCGGCTCAGGCCCACGGCTTCACCCAATTGCAGCCAGGCTTCGATACCGCCCTGGCCGTCGGCGCTGCCGTCATGATCGATGATCCGCTGCAGCCACTCGCGGCGCGCGACTGCATCATCACAGTTGGCCATGATGGCCGCGTCCTTGAGCGGAATGTTCAGCTGATAATAGAAACGGTTGGCGACCCAACCGCGGATCTGCTGTGCAGTGGCGCGCCCTTCATGCATGGCGATGTGGAACGGGTGATGGATATGATAATAACGCCCCTTGTCGCGCAGGGCCTGTTCGAACGCCGCGCGGCTCATCGGTTCAGCTGACACATTGCTCTCCTTACAGACTGATCACCAGCCCATCATGAGCGACCTCGATGCCGAGACGTGCCAGTTCGGCGCGCTCGGCCGAATCCTCATCGAGAATCGGGTTGGTATTGTTGATATGGGTCAGCACACGCCGGCTGTCGGGGTAGGCACTGAGCAGCTCGATCATGCCGCCCTCCCCGCTCTGCGGCAGATGGCCCATCTCGCTGCCGAGCTTGGTGCCCACGCCGGCGTGGAGCATTTCATCCTCGCGCCAGAGCGTGCCGTCAACCAGCAGGCAATCGGCCACGGCCATGGCCTCGCGCACCTGGCTGCCGGGTTGGCCCAGGCCGGGCGCATAGAACAGCACCCCGCCGGTGTTGATATCACGCACCAGCAAACCGATATTGTCACCGGGATGCGGATTGTTGCGGTGCGGTGAATAGGGTGGCGCGGCGCTGCGCAGCGGGACCGGGGTAAAGTGCAGAGCCGGGCAGGCCGGAACGGTAAAATCCGTATCCAGCTCTATGGGGTTCCACTGCAACCCGCCGTTCCAGTGATCCAGAATGTTGAATAGCGGAAAGCCGGTGGTCAGGTCCTGATGCACCATCTCCGTGCACCAGACCTGGTGGGGACAGCCCTCACGCAGGGTCAGAAGGCCCGTGGTGTGGTCTATCTGGCTGTCCATCAGAATGATGCCGCCGATGGCGGTGTCGCGCAGCTGGCGGCCCGGTTGCAGTACCGGCGTCTGTTCCAGTTGCGTACGGATATCCGGCGAGGCGTTGCACAACACCCAGTTGCCGCTACCGTCGGAGAGCGCAATCGAGGACTGGGTGCGCGGCCGGGCGTTGATCTCTCCCTTGCGCAGACCATCACAATTGCGGCAGTTGCAGTTCCACTGCGGAAAACCACCGCCAGCAGCAGAACCGAGAATATGAATCAGCATGGCATGGCCCCCGGATGCGGCCGCCGGACCGGTTCAGTGTGGCAACCGGCCAGACGGCGCGTTTGCGCTCAGCGGTTGGCGAAGTACATGGTGACTTCAAAACCAATGCGCAGGTCGGTGTAGCTGGGTTTGGTCCACATGGTTGAATCCTCCGGTGGGTTGACGATCGAGCCAGGCGGCACCTGCCGACAGACCCGGTTAAGCACTTGAACCACAAGATGCTACATAGGCAAGCCTCCTTTACCATAGGAGCCAGGTGGGCCCTTGTCGACTTTCTCCCGGTCGCCAGACCGGCGCCTTACTGCTCTATGGCAACCGTTTCCAGCCAGGCGCGGATCGCCCATAGCGCTTCCTGGCTGAGGAAGTCGGCCATCTTCGGCATGTATACCCGCCCGTCGCGCACGGCCCCGTTGACGACCCTTTCTTTGTACCACTCATCGCCGTAATCGCCGGTCTCCAGGTAGCGCAGATCCGGGTTGATGCCCCCGGATATGCCGTCCAGGCCGTGGCAGGCAGCACAGTTCTGGTTATAGGCAGAAGCACCGATGGTCACGGCGGTCTCGTATTGCGGATGACCTTCACGGTAAGGATTGGACTCCAGCCACTCTTCGCCAAGCTTGTCGAGTCCCTTGGTGTCCACTGCTTGCGGGGTTACATTACCGTGCGCCCAGACCTGGCCGGCTGCCATCACCAGGCTGATGGCAGCCCATTTCAGTGTTTTCTTGTACTCTGTCATCTGCTTACCTCGCGGCCGTGTGATCACGGATAGTTTTTATTCGGGTGTTGGCAAGCATCATAGAAAGGCGTCATTTGCTCCCCAATGCTGCTTTGGTGGTTCAGATTTGCTTCCTTGGTAGTAAGCACATGGAGGAGTGGGTCTGCACCGGAGCGGCGAGGCAATGCGCAGCTGACATGAGCGCATCGAAATGGCAACAGATGCCAAAGCAGTGTTTCTCTCATCCTGAAGTAGCGGTTCTGCGGTAGCCATCCCAAGGAGCATCCGCAAGGGACTATTTCCCGCCAACTACGGGTTATTTTCCGTTTCGCCCCTTCCCTGCCCTGACCAAGATGTTGGCGTGGACCAGCAATGCTGCCCTCTTCCAACAACAAGGAACACTGCCATGACAACAAAAACACTTCCTGCCATGAGGCCCGCAGCCCGGGCTGTCAGATACCTTATCCTCACGGCGGGGCTTGCCCTGAGCGCATCCCATGTGGCGGCCAAACCAGTGACCTGGGACGATATCGCCAATGATCACACCACCACCCATGATGTGCTGATGTATGGCATGGGCAACAACGCCCAGCGTTACAGCCCATTGAGCCTGGTGAACGACCAGAACGTCTTCAAGCTGACGCCTGCCTGGTCCTTTTCCTTTGGTGACGAGAAGCAGCGCGGCCAGGAGTCCCAGGCGCTGGTGCATGACGGCGTGATCTATGTCACCGGCTCCTACTCGCGGATGTTCGCCCTGGATGCCAAGACCGGCAAGCGCCTGTGGAGCTACTCCCACCGCCTGCCCGACGACATCCGTCCCTGCTGTGATGTGGTCAACCGCGGCGCGGCGATCTACGGTGACAAGGTGTTCTTCGGCACCCTGGATGCTGGCATCGTTGCCCTGAACAAGGACACTGGTCGAGTGGTCTGGCGTGAGAAGTTCGGTGACCACCGTGCCGGCTACACCATGACCGGCGCCCCCACCATCGTCAAGGATCAGAAAACCGGCAAGACCCTGCTGATCCATGGCTCCTCCGGTGATGAGTTCGGCGTGGTCGGCAAGCTGTTCGCCCGTGATCCCGATACCGGCAAGGAAATCTGGATGCGGCCTTTTGTCGAAGGACACATGGGCCGTCTCAATGGCAAGGACAGCACCCCCACCGGCGATATCAAGGCACCCTCCTGGCCGGACGACCCGAACTCCCCCACCGGCAAGGTCGAGGCCTGGAGCCAGGGTGGCGGTGCGCCATGGCAGAGTGCAAGCTTCGATCCGGAAACCAACACCATCATTGTCGGTGCCGGCAACCCCGCCCCATGGAACGGCTGGGCAAGGACCTCCGAGGACGGCAATCCTTCCGACTATGACAGCCTCTACACCTCCGGCCAGGTGGCCGTGGACCCGACTACCGGCGAGGTGAAGTGGTTCTACCAGCACACGCCCAACGATGCCTGGGACTTCTCCGGCAACAACGAGCTGGTGTTGTTCGACTACAAGGACAAGTCGGGCAAGACCGTCAAGGCTACCGCCCACGCTGACCGTAACGGTTTCTTCTATGTGGTCGATCGCAACAACGGCAAGCTGACCAACGCCTTCCCCTTCGTCGACAACATCACCTGGGCCAGCCATATCGACCTGGAAACCGGTCGCCCGGTGGAGAACGAAGGCCAACGTCCGCCGCGCCTGCAACCCGGCCAGGAGCGCAGCGAAGCGGTCGAGGTATCGCCGCCCTTCCTCGGCGGCAAGAACTGGAACCCGATGGCCTACAGCAAGGACACCGGCCTGTTCTATGTGCCTGCCAACCACTGGAAGGAGGACTACTGGACCGAGGAAGTCAGCTACAACAAGGGCTCGGCCTACCTGGGCATGGGTTTTCGCATCAAGCGCCTGTATGACGATCACGTCGGCATACTGCGGGCCATGAACCCGACCACCGGCAAGGTGGAATGGGAACACAAGGAGCCGCTGCCGCTGTGGGCAGGCGTGCTGGCCACCGCTGGCAACCTGGTGTTCACCGGCACCGGCGACGGCTACTTCAAGGCGTTCGATGCCAAGACCGGCAGCGAGCTGTGGAAATTCCAGACCGGCACCGGGATCATTTCCCCGCCGATCACCTGGGAGCAGGATGGTGAGCAATATATCGGCGTCACCACCGGTTACGGCGGTGCGGTTCCACTGTGGGGCGGCGATATGGCCGAGTTGACCAAGCCGGTCGCCCAGGGTGGTTCGTTCTGGGTATTCAAGCTGCCTTCCTGGGAACAGACAGCCAAGCGCTGATTGGGAATGCACTAACCCGCGTTGCGCCAGGCTCAGCCTGGCGCAACGGCATGAATCACAGACAGAGGTACCAACCATGAAACCACTGACACCCCACATGCTGCTGATGTCCGGCCTGGCGTTATTCAGCCTGGGACTGCAGGCCCAGGTGGCTGATGTTGCCGAGGAAGATATCGTCACCATCAATGGCTGTGCGCTGGTACGCGGCACCGCCTGCCCCGGAGTGGACCTGCGCCAGGCCGATCTGCGCCACAAGGACCTGAGCAAGGCGGATTTCACCGGTGCGGACCTGCGCGGTGCCGACCTGCGGCATGCCAAACTGGACCAGGCCAAGCTGGATAACGCCAGACTCGACGGTGCCAACTTCAACCGCGCCAGCCTGCAACAGACCGCCATGCGCGGTGCCAGCGCCGTCGGCAGCAGTTTTGTCGCGGTCCAGGCCTGGAACCTGAATGCCCAGGGTGGCGAGTTCCGGCAGGCCGACTTCACCGGGGCCAACCTGGAATTCGCCCGCTTCAGCGCAGCACGCATGCACGATGTGATACTGCGTGCCGCCAATCTGGAAATGGCCTGGTTGCCCAAGGCCGACCTCAAGGGCGCCGACCTCAGCGATGCCAATCTGCAGGAGTCGAAGATGAACCACGCCAACCTAGAGTCGGCGATCATGACCGGCACCCGCCTGCACTACGGCACCTACCTGAATATGCACATGACCAACTGCACCGACTGCCCGGTGGATTGGGAAGCTCACCTCAGCCCTCGGGCCCAGTGAGGCAAGTGGCAGGTTCAACCCACCTGCCGCTCGGCCAGGCCGTGCAGGCGGATCACGCCGGTATCGATGGCCAGATGGACCAGTTCGGTCAGCGATGTAAGATCGAGCTTCTGCTTCAAGCTGGTCAGGTTGTTGGAGATGGTCTTGCTGCTCAGGCACAGGTGATGGGCTATCTGGCGTGGCGCAAGCCCCTTGGCAAGCATGACGAAAATCTCGAATTCGCGTGGCGTCATGCACTCCAGGCGCGGGTCGAGCCTGCTGTCATCCGCCGAACAGGCAAGCTGGATGGCCAGCTCCTGCTCTATGTAGCGGTGACCAGCCAGGCAGCGCTTCACGGCCTCGATCAGCACCTCCCGCCCCGCCCCCTTGGTGATGAAACCCATGGCGCCGGCCGCCAGGGCCTGGCGCACCAGCGGCAGCTCATCGTGCATGCTGAAGAACAGGATGCGCAGCAGCGGCCAGCGCTGCAACAGACGGCGGGCGGTTTCGATACCGCTGATGCCGGGCAGGCTGACCTCGAGGATCACCAGGTCCGGCACCCGCTGCTGGACTGCCGAGAGTGCCTCCTCGCCATCGCTCGCTTCGAGAATGCCGGCCTGCGGATACTGCGCCGCGAGCAGGCTGCGGTAGCCCTGCCTGACAATGAAGTGATCATCCAGCAACAGAATATGCATGCCCCGAAACTCCCATAAATACCGGGTTGTCGAGCGCCTGCTCGACGACAGATCTCCCTGCCCGCTGAGAGCCGGCGTAGCGCGGGCGCGCTACACCCCCAGGCTTGCTGCACGACGATGTGCCAGTACAGGTCAGCCCTGCTCCCCCAGCCATGCTAGAGCCTGGGGGAGGCAGTTGAATGCTACCTTGGTACTCGTTGCACGCTACTTGTTGGCAGGATGAGCCGGGATTCGGGCCGCCATCTACTACTTTGGTTGTATCTTGTGATGCCAATGTACTATTTGAAAGTAGCCCCGCCACAGGGTGTAATGCCGGACATATGACAATACTGCGAGCGTAGCGGCTGGCAATCCATAACAAGAACAGCCTGGAGCAGGCCATGCACAAGATATTGATAGCCGACGATCACCCACTGTTCCGCGAAGCTATCTGCAACGTGGTTGCAGCCGGCTTTCCCGGCTCCGAACTGCTGGAAACCTCGGACCTGGACAGCGCCCTGGGCATCGCCAGGGAACATGATGATCTGGACCTGATCCTGCTGGATCTGAACATGCCCGGCATGCATGGGCTGAACGGCCTGATCACCCTGCGCAACGAGTCACCATCAATACCGGTGGTGATAGTCTCCGCCGAGGAAGACAAGCAGGTGGTATTGCAGGCGATTACCTATGGCGCGGTGGGCTTCATCACCAAATCCTCGCCCAGGGCGCAGATGACCGAGGCCATCGAGCAGATCCTGGCCGGTGATGTCTACCTGCCGTCGGATATCATCCGCTCCAGCCGCACCATCACCCGACGCACCCCGGAAGAGGCGCCGCTGTCACCGGAGCTGCTGTATGCCCTGACACGCAAGCAGTTGCTGGTGCTGGAACGCATGGCCAAGGGCGAGTCGAACAAGCAGATCGCCTATCACCTGGATATCGCCGAGACCACCGTCAAGGCGCATGTTTCCGCGATCCTGCGCAAACTCAACGTCAGCAACCGGGTGCAGGCCATTCTGTCCGCCGTCGATGTGGATTTCAGCGCCTATCTCAGGCGCTGATCGCCGGGGCCAGCAGATGGCTCATGGCGGCCTTCAGTTTCATCGGCCTGACCGGTTTGTGCATCAGCATATGGCCCAGTTCGCGCACCTGTTGTTTCAGCTCGTTGCTGTAGTTGGCGGTGATCAGTAGCACCGGCAGGGGCGTGGCGCGGCGGGCGTTGATCGCGGCGGCGACGTCCACGCCGTTGACCCCGTTGTCCAGGTGATAGTCAGCCAGTAGCAGGTCGGCGGCGGCGCGGAAGTCGTCCACCTGGCTCGCCAGGTCCTCGGACGACAGCGCTGTGGTCACCTCGCAGCCCCAGTTCTCCAGCAGGGTACGCATGGCCGCGCAGATCGACGGATCATTATCCAGCACCCAGATGCGCGCCCCGCGCAGATGCTCACCGATACTCGCCGGGATCGGCACCTGGCTGGTCAGCGCCGGGCTGCGTCTACCGTAGGGGATATCCACGGCGAACACCGATCCCCTGCCCTCGACCGAGCGGACCTGGATACGATGGCCGAGCATGCGCGCCACCTTGTCGACGATGGCCAGCCCCAGGCCCAGCCCCTGATCCCGGACCTGGGTAGCAGGCTGGATGCGCTTGAACTCCTGGAAGATCTCCTGCAGTTTGTCCTGGGCAATCCCCATGCCGGTATCCCAGACCTCGATGCGCAGCCCCTGGGCATGCCGGCGACAGCCCAGCAGGACACGGCCATGCTGGGTATAGCGAACCGCATTGGTCAGGAAGTTGCGCAGAATGCGTGCCAGTAACTGCACGTCACTGAGCACCACGCAGCGGCTGCTGACAAAACGGAACTGCAGCTGCTGGCTGGCGCAGACCTGCCGGTATTCATTGGCCAGGTTGTCCAGCAGATCAGCGATATTGAACGAGCCGATATCGGGTTTGATCACGCCGGCATCCAGCTTGGACATTTCCACCAAGGTGCCCAGCAGGTTTTCGACATCCTCCAGCGACTGGTTGATCTGCCTCGCCAATGCACCGCTGGGCGGCGGTAGCGGATGCTCCAGCAGGGCACCGGTGAACAGGCGTGCCGCGTTCAGCGGCTGCAGCAGGTCATGGCTGACCGCAGCGAGGAACTTGGTCTTCGACAGGTTGGCCTGCTCGGCTTCATGCTTGGCCTCGCGCAGGCGCGCCTCGGCCCTGGCCCGCTCGTTGATCTCCTGACGCAACTGGTCGTTCAGGCTGGTCAGTTCCCGGGTGCGCTCGCGCACCCGCTGCTCCAGGTGCTGATACGCCTGGTGCAGGGCCTCGGCACTGCGCTGGCGCTCGGTGACATCGCGGATCAGCACGAACAGGCCGGTCACCTCCCCCAGCGCGTTGCGATTGGGAACATAGGAGCGCAACAGGTAGCGCTCATCCCCGTTGAGGCTACGCTCGGCAAACTCGAAACTCACGCTTTCACCCTTGAAAGCCCGCTCTATATAGGGCTCCAGCCGGCTGAACTGCAACGCATCATGCACATGCATCATGCTCTGCCCGAGGATGTGCCCGCGCTGCCAACCGTACCATTCGTCATACATCTTGTTGGTGAACTGGTAGGTCAGGTCCTGTTCCACATAGGCGATCATTGCCGGCAACTGGTCGGTGATCAGGCGTACCCAGCGTTCGCTTTCCAGCAGCGCCTGGGCATACAGGTCGCGCTCGGTTATATCGGTGTAGGTGTTGACGAAGCCACCGGCGGGCATCGGGTGACTGCGCATCTCCAGCACCCGGCCGCTGTCCAGGCGCTGCTCCCGGGTCAGCTGCGGCTGGCCCGCCTGGCTGTGACTGTATGGCGTGAACAGCTGCAGTTCGCTGTCTTCCAGCACCTCGGCGAAGGGCCGGTGCGGCCGTATCGGCGCCAGCCCGGCAAGCTCCAGGAAGCGGTAGTTCCACAGCTCCAGGGCGCCCTGCTCGTTGACCACGGCAACGCCCTGGGACAGGCTGTCCACCGTGCGCTGCAGCAACCGGGTCTTCTGCGCCAGGGCCTGCTCGCGGCGAGCGGTCTCGGAGTTCTTCAGGTCGGTGATATCGGTATAGATGATGACCAGCCCACCCTCCCGGGTGGGACGCTCGCTGACCTGGACCCAGCGTTTGTTGCGCATGCGATACAGCATGTGCCCATCGGCGCCGGCTTCCATATCCATCACCAGTCCGGTGGCCGCCGCCATGCGCTTGAGTTCGTCCAGGCGCACACCCTCACGCACCCGCGCCCGGGTACCCTGCCAGAAGCGTGCATAGTGACTGTTGAACAGTACGACGCGCCGGTCCTTGTCGAACAGCACCACGCCGTCGTGCATGCTTTCGATGGCATCGGCCAGGTGATGCCGGGCGGTTTCCGCCCGGGCCCGCGCCTCGCTGAGCAGGCGGTTGCTGGCCTGCAGCTCGGCCATGGTCTCATTCAGCGCCTGGGTACGCTCGCGGACCTGCTCGGCCAGTTCCACAGAATGCTGGAAAGCCGCATAGCTCTCGGTGCGCGGGTTGGCGATCGACTCGACTCGCTCGATCAGCGCCGCATTGATGCGCCGCAACTTGTTGTTGGCTGCACGCAGGGCCAGCAGTTCGTCGCGATCGGCCTGCGCGCTCGCCTCAACGCGGGTAGGCAAAGGCCACCCCGGTGAGGGTCTGGTTGATGTGCATGCCATTGAACTGCTCGCCGTAGGTGTTGAAACCTATCACCGCATTGCTGGCCATGTAGCTGGCCAGCAGTTCGTCCTCGCCCAGCAACTCCGCTTCCAGCCGGCGCAGCACGCAGTCGCAGGCGATGATCAGCACCGGCTCGCCCAGGCGCTGGCGCAGTTGTTCCATCTGCTTGCGCAGGTCGGGCAACAGCGGCCGCGAGGCCATGGCGGTCAGCACGATGCCGGTATCCACCGCGCAATAGAAGGTCAGGCTGCCATCGGCATTGACCCGCTGGATGGCGCGCGCATAGAACTGGTCGCGGATGCGCACCGCCAGCGCATTCAGCGCAAAGGTGGCGGTACTCAGCTGTTCGACCGGTACGCCGACCAGCCTGGCGTATTCCTCGGCGGCGGGTTCGGCATTGAGTTCCAGCACGGTGCGACGGTCGTTGTCGGCGGCGGTTACCACCAGCTTCTCGGCCTTGGCCTGCAGGTTGTGGGTGGTGAACACCTCGAAGTCGAGCCAGGTATTGACCATCACCACCACCGCCGCGGCGCTGTGGAACCGGCCCTGGTAATAGACATAGGTATGCACCGGGTGATCGTCTCCGCCGGCCGATCCGCCAAAATGCGGGATGCTGCCCAGGGTCGCGCCCAGGGTGGCGAGTACTACCTCCTCGCGGCTGGACAGACCATCGAGCAGGGTCAGGGCGAAGGTATGCCCCTTGATCGGTGCCAGTCCCGCCTGGCGGCAGTGGCTGAGCATGCGGTCGACCGCCGCCTGGGCATCCACCAGGCTGAAGTCATCCAGCGCACTGATCAGGGTGCTGTCGATGGCAAAGGCGCGGCAGTCGAAACCGACCGCACTGATGCAGCCGCGACCATAGCCCTGCGGGGTGATTTCCCCGGCGGTGGTGCAGCCGACCAGCATCACACCACCGAAATGCTGTTCCAGCGCCGCCCCCAGCCGTTCCAGTGGATAGTGCGCGGAACAGAAGAACAGCACGAAGCCCAGGTGTGGATGAAGCAACTGGCTGGCCAGGCTCTGCGCCGCCAGTTCGGGATCGGCAACGTCGGTCATGGCGGTCTGGAAGCAATCTGCCAATATCTGCTGCATGGTTACCTCCATACTCACTGACCGACATTCTATTGAGCCCCCCGCCCCGGCCCCATGCTGCTTGAGTAGCAAGGGGCTAGTGCTAAAGAACGAGAGGCCATTTCCTGTCAGGCGCCTACCAGCCCAGCGCCACCCCCAGGGCCAGGGTATCGGTTTTCTCCACCCGGTCGCCGGCATCGCGGTCCTTCAGGTCGAAGCGGTTGTATTCGGCCACCAGCGTCAGGTTGTCGTTGATGCTGTGGAACAGGCCGATGCCGCTGGTCTTGAAGTCCGCCTGGTAGCCCAGGCCGTTGCCGTCATCCCGGGTCTTGCCATAGGACAGGGCTACCCGCGTCTTGCCGAAGGCATAGGAGCCCTGCAGCAGGTAGCCCTTGCTGTCGCTCTCGCGCAGGCTGGCCTGGGTGGCGTTGTTGGTGAAGAACGGGTTGATGCCCTCGGCATTGAAGCCGGAACCGGTCAGCGACAGCTGCCCCAGCTTCGCCTGCACGCCATAACCCAGACCACGCGAGGTCACCGAGTCCACACCCACGCCGGTGTTATCCGCCTGCTGGTACATGCCGTTGAGCCAGGTGTGCAGCTGCGCGCCACCCAGCTCGAACTGATAGGTGAGTTCACTCTCGAAACGCGGGCTGTCCTGGTAGTCCTTGCCGGTCTGCACGCCGTTGTCATCGACCAGGTGACCATCGACTGGGTCCATGATACCCACAGCGGCGCGGAAGCCATTCATCACCGGCGAGCGATAGGTGATCTGCGAGGTGGGAAAGGGATAGGGATAGCCGGTACCGATATTGCCGAAGGACACCCCGCCGCCATCGACCAGCCCGAGCGTGTCACTGGATTGGCCATAGGCGGTAAGGAACTCGTCGAGCATGATGTTGGAGCGTCCGAACAGGCCGAAGTCCTTGCCGAACAGCACCTCACCCCAGCTGCCGGAAACGGTGCCGTAGAACTGACGCACATCGATGCCGGTCTCGGTGGCGTTGTCCTGGCTGTCGTTGATGGTGACCCAGAACGAGGAACGGCCGCCGACGGTCAGGTTGTCGAATTTCTTGTCGACATTGAAGCCGATGTAGTTGGGCAGAAAGCCCATCTTCACCCGCGACTGGTTGCGGTCCAGATCAGGGTCGATATGGTCGACCTTGTTGTGCACATAGAAGGCGTTGAAATAGCCATCGACCGAGAAGCTGGTGTCGTCCTGGTCGTACAGGGTGATGGCTGCCGAGGCCGGTGCGCTGAGCATGGCTGCAGCCAATGCGGTCAACAGAGGATAGGCGGTATTGTTCTTGTTCATTGTGCTCTCCGATGGAATCAGTGGCTGACGAAACTGAGCGTCCAGCGGATTATCGGAAAGCGCGAAGCCTGCCCCTATTCTGCCAAGGGCCCGAAAATACCGGGCTTTGGTGGGGGGCTACCAAGGATGGCGGTGCTGCTGCCAAAGCAGCGACTGGCCTGCTACCTTGGGAGGAGCAAAGCCGTTCCCGTCACAACACCTGCCCGAGCATGGCCCGCAGCTTACCGGCCTTGATCGGCTTGTTGAGCACCGGTATACCCAGATCCCGCAGCCGTTGCCGGCTGTGTTCGCTGCGATCGGCGGTAATCATGATCGCCGGGATCTGCCAGTGGAAGTGCTCGCGCAGCACGCCCACCGCATCGCAGCCGGTCTGCCCGGCATCCAGGTGGTAATCGACCAGGATGGCATCGGGGCGGCGGCCGTCGAGCACCGCCAGCGCGCCTGGCAGGTCCACCGCCACCTGTACCCGAGCGCCCCACTGTTCCAGCAGCCCCTGCATGCTCGACAAGATCATCGCGTCGTTGTCGATCACCAGCAGGTGCCGGCCCTGCAGCGGTGCGCTCAACCGTTCCAACAGGGCGTCGGGCGGGTTCGGTGTGCTGGCGCGGGCCAATGGCAGCGTTACGCTGAACATCGAGCCCTGCCCCACCACCGAGTGCACCTGCAGCGGTGCTTCGAGCAGCCGGGCGATACGCTCGACGATGGCCAGTCCCAGCCCGGCGCCCTTGCGCGGCCCAACCCGGTCGGCGTGCAGCTGGTTGAACTCGCGGAAGATGTCTTCGAAACGCTCGCGCGGAATACCCAGCCCGGTATCCCATACCTGGATGCTCAGCAGCTCACCGCGGCGCCGGCAGCCGATCAGTATCCGCCCACTCGGCGTATAGCGGATAGCATTGCTCAGCAGGTTGCGCAGGATGCGACTGAGCATGCGGTAATCGGTGCGCACCGCCCAGCGCCCGAGCCGGGCCCGCACCTGCAGCCCGCTGGTTTCGATCAGCCCCTGGAACTCGCTGAGCAGCGGATCGATGACCTCGGCCAGGCTGTGGTTACCGAGATCCAGGGGAATATTGCCATGATCCAGCCGCGCGATATCCAGCAGGTCGCTGAGCATGTCCTCGGCGCTCTCCAGCGCGGCGTGGGAGCGTTCGACCAACTGCGCCTCGGCCGCCGGCAGTGCCCGCTCGCGCAGGGTCGCCATGAGCAGCCGCGCCGCATTCAGCGGCTGCAGCAGGTCGTGACTGACCGCCGCCAGATAATGATCCTTGTTGCGGTTGGCCAGCTCGGCGGCATCCCGGGCATCACGCAGTGCCCATTGCACCCGCTCGCGCTCGATGATCTCGTGGCGCAGGCTGTCATTCAGGGTTTCCAGCTCCTGGGTGCGCTCATGCACTCGCTGTTCCAGTTGTTCATTGAGCAGTTGCATGGCCCGTTCGGCCTGCTTGCGACCACTGATATCGGCAACGAAGCCTTCCACCAACGAGCGCCCGCCTTCCTGCTTGAGCAACAGGTTCATGCGCACATCCAGCTCGCTGCCGTCCAACCGCCGCAGGCGGGTTTCGTAACCGACCAGTTCGCCCTGCAGCCGCAACTGCTCACCAACCCGGCGGAACTCCTCGGCCCCGGCGGCGAAGAAGCTGTCCTTCAGCTCAGTGGCAGCCGCCAGCACGGCCTCGGTCGAGGGGTAGCCGAGCATGCGTACCAGCGAGGGGTTGGCTGCCCGGATACCATGCTCCATGTCGCCCTGGAAGATGCCGTGCACGGCATTCTCGAACAGCCACTTGTAGCGATTGCGCTCGGTCTCCAGCTCTTCCAGGCGGCCCATCAGTTCCGGGTAGTAGCTTTTGCGCGATGATTGCAGACCCAGCCCCAGCAGGCCGGTCAGCACCTCGCGGCGCGGGTCAGAGGGCTTCGGCATAAACGACTTCAACGTCCCTGAGGCTGGATTCACGGGGGTTGGTCAGGATGCAGGGGTCATCCATGGCATGGATCGACAGCATCGGCAGGTCACTGGTGCCGACGCCGTGCATACCCAGGGTCTGCTCGAAGCCCACCGCGTGCTTGAAATCAATCAGGTGCTGCACCAGCCGCTGGCGCACCTGCGGCCCGCTCAGGCCGCGGATATCGAGTCCCAGGGTCTGGGCGATCACCTTGAAACGGTCCGGCGCCGCATCGTAGTTGAAGGCCACCACGTGCTCCATCAGGATGGCGTTGCACAAGCCATGGGGCAGGTCCAGATAGCCACCAAGGCTGTGCGACATGGCATGCACCGCACCGAGAATGGCATTGGAGAACGCCAGCCCGGCCTGCAGGCTGCCAAGCATGATCTTTTCGCGCAGCTGGATATTGTCGGGCTGCTTGATCATCTCCACCAGATTGCCATTGATCAGGCGCATGGCCTCCAGCGCATGGGCATCAGTCATCGGCCCGCTGCCGGTGGAGACAAAGGCCTCGATCGCGTGCACCAGCGCATCGACTCCGGTACAGGCGGACAGGAAAGGGTCCATGGTGGCGGTCACTTCCGGGTCGATCAGCGCCACATCCGGCACCACCGCCTTGCTGATGATGGAGAACTTGACCTTCTCCTGCTGGTTGGAAATGATCACGAACTGCGACACATCCGCCGAGGTCCCGGCGGTAGTGGGAATCAGGATCACCGGTGGTACCGGGGTGCGGATGGTGTCGACACCCTCGAAGTCGAGGATATGCCCACCGTTGGTGGCGACGATGCCGATGGCCTTGGCGCAGTCCATCGGGCTGCCACCACCGATGGCGACGATCGCATCGCAGCCGTAGCTGCGATAGACCTCGGCGCCCTGCATCACCTCCTCCACCCGTGGGTTGGCCGAGACCTGGGTATAGAGCACATAGTTCACACCCTGCTGCTGCAGGCTGTGCTCCACGTCAGCAACCCAGCCCGCGGCGACCACGCCCGGGTCGGAGACCAGCAGAACCTTGCGTGCGGCGAAGGTATTGACATAGTTGGCCACGGTCTTGCGTGAGCCGGCACCGAAGATGATCTCGGGGGTAACGAATTTGCGCAGTTGGCTGATATCGTAGGCCATGGTGCTGATCGACCTTGTTGTTGTATTTATGGAAGCCACAGGTTACCTCAAAGCAGACGCTATGGGCGCGTTTACGACTGAAGTCGTGCCGGGCTGACCCCCAAGTCGCATGGTCGGCTGGCGTTTTTCGTATGAGCATGGTGCCAAATCGGAAAAAACCGGGGTACGCCATGCTGTTGTCCTCTCGACTGCGCCTGCTGCTGCGCTGGCTGGCGCTGATCCTGCTGCTGCACAGTCCGCTGCTGGCAGCCGATGACGCCCTGCCGGCACAGATCCGCGACGCTATCCAACTGCTGTTTCCCCAGGCCACCCGGATCGACGCCAGGCAGGGTGATGTACCGGTCTATCCGGTATATCAGCTGAACGAGCTGCTCGGCTACGCCTTCGAGTCCACCGACCACTCCAGCCTGCAGGGCTTTGCCGGCAAACCCTTTCACCTGCTGGTTGGCCTGAATGTCGACGGCGTGCTGGCCGGGGTGCGGGTGCTGGGCCACCATGAGCCGGTGTTCCTGCATGGCATGGGCGACAAGGCCCTGCACGACTTCGTCGAACAGTACCGCCAACACCCGCTGAGCAGGCCAGTGGTAGTTGGCGGGCGCAAGCCGGATTCCAGCGATGGCCAGTCCATCACCCAGTTCGATGGCATCAGCAAGGCCACGGTATCGGTGGTGATCCTCAATGAAAGCGTTCTACAGTCGGCATTGGCCGTGGCCCGCGCCTATCTCGAAGGCTTTACCAGCGCGCCGCTGGCAACCCCGCGCCCGGACCTGTATGAGCCTCTGGATTGGCAGCAGTTGCTGGAGCGCGGACTGGTTCAGCACTGGCGGGTGAAGCCGGAGGATGTGGAGCAACACCTGGGCCATTCGCTGGAACATTATCCAGGCATGCTCCACGACCAGGCCTTCAGCGAACTGTTCTTCGCCTATATGGATACGCCCATGAGCGGGCTCAACCTGTTGGGCGAGCAGGGCTTTGCGCGTCTGCAGGACAGCCTGCGCGACGGTGAGCAGGCTATCCTGGTCATGTCCCGGGGCAGCTATCGGCATGTACCGGAGGATTTCACCCCCGCCTCCTCGCCCAGCCGGCTGGTGCTGGTGCAGAATGACCAGGCCATCGAGCTGCATGACCTGGATTTCGACAATGGCACGCTGCTGAACCAACTGACGATGGTACCGGCGGATGACCTGCAGGCGCATATCTTCCGCATCAAGAGCCACGCCGCCTATAACCCGGCACAGCCCGCCGCACTTCAGCTCAATGTCCATCTACGGCGCAACCATCTGGTGGAAAGCCAACTGGTGCTCGAGCATCCCTTCGAGCCCGACCCGGCGCTGTTCGAGATCCACCAGCCCAATGCCGCCAGCAAACCGGCGCCGGTGTGGCTGCGCCTGTGGCAGGAACGCTGGTGGCAGTTGGCGCTGCTGGGCGCGGCCCTGCTGTTGCTGAGCGTGGTATTCACCTACCAGCACCGGATCAGCCAACACAGCCGCGCCTTTCACCTGCTGCGCGGCGGCTTTCTGCTGTTCACCTTGCTGTTCATCGGCCTGTATGCCCAGGGCCAGCTGTCGGTGGTGAACATCACCACCCTGCTGCTGGCGCTGGTCGAGGGCTTTGATATCCGCATATTCCTGATGGACCCGGTGATCTTCGTGCTGTGGAGCTTCACCTTCATCAGCCTGTTCATCTGGGGGCGCGGGCTGTTCTGCGGCTGGCTCTGCCCGTTCGGCGCGCTGCAGGAGTTCATCGCCTGGCTGGGCCAGAAGCTGCGCCTGCGGCAATGGAAAGTGTCGGAGCCGCTGCATCGACGGCTGCAATGGCTCAAATACGTGATTCTGCTGGGACTGCTGGCCAGCGCCCTGCTGTCCCAGACCCTGGCCGAGCGCCTGGCCGAGGTCGAGCCGTTCAAGACCACCATTACCCTGTTCCTGGTACGCAGCTGGCCCTTCGTCGCCTATGCCCTGCTGCTGCTCGGGCTGGGCCTGTTCATCCACAAGTTCTATTGCCGCTATGTGTGCCCGCTGGGTGCCGGTCTGGCGATACTCGGCAGGCTGCGCCTGTTCTCCTGGCTGAAACGCATCGACGCCTGCGGCCAGCCCTGCCAGCACTGCCGCAACCGCTGTGGCATAGGCGCTATCCACCGCGATGGCCGCATCGACTATGACGAATGCATCCAGTGCCTGGAATGCATCGTCATTCTGCATGATGACCAGCAGTGCGTGGCCACGGTCAGTGCCCGCAAGAAGGCCGAGAAAAGCCAGCGCAAGGCTGCTGCTGGGGCGTTGATCTACAGGGGGTGAAGCTCCCGGGAGCCGTACTGCATTCGCTGGGCAGCCACACAACCAGCCTGGGGGTGTAGCGCGCCGGCGCTACGCCAGCGGGCTTGCCACCACGCAGAAGCCCGGCGTCGAGCAGGCGCTCGACACCCCCAGGGGGCGGGTTAGCGCCACTGGTACTGCACCCCCAGCCCTACCAGCCAGCTGCGCTCCGGGGCCGGTTCGTAGTAACGGGCGCCGGAGCCGTTGACGATCAATGAGCCGATGTACTCGCGGTCGGTCAGGTTGTCCAGCCGGGCGAAGGGTTCGAGGCTGAGGTTGCCGATTGGCTGCTGGTAGCCGGCGCGCCAGTTCAGCACCGTGTAGCCGGAGGCCTTGTGCTGGTTGTCGTCGGTGGCGTAGCG
>NZ_JACLGO010000019.1 GCF_014219065.1 Halopseudomonas xiamenensis
CTTCCTATTGGTTTTTTCGCTAACTACCAATTCTGCCCAATGAGGCATCGGGAGGGGAGGAGTCCCTTTCATTGAGCGCAGCGCGGCAATCCATGGGTGCCAGCGACTCCGAGACTGTGGATTGCCGCGTCGCTTCGCTCCTCGCAATGACGATGAAGGATAAGAGTATTGCCCACAAACGAAAACACCCCGAAAATCCATGATCTTCGGGGTGTTTTCATTTGGACCTGCGTGCTGATCAGTTCAGGGTCAGGATCCACTCGGCCAGTTGGGTGGCCTCTTCATCGGTCACTTGGTTCGGCGGCATGGGGATCGGGCCCCAGACACCGCTGGAGCCGTTCTTGATGTGGCTGGCCAGCAGTTCGACGGCACCCTCTTCACCCGCATGCTTGGCCGCCACTTCCTTCAGCGACGGGCCAACCAGCTTGGCATCCACGGAATGGCAGGCGATGCATGGCTTGCTCTTGAACAGGGCTTCGTCGGCGGATACCGCGTGAGCTGCTGTCAGGGCGGCTGCGGCAACCAAAGGCAACAAATAGAATTTCATGATGTATCCTCGAAAGGCTAAACGGAAAGCAGCTCCTGCTTTTGTGCAATGCTCGTTGCGGCAGGTATGGGTACAAAATGGCCTACTAATGGCCTTATTTCAAGTGACAAATCGCCACACAGGATATGTATGGAGATTCAGTATCGATATTTGTGTGTAGAGTGATACATAAATAGAATACGTCCAGCGTGGCTGCTCCAGATGAATCCGAGCGGCCTCAGACCACCATCCTGTGAGCATTGGAGATTATATGGAAATCGCTTCCTACAAGAATAATTGGAGCTATCCCACCAACGTACGGGTAGGCGCTGGTCGTCTGCGCGAGCTGGCGCAGTGTTGCCAGCAACTGGGCATGCAGGCGCCGCTGTTGATCACTGATCCGGGACTGGCGGCATTGCCGGTGGTCGAGCAGGCGCTGCAGGTATGCCGGGACGGCGGGCTGCAGGTCGGGCTGTTCAGCGCGGTGAAAGGCAACCCCACTGGCAGCAACGTCAGCGATGGTGTCGCTGCGCTGGAGGCCGGCAAGCATGACGGCGTGATCGCCTTCGGCGGCGGCTCGGCCATCGATGCGGCCAAGGCGGTGGCGCTGGTTGCCCGGCAGAGCTGTTCGCTGTGGGAGGCGCGCAACCCGGCCACTGTGGATGCCAGCCTGATGCTGCCGGTAGTGGCCGTGCCCACCACCGCTGGTACCGGTTCCGAGGTGGGTAATGCGTCGGTCATCACCGACGAGGACAATCACACCAAGCGCATCATCTTCCACCCGCGCATGCTGCCGGCCATCGTCATCCTCGACCCCGAGTTGACCGTCGGCCTGCCGCCCAAGCTGACCGCGGCTACCGGCATGGATGCGTTGGCGCACAATCTCGAAGCCTTCCTGGCGCCCACCTTCCACCCGATGGCCGAAGGCATCGCCCTGGAAGGCATGCGCCTGGTCAAGGAATACCTGCCCCGCGCCGTACGCAACGGCCAGGACATGGATGCCCGACTGCAGATGCTGGTGGCCTCCAGCATGGGTGCAACGGCCTTCCAGCGCGGCCTGGGGGCGATTCACGCGCTGTCGCACAGTGTCGGTGCGCTGTATGACTCGCACCATGGGTTGCTCAATGCCATCGTCATGCCCTACGTGATGCAGGCCAACCGGCCGGTGATCGAAGCGGAAATGGCCCGGGCTGCCCGCTACCTGGGGCTGCCGCACAGCGACTTCAACGGCATGCTGGACTGGGTGCTGGACCTGCGCGCCGAACTGGAGCTGCCACACACCCTGGCGGAGATAGGCGTGGATGATACCCAGGCGGTGCTGATCGGCGAAATGTCCGCCAAGGACATCACTGCCCGCACCAACGCCCGTCCGCTGGATGCCGCCGATTACCAGCAACTGTTCCTCAATGCTCTGACCGGCAAGCTCTGAGCCTGGCGCTGCGGTGGTCCATGTGGGTCATCGCAAACCGCACCGGATCCCGACATCACCTGAACCCGTGCTGGGTTTTTGCTATCACTCTGGGCTAAGCTTGTGCGGTAACCCACAGAGAGAGATTTCATGGCGAGTGTGTCCGTGCTGGTCGTCGATGACGCACCCTTTATCCGCGATTTGATCAAGAAAGCCCTGCGCAGCTACTTTCCCGGTCTGCAGATCGAGGAGGCGGTCAATGGCAGCAAGGCGCGGCAACTGCTCAGCCGCACCAGCTTCGACCTGGTGCTGTGCGACTGGGAAATGCCCGAACTCAGTGGTCTGGAGCTGCTGCAATGGTTCCGTACCCAGCCCGGGCAGGAAAAGACCCCGTTCATCATGGTGACCAGCCGCGGGGATCGCGACAATGTGGTGCAGGCGATCCAGGCGGGGGTCAGTGACTATGTCGGCAAGCCGTTCAGCAATGAACAGCTGATTTCCAAGGTCAGCAAGGCCCTGCAGCGCTCCGGCAAGCTGCAGCAGCTGCGCAGCCGCAGCCAGCAGGCCAGCACCGGGCATGCGCTGGAGTCGGTCAATACCTTGCTGGGCGGGCGCAAGACTCCTGCCCCGACCGCCCCGGCAGCAGCCCCGCGTGCGGTACCGGCTCCGGCTCCGGCTCAGGACGAAGGGCGTACCAGCACCTCCCGCTCCAGTGCGCGGGCGCAATTGCGGGTCGCCGGGCAGCAGTTCGCCTGCGTGATCCGCAGCCTCAGCCTGCGCGATGCCCGGCTGGTGGTGCGCCGTAGCGAGCGCATGCCCAGCGTGTTCGAGAGCGCCGTGCTGGATCTGGAGCAGGCGGACGAGCAGGAGGTGGCGCGCATCAACGGCTATGTGCATACCGTGGCGGCGCTGGAGGAGCGGATGGATTGCGAGTGGCTGCTGGTGACGCTGAAGTTCGTCGACCAGGACCCGGCCAAGCTGGAGCGCCTGTCGCTGCTGATCGCCGCCGGGGACAACTGAGCGGCAGCAGCGCCGCCCGCCGTCAGATCAACCGCTCGGCGGGGAACACGCAGCTGAAGGTACTGCCCTGACCCAGGGTGCTGCTGATCTGCAACTCGCCCTGATGGCGCATCAATACGTGCTTGACGATGGCCAGGCCCAGGCCGGTACCGCCGGTGGTGCTGTTGCGGCTGGAGTCGACTCGGTAGAAGCGCTCGGTGAGCCGGTGCAGGTGCTCCTGGGCAATGCCCGGGCCGTTGTCCGACACGCTCAGGCGTGCCCCGCGGTCATCCTGCGACCAGCTGATGTGAATCTTGCCGCCATCCTGGGTGTACTTCACCGCGTTGTACACCAGGTTGGAGATGGCGCTGCGCAGCTCGGTTTCCAGGCCCATGATACGGGCCTGGGTGGTGCATTCCAGGGTGATGTCGTGTTGCCGGTCGCCGGACAGCGCCAGGGCGTCCTTGCGGATGCCGGGCAGCATCAGGTCGATACTCACTGGTTTCTCCTCGGCGCGCGCCTCGGAGGTTTCCAGGCGTGACAGCATCAGCAGATCGTTGAGCAGGCTCTGCATGCGCCGGGCCTGTTGCTGCATCTGGTGCAGCGGGCGCAACCAGCGCGGGTTGCTGCCATCGTCGCTGTCGATCATGGTTTCCAGGTAGCCGACCACCACGGTCAGCGGCGTACGCAGCTCATGGGAGACGTTGGCGACGAAGTCCTTGCGCATCTGCTCCAGGTTATGCAGTCGGGTGACGTCGCGCACCAGCATCAGGCGTTCGCCATTGCCATAGCGGGTGATGTTGTACTGCAGCCAGATGCTCAGATTCAGCGGCGAGGGGATATCCAGCGGTTCGCGATAGTTGCCCAGGTCGAAATACTCGACGAAGCGCGGGTCGCGCAGCAGATTGTGCACATGCTGACCGCTGTCATCCGGCGCGCGCAGGCCGAGCAGGCGCTCGGCGGAGTGGTTCCACCACTCCAGGTGGCCGTCCTTGTCGAGTACCACCACCGCATCGCTGAGGGCGGCGGTGGAGGCCTGGATGCGTTCGATGACCGATTGCAGGCGGGCCCGGGCGCGCTTGTCGCGGCGCTGCATGTGGTAGATGCCATCGAAGATCTCGCCCCACAGGCCGCGGGTTTCCGGTGGCGGATCGCCGGGGCGGGTCTGCAGCCAGTGCTGGAAGCGCTGCATCTGGAACAGCGTCCAGCCAAGATAGCCGCCCAGCCCGACGACCAGTGCCCAGGCCGGCTGACCCAGCGCCAGGCCTGCCAGCAGGCAGGCCAGCAGCAGCCAGAACAGCCTGCCGATGATTACCCGGAACCAGTTTACTTCCACCTGTATTGTCCTAGTCTGTTCGTCAATCCGGGGCGGTCGTGGGAGCTGAGGTTATCGCGCTCAGCCTTTGGTGGAGAAACGGTAGCCGGTACCGCGCACGGTCTGCACCAGACCTTCGTAGTTCGAGCCCAGGGCCTTGCGTAGGCGCCGGATGTGCACATCCACGGTACGCTCCTCGACATAGACGTTGCCACCCCACACCTGGTCCAGCAGCTGACCACGAGTATAGGCGCGCTCCTGGTGGGTCATGAAGAACTGCAGCAGACGGTATTCGGTCGGGCCGATTTCCGCCGGCTTGCCATCGATGGTGACGCGGTGGCTGACCGGGTCCAGGTGCAGGCCGTCGACCTCGATCGGCGCCTCGTCGTCCACCGGTCCGGCACGGCGCAGTACTGCCTTGAGCCGTGCTACCAGCTCGCGGGGGGAAAACGGCTTGGTGATGTAGTCATCGGCACCGACTTCCAGCCCCTGGATCTTGTTGTCCTCTTCGCCCTTGGCGGTGAGCATGATGATCGGGATATCGCTGGTCAGGTCATCGCGCTTGAGACGGCGCGCCAGCTCGATGCCGGTGGTGCCCGGCAACATCCAGTCCAGCAGGATCAGGTCCGGCTTGGCATCGATGATGCTGGCGTGGGCCTGCTGGGTGTTTTCTGCTTCAAGGCAGTGGTATCCGGCCATCTCCAGCGCAACGGCAATCATTTCCCGAATCGGGGCTTCGTCGTCTACGATCAGTATGGTCTTGTCTGCCATGGTGCTCCGTCCAGTTGCAGTGTCTGACATGCAACGATTAGATAACACTTTTATTGCAGTTGTATGACTGCTTCCCCCTAGCCGAAGCGGTAGTCCAGCACCAAGCCGGCAAACACCAGCAACCCGCTCCAGTGATTGGACAGGAAGGCCGCCAGGCAGGCCTGGGGTTCGCGTGCGCGGATCAGCCAATGCTGCCAGGCGAAGCTCAGCAGCATGGCCAGCAGCCCGAGATGGTAGAAGACCCCGAGTTCGAAGCGGCTGCCGACCAGCACCAGGCACAGCAATACCAGCCCTTGCAGCAGGCCGATGATCAGCCGGTCGGCCTCACCGAACAGGATGGCGGTGGATTTGACGCCGATGACCAGGTCGTCGGGGCGGTCGCACATGGCATATTCGGTGTCATAGGCCACGGTCCACAGCAGGTTGGCGATGTACAGCAGCCACAGCGCCGCCGGCAGCTCGCCGGTCTGCGCGGCGAAGGCCATGGGGATGGCCATGGAATAGGCCGCGCCGAGTACCACCTGCGGATAGAAGGTGAAGCGCTTGCAGAAGGGATAGACGGTGGCCAGGACCACGGCGACCAGGGCCAGCTTGAAGGTCAGCAGGTTGGTGAACAGCAGCAGCGAGGCGCTGAGCGCCACCAGGATGACGAACGCCACCAGTGCCTCCCGCGCCGTGACTCTGCCGGTGGCCAGGGGGCGGTTGCGGGTGCGGCTGACATGGCCATCGACCTTGCGGTCGGCGAAGTCGTTGATCACGCAACCGGCCGAGCGCATCAGCAGCACCCCGGCGGCGAACACCGCCAGCAGCAGCGGGCTCGGCCAGCCGCCGGCCGCCAGCCACAGGGCGCAGAGCGTTGGCCAGAGCAGCAGGTAGGTGCCAATGGGACGATCCAGGCGCATCAGCTGGATGAAATCGATGGCGCGTGGATGCAGGCGGGACAGGGGGGTTATCAACAGGCCAGACACGACAGTCTCCGATGCAGGTGGGTGGGTCAGGCGGCCACAGGCCAGCCGGGGAGGAACACTTCGCAGACCAGCAATTGCAGGCGTTCGCTGGCGAACAGCGAGCGCCGCGCCCAGCAACCCTCGGCGCGCTGTTCGGCGGGCATCCAGGCAGCCGGGTAGCGGCTGATCTCGATGGGCTCGCGATGAATGCGCGGGTCACTGAACAGCAGCTCGCCGAGGCTGCGACTGCCAAGATTCTCCAGGTGCACGCCGGCGGCATTGAAGGCCTGCAGGTCGGCGACCGTGCGGGCGAACACCCGCGGGGCACCAGCGCTGTGCAGCAGCACTTCGCGAATCCACACCGGATGCCCACTGGCCAGCCCTAGCGCGGCCGCCTCGTCAGGCCGCGCCGGCTGCTGACTTTCACCCAACACCTGCACCCGAAAGTCGTCGCGCCCGGCGGCGATCAGGCGGCGGGTCAACGAACCCTCGCCGCTCAGCCAGTCGAGCAGTGCGCCGCCAGGGGGATCAGGATGGGTGGTGGGGGAGTGCCAATCGGGAATGCTCATGGGGATTCTTTGCTTGCCTCGGTATCGCGAAATGCAGAGGGTAGCATGATTGGCCGCGCCCCTGTTGTTGGCCGCCACCCGCGCTTTGCGGTAGTCTCGGGCGCTGGGATTTCGGTTCGGCTGCGGGCAACTCAAGGGCGACGGATGAGAAAGTGGCAGTGCATTGTGTGTGGCTTCATCTATGACGAAGCCGAGGGTTGGCCGGATGACGGCATCGCGCCGGGCACCCGTTGGGAAGACGTACCGGAGGACTGGCAATGCCCCGACTGTGGCGTCGGCAAAGAGGACTTCGAAATGATCGCCATGGATTGAGGCGACGACGGATCCGTCGCATTGCTCATGGGTGAGGCAGGCTGGCCAAATGATTGCTCGGTCTGGCAGTTGCCGCCAGTTCCGGTAGCGGTCAGGCCGGCAGTGCTGGTCAGAGGCCAGCCAGACGATGAGACACTCTTGGCTTTTTTCGCCAAATAGGCGATAACCTGCTCTGTCAGCCCCTATTTTGGCTGGCGCTGGCGTTCGAGTCGTGCCATGCTGAGCGGGCTTTGACAGACCCTGAGGCCAGGCAAGGCGGGCTGTCGCGACACATCGTTGCAGATGGCAGCGAAAAACAAAAACAACACATAGTGAGGCTTTATATGCGTAAACCGGAACTCGCAGCGGCAATTGCCGACAAGGCTGACCTGAGCAAGGACCAGGCAAACCGCGCGCTCAACGCGATTCTCGATGAAATCACCCAGGCCCTGAGCCGCAAGGATACCGTTACCCTGGTGGGCTTCGGTACCTTCCTGCAGCGTCATCGTGGTGCCCGGACCGGCAAGAACCCGCAGACTGGTGAGCCGGTCAAGATCAAGGCCAGCAACACCGTCGCCTTCAAGCCCGGCAAGGGGCTGAAAGACTCTGTCAATTGAACCACCCGCCGGGGGCCAACCGGCCCCCGGTTGTCACTTCCCGTCCGTCACTTGAAGCCGAGCTGATACTCGTTCACCAGCTTGCGTAGCGCGTCCCGCGCATCCAGCACCTTGTCCACCGCCTGCTCCGCCGCTTCCCGGCTCAGACCCAATCGTTGCAGCAGTGCATCGGGTATCGCCAACAGCGGCCCGTCCCCCAGTTCCCGTTCACGTAGCAGGGCCAGGCTGAGATACACCAGGTTGGCATACAGGTGGTGTTCGCTCTGATAGTCGGGGTCGTGCTGGTGGCGGATGGCGGTGGAGATTTCCGCCGGCATGTCCCAGTAGCGCATCAGCCAGCTGCCGATCTGGTCGCGATTGACCCCGAGCAGATGCTGGTCCAGCAACCAGGCCGGCACATGCGGATTGGCCTCCATATGCCGGCAGATCAGTTTGAAATAGGGCGGGAAGATATACGCCAGCAGCAGGTAGCCGAAGTTGTGCAGCAGGCCGGCCAGGTAGTTCAGGCCCAGTTCGGGGCGTCGCTCGCGCGGCATGATCTTGGCCAGGCCCTCGATCGCGGCGGCGGTGTAGATCGCCTGTTCCCAGTACGGTGTGGTGCGCTCGGGAGCATCCTTGGGCAGGGTGAAGGTCTTGCCCAGCGACAGGCCGACCGACAGGTTGATCACCAGGTCGAAACCCAGCACGCGGGTGATGGCATCCTCCACCGAGCGGATCTTGCCGGGTGCGGCGTAGAACGAGGAGGCTGCCCAGCTGACCACCTGGGCGGCCAGGCTGGGATCGGTTTCCACCACGTCGGTGAGCTGCTCGACGGTGGCATCGGGATTGACCCGCAGTTTCATTATCCGCTGGGCAGTGCTGGGCAGCGGTGGAATCTCGATGGTTTCCTCCAGGCGCTGGCGCATGCGCAGGGCAGTGAAGTTCTTCACCGCCAGGCTGATGTCCTGCTGATCCTGTTCCGGGTCTTCGGAGTGGCATTCGATACCGGCCAGCGGCACCGCAAAGCTGGCGGCGGTGGCGGAGGCTGCCAGCCGGGCAATGGCGTCGCTGTCCAGCTCCAGGCACCAGCCGGGCAGGCCGCTGGGCATCCACACCCGTGGCTGGGCCAGCAGTTGCTGTTCGATGAAGCAGGGCGCATTCACCAGCATCGGCAGGCCGGGCAGGTAGGTCAACTGATGGCGGGCGAGGATATCCTGCAGCTGCTGGTCGCGCACCGGCTGCAGCTGGCGCTCGGTGAGTTTGGCCAGGGCACCCAGGTCCAGCAGATGGTCAGTGGGAATCAACGTCAGCAGCATGCCGCTGTCATCGCACAACAGGCACACCTGCACCTGCTGGGCGGCGGGGCCGGCCTGATGCTGCGGGCGCAGTTGATAGGCGATGGCCTGACGCTGCAGCTGCTTTTCCAGCAGATCGGGCAGGCTGGCGCTGGCTGATGGCGTGGCTGCTGGGGTGGTCATCAGGTGATTCCTTGTCCGGAGAGTCAGAAATATGGCGTGTGCAGCGATCTTAGCAGTTTTTGCGTGCCGCGCCTGTTCATACCTGGGCGAACTGCTGCCCCTCGGCCAGCCAGCGATCGATGATCGCGCCGACCCGTTCCGGGTGCTGCCGGGCCAGGCTCACGGCAGCCTCCTGTACCTGCGGCAGCAGGTCGGCATCACGCACCAGGTCGGCCACGCGAAACTGCACCAGGCCGGTCTGGCGGGTGCCCAGCACCTCGCCCGGACCGCGCAGCTCCAGGTCCTTTTCGGCGATGACAAAGCCGTCCGCGCTTTCCCGCATGATGCCCAGACGCTCCCGACCGAGCGCCGACAGCGGCGCGTGATACAGCAGCACGCAGTGGCTGGCGGTGCTGCCGCGACCGACCCGTCCGCGCAACTGGTGCAATTGCGCCAGGCCCAGGCGTTCGGGGTTCTCGATGATCATCAGGCTGGCGTTGGGCACATCCACGCCGACCTCGATCACCGTGGTGGCGACCAGCAGGTGCAGATCGCCATCCTTGAACGCCTGCATGATTTCGGCCTTCTCGGTGGCCTTCATGCGCCCGTGGATCAGGCCGATGGACAGTTCCGGCAGGTGCTCGCAGAGGTTCTGCCAGGTGACTTCCGCGGCTTGGGCCTGCAGTTGCTCGGACTCCTCGATCAGGGTACAGACCCAGTACGCCTGGCGCCCCTCGGCGCAGCCGGCGCGCACCCGTTCGATGACCTGGTCGCGACGGCTGTCGGAGACCAGCACGGTATTGATCGGCGTGCGCCCCGGCGGCAGCTCATCGAGAATCGAGGTATCCAGGTCGGCATAGGCGCTCATCGCCAGGGTACGCGGGATTGGCGTGGCGGTCATGATCAACTGGTGCGGCGAGAAGCGCCCGGCGGCGCCCTTGTCGCGCAGTGCCAGGCGCTGCTGCACGCCGAAGCGGTGTTGCTCGTCGATGATCGCCAGGCCCAGGTTGTGAAACTGTACTTCCTCCTGGAACAGCGCATGGGTGCCGACCACCATGGCCGCGTCGCCGGTGGTGATCATTTGCAGCTGGTTGGCGCGGGCCTTGCCCTTGAGCTTGCCGGCCATCCAGGCCACGGAAATGCCCAGCGGCGTGAACCAGCGCTGGAAGTTGTTGAAATGCTGTTCGGCGAGGATCTCGGTGGGTGCCATCAGTGCCACCTGCCAGCCGGCCTCCAGTGCCTGCAGCGCGGCCAGCGCCGCGACCACGGTCTTGCCGGCACCGACGTCACCCTGCACCAGGCGCAGCATTGGCTGTGGCTGCTGCAGGTCGGCGCGGATCTCCCCGGCTACGCGCTGCTGGGCGCCGGTCAGAGCAAAGCCCAGCTGGCCAACGAAGGCCCGAGCCAGTTCGCCGCTGGCCTGCATCACCGGCGCGCGGTGCTGGCGCACCTCGGCGCGCAGGCGCAGCATGGTCAACTGATGGGCCAGCAGTTCCTCGAAGGCCAGCCGGTGCTGGGCCCAGTGCCGACCGTCGTCCAGTGCCTGCAGATCGACATCCGGTGGCGGGCGATGCAGGATGCGGATGGCCTCGCGCAGCGGCGGCAGCTGGTACTGTTCGGTCAGTTCGGGCGCCAGCAGGTCAGGCAGGCTGTTACCCTGCTCCAGCCAGGCCAGGGCTGCTTCGCTGAGGCTGCGCAAGCGCTGTTGTGACAGCCCCTCGGTGGCCGGGTAGATGGGGGTCAGGGTGGTGGCTACCGGCAGCGGCTGTGCGCTGTCGAGGTTCTGCATCTCCGGGTGGTAGATTTCCAGCCCCGAGGCGCCGGGGCGTACTTCGCCGTAGCAGCGCCAGTGGCTGCCGCGCTGCAGGTTGGCCTTGAGCCCGGCGGAGAAGTAGTAGAAGCGCAGGCTGAGGGTGCCGCTACCGTCCTGGATGCGGCACAGCAGGCTGCGGCGTCGCCCCATCACCACATCTGCGCCCAGCACCACGCCTTCGATGACCGCATCCATGCCCGGACGCAGAGCGCCGATCGGCGTCACCCGGGTGCGGTCCTGGTAGCGCAGCGGCAAGTGGAACAGCACATCCTGCACGCTGGTCAGGCCGAGGCGGCCAAGTTTGTCCGCCAGCGCCGGACCGACGCCCTTGAATACCGTCAGCGGAGTGCGTTCAAGCTGCATGTGGTTGACCGCCCTAGCGCTTGTCGGCGGGCGTGCTGACCGAGCACAGGCGGATCGAGTCGCTGAGGATCTCCACCGCCCGCGGCCGCGGGAAACTGGCGCGCCAGGCGATGGCCACGGTGCGGAACGGCACCGGCGACTTGAATTGCTTGGTCAGCAGCAGGTCGGAGCTGTAGTAGCGGTCATCGGCGGCCGACATCGGCAGCACCGTCATGCCCATGCCCGAGGCGACCATGTGGCGGATGGTTTCCAGCGAGCTGGATTCGATGGTGGTGTGCTTGCTCGGCTCGTCGGCGCGGCGCGTGGTCGGGCAGGCTTCCAGTACCTGGTCGCGGAAGCAGTGGCCTTCGCCGAGCAGCAGCAGGCGATCGTCGTCCAGGTCGTCCAGGGTCACGTGGTCGCGCTTGGCCCAGGGATGGTCCGCCGGGATCAGCAGACTGAACGGCTCGTCATACAGCGGCTTGGTCAGGATGTCTGGCTCGTTGAACGGCAGTGCGACTATGATCGCGTCGAGTTCACCGTTGCGCAGCTTGTCACGCAGCACGTGCGTGTAGTTCTCCTCGATGTACAGCGGCATCTCCGGTGCCACCCGGTGCAACTGCGGGATCAGGTGCGGGAACAGGTAGGGGCCGATGGTGTAGATCGCGCCGACCTTGAGCGGTGCCGACAGCTGGTTCTTGCCGGCGCTGGCCAGCTCGCGGATGGCCATGGCTTCTTCCAGCACGCGCTGGGCCTGGGCGACGATCTTCTCGCCGACCGGGGTAACCCGCACGGCACTCTTGGTGCGCTCGAAGAGCATGATGCCCAGCTCTTCCTCGAGCTTCTTCACGCCGACACTCAGCGTCGGCTGGGAAACGTGGCAGCGCTCGGCGGCATGGCCGAAGTGCTGTTCCTGGGCCAGGGTGACGATGTAACGGAGTTCGGTCAGGGTCATGTCGTATACTGCTCGCGAGATTTTCCCCAAGCATAGCGGTGTCCGATAGAGGAAAACAATCAGGATGAAACATCTGGTTATTGCGGGTTGTGGTGATCTGGGTATTGCCCTGGGGCTGCGGATGCTGGAGCAGGGCTGGCGGGTTTCTGGTCTGCGGCGTGATCCGTCGGGCCTGCCAGAGGCGTTCGGGCGCATCGCGGCTGATCTGACCAGTGCGCAGAAGCCGCAGGACTGGCCGGCCAGGGTGGATTATCTAGTGTATTGCCCGGCGGCGGGGCGGCGTGACGCTGAACTGTACCGCGCGCTCTATGTCCAGGGCTTGCAGCATGTGCTGGGCTGGCTCAAGGACAGTCGGCAACAGCCGCGCCACCTGCTGCAGGTCTCCAGCACGGCGGTATACGGCCAGAGCGACGGCGAGTGGGTGACCGAAAACAGCGCGGCGCTGGCCGCCACGCCCACCGCGCCGCTGCTGGTCGAGGCCGAGGATGTGGCGCTGCGCAGCGGCATGCCCGCTTCGGTGGTACGTCTGGCGGGCATCTACGGGCCGGGCCGCACCCGGCTGATCGAACAGGTGCGCAGTGGCCTGCATGTGCCACAGCTGCCCGAGCAATACACCAACCGTATCCACCGTGATGACGCCGCCGGGCTGCTCGAGCACCTGCTGCTGCAGGCCGACCAGGGCGAGCTGCTGGCGCCCTGTTACCTGGGCGTGGACGATGAGCCGGCGCCGCTGCATGAGGTGGCGCAGTGGCTGGCGCAGCAGTTGGGAGTGGAGCTGTTGGCAGAAGGGGCAACGGCTAACCGGGTGGGCAGCAAGCGGTGCAGTAATGAATTGGCTCGGGAGTCGGGCTGGGTGCCGCAGTATCCGAGTTATCGGGAGGGTTACGCGAGCATGCTCGCGTAACCAGCGCCATCCTGGCGGGTAGCACCGTCATTGCGAGCGAAGCGCGGCAATCCAGAGCTCACCCGCAGCACCGAGTCCATGGGTTGCCACGTCGCTGCGCTCCTCGCAATGACGGGCGTGGTCAGCGGTCTCGGCAGCGGCCCGCAATGCGGGCCACGCTCTGAAGACTCAGCCGACGACCAGGATACCGTCCATTTCCACTGGCACGCCCTTGGGCAGTGCGGCGACGCCGATGGCGGCGCGGGCCGGGTAGGGCTGTTCGAAGTAACGGCCCATGATCTCGTTGACCGTGGCGAAGTTGCTCAGGTCGGTCAGGAAGATGTTCAGCTTGACGATATCCTGCAGCTTACCGCCAGCGGCTTCGGCCACCAGTGCCAGGTTGTCGAACACACGGCAGACCTGCGCCTCGAAGCCCTCGACCACTTCCATAGTCTGCGGGTCCAGCGGGATCTGGCCGGACAGGTACACGGTATTACCGACCTTGATCGCCTGGGAGTAGGTGCCGATCGCGGCGGGAGCGTGTTCGCTGGTGATGACTTGCTTGTTCATGAATGTCTCCATTGGTTCAGTTCTTCAGGCGTGTGATTCGCATCACCCCTTGCAGGGCGCGGATACGCTTGATCAGTTGTGACAGGTGCAGACGACCGCGCACCCGCAATACCAGTTGCACCACGCTGACCCGACCATCGCGCTCGTCGACGCTGATCTTGTCGATGCTGGCGTCGGCGACCGTGATGCTGGTGGCCAGTTGGGCGATGATGCCGCGTTGGTGTTCCAATTCGACACGCAATTCCACGGTGAATTCGCCACTGACATTCTTATCCCAGGTCAGTTGCAGAATCTTGTCACTGTTGCCGCGATGCTCGGCGAGGTTGTTGCAGGTCTCCTGGTGGATGACCATGCCCTTGCCGGTGGTGATGAAGCCGACGATGGGGTCGCCCGGAATCGGGTTGCAGCAGCGCGCGAAGCTGACCACCAGGCCTTCGGTGCCACGGATCGCCAGGGGTTTTTCCTCGCTGCTGGGTTGCTGCACCACCGCATCGCTCCTGACCGCTTCCGCCTCGGCCGGCATGTCACTGGCCAGCAGGCGCCGGGCGGTGACGTAGGCCATGCGGTTGCCCAGGCCGATATCGGCCAGCAGGTCTTCCAGGGTGGCCATGCCGCAGTCGCTGAGAATGCGCTGGATGCGCTGCTCGGGAATCTGCTCCAGGCTGGTGTCGAAGCTGACCAGCACCTTGTCCAGCAAGCGCTCGCCCAGGGCGATGGACTCGGAATGACGCTGGTGCTTGAGCAGGTGGCGGATGTTGCTGCGCGCCTTGCCGGTGATCACGAAACTCAGCCAGGCCGGGTTCGGCCGGGCGCCGGGGGCGGTGATGATCTCCACCGTCTGGCCGCTTTCCAGCGGCTCGGACAGCGGCGCCAGGCGTCGGTTGATGCGGCAGGCGATGCAGCTGTTGCCCACGTCGGTATGTACCGCGTAGGCGAAATCCACCGGCGTGGAACCCTTGGGCAGTTCCATGATGCGGCCCTTCGGGGTGAAGATGTAGACCTCATCGGGGAACAGGTCGATCTTGACGTTCTCGATGAACTCCAGTGAGTTGCCGGCGCGCTGCTGCAGTTCGAGCACGCCCTTGAGCCACTGGCGGGTGCGCGCATGGTTGCCGTTGATCACCTCGTCCTTGGACTTGTATACCCAGTGCGCGGCGATCCCGTTGTTGGCCATGTCTTCCATTTCCTCGGTGCGGATCTGGATCTCGATCGGCACCCCGTGCATGCCGAACAGCGTGGTATGCAGGGATTGGTAGCCGTTGGCCTTGGGAATCGCGATGTAGTCCTTGAACCGGCCCGGGAAGGGCTTGTACAGGCTGTGTACCGCGCCGAGCACGCGATAGCAGGTATCGGCCTTGTCGACGATGATGCGGAACGCGTAGACGTCCATGATCTCGTTGAACGCTTTGCGCTTCTCGCGCATCTTCTGGTAGATGCCGTACAGGTGTTTCTCGCGGCCCAGCACCTTGCCCTGCAGGCCCTCGCGTTCGAGGCAGGCCTGCAGCGATTCGAGGATCCTGTTCAGCAGTTCCTTGCGGTTGCCGCGGGCGTCGCGCACGGCCTGGGCGATCATCCGCGAGCGCATCGGGTACATGGCGCTGAAGCCCAGGTCCTCGAACTCGGTGCTCAGGCTGTGCATGCCCAGGCGGTTGGCGATCGGGGCGTAGATTTCCAGGGTTTCGCGGGCGATACGACGACGCTTTTCCGGCTTGAGCGCGCCCAGGGTGCGCATGTTGTGCAGCCGGTCGGCCAGCTTGACCAGGATCACGCGGATATCCCGGGCCATGGCCAGGGCCATCTTCTGGAAGTTCTCGGCCTGGGCCTCGGCCTTGGTTTCGAAGGTCATCTGGGTCAGCTTGCTGACCCCGTCGACCAGGTCCGCCACGGTGTCGCCGAACTGGGTGGCCAGGGCTTCCTTGGGGATGCCGGTATCCTCGATCACGTCGTGCAGCATGGCGGCCATCAGGCTCTGATGGTCCATGTGCATGTCGGCGAGAATGCCCGCTACCGCCAGCGGGTGGGTGACGTAGGGCTCGCCGCTGCGGCGGGTCTGGCCGTCATGCGCCTGCTCCGCGTAGAAGTAGGCGCGCCGCACCAGATTGACCTGGTCGGGTTCGAGATAACTGTCGAGCCGGTCGGCAAATACTTCTATACCGGACATGCAACCCTCCTGCACCCTGCCGGGTGAGCCATCTGAACGAGGTTGCATGACCATCGCAATGGCGTTACTCCGGCAGTTCGGTTTCCAGCGAGTACAGCGGCTCCTGCTGATCACGCAGGGCTTCTTCGGCCATGATTTCGTTGGTAATCAGGCCTTCGGCGATTTCGCGCAGGGCAACGACGGTCGGTTTGTCGTTCTCCCATGCAACCTTGGGTTCCTTGCCGCCAGTGGCGATCTGGCGCGAGCGCTTGGTCGCCAGCATGACCAGCTCAAAGCGGTTGTCTACGTTTTCCAGGCAGTCTTCAACAGTGACGCGGGCCATGGTGTTACTCCGAAACGGCAGATGAAAATGAAATCGGGGAGCGCTTGATCCAACGCGGGACCGCACAGTTTACTGGTTTAGCGGTCAGTCTGACAACAGCGCAGTCAGCAGGGGCTGGTGCAGGACCTGTTGGTGGCCGAGGGTCAGGCGACCGCAGCGCAATATCGATTTCATGTCATCCAGCGCGGTATGGAAGTCGTCGTTGATGACAATATAGTCATATTCCACGTAATGACTCATTTCGTCCACCGCCTGTGCCATGCGCCCGGCGATCACCTCGTCGGCATCCTGGCCGCGATTGCTCAGGCGCTCCTGCAGTGCCTTGCGACTGGGCGGCAGGATGAAGATCGAGCGTGCCTGGGGCAGCGCGCGGCGTACCTGCTGGGCACCCTGCCAGTCGATCTCCAGGATCAGGTCGTGGCCGGCCGCCAGGGTCTGCTCCACGGTGCTCTGGGACGTGCCGTACAGGTTGCCGAAGACTTCCGCATGTTCGAGAAAGTCACCCTCGCCGACCTGCTGCAGGAACTGTTCGCGCTGGGTGAAGTGGTAGTTGACCCCATCCACCTCGCCGGGGCGCATTGGCCGGGTGGTGTGCGAGACCGACACCCGCAGGGTATCGATCTGCTCGATCAGTGCCTTGACCAGGCTGGTCTTGCCCGCACCGGAGGGGGCGGAAACGATGTACAGGGTGCCGGTGGCTTGGGTCATGAAGGGTTCCAGGTAAAGGTCGAACGTGGGCGCAGTATAAAACCAATAGCCGGCGCCGTCATGGCGCCGTGGTCCGGGCCTCGCGCTCGGGCGAGGCATCCTCGAAGTGATTGACCTGGCGCAGGGTACGGAACGCCGCGGCCCAGCCGGCCACCACGCCGAGGGTGCAGAGCGCGCCGATCAGCGCCGCGGGCACCGCACCGAACCAGGCGGCGCTGGTACCGGCGCGGAAATTGCCCAGCTCATTGGACGAGCCGATGAACAGCATGTTCACCGCATTGACCCGACCGCGCATGGCGTCCGGGGTGGAGAACTGGATCAGCGCCGAACGGATGTACACACTGACCATGTCCGCCGCTCCGGCCACCAGCAGCGCGGCGAAGGACAGCCAGAACAGCGTCGACAGCGCGAATACCAGATTGGCCACACCGAACAGGGCCACGGCGATGAACATGGTGCTGCCGACATTGCGGTTGAACGGTCTGGCGCTCAGGTACAGGCCGACGCAGATCTCGCCGATGGCCATGGCGCTGCGCAGGATGCCCAGGCCTTCGGGCCCGACATGCAGGACATCGCTGGCATAGATCGGCAACAGTGCGACCACGCCGCCGAGCAGCACGGCGAACAGGTCCAGGGAAATGGTACCGAGGATGATCGGTCGTGTGCGAATGAAGTGCAGCCCGGCGGTGAAGCGCTTCCAGCCGGAGGTCTCGGTGATCTGCATGGCCTCGGCATACAGCACCGGCACCCGGCTGAGCAGCGCCAGCCCGCCGGCGAAGCACACCAGGCACACGGCATAGGTCAGCTCGCCGCCGCCGATGGCATACAGCACGCCGCCCAGCACCGGGCCGAGGATGGTCGCGGTACGCATGATGGTGCTGTTGGCGGCAATCGCCTGGGCCAACTGGTCGCGCGGCACTATCTGCGGCAACAGGCTCTGCAGCGCCGGGCCGATGAATGCGCGGGAGCAGCCATACAGCACCAGCGCGCCGTAGAACCAGGCCGGGTCATGCTCGCCGCGCGCGGTCAGCCACAGCAGGATGCCGCTGCACAGCGCCGCACCTATCCAGGACAGGCCGAGAATCAGCTTGCGGCTGTAGCGGTCGATCAGATCGCCGGCCGGCATCAGCAGGAACAGCATCGGCAGGAACTGCGCCAGCCCGACCCAGGCCAGCGACAGCGGGTCGCCGGTGATCTCGTAGATCTGCCAGGCCACCACGATGGCCTGGATCTGCATGGCGAACACCGCCAGCAGGCGGGCGATGACAAAGGGCATGAAGCCCGGCTGACGATAGACGTTCAGGCGGCTGGTGGACAGGGACAAGGCGACATCTTCGATGCGGGATGGACAAGCCGGGCATGATAGCAGTCCTGGGGCCGGGCGTCAGCGTGGGGCTGATGGCTGTGATCGCGTAGCGCAGGTGCACTACACTCCCAGGTGCGGATTTCAACCGCAGGTCATTTCAGATGGCGTGCTGGCCGCCGTCACTCAATATTCTGCACCTGCTCCCGCATCTGCTCGATATACACCTTGAGATCCACCGCCGCCTGGGTGCTGCGCACGTCGATGGCCTTGGAGCCGAGGGTGTTGGCTTCGCGGTTGAATTCCTGCATCAGGAAGTCCAGGCGCCGGCCGATGGCGGCCTGGCTGGCGAGGACGTGGCGGGTTTCGCTGATGTGGGTGGTGAGGCGGTCGAGTTCTTCGGCGACGTCGATCTTCTGTGCCAGCATCACCAGTTCCTGTTCCAGACGGGTACTGTCCAGTTCCAGTTTTGCTTCGTTGAAGCGGTCGATGAGTTTCTGCCTGTGGGCGTCCAGCAGGGTCGGCATCATCTCGCGCAGGGTGGCGACCCGTTCGGCCATGTTGTCCAGCCGTTCCTCGATCAGCGCGCGCAGCTCGGCACCTTCCCGGGCGCGGCTTTCCTTGAGCTGCTGCAATGCCTGATTGAACAGTTGGTCGGCCTGTTTGACCAGGTCCGTCTGCTCCTGCTCGGCACCGGTCAGCACGCCGGGCCAGGCCAGCAGTTCCAGTGGGTTGATCGGGGCCGGGTTGGGCAGCTGGCTGTTGAGCTGCCCGGCGGCGGCGATCAGTTGCTCGACCAGTGGTTGGTTCAGGCTCAGGCCCTGGCTGGTATCGGTGCTGGGGTTGAAGCGCAGGGTGCATTCGACCTTGCCCCGGGCCAGCTGTTTGCGCAGGCGTTCACGCAGCGGGCCTTCCAGTTCGCGGAAGGCTTCGGGCAGGCGCAGGGTGGCTTCCAGGTAACGATGGTTGACCGAACGCAGTTCCCACGCCAGGTTGCCCTGGTCGATGCTGAGTTCGCTGCGGGCGAAAGCCGTCATGCTGTAAACCATCGATAAACTCCCGTTCTCTGAATGTGTCTTTTTATCAGGCGGGCATTGTACTCCGTCCACCGATGCGGGGGTACAGTGGCTGTTGTTAGCCATGGTGGGCCCGTATAATCGCGGCTCACACATGCAGTGCAAGGATCTTGAAAATGAAACGACCCAGCGGCCGCGCAGCAGCCCAGATGCGTCAGGTAACCCTGACCCGCCATTACACCCGGCATGCCGAAGGTTCGGTGCTGGTCGAGTTTGGCGATACCAAGGTCATCTGTACCGCCAGTGTCGAGGCCGGGGTACCGCGTTTTCTGCGGGGCAGCGGGCAGGGCTGGATCACCGCCGAATACGGCATGCTGCCCCGCGCCACCGGCGAGCGCATGCAGCGTGAGGCGAGCAAGGGCAAGCAGGGCGGTCGCACCCTGGAGATCCAGCGCCTGATCGGTCGTTCGCTGCGCGCGGCGGTGGATCTGAAAAGCCTGGGTGAGAACACCATCTATATCGATTGCGATGTGATCCAGGCCGACGGTGGTACGCGCACGGCGTCCATCACGGGTGCCTGTGTGGCCCTGGTGGATGCACTGCGGGCGATGAAAAAGCGCGGTGCCATCAAGAAAATGCCGGCCGTGCAGATGATCGCGGCGATCTCGGTCGGCATCTACCAGGGCGTGCCGGTGCTGGATCTGGATTATCCGGAGGATTCTGCCGCCGGCACCGATCTGAACGTGGTGATGACCGATCAGGGTGGCTTCATCGAGGTGCAGGGTACCGCCGAGGCGGCGCCCTTCACGCCCGAGGAGCTGACGGCGATGCTGGAACTGGCGCGCAGCGGTATCACCGACCTGTTCGCGCAGCAATTGGCTGCGCTGGAAGACTGAGTTGCCGTTGTTCGGCTATTCTCAACAGGACCAATAACGCGAGGAGTGCAGGCAATGGTGGATATTGATCAATCCCGCATCGAGGTGACAGAGCCTGATCGTGAAGCGCGGATGTGGGCGATGATCGCGCATCTCGCCGGTTTTCTCGGGTATTTCCTGCCGGTGATCGGCAGCCTCATTGGCCCGCTGATCATCTGGCAATTGAAAAGAGACCTGCATCCCTACGTCGATGAGCAGGGCAAGGAAGCGCTGAACTTCCAGATCACCGTGCTGATCGCGGCGCTGGTCTGCGTACTGCTGATGCTGGTCGCGGTCGGCTTCCTGCTGATCGGGGTGGTCATCGTCGGTGCGGTGGTGCTGATGATCATCGCCGCTATCAAGGCCAACGAGGGTGCGCCCTACCGCTACCCGTTCTGCCTGCGCCTGATCAAGTGACTCCCGGGCTGGCTACCCTCGGGTAGCCAGCCGCCCGGTTCCCCTGTTTGCCCTCCGGTACTGCCGCAATGCAGGGCAGTGTCGTGCCCGTTATCGAATAAAGCCTTCTACGTGGATTGACGTCAGCGTGGGGAGCGGCTACCTTCTCCATAGTAAATGCTAATCATTCTTATTTGAAAAGTGAGTTGCCGGTTGGCGATTCACCCAGGCGAGAGGGGGCACAGCATGTTCGGGTTCGATGATCTGTCAGACGAAACGTCGCTTGGTCTGCGGTTGGCCGCAGTGTGTCGACAGCATGCCGAGCTGGTTGCCCTGGGCTGTGACGGTGAACAGTGGAGCTATGAACAGCTGGCCGGGCGCGCGGCGCATATTGCCCGGCAACTGGCCGAGCGTGGCTTGCGCCCCGGAGACCGGGTGGGACTGTACCTGGAGCGCTCGCCGGAGCTGCTGGCGGCGGTGCTGGCCTGCATCCGTACCGGGCTCTGCTTCGTCCCGCTGGAGCCTGAGCGCTCGCTGTCACGCCTGAACCGGGCCGCGCGGCAGGTGCGGGTGCGCCTGGTGCTGGCAAGCATGCCGTTGCATCGCGCCTTTGCCATGCCGGTCCACGTCCTGCGGCCGGGATGGTGCGCGCCGCAGGGCTGGCCTGAACAGGACGATGAGCTGCCGGCCTGCCTGCTGCTGCAGCGTGACGATGGCACCCAGACCCAGGGCAGGGTGATTGTGCGCCGCGCCCTGGCGTTGTTTCTGCAGCAGACCTGCGAGCGCATCGAGGCCTGCTGCGGCAGCCGCTGGTTGTTCACGGCGGCGCTGGACGAGCCGACCGCCCTGCTCGACATGCTCGGCCCGCTGTGGGTCGGCGGCTACCTGGAGGTCGCCCCGGCGCGCTTGCAGCATGAGCCGCAGGCCCTGGCGGCGCTGCTGCGCCGGCGCCCGGATATCAATACCCTGCAGGGTGATGGGCCGTTCTGGCGCCGGCTGCTCGGTGCCGGCTGGTGTGGCCACCGTGGCATGCTGGCGCTGTGCGGCGACGCGCAGCTGGATGCGGCGCTGGAGGAACAGCGCCGACGTTGCGGTTTCCGTATCGAGTTGACGGACCCGCAGGCCGGCCTGCGCTGCCTGAACCCCGTGACAACCCGCAGTTACTGGTTGGCCTCGGCCACTTCCGCCTGGTCGCTGCCGAGGATCAGTGCTTCTATATCCTCGATGACCTGCTCCGCTGCCAGCGGGCCGAAGGCGGATGTCCATACCGAGCCGTCCACCGCCTGGTAGCGGCCGCTCTTGATCGCGCCGAGCTGCTGGTACATGGGCGTTTTCTCGGCCTGGCGCAGGGCGTCGACCGCCTCGCCAGCTGGGGCCAGGGTGCCGATCACCAGCCAGTCCCCATCCAGCACGTCCAGTGATTCCAGGCTCAGCGGCATGGAGTGGGTCGGGCCGGGTTGCTGCTGTTGCGGCGGGCGCACCAGACCGAGGTCCCCGGCAATGGTGCTGGCGAAGGAGTCACGCAGCATGAAGGCCGGGCCCTTGGGGTTCCAGCGCACGATGCTGATGCTCTCGCCCTGGTGCTCCCTGAGTCGCTCGCGGCCCTGGGCGGCCCGCTCCTCATAGCGCTCCAGCAGTTGCCGGCCTTCGGCTTCACGGTTGAGGATATTGGCTACGCGCTGGGTGGAATCGCGCCAGGGCTCGCCCTGGGTGTAGGACACCGCGGTCGGCGCTATCTCATTGAGAATGGCCAGTTGCTCGGGCGTGATCGGGCCGGTGAGGATCAGGTCCGGCTCAAGCTCCAGCAGGGTTTCCAGGTTGGGGTTGGCGAGCAGTCCGAGCGAGCGGGTCTGCTCGGTGAGGCGCTGCGCCAGGTAGCGTGGCGGGGCAGCCTGGCCGCGCCCGTCGGTGGTACCCACCGGGGTGATGCCCAGCGCCAGGGTCACGTCCAGGTCCACCTCACCGAGGGTAACGATACGCTGTGGCTGGTCCGGGACCATGACGCGGTTGCCCATGGCGTCTTCGACCTGGCGGGTATCGGCCAGGACGCCGACACTGACGAGTCCGGCCAGCAGGAATAGCGCATGGCGCCAGGTTTTTGCTTTGATCATCGGAGCATCCTGTGAATGTGAATTGGGAAGCAGTGCCATGGTACTGCATGATGATATTGCGAACCATTATCATCATGAGTCATTTTGTCTCACCTCGTCTCGTCCGGCGTCAGCTCGCCCCGGAGGCAGTGACTGTTGGCAAGGGGCGTCGTCGCGGCACGATAACGGGTGCGCCGTCACCCGGGGCGGCGAGAATGTCCACGCTGGTGCTGTACAGCCGGTCCACCAGGTCCTTGGTAATCACTTCCCGCGCCGGGCCCATGGCAGCGATACGGCCGGCATCCAGGGCGATCAGCTCGTCGCAGTAGCGCGCCGCCATACCCAGATCGTGAATGACCAGCAATACCGTCCGATTCTTGCCGGTGATCTGGCGGATGGACTCCATCACTTCGGTCTGCAAGCCGATATCCAGCGCGCTGGTGGGCTCGTCGAGCAGGATCAGATCGGTATTCTGCGCCAGGATCATGCCCAGCCAGGCGCGTTGTGCCTGGCCGCCGGACAGCGAGGAGGCGATGCGCTGCCAGATCGGCCCGAGTTGCATCAGTTCGCGCGCCCGTTCCACCTGGCGGGCATCCTCGTCACTCCACTGGCTGAACCAGCCCTGGTGCGGATGGCGGCCATACTGCACCAGTTGTTCGACGCGGATGCCATCGGCCATTACCGGACGTTGCGGCAGGAACGCCAACTGCCGGGCCAGGGCCTTGGTGGTGAAGCTGCCCAGTGGCTGGCCATGGATATCCACTTCGCCCTGCTGCAGCGGCAACTGGCCGGCCAGCAGCTTGAGCAGGGTGGATTTGCCGCTGCCATTGGGGCCGACGATGCCTACCAGCTTGCCCTTGGGCAGGGTGAAGGAGATATCGTGCAGGACGCCTTTCTCGTGATAGCCAAATTGCAGATTGCGCGCATGCAGTACTGTCATCAGTCGGACCACTGTCTGTCTTTGATCAGAAGGAAGAGCAGCAGGAAGCCGCCCAGGATGCGGGTCATGATCCCGGTGGGAATCTCGTTGGGCTGGGCCAGTACCCGCACCAGGATATCGCTGCCCAGCAGCAGTACCGCGCCGCACAGCGCCGCCAGCCAGATCGGCGCCAGGTTGTCCCGTGCCAGCCAGGAGGCGAGGATCGGCGCGGCCATGGCGATGAACACCACCGGCCCGCCGATGGCGGTGCCCAGCGAGGCGATCAGGATCGCCAGGCCGAGTATGCCAAGCTGCACCGGGGTCACGTTGACGCCCAGGCTGCGCGCCGTGGCATCGCCGAAGCGCAGCAGCGCCAGCGGTCGGTTGATCATTGCCATCAGCGGACACAGCAACAGCAGGATCAGCACTATGGGGTTGATCGCCTGGTAGCTGGCATGGGCGAAGTGGCCCATGGTCCAGAAATAGATGCTGGTCAGGTGGCTCAGTGGCTGGGTGGACATGGCGAACTCGCCCAGCGCATTGAACAGCTCGGAGATGGCGATGCCGATGACGATGAACAGGTAGCCCTGCTCGCCCGGTCGCCGGCACAGCACGAACAGCGCCGCGGCCGCCAACCCCGCGCCCAGCGGCGAGGCCCACCACGGCCAGGCACCCAGTGTCAGGTAGATGGCGAACACGATGACCGCCAGCGAGGCGCCCTCGTTGACCCCGACCATGTCCGGGGTCGCCAGCCGGTTGCGCACCAGGGTCTGGATCAGGCAGCCGGCCATGCCCATGGCCAGGCCCGCCACTATCACCCCGGCGACCCGTGGCAGGCGGATCTTGTACAGCATGATCTCCTGCAGCTTGCTGCCGTTGCCGGTCAGGGTGGCGATGACCTCCCGTACGCCCATGTTGCCCGAGCCGAGGCTCACTGACAGCACGAACATCAGCAGCAGCAGGCAGAGCATCAGCAGTGTCATCAGCCAGGTGCGCCGGTGCAGCAGCAGGGTGGCGCTGCCCAGTTGCAGGCGCCAGACGCCGGTGGGGGTGGTGGTATGCATGGTCATTTCACCGACAGCAGGGAGCGGAAGCCGCCACGCAGCACGATGGCCACCAGCGCCGGCGCGCCGATCACCGCCAGTAGCGTGCCGACCGGCATCTCGTAGGGCTGGATCGCCCAGCGTGCGAGGATGTCCGCCGCGAGCAGGAACAGCACGCCGAACAGCGCCGAGAACAGCATCTGGGTGGTCAATGCCACCGGCTCGACCAGGCGCGCGCAGTAGGCGGCCAGGAAACCGATGAAGCCGATCGGACCGGCGATCGAGATGGCGCAGGCGGTGAACAGGGTAGAGGCCACCAGTACGCCGATGCGTACCCGGGTGGTGTGGATACCCAGCGCCTTGGCCTGGGCGTCGCCCATCTGCATCAGCGTCAGTTGCCGGCACAGCATGACCGCCAGCGCCAGGGCGATCAGCACCACCGGGGTGACCACGCCGACCGCATCCAGCTCCGAGGCCGACAGCGAACCCAGGTTCCAGAAGCGGAACTGCTCCAGCGCGGTCTGGTTGGCCAGCAGCAGATAATTGGAGATGCCACCGAATACCGCGCTGAGTGCCACCCCGGCGAGAATCAGTTTCAGCGGGCTGGCCTGGCCCAGCATCAGGCCGATACCCAGTACCACCAGGTTGCCGAGCAGGGCGCCGGCACTGGACCAGACCAGGTAGCCGTGGGTCGATTCGACCCCGAAGAAGATCAGCCCCAGTACCAGCCCCATCACCGCGCCGGCGTTGACGCCGAGCAGCCCCGGTTCGGCCAGCGGGTTGCGGGTGGCGCTCTGCAGCAGGGTGGCGGCCACCGCCAGGCTGGCGCCGACCACCAGTGCTGCCAGGGTGCGCGGCAGGCGCAGGGTGTTGATCACCATGGCCAGCTTGTCATCGGCCAGCCGCGCCGGGTCGCCCTGCAGGTAGCCGAGCACTTCCGTTGCCCCGTAGACGCCCGCGCCCGTGGTCATGGACAGCATGAGCAGGCCCAGCAGCAGGGCCGTACCGCCGGCCAGGACGGCCCACTGATAGCTGGGCAGGTTGATTGCGGATTTTGCCATTGCTCTGTAAACGAATCCTCAACCGCACCGGCGACGCCGGTACGGGTTGCATCACTGATTGTCAGGAAGTCAGCCGGCTGCCGGCCCGTCGGCGCAGGGCAACAGGCGGCATCGGCTCACTGGGCTTGTACAGATCGCAGTGCCGGTGGAGTGCGCCGCAATAGTTGCAGAGCGGGCCACCGGTGATGGAATTGTTATGATAATGGGAAGCGATATCAGCTGCCATCATACGCCTCCATGCGGCCCTTGTCGCCCCTGTGTGACCAGACCATTCACATGACACCGTCATCCTTCGCGCAGGTGAAGGATCTCTTGAACACGCCACCGGCATGCTCGTCCAGGCCCGTCATCCTTCGCGTAGGCGAAGGATCCACCGGCTACTCCGAGTTCACCTGAACCAAGGATCCTCGGCCGGTGCCGAGGATGACGGAGTAGAGAGCGATAAAATGCCATTGGGGCGGGCCAGGGTGTGGCAGTCCGGAGTTAACCGGCGTCGTAGGGCATGGCAATCCACGACCTCAACACAGACGCAGTGGCAGGCTGGCGTAGCCGCTGGCAGGATAGGTCGCCAAGGTGGCGGGCTGTTCGGCAATCAGGCTGAGTTCGCGGCTGTGCTGCAACAGGCTGCGCATGACGATCACCAGCTCCATGCGCGCCAGCGGCGCTCCGGGGCAGACATGGATGCCGGCACCGTACAGCAGGTTCTGCGCAGGATCACGCTCCAGCGAGAAACGATCCGGGGCGGGGAACACCTCGGGATCGCGGTTGGCGGCGATCCAGTTCAGGGTCAGGCGCTGCCCGGCCGGGATCTGGCGATCGCCAAGGTGCACCGGGCAGGTGGTGAGCCGGCGGTTGTCGACCAGCGGGCCATGAATACGCAGTATCTCGTCATTGGCCTGCCACAGCAGGTCGGGGTCGTCCCGCAGTTGCCGCTGCACCTCGGGGTGGGCGGCCAGGAACTGCGCGAGGATACCCACCGAGGCGGCGATGGTGCCGATCTCGCCCACCGTCCAGTTACGCAGGATGCTGGCGATTTCCTGATCATTCAGCATTCGCCCATGAATCTGCTCATGCATCAGGGCGCTGGTCACATCGTCCTCGGCGGTGGCATTGGCACGCCGCCGGTCGGCCAGCAGCCCGGCGATCAACGCCTCGAACTCGGCGGCCAGAGCGCCGAGGGCGTTGCGGTCGCGCTGCAGGGTGGCGCGGTTGTTGCGCCTGGCCCAGTCCAGCAGGCTGTCCTGCAGGGTCAGTGGCCAGCCCATGAAGGCGCACTGGATACGCAGGGCAAACGGCTGGGCGAAAGCGGCCATCAGCTCGATCCGCTCCTGTTGCAGGGCACTGAGTGCAAGATCCTCGGCGATTTCACGACATATCGGCTCGAACGCCGCCATGCGCTCGGCATTGAAGTAGGGCTCGATGATGGCGCGGTAGTCGGTATGCTGGGGCGGGTCCATGCCGTTGGGCACCGACACGTGTCGCGATACCTGGCTGCTGAAGCGCTTATGGTCATGCAGCACGCGGCTGACATCGGCATGCCGGAACAGGCTCCAGTGAGCGTAGTCGCTCCAGGCCACGGGGCATTGTTCGCGCATACGGTCATAGGCGGCGCGCTGGTCACGCAGTACGGCATCGGATTGGGGAGTCCAATCCTGTTTCTGGGAGTCGGACATAGGCACTTCCACGGGAATGCCGCGCTGGCACGCGGCAGGCTATTCATATAGGAAAGGGTGTTATCAAGTGCCGTTCAATTTAGCACGGGAGCGGGTGATCAATATTTGATCGCTATCAAGAATGCACAGAAATAGGGTGCATTGCATTGCGCGGGGAAACATGGCTTTGTCGGCACGGATAGTGGGAGCCGCGCCTCGCGGCGATGGGGACTTGCCGATCACTCTGCCGGCTGGCAGGCCGCTTCGCGCCGAGGCGGCGCTCCCACGAGGGAGAGCCTCACCGTCAGATGCTCAGCACCCAGTCGTAGTCGATGATGACCGGCGCATGCTCGGAGAAGCGCACCTTGCGCGGGATGCTGGCATGTTTGACGAAGCGCCGCAGGCCGGGGGTGAGGATCTGGTAATCGAAGCGCAGGCCGAGGTTCAGGTCCTGGGCCTGTTCGCTGTCCGGCCACCAGCTGTACAGGTCGGACTCGCGGGTGACCTCGCGCAGGGCGTCGACATAGCCCAGGCTGCCGAAGATTTCGTCCATCCAGGCCCGCTCCGGTGCCATGAAGCCTGGCTGGTGCTGGCAGTCGCGCCAGTTCTTCACGTCCAGCTTCAGGTGCGCGGTGTGCAGCGAGCCACAGTAGATGAACTCGCGGCGCTTGCGACGCTGTTTGTTCAGGTAGGTGGTGAAGTCGTTCATGAACTTGAACTTGTGGTTCAGGCTGACATCCCCGTCACGGCCCGACGGCAACAGCAGGCAGCCGATGCTGACCTTGTCGAAATCCGCCTGGATATAGCGACCGTAACGGTCGGCCAGCTCGAAGCCCAGGCCCATGATGATCGCCTTGGGGGCGGTCTTGGTATAGATGGCTACGCCGCCCTGGCTGGGCACTTCTGCCTCGAAGCAGTATTGCCAGTAGCCATCCAGCCAATAGGGGTCCTGTTCCAGCTCGGGAGCGGTGACACGAATGTCCTGCAGGCAGATGACGTCCGCATCCTGCGTGCGCAGCCAGTCGAACAGACCCCGGGCCGCAGCGGCCTCGACACCGTTGACATTCAGACTGATGATTCGCATACATGGCTCCCTCAAAAACGTGCGTGTATGATACCCGAGCTGAAGCGATTTTTGTTAACGACGAGGGTAATAGATGCACGAATATCAGTGGGAATTCATTCGTTTTGCGCTGGATCGCAACGTCTTGCGCTTTGGCGAATTTACCCTCAAGTCGGGTCGCACCAGTCCCTACTTCTTCAATGCCGGTCTGTTCAACACCGGCAGTGCGCTGGCACGGCTGGGGCGCTATTACGCCCAGGCGCTGATTCACAATGGCCCGAAGGAGATCGACATGATCTTCGGTCCGGCCTACAAGGGCATCCCGCTGGCGGCGGCCACCGCTGTTTCGCTGGCTGACAGCTTTGATGTCGATCTGCCATACTGTTTCAATCGCAAGGAAGCCAAGGATCATGGCGAAGGGGGTTCGCTGGTCGGCGCACCGTTGCAGGGCCGGGTGGTGATCGTCGATGACGTGATCACCGCCGGCACCGCGATCCGCGAGGTGATGCAGATCATCCAGGCGGCCGGGGCCGAGCCGGCGGCGGTGATGGTTGCGCTGGACCGGCAGGAGCGCGGCCAGGGTGAGTTGTCGGCGATCCAGGAAGTCGAGCGCGACTTCGGTATCCCGGTGATCAGCATCGTCTCGCTGACGCAGATCCTGGCTTTCCTCGAGGATGATGAACAACTGCGCAAATACCTGCCTGCGGTGCAGGCGTATCGCGAGCAATACGGCATCTGATCGGGAGGCCGTCAACAGTCAGGACAGGGTGGTCCCGTTATGCGGAAAAGGATCGGTTATCAGGCATTGGCGGTACTGATCGGTGGTGCGGCCGTCGCGGCTGATGCCGCCGAGCTGTATCGCTATATCAATGACAAGGGTGTCACTGTGCTGGATCGCAGCGTGCCACCCCAGTATGTCAGCCGCGGCTATGAAGTGCTGGATAGCGATGGCCGGGTCAAGCAGGTGGTGCCGGCGGCACCGACCCGCGAGGAACGTGAGGCGGCACGGGCCGCCGAACTGGAGCAACGGCGCCGCAACAGCGCTGATGAAACCCTGCTGCGGCTGTATTCCAGCCTGGCCGACCTGGACCGTGCCCACGGCCGACAGATCCAGCAGATCGAGAACCTGATCGCCACCGCCGACGCCGACCTGCTGACCCTGCAGTCCCAGCGTGACGACCTGCAGAGTCGCGCCGCCGCGCAGGAACGCGCCGGACGCGAAGTGGACCGGCAATTGCTGCAGCAGCTGCGGGAGATCGAGGCCGAGCAGGGCCGCCTGCAACGCCGGATAGCCAGTAACCGCGAGGAAATCGACACGGTCAACGGCGCCTTCGCCGAGCGCCGCCAACGCCTGTCGCAGCTGCTGGCTGACTGAGCCGGCAGTTTCCCCATCTTCTGATTCCCCCTCAACCTGGCCCTATGTTTTGGTGGATTTCTGCTTGCCTTAAATATTAGATTTACCTAAATTAGGTTTGTCTTAATATTGGTGGTAGCAACTGGTAAGTATTGAGTGCCTATTATGCTGAGGGATGGAATATGCAAATGAATATTGGAAGTCTTGACCGTTTACTGCGTGTCGTTGCCGGTTTGGTGCTGATCGGGCTGAGCCTGTTCGGGGTAATCGGCTGGTGGGGCTGGCTGGGACTGATTCTGGTAGTGACCGGCGTGGTGCGTTTCTGCCCTGCCTACTGGTTGCTCAAGATCAATACCGGCAAGCGTCGTTGAGGTGGGGATATGGGCCTGAAAACCATTGAAGTACAAGGGCAGTTGGACGAGGGCTTCGCCATCAGGGTCGAGTGCGGGTCCCATCAACTGGTCATGGACCAGCCGAGATCCGCCTTCGGCCAGGATAGCGGACCCACGCCGCTGGAAATGATCCTGGCGGCACTGGCCGGTTGCTTCGGCACCATCGGCCGGTTTCTTGCGCATCAGCGCAAGATCGAGCTGCGCAGCATGCGCTTTGCCATCCAGGCCGACTATGACCCCAATGGCCTGCTTGGGCGTGACGCGAGTGTCCGGCCCGGCTTCCAGGCGCTGCGCCTGCAGGTGGAGATCGACGCGGACCTGAGCCGGGAGCAGAAACAGGCGTTTCTGCGTGAAGTGGAGCGGCGTTGCCCGCTGGCGGACAACCTGCTGCACGACACCCATTTGCAGAGTGAGTTGGCTGGCAGTTGAGGCAGGTGCGGGCGGGCGTCGCCCGCCGTCGCGCCGGGGCGGCGCTCCTACAAGCATGCCATCTGCAGCACTCGAACCCGCTTGCATGGAACCATAGAATCTCCCACAGTGAGCGGCGATATCGCCGTCATTGCGAGCCCGCAGGGCGCGGCAATCCATGGACTTGGAGCCGCTGTTTGTGGGAGCCGCGCCCTCGCGGCGAATAGCCATCAGCTACGACTGGCGTCCTCCGGAGCAGTGGCTTCGTAGCGCAGGATGGCATCGCGGAAGGCCGCGCCTATGGGCTGGGGGCGACGGGTTGCCATATCCGCATGGACGTAGACAATCTCCCCCCTGACCAGCAACTCCTGGCCCCGGTAGATGCCGAGCAGAAACTGCAGGCTGCTGTTACCCAGTCTGGCAATCCGTACATGGATGTCCAGCACATCGTCGAACATGGCCGGGGCCTGGTAATCCAGCACGGTACGCACGGCGAAGAAGTCGCTGCCGATGAGGTCGGGGTTGTCGCTGGCCTGGCGCAGGGCGCGGAAGTATTCGGTGATGCCCACGTCCGCATAGTTCAGGTAATGCCCGTTGAACACGATGCTCTGCGGGTCAACCTCGGCCCAGCGCACGCGCAATGGGGTGCTGAAACGGAAGTCGCTTTGCTGCATGGCACTCATCCCTGCTGCTGGTTGGTGATCAGGGTACCGACGCCAGTGTCGGTGAAGATCTCCAGCAGTACCGCATTGGGCACCCGGCCATCCACGATGATGGCACTGCCGACACCGCCCTGCACCGCATCCAGTGCGCAGCGAATCTTCGGCAGCATGCCGCCGTAGATGGTGCCGTCGGCGATCAGCGCATCGACCTGGGCGGTGGTCAGGCCGGTCAGCACCTTGCCCTGCTTGTCCATCAGGCCGGCGATGTTGGTCAGCAGCAGCAGTTTCTCCGCGCCCAGCGCTTCGGCCACCTTGCCGGCCACCAGGTCGGCGTTGATGTTGTAGGAGGCGCCGTCCTTGCCTACGCCGATGGGGGCGATCACCGGGATGTAGTCATCGGAGATCAGCCGGTTGATCAGGTTGACGTTGACCTCGGAGACTTCGCCGACATGGCCGATATCGATGATCTCGGGCTTGTCCATGCCCGGGGTGCGGCGGCTGACCTTGAGCTTGCGCGCACGGATCAGGTTGGCGTCCTTGCCGGTCAGCCCGAGGGCCTGGCCGCCGTGCTGGTTGATCAGGTTGACAATGTTCTTGTTGACCTGGCCGCCGAGCACCATCTCCACCACGTCCATGGTGGCGCTGTCGGTGACGCGCATGCCCTCGATGAATTCGCTGGTGATGTTCAGGCGCTTGAGCAGGTCGCCGATCTGCGGGCCACCGCCATGCACCACCACCGGGTTGATGCCGACGGTCTTCATCAGCACGATGTCCTTGGCGAAGCTGGCCTGCAGCTCCTCGCTCTCCATGGCGTTGCCGCCATACTTGATGACGATGGTCTTGCCGGTGAAGCGCTGGATGTACGGCAGCGCCTCGGTCAGGATGCGGGATACCTGGGTGGCGGCGTCACGACTCAACATGATGGTTCTTCTCTCCTGGTCAGAATCTCTGCCAACCTGCTGCCGGGGTGCCGGTCGTCACAGGCTGTTTAGTTCAAGGTCAGGGGCCACGGCGGCCAGCTGACTGCGAAACAATTGACGTATACGTTCCAGCCCGGGGGCACTGTCGGCCTCGAAGCGCAACACCAGCACCGGTGTGGTGTTGGAGGCGCGTACCAGGCCCCAGCCGTCGGGGTAGTCGACGCGAATGCCGTCGATGGTGGTAATGCGGGCCTGCTCGCCCCAGTCGGCGCTGCGCTGCAGCGACTCGATCAGCTCGAACTTGCGCTGCTCGCCCACCGTCAGGTTGATCTCCGGCGTGTTCATGCCGGTCACATAGCGTCCGAACAGGGCGTTGATGCCATCGCGGTCCACGGCCAGCATGGAAATCAGCTCCAGCAGCCTGGCAGCGGCATACAGCCCATCGTCGAAGCCGTACCAGCGTTCCTGGAAGAACACATGGCCGCTCATCTCGCCACCGAGCAGCGCCTGGGTCTCGCGCATCTTGGCCTTGATCATCGAATGGCCGGACTTCCACATCACCGGGCGTCCACCCAGGCGGCTGATCAGTTGTGGCAGCTGGCGAGTGCATTTCACGTCGAATACGATGTCGGCACCGGGGTTGCGGGTCACTATGTCCTCGGCGAACAGCATCAGCAGGCGGTCGGCACAGATGCTCTCGCCATTGGGCGTGACCACGCCGAGACGGTCGGCATCGCCATCGAAGGCGATGCCCAGGTCGGCGCCATGCTGCTTGACGATCAGGATCAGGTCCTGCAGGTTCTCCAGCTTACCGGGGTCCGGGTGATGATTGGGGAAGGTGCCATCGACCTCGCAATACAGCGGGATCACATCACAGCCGAGCCGGTCGATCAGGGTTTGGGCGATTACCCCGCCGACGCCATTGCCGCAGTCCACCACTACTTTGAGCGGGCGAGCCAGCAGCACATCATCGACGATGCGCTGGCAATAGTCGTCGAGTATCTGCAGGGGTGCGCAACTGCCGTTGCCCAGGTGCAGGGCATTGTCCCGCAGGCGCTGGTGCAGAGCGGTGATGCGCTCGCCGGCCAGGGTCTGGCCGGCGATGACGATCTTCAGGCCATTGTAGTCCGGCGGGTTGTGGCTACCGGTGAGCATCACCCCCGAGCTGGCCTCGGTGACATGGGTGGCGTAGTACAGCACCGGGGTCGGCACCATGCCCAGGTCCATCACCTGGCAGCCGCTGTCGCACAGGCCGCGTACCAGTTGCTCCTGCAGTTCGGGGCCGGACAGGCGCCCGTCGCGGGCCACCGCTACCTGCGGCTGGCCGGCATCCAGCGATTCGCTGCCGATGGCCCGGCCCAGCCAGTAGACATGCTCGGCGGTAAGGGTGCGACCGACCACGCCACGGATGTCGTAGGCGCGGAAGATTTCCGCGGGCAGCTCGGGGATGCCGCTGCCCGGCTCCTCGTCCAGCTCATCGAGGATATCGATATCCAGCACGTCATCCAGCGGCGGCAGCGCTTCTTCCATGGTCACCGGCGTGGTCGGTGCGACTGCCGGGGCCGTAGCCGGCCGGCTCACTGGCGCCTGGCTGGCGCGCGTGGCCAGCGCCATGATGTCCTGCGCCACCGGCTCCAGTGGACCCAGTTGCAGGCCGGCAGCCTTGTGCCCGCGGGTCAGCTGCTGCAGGGTGTCGGAATCGGCGGCCAGCGCCCGGCTCCAGCTGCGCTGCAGCACGAGCAGGCTGGCCAGTGCGCCGGCCAGGGCCAGCAATATGGCACCGGCAAGCAGCAAGGGGTTGGGCGCACCGGCGGCCATGGCCGCGCCGCCGCGGAACTCGATGCGCCAGGCCGGATTGTCGGTATTCAGCTGCAGCACCGGGGCCTGGCCGCTGCCCGCCTGGTACAGGGTCTGCGCTGGCGCGCCGGGGAACTGCTGGACCAGCCGGACCTGGCCGGCGTCGGCTGGCAGCGTTGGCAGCAATGCAGTCAGGCGCTGCATGTCGAACACCGCCAGCAGGGTGCCGCCGATCGGCGCTGTGGGCGAGGCGCGCAGCGGTTGCACGGCATACAGCCGCCAGCTGTCGCCTACCCGGTGCGCCTCGACCGGCACCGGAAGCCCGCGCTCGGCCCGGCGGATCATGTCCAGCGCGGCAAAGCTCAAGGGTGCCTGCGGATCATCGGTCACCCGTGCCGCGCCCGGCAGGTAGGTATGGATCGCCAGGTTGTCGGCGAACTGATAGTGCAGCAGGCGTTCCAGGGTCGCACTGCCGCCCTGTTGCAGAGTGACCTGCAGCTGAGGGTTGGCGGCGACCCGGGCCAGATCGGCATCGATACGCGCCAGGCTGCGATTGAGCGCACTCTGCTGCTGGGCGGCATAGGCGTTGCCCAGCTCCTGGCGGTAGTTCTCCGCGGCCGGGGCGAACAGCAGCAGCCACAGCAGGGCCAGCGCGGCGGCCAAGCCGGCGAGCATCAGCAGCAATGGGCCAAGGGTGGCGGGCAGGCCCTGAGGTTGTCGGCGCAGTCTGGGTATGGTCAGTTTCATCTCTGGTGTTTGCCTCCGTGCATGAGCCAGTGGTCGATCAGTGACTGCCGGTGTGTCCGAAACCACCGGCGCCGCGCTGGCTGTCGTCGAACTGCTCGACGATCTCCAGCGACGCCTGCACCACCGGCACCAGTACCATCTGCGCGATGCGTTCGCCCGGCTCGATGCTGAACGACTGATGGCCGCGATTCCAGCAGGAGACCATCAGCTCGCCCTGGTAGTCCGAGTCGATCAGCCCGACCAGGTTGCCCAGCACGATGCCATGCTTGTGACCCAGCCCGGAGCGCGGCAGGATCATCGCCGCCAGGCCCGGGTCGGCAATATGGATCGCCAGCCCGGTGGGCAGCAGGGTGGTCTGGCCCGGCTCCAGGGTCAGCGGGGCATCGAGCATGGCGCGCAGATCCAGCCCGGCGGAGCCTTCGGTGGCGTAGGCGGGCAGCGGCCATTGCTGGCCGAGGCGGGGGTCAAGGATCCGGGCTTGCAGAGCGTGCATGAATATGTCCTCAGGCTGGGGTGTTCAGATGGTTGGCGATGAAGGCGATGATCTGCCGGGCCAGCTTGTGCTTGCTGGCGCGCGGCAGCGACTGCGGGGTCAGGCTGCGGTCGATCAGGGTCACGGCATTGTCGTCGGAATTGAAGCCGATGCCGGGCTGGCTGACATCGTTGGCGATGATCAGGTCCAGGTTCTTGCGGGTCAGCTTGTCGCTGGCATAACCGAGCACGTCATCGGTCTCGGCGGCGAAACCAACGCACCAGGGCCGCTGCGCATGGCTGGCCAGGGTGGCGAGAATGTCCGGGTTGCGCACCAGTTGCAGGGTCATGCCCGAGTCGTTGCTGGTGTCCTTCTTCAGCTTACCGGCTGCGCAGGCGGCCGGGCGATAGTCGGCCACTGCGGCCGAGGCGATGAACAGGTCCGCCGGCAATGCCGCCTCGCAGGCGGCCAGCATCTCGGCGGCGCTGATCACATCGACGCGCTCGACCCGCGGCGGGGTCGGCAGGTTGACCGGACCGGCCACCAGGGTGACCCGGGCACCGGCCTCGGCGGCGGCCTCGGCCAGGGCAAAACCCATCTTGCCGGAGCTGTGGTTGGAGATGTAACGCACCGGGTCGATCGCCTCGCGGGTCGGCCCGGCATTGATCAAGACATGGCGGCCGCTGAGCAGGCCGAGTTCGAAGCAGTCGGCGCAACGTGCGGCGAGGTCGAGCGGCTCGAGCATGCGCCCTGGGCCGATATCACCGCAGGCCTGCTCGCCAGCGGCCGGGCCGAATACCCGGATCTCGCGCTGCAACAGCGTCTGCAGGTTGGCCTGGGTCGCCGGGTCGCGCCACATGGCCTGGTTCATCGCCGGCGCCAGGGCGACCGGCGCATCGGTGGCCAGCACCAGGGTGGTCAGCAGGTCATCGCCACGGCCATTGGCCAGGCGCGCCATCAGGTCGGCGGTAGCCGGGGCGATCAATACCAGGTCGGCCCAGCGTGCCAGTTCGATATGGCCCATGGCGGCCTCGGCGGCCGGGTCCAGCAGGTCGCCGTGCACCGGGTTGCCGGACAGCGCCTGCAGGGTCAGGGGGGTGATGAACTCGTAGGCGGCGCGGGTCATCACCACCCGCACCTCGGCCCCGGCATCCTTCAACCGGCGCACCAGCTCGGCGCTCTTATAGGCAGCGATACCGCCGCTGACTCCCAGGACCACCTGCTTGTTGAACAACCGCTGCATCGTCGACTCCGGCCCACGGCGCCGCTGCCTATCAGCGCGCCCGGAAAATGGCGTTAACGATAGCATATGCCGACCCCGTCACGCCCCTCCCATCGGCTGCTCGACCCCGGTCGCGGGGCAGACCTATACTCCCCGCGTTGCCGCACGCAAGGGAAGTACGTGCCACCGCCAAGCAAGGAGCACCTGCCATGCCCATCACCGACTGGCCGGCGGCTGAACGGCCCCGGGAGAAACTGCTGCTGCAGGGCGCTGCGGCCCTGTCCGACGCCGAGCTGCTGGCGATCTTCCTGCGTACCGGTCTGCCGGGCTGCAGCGCGGTCGATCTGGCCCGACAACTGTTGAGTGGCTTCGGCAGCCTGCGCGCCCTGCTGCAGGCGGGCCAGCAGGACTTCTGCCGACACCCGGGCCTGGGGCCGGCCAAGTTCGCGCAATTGCAGGCGGTAATGGAAATGGCCCGCCGGCACCTGTTCGAGGAACTCAAGCGCGGCGATGCGCTGACCTCGCCGGGGGCGGTACGCGATTATCTGCGCAGCCAGCTGATGGCGCTGCCGCACGAGGTCTTCGCCTGCCTGTACCTGGACAACCAGCACCGGGTGATCGCCTTCGAGGAGCTGTTCCGCGGTACCCTGGACAGCGCCAGCGTCTATCCGCGCGAGGTCATCAAGCGGGCGCTGGCGCACAATGCCGCCGCGCTGATCCTGACCCATAACCATCCGTCGGGTGTGGCCGAACCCAGCCAGGCCGATCTGCTGCTGACCCGGCGCCTGAAGGAATCGCTGGCGCTGGTGGATATACGGGTGTTGGACCATCTGGTGGTAGGTGACGGTGATCCGGTTTCCTTCGCCGAACGCGGGCTTTTATAGGGCTTGCACGTGAAAAATCGTTGCCTGGGGGGGCGCATTTTGGTATAAAGCTCCGCTCTTCTCGGGGCTGCACCTGTAATCAGCACCTTACAGTGATGCGCGAAGGCTTGCCCCGGCTGGACAACAGATTCTTTTTATGACTTCCAACCAGTTCGGGTTGGGCAAGTGGTTGGAGAGGGTTAACCATGTCTCGAGTATGTCAAGTGACCGGCAAAGGCCCGGTGACTGGGAACAACGTTTCCCACGCTAACAACAAAACCAAGCGTCGTTTTCTGCCTAACCTGCAGCACCACCGCTTCTGGGTAGAATCCGAAAAGCGTTTTGTCCGTCTGCGCACTACCGCCAAGGGCATGCGTATCATTGACAAGCGTGGTATCGATGCCGTTCTGGCCGACATCCGCGCCCGCGGCGAAAAAATCTAAGGAGCAGTGTCATGCGTGAATTGATTCGTCTGATCTCCTCTGCCGGTACTGGTCATTTCTACACTACCGACAAGAACAAGCGTACTACTCCGGACAAGATCGAAATCAAGAAATTCGATCCGGTTGTTCGCAAGCACGTGATCTACAAGGAAGGCAAGATCAAGTAAGATCTGCCTGACTGACAAAAAACCCGCTGCGGCGGGTTTTTTGTTGCCTACTATCCAGGGTGCGGCGTCAGCCTTCCTGCCCCTGACTCATCAGCGCTCCCCACCCACCGCAAAGTTGGGCATGCTGTTCACCGGTTGGGAAAACTCGAAGGGAATCGACACGGTGTTCAGGCCGGTGTTCTTCTGCACCACGAAGTGCAGATGCGGCCCGGTGCTGTTGCCAGTATTGCCGGACAGCGCCAGCAGTTCGCCGGTGCGTACCCGCTGACCTTCGCGCACATTGACCGAGCCCTGTTTCAGGTGCAGGTAGACGCCCATGGTGCCGTCATCGTGCAGAACCCGAACGAAGTTGCCGGCGGGGTTGGTGCCGCGACCGCTCTGCCGGTTCTCGGTCTTGACCACCAGGCCGCCACGGGCGGCGACGATCGGGGTACCGACCGGCATGGCGATATCCACTGCGTAGCGGCCTTTCGGCCCGGTGTGACTGTAGCGCCCACCCGGCCCCTGGGTCATGCGGAACGGGCCACCCCGCCAGGGTAGCGGATAGGCCAGGGGACTGTGTTCGGCGCGCGGGTCGCCGAGTGCATAGCGCAGCTTGTGCTGGTAGCGTGGCGTGCCCTTGCCGTCCGGCGCCAGGGTCAGCAGGCGAATCTGCCCGCGCGGTGGCAATACCCAGCGTACTGGCTTGGTCGGTGCGCCGAGCACGTGTTCGGCAGAGGTGATTTCCAGCTCGACTTCGACCGGGGCATACAGGTCGTTGTTCACCACCAGGGTATCGCCACCGGCATGCTTGCGGGTGGTGACATAGACCTGGCGGTCGTTGTTCTCGACCATGTTGTCGCTGAACACGAAGACCTTGGCGCCCTGGACGCGCTGGTCGGTGTAGGTGACCACCCCGTTGGCATCGGTGTATTTGTAGATCGTCGAGCCCAGCAGGGCCGGGCTGGCCAGCAGCAGGGCAATCCCCATGAGGTAGGTACGCATCCGTTGCAACCATTGAAGTCATGACAGAGCGCCAAGGATAAACCCTGGCGCCCGGTAAAGCGACCCGTGCAGGAGGCTTTGACGCCTCCGTTCGTCACTGGCTGGGGGTTACCCGCCAGATGGTGTTGGCCAGGTCATCGGCGACGATCAGTGCGCCGCGCGGGTCCACTGTCACGCCGACCGGTCGACCGCGGGTCTTGCCATCCTCGCCACGGAAACCGTAGAGGAAATCGATCGGTTCGCCGGTGGGGCGGCCATTGCTGAACGGCACGAACACCACCTTGTAGCCGACCGGCTCCTTGCGGTTCCAGCTGCCATGCTCGCCGACGAACACGCCATCGGCGAAGTCCGGTCCCATCGCCGGCGTGGAGAAGTCCAGACCCAGTGCAGCGACATGGGAACCCAGGCTGTAGTCGGGGGTGATCGACGCTGCTACCTTGTCAGGGTCCTGGGGTTTGACCCGCGGGTCGACGTTCTGCCCCCAGTAGGCATAGGGCCAGCCGTAGAAGCCACCCTCGCGTACCGAGGTCAGGTAGTCGGGTACCAGGTCCGGTCCCAGTTCGTCGCGCTCATTGACCACCGCCCACAACTGTCCGGTGCCCGGCTGGACGGCCAGCGCCGTGGGGTTGCGCAGGCCGGTGGCATAGGGCTTGTAGGCGCCGGTCAAGGGGTCTATCTGCCACACCAGTGCCCGATCGACCTCGGCTTCCATGCCGCGCTCGGTGATATTGCTGTTGGAGCCGATACCGACATACAGGTAGCGGCCGTCGGCGCTGGCGGTCATCGCCTTGGTCCAGTGGTGGTTGATCGCCGATGGCAGGTCGGTGATCTTGTCCGGCGGACCGCTGGCCCGGGTCTGGCCTTCTTCGTAATCGAAGCGCACCAGCGCATCCTGGTTGGCGACATACAGGTTGTTGTCGATCAGGGCCAGGCCGTAGGGCGCGTTGAGATCCTCGGCGAACACGGTCTGTTCCTCGTAGACGCCATCGCCATCACTGTCGCGCAGCAGCGTCAGGCGGTTGCCGCTCTCCACCGAGGTGTTGCCCTTGGCCTTGATATGACCGGCGATCACGTCCTTGGGCTTGAGCTTGGCGGCATTGCCGCCCCGGCCTTCGGCCACCAGGATGTCGCCATTGGGCAATACCAGGGTCTGGCGGGGAATCTTCAGGTCGGTAGCGATGGCGGTGACTGTGTAGTTCGGCGGCGTCAACGGCACCTGGTCGCCCCACTCGGCGGGCTTGGCGATGGTCATGCTCGGCAGCAGGCCGCGCTGCATGTCCGGCAGGTCGGGATTGGCGCCGTAGAGTTGCTTGGGCTCGGAGTCACCGCAGGCGGCCAGCGCAATGGAGACGGCGACGATCGACAGGCTGTGGATAATCTTCATTCCCGACCTCCTACATGCACGCTGCAGAAACCGATCCAGGTGGCGGCGCAGGCCAGGATCATCACGATCACCGACAGGATCAGGGCGGCGGGCATGATTGCCCAGGCGTCCTTGGCATGCACCAGGGCATTGAGAAAGCCGAGGATCCAGGTGGCCAGTAGCAGAACCAGATACAGCAGAGGACGTCCATGCCGCCGTTCGCTACGGGCCAGGCCGGCGATGGCGAACAGCCCCGCCAGACCGCAGAACACCAGCGCTCCGGCCAGCAGCCAGGAAGCGAAGTTGCTCCACTGTATCTGGTAGCTGGAGGCATAGGCGATGTCGCTGAGCAGAGCGCCGAGAAACAGCGGGATGGTGCCGGCGAGCAATACCGCATGCAGCGGATGCAGCGCGGCTGGATAGGTTCTCACTACGGTGGTCGTCACAGGAAAGTCCTCATTGCTGGTCAGGCGAGAGGCTGTGCCCGAAGCGCTACGCCGAGGGCGTATTCCGCTTCATGCAAGGGAGCACAACGGCGTGGTTCCACCGCAGTATAGTTGAGGGCCGCCAGCTGACCAGCGAAGCGGCAGGGGCGGTCAGCCGCGCTGCCGCCCGTTTGCAGGCCGGCTGGTATTCAGGATGCCAGTGCCGGCTGCAGCGTATAGGTACGCAGATGGGCGGCAAAATCCTGCAGCACGCGGATGCGGGTAGCCTCGGCCTGGGTGCACCAGTCCTTCAATGCATTGACCATGTCGTGGCCATTGCTGCTGGTACGGCTCCAGATCTGTTGCAGCGCCAAGCGCTTCTCATAGATGATGCGCAGCGACTGGCTCTGCTCCAGAATGGTCTGGATACGCGCCTCCTGCTGCGGCGCCAGCAGGCTGGTTTCCTGGCCCAGCAGGCGCTTGGCACGGCGGAACAGATGGCGCACGGAGTCGTCCACCCGCTGCATCTCCTGGCGTACCAGTGGCCGGATGACGGTCTTGCGATACTGCGCCATGATCTGGAAGCGGTTGTTCAGGATCGCCCGGGCGGTATCCAGGTCCAGGGTCTGCTTGCCTTCGATGCGATGCGGCACTGGCGCGACCCGGCGCACCTTGGCCAGGCGCAGCAGGCTGAACAGGCGAATCCACATCCAGCCCATGTCGAACTCCCACTTCTTCACCGATAGCTTGGCCGAGTTCGGGTAGGTGTGGTGGTTGTTGTGCAGCTCCTCACCACCGATCAGGATGCCCCAGGGCACGATATTGGTTGCCGCATCCTTGCACTCGAAGTTGCGGTAACCCACCGCATGGCCCAGGCCATTCACCACGCCGGCAGCCCACAGCGGAATCCAGATCATCTGTATTGCCCATACGGTCAGCCCCAGCACACCGAACAGGGCCAGGTCGATCAACAGCATGAGTACGATGCCGGTATTGCGATAGCGCCCATACAGGTTGCGTTCGATCCAGTCATCGGGACAGTTCTTGCCGTAGATGCGCAGCGTTTCCTCGTTCTTCGCCTCCGCCATGTACAGCTCCGCGCCCTTGCGCAGTATGGTAGACAGACCCTTCTGCACCGGGCTGTGGGGGTCTTCCGGGGTCTCGCACTTGGCGTGGTGCTTGCGATGGATGGCTGTCCATTCCCGCGTGTTCATGCTGGTCGTCAGCCACAGCCAGAAACGGAAGAAATGCTTCAGTGCCGGATGCAGCTCCAGCGAGCGGTGTGCCGAATAACGATGCAGATACACCGTCACGCTGACGATGGTGATATGCGTCAGCACCAGGATGATGGCCAGCAACTGCCAGCCGGAAGGATCGAGTAGACCGTTGTACCACATGAACCGGAACCTCTCTGAAGACAGCGGGAACAGCAGGACCGCGCTGCCTGAGTATGAATGACTTGCTGCAAACTGACATGACCGCAGGTCGATTGGAAGATGAGCTGGGGGGAGGAATTGCTACGGAATGTGTTGCTGGCGGGTGAACAGCCGCTGGAGCAGACTGGGCGGCGGCGCGCTGAAGGCCTCCAGCAAACCCCGGGCGTCGATGCGTTGCTGCTGGTCGAAGGCCAGTGCCTGGCGTAGGGCTGGCCAGCAGTGCAGGGGTAGGTGGCGGGGGCGCTCCAGGGACTTGTCCTGCTGCATGTTCTTCGCCTGGCGTGCGGTCATGCGGCTGAACGGGTGGTGTCCGCTGCTCAATTCGTAGAGTACGCAGGCCACGGCGTAGACATCCGCTGCGGCGGCCAGCGGCTGGCCTTCGAGCAGTTCCAGGGCGGCATAACGCGGTGTCCAGGCGGCGATGCGGGCGCGGCTGAGGCGGGGCAGTCCGGGCAGCAGGTCGCCGATGGCCTGGCCCAGGCCGAAGTCGAACAGGCGCAGGCCATCCTCGGCAATCATCACATTGCTTGGCTTGAGATCACCGTGCAGCACGCCGCGCGCATGGGCGTAGGCCAGTGCCTGCAGCAGCGCCACGGCGATCTCCTGCAACTGCGCCCAGGGCATGCCATCGGGATTGGCGCTGATCAGCTCGTCCAGGGTCGGCCCCTTGAGTAGCTCCATGGTGATATAGGCGCGCTGGCAACGGCTATCGGTATGGAAGCCATGCAGCTGCACCACATGGGCATGGTGCAGGCGGCTGGTGAGGGCGAATTCGCTGTACAGCAGGGCATTGGCGTCCGGGTATTCGGCGAAGCTGTCATTCAGGGTTTTCAGCGCTATCCAGGGCTGCGGGTCGCCGAACTGCTCGCGCAGCAGATCACGCGCGCGGTACACCGCACCCATGCCACCCACGCCAAGCAGGCGTTCGATGCGGTAGCGCTTGCTCAGCAGCTCCGGCGCTGGCCCGGGAGGGATGGCCCGGGTCCTGTCGCCGGCTGTTGCTGCGGTCTTGGCTGGAGCGGGCATGGCTATCTCCCGGGCGCTCATCGGCGAATCACCACGGCGCTGAGGTTGTCGCTGGCCGGCCCCTGCAGCGCCAGCTCGAACAGGCGTTCGAGGGCAAGCTGCGGCGATGGCAGGTTGAGCGCGCTGCCCAGGCTGGCGCTGCTCAGGTTCTGGTACAGGCCATCGCTGCACAGCAACAGGGTATCGCCGGGGTATACGGTGAACTCGACCACATCCAGCACCAGCTCCTCACTGGCACCGACCGCCCGGGTCAGGGCATGGGCTGAAGGATGACTGGCGGCCTGCTCGGCACTCAGCTGCTGATCCTGCATCAGTTGCTGGAGCAGTGAATGGTCGCGCGACATCTGGTAGAGATTGCCGCTGCGCCACAGGTAGCAGCGGCTGTCACCGGCCCAGATACAGGCGGCGCGATCACCCTCGGCCAGCAGTGCGACCACAGTGCTGCCCATGACCGGCTCGGGCTGGCCGCTGACCAGTGTCAGCTCCTGGCTCAGCCGCCGGTTCAGTGCATGCAGCGACTTGCGCAGCTGCCGCAGTCGCAGATTGAGGTCGCTGCCGCCGGGCAGGTCGGCCAGTTGCTCGACTATCAGGCGGCTGGCCAGGGCGCCGTTCTGGTGTCCTCCCATGCCGTCGGCGACCACCCACAGGCCGCGTTGGGGCAGGGCCAGAAAGGCATCCTCGTTGCGCGCCCGGACCTTGCCGGTATCGGTACGGGCGCTGCTGCGCCAGGCACTGAGCAGGTCCATCACAGTCTCGCGGGCAGGTTGAAGCCGCGCAGCAGGCTCAGGTCGAACGGGTTCGGCGAGCGCTGGCTATGCAGCAGATACTGGGCGCGCATGCCGCCCAGGTCGGCCTTGAGCAGCAATACGTCGCGGTCGGAATGGTGGCCGACCTCGAGTTCGTCGAGCAGGCGGAACAGCGACCAGGTGCCGCGATTCTGATCCAGTGCCGCGCGCTTGCCACCCAGGTCCTCGAGAATCAGGCTGGCGCGCCCGGCGTCGTTGTCCGCTGGCCAGCGGAACGCGGTCTGGATGATCGGACCATGGCGATACTCCATGTTCTGATAACCGATACGCAGGCTGGCGCGTCCCAGGTTGGAGTCGAGGAAGAAGGGCTCCAGGCGGAACTGCACCTGTGGCTCGTTGGGATTCTCGGCGAAGAAACCGCGGCGAATGCGTTCGGCGCGGCCCATCTGCGCCAGCAGCTCGCGCGACACCGGCAGCCCGTGGCCATCGACCAGGCGCACCCGGTAGCCATCGGCGCTGGCGCTGACAAAGGGCTGCAGATAGCGCTCGAAGAACTGCGCGGCGATGCCCTGGGCCTTGAAGAACTCGCGGAAGTCGCCCAAGGTCACTTCGCTTTCGCTGTCCTTGCTGAACGGGTAGCGCTGGCCGACGGAGCCCCGCCAGTTGGCCAGAAGCTCGCTGCGGTAGCGCTGGTTTATATGCTGGTAGGCTTCCTGGAGCACCAGCATCCAGCTGTCACCGGCCAGCGTGGTCAGCCATTGGCCGGCTGGTTGGGGCAGCCGGGCGGCGCTGGTACGCAGCTGGCTCATGGCGTCGGCCTGGCCGCCAATGCGGGCGCGGGCCATGTCGAAGGCGGCCTGCCCCGGCACGCTGGCGTGCGCCAGGCCGTTGATTTGCGTATGCAGCGCATCCAGTGCCTGCAATGCCTGCAGCAGTTCGGCCCCCGGGTTGCCATTCTCGTCCAGCAACTGATGCAGCGCCTCGAAGCGTCGTTCCATGCTGCGCATGGCCCGGTTCAGGGTCGCGCTGTCATTGCTCAGGCGCGTGTTGCCGCGCAGTTCTTCCAGCAGTTTGATGATCGGCGAGTTGGCCGAGGCCAGGGCCGCCAATTGTCGGGTCGCCTGGCTGCTGTCGGCCAGCGGGTCCAGTGCCAGGCGGCTGAGCAGTTCGCTCCAGTGGCTGGCATAATCTTCGAAATACAGCTGTTCCATCTCCTGCATCAGGCGGTGGCGATCCTGGGTGCTCAGTTCGTCGCTGTCACCCAGCACCCAGTTGTCGCGCAGCATGTGCTGTACCAGGTCGTTGCCGCGGGCCAGGAACATCTGCTGGTAGCCGCTGCGGGTGTAGAACCCGGGCAGGGTGTTCTGGTTACTGGTGAGCAGCGCCGCGTGGGGGCCGAGATGGTTGATCACGCGGTACTCCGGCAGGCTGGCGGCCTGCTCGGTCAACAGGCGGTACAGCACGCTGGACAGCGACTCGCTGCGCAGCTGCCGACGGGCCTCGGCGACCAGCCGCTGGTCCAGTGCATAACGCCGGAAGGGCTGCTCCAGCAGATGGGCAAAATGCTTGTTCAGGCGTGTCTGCACTGCGGTATTACCGGCATGGCGCAGCGACCAGTCGGCCGCCATCGACTCCTGCAGCCAGGCATTGTCGCGGCGTTCGGGCATGTTCAACATCAGGTAGGCGCGCAGACTGTTGAACAGTTGTTCGCGGTCGTGCCGGCTGGAGTCGATCTGCGCTTCCAGGCGCAGGGCCACGCTTTTCAGCAGCAACTGCTCGAGCTGCCGGCGATAGGCCCGCTGCAATTCGGGATTGACCGCATCGCCCTGGGACAACCCGGCGCGCTCGCGCCAGCGTAGCCGGTCGCGCCCAGGGTAGACCTGGGTCGCGGCGTAGCTGTTGTCGAGTACCTTGAGCATGGCGCTGACCTGGCTGTGGTTGCGCAGTTGGCGCTGATCCTGCTGCAATTGCTGCGACAGTGTGCGCAACTGTTCGAGCCTGGCATGGTTGGCCGAGAAGCTGCTGGTCCAGGCCAGGCAGGCCACCAGCAGACAGGCGCCGGCTGCGGCGAACAGCCAGCGCTGGCGCCAGTTGATGCGCCGCACCTCGCGCTGATCGAGCCCGGCCAGTTCCGCTTCGGGGAAGATCACCCGGCTGAGCAACTGGCGGATGAAGCGCGCCCGCCCACTGCGTGCGGCCGGGACCGGCGTGTTGCCCGCGCCGAGGTTGCGACCGATGCTGGTGGTCAGCGGGTCCAGCCCGCCCTGCATGCTGGGGGCGCTGGTCAGGTAGAAGCCGCGCAATTGGCTGGCGCGCTGGTAGCGGTTGCCGGCGAAGGCCAGTTCGATGAACAGGCTCAGCGGCTCACCGAGCCGGCCCAACTGGTGCGGAAAGTCGAGGATGCGGCCGCGCCGGGCGATGTCGCGCTCCTGGTGCATGCGCATGATGACCTGGCTGTTGAGGCGATGCAGCAGCTCCTCGAACTCCTGGCGCACGACCTGCAGATCGGTGCCATCCTGCGCCTTGCGGAAGCTGACCCCGAGCACCTGGTCATTCTCGTCGCTGGCCAGCTGGTCGAAATAGTCATCGAAGCCGTGCAGTTGATCGGCCTTGCTCAACACCAGGTAGACCGGCACCTCCATGCCGAGCTGCTGATTGATCTCCAGCAGCCGCTGGCGCAGCTGACGGGCCTGGTTCTCCAGTTCCAGTTGGTTGTCACTGAGCAGCAGATCGACCGGCAAGGTGATCAGCACGCCATTGAGCGGGCGCTGGCGGCGGCTGCGCAACAGGCCCAGCAGCGTGTTCCAGCCGAGGCTGTCGACATGGGGGTCGGGCTGGTTCAGGTAGCGCCCGCTGCTGTCCAGCAGCACCGCATGCTCGGCAAAATACCAGTCGGCATAGCGGGTGGTGGATATCTCGTCATTGACCCGCTGCTGCTCGCGGTTGTTGAGCGGAAACTCCAGGCCGGAGAACTCCAGCAGACTGGTCTTGCCACTGCCCTGTGGGCCCAGCAGCAGATACCAGGGCAGTTCGCGGCGCCAGCGCTCGCTGCGGCCCTTGTACAGGCTGGAGCGGCTGAGGGTGCGCATGGCCTGCTTGAAGCGGTTGTGCAGTTCCAGCTGTTCCTCGACGATGAGGTGCTCGCGGCGCAGGCGCTCCTGTGCCTCGCTGTCGCTTTCCTCGGCCTTGGCCTGGCGGGTCTTCTTCCAGTTGCTGAACACCAGGCTCAGCCCCCAGCCGAGGAAGATCACGCTGATGGTCAGCAGGCGTGCGCTGGCCGAGCCCCAGGGCTTGCGATCATTGATCGCCAGTGCCGGACCCAGGGTCCAGACCAGCACTGCCAGCGACAGTACCAGCACCAGACTCCATGCCCAGCTGCGGCGGAACAGGTTCAGGGTTTTGAACAGAATGGCTTTGGCATTCATGGCATATCGTCCGTGACAAGGGGTTGGCCCGATGCCGGGCTGTGCTCGAAGCCCTGCATGACATTGATGCGCTGCTCATGCAGCACCCAGCTGAAGCCGCCATACATGACGCCCAGGCACAGCAGGGTGAACAGCGCCACCAGCCACCAGGGGGCCGCCCGCACGAAGTGGCCGCGCTCTCCCTGCAGGCCCTGCCAGTGCGGCGAGATTTCGCTGGGCACATCGCCACGCAGCTGGCGGATCTGTCGGTACAGGCTGTCGCGAATCACTTCCAGCTCCAGGGTGCCGCGGGACATCACCCGGTATTTACCCTCGAAGCCGAGCGACAGGCACAGGTACAGCAGCTCCAGCAGATGCAGGTGCTTGACCGGGTTGCGCGACAGCCGTTCCAGCAGCTGGAAGAACTTCTCGCCGCCGAAGGTTTCGTTATGGAAGCTGCTCAGCAGGCTCATCTGCGACCAGGCGCTCTCGTTGCCCCAGGGGGTGGTCACCACCGCTTCGTCGATCGCCGTGCACAGTACATAGCGGGCGGCCATGACCTCGCTGCTGTCGCCGCTGTCCTGCAGCGCATGATGCTCGAACAGGCGAATCTCGGCGCTCAGCCGTTCCTTGAGGCTGTGCAGGTCCTCGGCCTGGAAGCTGTTCTTCAACCGCACCACCTCCGACAGCAGGGTCGCGGCCAGGGAGATCAGCGGGTTGAGGCTGAGGTTGAAGCTTTGCGTGTCGCGCCGCCGGGCAGCGTAGACCATGCGTTGCTCGATTTTCTCCAGCCGTGGCGCGGCGGCGAAGTCAGTCAGCGGGGCCTTGGCCGGCGGCTCGCCGTTGCGGTTGAGAATGACGGTGCGGTCGTCCTGGCGGTAATCCATGTCCTTGATCATGTGTGTCAGTTCCTGATGGCCCAGAAGGTGAGTTCAAGCTCCGGGAAATCCCCCGAGACATGGAAGGCGAAACCGCCGGAGCGTTCCAGCTGGGCCAGCTCCTCGGAGTTGAGTTCCAGGGCGAAGTAGGTCTTGGCGGCATGGAATGGAATCTGCCGTGGCGCCACCGGCAGCGGTTTGACGCGCACCCCGGGCAGATGCAGGTTGACCAGCTGGCGGATGCGCTCCACCGGTCCGACCTTCAGGTGGGCCGGCAGGCGCTGGCGCAGTTCTTCCGAATCGCACTGGGCGCTGGCCGCCAGCACGAAGGAGGCGTTGCCGAGCAGCTTGTGGTCATGCAGCGGCGACACCTGGATACCGTACTGGCGCTGTTGCAGGGCGAGCTCCACGGCATGCTGTTCCAGCACCATGGACAGTGCCTGGCGCAGGGCGTCCATCAGCCTGCGGAAGCTGCCACCCTGGTCGCTGTGCTGGTAGCGGCTGTCCAGGCGCGGCCGGCGCGTGTCCCCGGAAAAGGTCGACAGTTCGCCGAACAGCGCCAGCAGCTCGCGATACAGCTGTTCCGGATGCAGGTGCTCTTGCACCAGGTAGTGTCGCAGCAGAGGCTCGTGACGGTTGATCAGCTGCAGCATCATGAAGTCACCGAACTCGGCGCCGCTGACCTTGCCGCCGGCGCGGATGCGTTCGGCAAGGATGTCGCCGCGGTGCGTGAGCATGCTGATGACTTCCTTCAGGCACGACTGCAGGAACGGGCTGGATTGCAGGTGCAGGAAACTTGGTACGAATTCGCTGTCCAGGCTGACCACCCCGTCGGGCGTGGTATCCAGTACGTGGCACAGCTGCATCCTGACGAACGACTGGGCATCGGCCTGCTCGCCGAGCAGCAGGCGGAAATCCGCCAGGGCGCAGCTGACCATGCCACGGCTGTCGTCGCCGGCGTTCGAGTCGTTGATTTCCACATCGTGCGCGGTGTAGCGCGCCAGTACATCCTTATGTTGCGGGCGCCGGGTTTCCACATGGTTGCCGGTGACCAGCGGCAGCGCCAGCCAGACCGGGCTGTTGCTGGTATTGGCTGGAATATCCAGGGACAACGGGGCGCGTTCGGAACCCAGCTCGAACAGGCTGCCGTCGGGCAGAATGCCGCTGGCCTGGCTGAGCACCAGCTTGCCCATGGCCAGGAACTGCTGGTCGATATCCAGCTTGAAGAACCCCCAAGCGGCGCTATGCAGCCGCTGGGTACGGGTCTTCAACTGATGGTCATAGTAACGATCGCTCTGCTGGAAATGCTGCGGGCGCAGCAGCATGCCCTCATGCCAGACCACTTTTCTGGTCGTCATGGTTCAGTCCCTCGACTGTCGGGCATGGCTGTCGCGCTGTATGCCCAGTTCGTCGAGCTGCAGGCTGACCTGGTTGAGTTGGCCCGCGCGTAGCGGCACCACCACGCGCCAGTCTGCTTCGGGCAGATTGCGATAGGCGGCCAGCACCGCCAGGTAGTGGCCGGTAGCGGTGGTCAGGTTCAGTTCCTGCTGCTCGCCGGGGCGCAGTTCCAGTTCTTCATGGGCAACCAGATCCAGTGCCAGGGTTTCCTGGGGCTGCTGATACAGCGAGAAGAACTCCGCATGTTCGAAGGCCACCGGGTTCTTCAGTTCATAGAGCCGCAGCACGATCGGCGACGGCCGCCCGTGCAGGTCCGGGTTGAGTTTGTCGCTGCCGGTCAACTGCAGGTCTATGCGGGTGGTGGGCGAGCTCTGCATCAGGCTGCAGCCGCCCAGTGACAGCGTGAGCAGTATCGAAACCAGGGCAATGCGCAGCATGATGATCATCCTTGGATATCCATGTTGAGGGTGGCGATAAGACGTATCTGTTCTTCATAGGCATTGGCGAAATCGCGGGCGAACAGCCGCTTGCTCCATTCATCCTCGCTCTGGATGGACTGGTAGAAGCGGACATAGGCCTTCCAGCGGGCGCCGTTGGTATTGAGCAGTCCCTTGTTCTCGCGCTCGAAACGCAGGTTCAGCTGCTCCGGCGACAGATGCTCGAGCATGCCCTTGACGGCGCTGCGGCTGGCCGCGCTGAGGGCCACCTGATGCGCCTGCAGATCACGGTACGCGCGTGCCACCGCATGCCTGGCCGGCATCTGTCCGGGCTCTTGGCTGCGCAGCATCAGTTGCATCGCTTCGCTGGTGTCGGCGGCATGCTTGAGCGGATTGTTACCCGAGGTCTGCACCGTGGTCTGTGCCAGCCGCAGCTCGCTCTTCAGCTCACTGCGGGTCCTGAGGCTCTGCTGCAGGTTGCCGATGCACTGCTTGAGCAGACTGGCCGCGGTGATCGCCAGAGCCTCGCGTTGCTCATCCGGCAGACCATCGAGACTGACGCCGAGGGCCTGTTCATAGCTGTTCCAGAAGCTGCCGGGCAGGCTCTGCCGCGGAGCGGGAGATGCCTCGACCGGTGCTGGCGAGGGCGCCACCAGCTCTGGAACAGGTAGGCTTTGCATATCGATGCGCGCATAGTCGTGGGTCTGATCCTGCGGCTCGGCCGCTGGCGCCAGCAACGACAACTCGTCACCCTGATAATGACGCTGCTCCTGCTGGTCCAGCGCATTGAGCGGGTCCAGATCGAGGAAGGCGTCATCGGGGATGATGCTGCCGGTCGGCTGGCTGTGCTGCAGGCCTGTCTCGAATTGCGCCGGGTTCTGGATCAGCCGCGCGCGAATCTCGAAATCACCGAAGCAGAACACCTTGCCATGTTCGATGCGTACCGGTTCACCCTTGGCCATCGGCATGTCGCTGTCCTTGAAGCGAATACCGTTGCTGCTGGTATCGGTAAGGTAGAACGCACCATTGTCGTAGCTCACCTGTGCATGCCTGCCGGACACCACCCGGTTGCGGTCGGGCAGCACCCAGTCGCAACTCTCCGAACGCCCGATGATGCCTCCGGCATGGCGGAAGGTTTTGCTACCGACCATGCCGGGAACCTGTTGTGGTGCGCTGATCATGTCGAAAACCAGTTCCATGGAAAATCGCTCCTGTATCCGTCAGTTGCCCCGCATTGCCGGCGGCTCGCCCAGCGGGCGGTAGTCTTTCTTGTTGCTGCTGCAACCGGTGCTGATGGCCGTTACCAGTATCAGCAGTAGTGCGCAGTAGAGTTTCCTGTTCATGTGCCAATTCCTTTTTGGGTCTTTCACTGCTGCTCGCCCTTCAGGCGCAGGGTCTGGGCCAGTGCTTCCCAGCGGGGCAGCACGGTCTCCATGGGTGGTGTGTGCTCGGTCAGATCGTCTGTCCCTTGCTGGAAGGTGAGCATATGCACGGCCAGCAAAGGGTTGAGCACGCCACCGCGTTCGGCAAAGCCGAACCAGGCTCGCTCCTGCTCGCCGGAATCCGGTTTGGGTTCGAGGGTCCAGCCGAGCAGCTGGGTCTTGTGCGTGCCGAGCCAGGAGGGCTGGACATATTCACGCCATGTCCATTTCTCGCGGTCATAGCCCGGGCGGAAATCGGTGTCGTACAGGCCGGAGGTGGATTTTGTGTGCCATGGGTCACTGGCCGAGGCGGTCAGCAGGGTAAAGACCACGTTGGGGCTCTGGGTGAAGCGCAGGCTGTTCTTGATCGAGTAGGGCGCCTTGCCGTCATCGGCTATAAAGCCGTAGGGAATGCAGATGCCGTTGCCCTCGGGTACTTCGTATAACTCGCGGGGTTGGAAGCGGGACATGAGGTCCACAAAGGCGTCGGTTCCATTGTCACCAGCACGGCGCATGACGAAATAGTAGACTCGCTGGTTGCGGTACAGATAGGCATGGGTCGGGTCACCCTGGCCGCCGATAAAGAAGGCATCGGGAATGCCCAGATCGTGTACGGTATAGAGGGCAAGGGGAACCTGGGCTTCGAGTTCCGCGATTTCACGTTCCAGCTGTTGGATGACTTCCGGGCCGTAACCTTGCCCTGGCAGCTTGCTTAACCGGAACTGCTTGATATCAATATTTTCGAGAATCCGCTTCTGGTTCAGCCGCCCCGTTCCCAACTGGTAATTGGCTGCTGCCTCAAACTCGGAGCGTTCCACAATATCGCTGACCTTGATGATTGCGCCGTAGGGGCCATAAACGACCGAGTCGCCCTTGGCTCCTACCTTTGCCGTGAAATTATGGCCACCTCCGGTGGATATACGAAAAACACGGCTCGCGTCATAGGTTGCCCATTCCATGCCCTCCGGAACCTCAAAGACATGGCGACCCAGGCATTCCTGACGTTGGTCGGCCATAAGATGGCTGGACAGCAAGCCGAGGATGGTCGCTATTATCAGATTAAGGCGCTTCATGACCGGTGGTGATCCTTTGCTGGGGCGTTGTCGACATGCGCGAGTGTGGTGCTGGCCTCATGACCATGCGGCTGTCGTTTGTGGTCAGCCATGATGGTGGTATTGATGCCCGAGTCATTGTTTTCCCCGCGAGTCCACTCGATGGGTAACTGGCAGATAAAGCCTTCGATACCGATGGGGGCCGGATAGCGATATGTGCTGCGCCAGAACTGTTCTTCAAACGGCATTGGGGCGGCGAGCTCACCGCCCAGACGCATATCATCCAGATCGTGGTATATCCAAGTGGGCCACACCGAAGCAGGGAAGCCGCTCGGATATCTTTTCCGAGCTGAGGCGGGCACCGGTTGTGTCTGGCTGACACTTTGCGGAATAAAATTGAAAGCTGTTGTATAAGCATCAGAGTTGGCCATCGCTTGTTTCTGAATCGCTTTCCAACTGCTTTCCGCTGCCGGTCGAGTCAGGCAAGCACCCAATGTCGCCGCCGGCTGCACCCTGGACGGTCTGGTCTGACTCAAACCAAAATGCTTCTTCCACAAGGCTACCCGCAATTCATGCACGGCCTTGCCTACCTGCTGTGGGCATTGGCCATCCAGCGCTATGCTGACAGGCGTGCTGTCACGCACGATAACGGCCAGTTCCGAATCGCGTGGCCCGAGCAGGCTGCGGTCATTGATATTGGCGCTGCCGAGAATGGCGACCCGGTCATCGGCGATCAGCAACTTGCTGTGCACGTAGACCTGCTCGGTCACTACCCGTCCAGCGAGTTCATCCCAGGTACGCAGGTTGAGTAGAGTCAGGTAGCGGCTCCAGTCCTGCTGTTCATAGACCGGCCGGTCATCCGGGCCGCGGCGCTGGAGTATTTCCCGGGCCTGCTCGCGACTGGCGCCGCGCTCCATATAGGCGCGCATGGCCATGCGCCGCTGGATGCGCTTGACCAGGCTCTGCTCACCAAATACCAGGCTCTGCATGGTCAGGTGGATCTGATGCATGATGTTGGGTACGTTCAGGGCTCCCTCGGGATGTGCAGGCAGCACCATGTACACATGAAAGGGACGGCCTTCGTCGATGGCCCGGCCGATACGTTCGGCCAGTGCTGCGCCAATATTGTTGATGATGCCGTTCTGCTCCCTGCCGAGGTGGTGCGTCAGCCAGCCCTGTACATTGAGTGTGGTGATGCTGCGCAGCTCTTCGAGAAACGTCTGTTGCACCGGGCTGGGGTTACGTGCGATGGCGTCGATTTCGGCCCAGTCGAGTAGCCAGATATTCTGTTGCTCCAGGGCCTGGCGCAGGTTCACCCGTTCGACCAGTTCCCTTGGTAGATGATCCGCCGTGCGCAGGCGGCTCATCGGGCCGGATAGCGGAACGTCTTCGTATAACTCACCTTCTGTTCCAAAGCTGCTCTGGAAGAACTGGTTCTCGATATAGATGAAGTGCTGGGCACTGGAAATGGCCTGAAGCATCGCACTCTTGCAGTTGGCTTGCACGCCGATACTGCTGAAATTGGGAAGTGCGTCCAGGTTTACGCCTGCGGTAGTCCGTCCAGCCTGTTCCTGCCGCAGCATATTGCCTGCCGCACTGCGTAATGTCTGAACGCTCACCCCTCCTGGCTTCACCGCAGGGTAGCTCGGCAATTCCTCGCTATTGCGTATCCACACGGGTTCGGGATGCGCCAGTTCCAGTGTGATATCGAAATCGAGATAGTTGTCCAGCCGGGCCGCTTCCAGTATCCGGTTGACCCAGGTCATCAGCGCTTCCAGCATGCGTTTGATCACCAGGGTATCGCCGGGTGGTGGCGTATTGGCGAGATAAGCCTGTTGGCCGTTCCAGCGATCCACGAAATTGCGCGAGAGGTCGTACACGGATGGCCCCTCGACGCGGCAATGCACGTCGTGCCAGGGCATGCGCGGCTGGTCTGCGGCCAAGGTTGTATTGTCCGGGGACGCCAGCGGCTGTGGGTGTTTCAGCAGGTAGGGGTAGGGGCCTTCGTTGTCCTGCGTCTGGCGTTGCAGCAGACCGAACAGATACCAGAGGATGGAACTGGACAGTTCGCTGGCCGGCGCTGCCCAGTTGGCTGGGACATTATCGAAGCGGATATCCATGAGTTTGCCGAACACCTGGCCCAACGCGGACTTGCTCATCCACTCGGCAATCAGATGCATGCTGCGCAGCTGCAGAGCGCGATGCAGTTGTTTGGCGTTCTGCAGCTGGTCCAGCCAATGGCGCAAGCGTTGTTCCAACTCGGGGTCCAGGTTGAACGAGGCCAGATCGACCTGAATCAGCTCCGCCGTAGCGCGTACCATACGCTCCAGCATGGCCATCCTGAGTTCGACCAGGCTGCGTCTGCCCTGCTCGAATGCCTGCCCGACTGACTCCAGCCGTTGTATTGCGGATTGCAGAAACTCCGGGGTGGGGCTACTGAAGAAGTTGGTCAGATAGTTGAAGCTGTTCAGCAGTTTGGCACGACTGGGCATGGGCAGAAGTTGGTTGATTCCATCGGTCAGTGCAGCCTGTCCGGGCATCCTCATCGGAGAAGTGGGGAAGCGGACAGGTTTTGATAGATCAAATAACGCAGCGAGAAGCAGGCCGTTCTTGCTGGTATGCTTCTGCAGTGACATCCAGCCGAGCGCTGGAATGCTCGGGTTATAGGCATCGTTGCCCTGTCGGGTGCTGGCATCCAGGCTGAAATTGTTATCGTCATAACGACCGTAGGCCAGATCGATACCTCCGACATAGCCGATACGATTGTCGATCACCACGCTCTTCTGGTGATGCGAGAAGGTGGCGCCCAGACCGGACATGTCGCTTTGCTGGATGGCAGGAGTACAGAAGGCGCGGGGGCCGTTTGCCAGTCCGGCATTCAGCTGAAAGATCGCCAGCATGGTTTCGAAGTCGTAGGTGCCTACGGCGGCGCTAGGGCTGAGCCAGGGCATCACATGGACTTTCAGGTTGGGGTTGGCGGTCAGGGCCTGATGCAGGTGCTGCCAGAGAGTCTGTTTGCCATCCAGCAGGACATCATGGTTTATCTGCCATCCGGTAATGAAGATGCTGTTCTTTGCGCCAAGAATGGCTGCGGCAACATCCCTGAAGTAATCCTTGCCGGTGGTAAAGAACTGCACCTGGTTGCCATTGCGCTTGGGCGCGAACATGGACTCCTCGGTAATGAAGAAGTCCGGAGCGGAATAGGCTGCACAAGGCGTCCCATCCTCGCGGTTGATCTGATCGATCTGTTTTTCATACAGGCCGTTGTATGCTGCGGTGCTGGTCATGGCCGGTCACTCTCTCGATTGCAGGTGGGCATAGATATCCCCGTCGCAGGGGCTGTCCTGTGTGCACCGTTCGTGCAGAAGGGTGCCGGCTTGATGACTGTGGCTGGCGGGCTGATAGCCGAGGGCGGCCACAGCGACGTCGGTCTTATCCCGGTCTGCCCGTTCCCGGTGCAGGCTCAAGGCAATACGCTGCCCGGGATAACCGAGCCAGACGTTCCCGGCAGCCGAATGCACGGCCTGGGAGAGCAACTCTTCCTGTTCGCTGGTAAGTGCTATCCGCCCCTGGTCATCCGTTATCCCTTCAAGCAATGGTTCTTCTTCGCCCCGTTGGATCAGCCAGGGAGTGAAAGCCAATGGGAAGCCGTCATCGCCAGGCACATCGCGCAGTTGCATGTTGAAACGGTAGATAGGTGGCCCGGTTTCCAGCGGGTTGTCAGGAGTATTGGCTAGTGCCTTCTCGAGTGGCTGGCCATGCTGCTCGAAGGCCGCGAGGTGGACAGGCGCTGGCAATAGAATGCCCAGCCCGGAGCCACGCCCAGCCGCGCCTCCGGCATTGATCCTGATGCTTGGGCCGTTCAGGGTGATACCGCTGGGGTCGAGCTTGATGAAGCTGCCGCCAACCTTGGCGGTGAGTTCCATACCGGCTTCGATCACCACTTTATTGCCGGCGTAGTAGTGGATTTCCTCACTGGCCTCGATGAACTGACCCTGACCCAGCTTGATATGCTGGTTGTTGCCGACGGTCAGGTGGTCATCGGCCTTGATCTCGGTTTTTCTATCGCCATGGGTTCGGTGGTGCTCCTCGGCCAGGTTTTCCGTATAGCGGTTGGCTTCGATGCGCTCATGCCGTTCATGGCCGACGTGGATACGCTGGTCGTGCTGGATGCGCTGGTCCCAGTCGCGCTGGGCGTGGATGAAGATCTGCTCCTCGCCGGCCTTGTCCTCGATGCGCAGTTCGTTGAAGCCCTCTCCGCCGGGGCTGCTCTGGCTCTTGAACAGGCTGCGGGTCTTGTGTTCCGGCAGCGCATAGGGCACCTGATGAGCGCTGTTGTACAGGCAGCCCGAGACCAGTGGCTGGTCCGGGTCACCTTCGAGGAAGCTGACCAGCACTTCCATGCCGATGCGCGGGATGGCGATGCTGCCCCACTGGTTGCCGGCCCAGCTGCTGGCTACCCGCAGCCAGCAGCTGGTGTGGGCGTCGGCCTGGCCTTCGCGGTCCCAGTGGAACTGGACCTTGACCCGGCCCTGGGGGTCGCAGTGGATTTCTTCGTTCTCGGGGCCGGTGACGGTGGCGGTTTGGGTGCCCAGCACTTTGGGTTTGTGGTGGTGCAGGGCTGGGCGGTGGGGGGTGTCCCAGGGGGTGGCGGTGAAGTGGTTGCGGTAGCCTTGGTAGAAGGCTTTTTCCCCCTCTCCCCGGCCCTCTCCCGCGAGGGGAGAGGGAGTAAACCAGTGCTGTCCTGAGGTAGTTGTGCTGGTGGTATTGGTAATGGACTCTTCCAGTACCTGGGGTTGTTTGCCGTGGTGGTGGATGTCGGTGAGTAGCCAGAGGTCGTTCCAACTGGTGCGGGGATGGCCTTGTAGTTCGAGGAAGTGGCCGCTGCGCAGGGTCGGTTGGTCGCTGTGGCCGCTGGCCTGGCGGTAGTCACTGCGGTGGCGTTCCAGGGTGCGGCGGGCCAGGTGTTTGCCGCGGGTGCGGTCGTGGAACTGGCCGGGGTAGTGGTAGTCCTCCAGATCCGGCAGTTGCTCGCTGCGGGCTTCGCCTTCCAGTAGCAGGCGGGCCTTGGTGTGGTCGTAGTCGCGGCGGGTGACGCGGCTGCTGCGGGTTTCCAGGCGGACGCCGAAGCGCTTGATCACCGATTCATCGGCGACAAGGCCGTTGCCCTGGCAGAAGCCGGTCGGTTCAAGACGGGGGAAGGCGGTCTGGTCGTCGCCGAATACCAGCAGGTGGCCGTCCTGGCTGTGGCGGAAGTGGTAGTGAATGCCCTCTTCCTCGCACAGGCGCTGGATAAAATGCAGGTCGCTCTCGGCGTACTGGGTGCAGTAGTCGCGCTGGGGATACTCGCTGCCGAGCTGGAAGGCGTAGGCATCGGCGTGGATGCCGTGCTCTTCGAGCAGGCGGGCGATGATCTGCGGCACACTGAGGTGCTGGAAGATGCGCTGATTGTGGCGCAGGGTCAGGTAGTGCAGTTGCGGTACCAGTTCCAGGCGGTAGCGGGTCAGGCGCTGGCCGGATTCACCGATGGCGGCGTGGTGCACCAGGCCGTGCAGACCGCTGCCGTTGCCCAGGTCCAGCCAGGCGCTGCGTTGCAGCAGGGCTTCGAGATCCAGGTCGGGCTGTTCGCTGACCAGTTGCAGCTCGATGCGGTAGCACTGGTTGAGGGCTTCGCGGGCACGGAATTCGAGCACCTTGAAGTCGTGTTCGAGGCCGGGCAGGTGCAGGGTGAAGTGGGCTTCATTGGCCGGATTGAACATGATTCCTCTCCCTGGATTTGAGGTCAGCCGGGCTGATGTTCAGCCGCTGCATGCGATACAGCAGGGTGCGGCGTGGCAAGCCCAGCTCGTTGGCGGCGTTGGTCTGGTTGCCCTGGTTGCGTTGCAGGCTGTCGAGCAACAGGTTGCGTTCGATGCGTTCGAGGTGATCGCGCAGGTTCATGCCGCTGGTCGGTTGGCTGTCCTGCGGCAGGTTGAAGTGCTCGGGCAGCAACAGGTTGTCGTCGCACAGCAGCAGGGCACGGGCGATCATGCCCTTGAGTTCGCGCACGTTGCCGGGGAAGCTGTAGCTGCCGAGCCGCTCCAGGGTGTCCTCGGCCCAGTAGCAGGGTTCGCGCTGCAGGAAGCAGCAGGCGTCCTCGACGAAGCGGCGCGCCAGCAGTTGGATGTCGTTGCCGCGTTCGCGCAGCGGCGGCAGGTCGATCGGGAAGTGGATGAGGCGGTAGTACAGGTCTTCACGGAACTGCCCCTGGCGTACCATTTCATGCAGGTCCTGGTGGGTGGCGGCGAGGATGCGCACGTCGATCCTGTGTGTATCGTTGCTGCCCAGTGGGCGGATTTCTCCTTCCTGCAATACGCGCAGTAGCTTGGCCTGCAGCGGCAGGGGCATGTCGCCGATCTCGTCGAGAAACAGCGTGCCGCCATCGGCGCTGTCGATCAGGCCGCGGTGATCCTTGTCGGCACCGGTAAAGGCTCCCTTGCGGTAGCCGAACAGCTCGCTTTCCAGCAGTTGCTCGGGCAATGCGGCGCAGTTCTGGGCGATGAAGGGCTGGCTGCGCCGCGAGCCGTAGTCATGGATGGCGCGGGCTACCAGCTCCTTGCCGGTGCCGGTTTCGCCGGTGATCAGCACGGTGACCGGGTTGTGCAGTATCTTGCTGATCAACTGGTAGACCGCCTGCATGGCTGCGCTCTGGCCGATCAGGCCGTAGCTGCGGGCCAGCGCCGGTGGCGGCTCGGGTTGGCTGGCCTGGCGTGTGGGATGTTCCGGCTGCAGCTGGTGCAACAGCTGCAGCTGATGCAGGGTGACATTGCCCAGCATCTGCAAGGAGTCGACGTAGCCCTGCAACTGCCGGGATTGGCGGCTGGCCAGCAGCAACAGCCCGGCTACATGCTGCTGGTCGTCCAGCAGCGGCAGACACAGCAGGCTGCGCCAGTCAGTCGTTTCGCCCGGCAGGAAGGTGGTGGCATACAGGCTGGCGTCGAGATGCTGCACATGCAGCGGCTGGTTCTGGCACAGGCAGTACTGCAGCAACTGCTGGTCATGGTAGTCGCTGGGCAGGCTGTCGGTTTCCCTTGCGTAGCGCTGCCCATCCAGCCACTCGGCCGCCAGGGTCAGCTGCGTATGGGTCACATCCAGCAGGTACAACTGGCTCAACGGGCAGTGGCTGAGTTCACCAGCGGCCATGACCAGTCGCTCCCTCAGCTGCGCACTGTCACGACTGCGGGCCAGCACGGCAAAATGCGCCAGCAGATCCTCGGCGTATTGCAGTGGCTGCGCCAGCTGCTCGAACAGCGGCGGCGACTCAGGCGAACTCACAGAGCAGGCCTCCTTCATCATCCAGGGTGGCATGCACATGCCTGAGCGTGTCGCCTGCGGCCATACTGTCCAGCAGTCGATCGACGACCAGCGGCTGCAGTTGCTGGTCGATCAGGTGGTCGATCAGCCGCGCTCCGCTGTCGCCGTGCCGGCAGCGTTCGGCGAAGTGCTCGACCAGTGTGGGGCAGTGGCTGAAGCCGAGCTGGCGACGCTGCAGGCGACTGGCGAAACGCTGCAGCTTGAGCCCGATCAGCTCGCGCAGTACTTCGCCGTCGACCGGGTAATAGGGCACCACGCGCATACGCGCCAGCAGCGCCGGTTTGAAATGCCGGCTCAGGCTGGGGCGTATGCTCTGTTCGAGGTGCTCGGTGTCGGGCCGCTGCCCCTGGGCGCAGAGCTGGCTGATCTGTTCGCTGGCCAGGTTCGAGGTCATCAGGATCAGGGTATTGCGGAAGTTGATCTCGCGCCCCTCACCGTCATTGACCACACCCTTGTCGAAAATCTGGTAGAACAGGTTGAGCACGTCCGGATCGGCTTTCTCGATCTCGTCGAGCAGCACCACCGAGTAGGGCTTCTGCCGTACCGCTTCGGTGAGCATGCCGCCTTCACCGTAGCCGACATAGCCGGGAGGTGCGCCCAGCAGGCGCGAGACGCTGTGTTTCTCCTGGAATTCGGACATGTTGATGGTGGTCAGGAAGCGCTCACCGCCGTACAGCAGGTCGGCCAACGCCAGGGCGGTTTCGGTCTTGCCGACGCCGCTGGGGCCGACCAGCAGGAACACCCCCACCGGTGCGTCGGGATTGTTCAGGCCAGCGGCCGCTGCGCGCATGGCCCGATCCACTGCCAGCACCGCTTGTTCCTGGCCGCGGATGCGCTGGCGCAGATCCTCGGCGAAGCTGGCGATCCGGCTGTTGTGTTCACGTGCCAGTTGCGCCACGGGTACGCCGGTCCAGTGGCTGATGACCTCGGCCACCAGGCGCGGGGAGACTTCATGGCTGACCAGTCGCCGGTCGGCGGGGATCGCCTGCAGGCGCTCCTGTAACGCGGCCAGTTCCGCTTCCAGCTGCGCCAGATCGACCGCGGCGGGTGGCTGATCGGCATGGCCGTCGAGCCATGCCTCGCTGCTTGCCTGGCGCGCCTGGGCGCATTGCTGGCGCAGCTCCAGCAGCCGGCTGGCCAATTGGCGCTGGTTTTGCCAGTCATCCTGCAAGACATGCAATTGCTCGCCAGCTTCCTGCAATCGCAGCTGCAGCCGTTCGATCGAACCGGGGTCCGGCTGCAGGCCGGCGTCCCGGTCGCGCTGCTGGGCCAGCAGCTGGCGCTCACCTTCGGCGATCTCACTGCGCAGCCGTTCGATGGCTTCTGGGGCCGAGGCGAGGCTGATGCGCACGCGTGCGCAGGCGGTATCCAGCACGTCCACGGCCTTGTCCGGCAACTGGCGGCCAGCCAGGTAACGGGCGGACAGTTCGGCGGCGGCGACCACCGCATCATCACGCAGGTAGACGCCATGGCTGCGTTCATACAGTGGTGCCAGGCCGCGCAGGATGGTGACGGCATTGGTGGTGCCCGGTTCGTGCAGCTGTACCGGCTGGAAGCGGCGGGCCAGTGCCGGGTCCTTTTCGAAGTACTTTTTGTATTCGCTCCAGGTCGTGGCGGCGATGGTACGCAGCTCCCCGCGCGCCAGCGCCGGCTTGAGCAGGTTGGCGGCATCCGATGCGCCGGCCGGGGCGCCGGCGCCAATCAAGGTGTGGGCTTCATCGATGAACAGGATGATCGGCCTGGGCGACTGCCTGACCTCGTCGATCACGCCCTGCAGACGCCGCTCGAACTCTCCCTTGATACTGGCCCCCGCCTGCAGCAGGCCGAGATCGAGCGACAGCAGCGCAACGCCACGCAGCGCCTCGGGTACCTCGCCAGCGGCGATGCGCAGGGCCAGGCCCTCGACGATGGCGGTCTTGCCGACACCGGCCTCGCCGACCACTATGGGGTTGTTCTTGCGTCGGCGGGCGAGGATATCGATCATCTGGCGCAGTGCCTGGTCGCGGCACAGTACCGGGTCGAGCTTGCCGTCGCGTGCCTGCCGGGTGATGTCGTGGGTGAAGCGGGCCAATGCCGAGTCCTGTACCGTCGTCGGCGTTGCCGCCGTGGGCTGGGCGGCGCGGGCATACTCGCTCAGCCGTTCGCTGTGGATGCGCTCGAGTATCGGCTGGTAGCGGCTGCCGGCATGGCGTACCGGGTTGCGCAGCAGGCCGAGCAACAGGGCGGCCTGGTTGATACTGCTGCGGCCCAGCTCCAGGGTGGCGACCAGCAGCGCATCCTGCAGCCATTGCACCAGTTCCGGGGCGAAGCTCGGGCTGCGGCTGCCGTCGCCCCCGCCGCAGGGTTGCAGCAGCTCGCGGAAGCCGTCGATATCGACCTCGGCATCCAGCAGGGCCTGGCTCAACAGGCTGTCCGGGCGCTCCAGCAGCACCAGCAGCAGGTCCTCGATCTGCACCTTGTCGGCACGCCGCAGCAGGCAACGCTCGGCGGCGGCCTCGAGGTCATGGCGGCTGTGGCTGTCCAGTGCCTGGACCAGTTTCTGGATATCCAGTGTCATCATGTTGATCAATCCTTGATTCGTCCGGCCAGGGTGACCGCGGGGTTGTCCCGGACCTGCCCGAGCCAGCTGGTCCAGCCCAGCCGGCAGCGGTTATCGTTGGCCAGGTGCAGGGGGTGGACGGCTTCGTGGCGCAGCTGCAGGCGAATGTCATAGGCCAGCGGTGTATGCAGGCAGAAGCGCAGCAGTGTCAGCAGCGGGTGGTAGGCCTTGCCGGTAGGCAGGAAGTCATGGAAGCGCTCCCAGTCGAGCTCACCGATATGCAGGCGGAACTTGCCGCTGCGGTCACGGATGCGGTCACCCAGCACCAGGTTGTTGCCGAGCTGGTTGTTGGCCTGGCCGAGCCGGTTCTGCTGCTGGCTGTCGATGCTGACCTGGCGCTCGATGCATTCCTCGATATGCATGCTGCGGTGCTTGAAGTAGTAGCGCAGCACCGCTTCCAGCAATGCTGCGGACTGCGCGCGCATGCTCAGCAGACCCAGATAGGGCAGCAGGCGTTTCCAGTTGAGTTCTCCACTGTCGCGCAGGGCCGGATGGCCCAGGCCGATGAGTGCGAACAGGTGGTTCGATACCTTGTCCGCGGCGCCTTCACGATAGCGACTGTGATAACGATACTTGCGCCAGATCGGCAGCAGCAGGCGCTGCAGGCGGTTGTTGAACAGGTCGAGGAAGTCGCGCGTCGGGTTGCCGCCCGGGCCATCGCCCAGCGCCTGCTCGCTGTAGAACGCCGGTAGCGGCGAGCTGGAGCCGAACAGGCCGATCAGGTTGACGCGCAGGCGCGCGCGCAACTCGCCGTCCTCGTGAAAGAACTCGACGCGTTCGATGTCGGTGCCGGGGAATCCCAGGCTGGGGTTGGCCTGAAATTCCAGGCGCTCGTACAGCGCCTCGTCATCGAGCTGCGGATGCGCTTCACGCAGCTGTTGCAGTACCAGCATGACACCCTGGAACAGGCTGTATTCGCGAATGCTGCGGCCCAGGCTGCTCAGAGCAGGGGCTGCAACCCCATGCGTGGCGTCCATTGATACCGCTCTCCTTGGGTGGTCCTGACCCGCAGCTCGTGGAACGAGTTGAGGTTGGCGTAAAGGGCGAAGAACTCGTTGAGTACCGAGGCGAACAGGAACAGGTCGCCTTCGCCCAGGTAGTTTTCCGCGTCCATCTGCAATTCCGTGCGTATGCCGCGCACCGGCAGTCCGGCATGCAGGCGGTCGACATGGCTGTGCTCGATCTGTCGCAGGCCATCGAGCCGGCGTTGGCCGATGCGTGCGGCATGCTGGTCGTAATGACGCGGCAGGTCGTAGCTCTGCAGCATCACCTTGAGCGCCTCGACATTGGCCAGCGACAGGTAGTTGAGCGACATGTTGCTGATCAGCCTCCACAGGAAGTCGCTGTCCACCGGCGGCGCGTAGCTGGAGGTCACCGCGCTGATGTTGCGAAAGCCCAGGAAGTCCGGCGTGTCCTCGCTCAGGCAGCAGATATCGCCGAGGCCGAGTTGACTGGGCAGGTTCTGGTTGGTGCAGGTCAGCTCGATCGATAGCGTTTCATGCAGATCGCTGCCATGTGCGCCGAAGCTGAGGTAGCTCTCCAGCCCGTCTCCCTGCAGTGACGGGTACTGGCGCAGGCTGTAGTACGGCCTGGGCTGGCTGATGCCGAAGCTGCGGTCATGCTCGAAGGATTCGAACGGCACGTATTGCTGCTGGCCCATGCCGCCGGGCTTCCAGCCGGTGACCCGCTCGACCGCATAGACTCCGCATTGATGGTGAGGGTATTCGGCGGGACGCAGCAGATAGTGGTCCTGACGCCCGTCGAGGCGGATCGGGGTGGCATCGTGGCTGAACAGGTTGACCACCGGCGTGCAGTACAGGCGGACATTGTCCAGTGTCGGTCGGATGCGCTGGCTGCCGGTCTTGCGGATATGGCAGCGCAACTCCAGGCCGCAGGCCTGTTTCAGCAGTGCGGGGTCCAGGTTGCCCAGGCAATCGAGACCGCCGATGTCGACGAACAGGAATTTCTCCTCGAAGGCGAAATACTCCTGCAGGTAGCGGTAGCCGCTGAAGGTATTGAGCGGGTAGGGGACCAGTGCCTGGTCGTCATGAAATCCGCCCGGCTGCACCTGCTGCGCGGTAATCCGCAGGGTCCCGCTCGGGCTCCCCCGCGACAGGTCGAGCGCCTGACCTTGCTGATCGAGCAGCACCAGCTGGATATCATCGAGCTGGCGCAGCAGGTACAGGTACAGCATCTGGCTGATATAGCGCTCGCCGGCCAGGTGCAGCCGCAGGCGCTGCAGGGCCAGATCGCCCAGGTGGCCATCGCAGGCCATGGACAGGGTCAGGCTGAGCAAGGCGCCTTCACCCTTGACCGAGTAATCCAGGTGGCTGAGCTGCAACGGCAGGATGTCGACCTCGCTGGTGGTGCGGAACTGGCAACTGACACCCTGGACCGGCCGGGACTCGACCGGGGTGTCGCGTGCCACCCGCACCGCCGGGCCGGCGCGCTTGAGCGGATCGAACTGCAACATGCTGAAGGCCGGCAGCGGGCGCATGTAATTGGGCCACAGCAGGTGCATCAGCGAGTGGGTCAGCTCCGGCAGCTCATCGTCCAGCTTCTGTCGCAGGCGCCCGGTGAGAAAGGCGAAACCCTCCAGCAAGCGCTCGACATCCGGGTCCTTGCCGCTCTGGCCGAGGAACGGCGCCAGCGCCGGGCTGCGCTCGGCAAAGCGCTTGCCCATCTGGCGCAGGGCGGTCAGCTCGCTCTGGTAGTAGTGGTTGAATGACACGCGACCTTCCTTGAAATGAAAACCATCAGCCGACCAGTGCCGGTCGGCTCCGGTTACTGCACCTGGACCCTGCCGCTGCCATCGAGGCTGGCGGCAAATCTGATCTTCTGCCGCTGACCATCCACTTCCAGCGTTCCCTCGATGGCGAAGGCCAGGCACAGAGGGTCATGGTGGCGTGGCAGGGCGATCACCCGTACCCCATGCAGGCGGGGCTCATGGCGTTCGATGAAGCCTTCGATGGCGCTACGTGCCTGCTGCAGTGCATCGTGTACCGACAGGCGCATGTCGTTGAGATCAGGCAGCCCGTAGTCGGGCAGGGTCTGCACGCTGCCGGCACGGGTGCTGAGCATGCGTGCCAGGTGCCGCGACACGGACGCGGCAACCGCATCGGTCTGTGCCAGGCTGCGGCGTTGGCCGGTTTCACCGGCCAGGCGTTCAAACAGGCTGCCATAGCTCATTGCGCCTTACTCCTTGTCCAGCTTGCCGACCAGCGACAGGGTGAAGTCGGCGCCCATGTACTTGAAGTGCGGCCGGACGCTGAGGCTGACGCGGTACCAGCCCGGCTCGCCCGCCACGTCGGCGACCTTGATCTGGGCGGCCCGCAGTGGCCGGCGACCGCGCACTTCCGGGTTCGGGTTGTCCTGGTCGGCGACGTACTGGCGGATCCACTTGTTCAGTTCCAGTTCCAGGTCGGTACGCTCCTTCCAGGCACCGATCTGCTCGCGCTGCAGGACCTTGAGGTAGTGGGCCAGGCGGTTGACGATGAACAGGTAGGGCAACTGGGTACCCAGGCGGAAGTTGAGTTCGGCGTTCTTGCCTTCCTCGCTGTTGCCGAAGAACTTGGCCTTCTGCGCCGAGTTGGCGGAGAAGAAGGCCGCGTTGTCGCTGCCCTTGCGCATGGTCAGCGCGATGAAGCCCTGCTCGGCCAGTTCGTACTCGCGGCGGTCGGAGACCAGCACTTCGGTGGGGATCTTGGTTTCGATATCGCCCATGCTCTCGAAGCGATGCAACGGCAGATCCTCCACCGCGCCGCCGTTCTGCGGCCCGATGATATTGGGACACCAGCGGTACCTGGCGAAGCTTTCGGTCAGGCGCGTGGCAAAGGCGAAGGCGGTGTTGCCCCACAGGTAGTCCTCGTGGCTGGCAGCGACGTTTTCCTTGTAGACGAAGCTCTTGACCGGGTTTTCCTCGGGGTCATAGGGGGTACGCAGCAGGAAGCGTGGCAGGGTCAGGCCGACGTAGCGGGCATCGTCACGCTCGCGGAAGGCTTGCCACTTGGCGAACTGGGGACCTTCGAAATGATCCTGCAGGTCCTTGATGTCGGGCAGGCCATTGAAGCTTTCCAGGCCGAAGAACCTGGGTCCGGCCGAGGCGATGAAGGGGGCGTGGGCCATGCTGGCGACCGTGGCGACGTACTGCAGGGTCTTGATGTCCGGTGCGCTGGGATCGAAGTAATAGCTGGAGATCAGCGCGCCGACCGGTTGGCCACCGAACTGGCCGTACTCGGCGGTATAGACGTGCTTGTACAGGCCGGACTGGACGATGTCGGGACTGTCCTCGAAGTCTTCCAGCAGGTCCTGCTTGGATACGTTGATCAGCTCGATCCTGGTGTTCTCGCGGAAGTCGGTGCGATCGACCAGCAGCTTGAGCCCGCGCCAGGAAGATTCCAGTGCCTGGAAACTGGCGTGGTGCAGGATGGCATCGACCTGCTGGCTGAGCTTGGCATCGATCTCGGCGATCATGCGGTCGACCAGCGCTTTCTTGACCGGCTGTTTGTCGTTCTGCGGTTTCAGCAGTTCCTCGATGAAGGCGGACACGCCGCGCTTGGCGATACCGTAGGCTTCATCCTCCGGGTTCAGCCGCGTCTCGGCGATGATACGGTCGAGAATGCTGTCGCTGCTGCTCTGGGTGCTCTGTAGTGCGGTCTGGGTAGTCATGGCAGGCGTCCTTGTCTCATGCATCCGGGGTCTGCTGGGCGGCCAGGCCCAACTCGTTGAGCATGCGCTCGCGCGAGTCGTCATCGCTGAGCACGCTTTCGATGGCCTTGCGGAAAGCCGGCGCATTGCCCAGCGGTCCCTTGAGGGCTACCAGCGCATCACGCAGTTCCATCAGCTTGTGCAGTTCGGGAACCTGTTCCACCAGGTTGGCAGGGTTGAAGTCCTTCATCGAATTGATGCGCAGGTTGACCGCGAGGTCTTCGTCTTCGGCATCGTCCTGCAAGCGGTTGGGTACGTTGAAGCTGAGGTTCAGTTCCTGCTTGGCCAGGACCTCGTCGAAGTTGTGCTTGTCGATCGAAATGGGTTGGCGCTCCTCGATCTTGCGCTCGTCCTCGCGCTGGGTGAAATCACCCAGCACCATCAACTTCAGCGGCAGCTCGATTTCTTCCTGAGCGCCATTGGTGTCCGGACTGAAGGTAACGTTGACACGTTCCTTGGGTGCTACCGAGCCGTCTTTGGCCATTTTCGTTCTCCTGTTCCGTTATGCCCCTAGGGCCTGCTCAAGCACCACGTCGAAATCGAGGTGGCACAACCGTTGTAGAATCTGTTCGCGCTGCTGGCGCGAGGCCTTGCCGGCGCCCTGCAAGTCATGCGTTTTCAGCAGCAGGCGCAGGACGCGCACCAGCAGTTGCGGTTCCCAGTCCGCCAGCTGCGATTGTCGCAGGCTGTGTTCCAGGCCCTCGAGCAGATGCCTGGCCAGTTCATGCTTGCCCGCCTGCAGGCACAGGCGAGCGGTCGCCAGTTGCCAGTGCAGCTGCGCGCGTCCGCCGCGGGCGCTGGCGCTGCCGGTTCTCAGGGGGGCCAGTGCGGCCTTCAGGCCGTCCTTGCGCAGCAGCTCACCGGCTTCCGCCAGGGCAGCGTCCCAGGGTTCATCGATGCCGGGTGCCGCTGCGGTATGGCCGCTGTCGATGGCGCCGCTATCCAGCAACACCCTGCTGTTGATCCAACCCAGGGTCTGCTGGCTGGCGAATGGCGTGCCATCGAAGAACAGCAGGTTCTCGATGCCCGGCAGGCGTTGCAGAAAGCCACCGAGATGCTGCTCGACCTCCTGCCTGGCGCTGTCGGCTTTGAGTTCGTCGAGGCAGTGCCAGGCCAGGTACTGACCGTCCAGCCAGAACGGTGAACGGGCCAGGCTGCTTTCAACTTCACGCAACAGCTCTGCCGGCTGGCCCTGGTGCAGGCGTTCCTGCAGGCTCTTCAGGCGATCGACCGGCAGTCCCCTGAGCCCGGTCTTGCCCTGGGCGTCATGTTCGGGCAGGGCTTCGATGGGTAGCCAGAGCAGGGTGCGTGACAGGCTGATGGCACGCGGATCTATGGCTGACTGGGCGTGCCACCACTGGCACAGCGAGCGGGCCTGCTCCTGCAGGGCGCGCAAGGCCTTGTGCGCATCGCGGGCACTGGCGATAGGCTTGGCCGTCTGTGCCGGACTGGTCGGCGCAGGCTGCGCGGGCGGATGCTCAGGCGCTGCAGCCACCGGCGGGAGCACGGATGTGGTTACGCTGCCGGTGCTGGCGTTCTTGCCGATCTGGCTGTGCAACTGCCTGCACAGTGGTTGCAGCAACGGCGCCTGGTCGCCCAGCACGCGCTGCAGGTGCTGATCCAGGCTGTCCAGGCTGCCATGCAGGTGCTGGAATGCGGGAGCGCTGCTGCTTGCGTTCAGCAACTCGGGCAGACTTGCCTCGAGCCGGTTGCCCAGCCAGCCGACCGCTGCAGCGCGGGTCCTGTCCTTGCGTGGATGCAGATCGTCCCAGTGCTGCATGAGGCTGTCCAGCATGGCAACGCCAGCCTGCAGCCCGTTGATCCCTTCGCAACGATACAGGCCCCAGGTCAACCAGCAGGCCACGCGCAGGTCCTTCGACAGGCTGCGCAGCAGCTGTTCGGCCTGGACCACGATCTGCTGCCAGTCCGGCCCGGCATCGCTGTATATCGAGCCGGCTTTTTCCAGGCCGGCTTCAATCGTCTCGAACTCGCTGGAATACCGCGCATCCGCACCGGCGAAGTCATTCTCGCTGATGGGGGTGGTGGCCAGTGATATGTAACGGGTCGCGAGCATTGACGATTGGGTGGTCCGTGAGAGTGTGTTCTGGTGAGACTTCATTACTTGCCGTGGTGCTTTCAAATCGGCTGCCAAATATATGGATAAAGTTGGCTTTTAATGACTTGATCAACTTGGTGTCTTGTGCAAGTTGTTGCGCAATTTGCTTTCGGAGCGAACTCTAGAGTCTATGTCCGTTTAGGACAAGTCGAGTTGTGTGAGCTGTTCGTTGTTTTGGAAAGATACTTTGATTTATCTTGTTCAAGGTGCTGATTACGGTGCTTGTGCAACTTTTTGCGCAACTTGTGTCGGGTGAGACAATGGGTGGCGGCTGTAACTGTTGCTCTTCCTGTACTCCGGGAAAGTTGGGCAATACTTCGTCACGGTTGCGCAAAAAGTTGCGCAGTCATATGTGCGCTAGTTCACAGCTCTCTGTTGAAATATTGTTTGTCGCTGGGGCTGTTTTTCTATCTTGTTGATATTGTTGGTGAAAAAATGACTGGCATGCACCTTGCTGAACTTGTGATTCCCGGACCCGTTTGCAGGTCCTTATCCAAGGCAAGGAGAGCGTAATGCCAACACCCGCATATATGACCATCGAGGGCACCAAGCAGGGCCTGATCACCGCCGGTACCTTCACCGAGGACTCGGTCGGCAATATTTTCCAGGAAGGCCATGAAGACCAGATCCTGGTTCAGGCCTTCGACCATCAGGTCATCATTCCGCGCGATCCGCAGTCTGGCCAGCCGACCGGCCAGCGCGTGCACAAGCCACTGATGATCACCAAGGTGTTCGACAAGTCATCGCCGCTGGTCTTCAATGCTCTGACGTCCGGCGAGCGCCTGAGCAAGTGCCGCCTGGAGTGGTACCGCACTTCGGCCACCGGGACCCAGGAGCACTACTTCACCATCGAGCTGGAAGACGCCATCATCGTCGACGTGCAGTCGCGCATGCCGAACTGCCAGGACCCGAACCTGGCTCACTTCACTCACCTGGAAGATGTCTACTTCACCTACCGCAAGATCATCTGGACCCATGAAGTCTCCGGAACCTCCGGCTCTGACGACTGGCGCACACCGATCTCCGCGTGAGCCGGTGACAATGCCTCTGCCATCGGCCGGGTAACCGGCCGGTGGTTTTTTCGTTTCAGCGCCAGCAGGGTCACGAATCCGGCAACAGAATCAATCCGTGATCGACCCGGGATGGTGCCGGATCGCGTCCGAATGTCGCTCCCGCAGCGCCGCCGCTAGGAAATCCCCTCAGAATATGGATAATGCGTGACCATCCCGTTACAGCTTCGGTGAGCTGGTGATGGGTCTCTCACACTAAATAAAACAGCATCTATGGCATCCAAAATGACCAAGTACAAACTGAGCGCCATTGCATTGGCCCTGATGACCTCCGTCCCCGCCCTGGCAGCCAGCCAGGCGGATTCCAAAGGCTTTGTCGAAGACAGCAGTCTCGATCTGTTCCTGCGCAATGCCTACATGAACCGTGATTACCGGAACGGTGATCAGGACAAGGCCGAGTGGGGCCAGGCTGGTGTGCTGACCTTCACCTCCGGCTTTACCAAGGGCACTGTGGGCGTGGGCGTGGACGCCTTCGGCATGTATGGCTATCGTCTGGATAGCGGCGGTGGTCGTGCTGGTGCCGGTGGTATCGATTTCTTTTTCGCAGATGACCAGAATCCTGACGGTACCTTTAACAATGTTGAACGGGATATGGCCCATGCCGGTGCTGCGGTCAAGGCGCGCTTCTCCAAGACCGTATTGAGCTACGGCGACCAGCGCCCGGTACTGCCTGTACTGAGCCACGATGACAGCCGTCTGCTGCCGGAAACCTACACCGGCACCATGATCACCTCCAACGAGATTGATGGTCTGACCGTACATGCCGGTCGGTTTCATGCTCAGCATCGCAAGAGCGATGAAGGCCGTGATAGCGGTGGGCTGAACTCCATCGAAGTGCTGGGTGGTAGCTACCAGTTCAACGACAATATCCGTGCCGCGCTGTACGCCTCGGATGTGGAAGACGTGCTCAAGCGTCAGTATGCCAACCTGAACTACATTCGTCCGCTGAACCAGGGCGACACCCTGACGCTGGATTTCAGCGGCTACCGCACCAAGCAGGACAGTGAGTGGGATGGCAGGGGCGATCGCAACAACCTGTGGAGCCTGTCCGCCAACTACGCCACTGGCCCGCATGACTTCACTCTGGCCTACCAGCGCAGCAGCGGTGACACCGGTTACAACTATGGCTTCTACCAGAATGCAGGTGCTGTAGGTGATGGCGGCACCACCATCTGGGTCGCCAACTCCTTCTGGTCCGACTTCAACGCAGAAGACGAGCGTTCCTGGCAGCTGGGTTATGGTCTGGACTTTACCCAGTTTGGTGTTCCGGGTCTGAGCTACAACTTCGCTTATGTTCGCGGTACTGACATCACTGTCCGTAATTCTGCTACCAATGTTCGCGAAGCTGGCAGCGCCAGCGAGCGTGAAATCTTCAACCAGCTGAAGTATGTGGTGCAGAGCGGTGCGGCCAAGGATATGAGTGTTCGTCTGCGCAGCTCGGTACTGCGTGCTTCGAACAGCTATACCCAGGACGGTAACGAAGTGCGCATCTTCGTCGACTTCCCGATGAATATCTTCTAAGCACTCCCCCCGGCACGGTACAGGCTCCTGTACCGTGCCACCTTTCCCTTTCATTCCTGATCAGCTTCAGCCGGTGGCAAGTCCCTGAATGCCGCCAGTGCCCGCGCTCGACTTTCCGCCAGGTCGACGATGGGGGCAGGGTAGTCGCACAGCATCCGGGAAAGCGGTGACGGCTCGTGGATATCGTGACGGTCCAGTTCGCCCAGCTCCGGTAGCCAGCGCTTGATGAAGTGCCCCGATGGATCGAAGCGCCGCGACTGGGTAACCGGATTGAACAGTCGGAACCAGGGTACCGCGTCGGTACCGGTGGACGCGCTCCATTGCCAGCCGCCATTGTTCGCCGCCAGGTCGCCATCGATCAGATGCTGCATGAAATAACGCTCGCCCTCGCGCCAGTCGATCAGCAGGTTCTTGCTCAGGAACATGGCGACCACCATGCGCAGGCGGTTGTGCATCCAGCCGGTGGCCAGCAGTTGGCGCATGGCCGCATCGATCAGCGGAAAGCCGGTGCGTCCTTGCTGCCAGGCCGCCAGCTCGTCCGGCGCATGGCGCCAGGGCACCGCTTCGGTATGCGGACGGAAGGCCCGGTGCCGGGACACCCGCGGATAACCGACCAGGATGTGTTTGTAGAACTCCCGCCAGAGCAACTCGTCGATCCAGCTGGTCACCCCGGCATTGCCGCTGTCGAGTTCGCCCTGATTGCTCATCAGCGCGGCATGCAGGCATTGGCGTGGCGACAACGCGCCGGTGGCCAGGTAGGGCGAGAGCTGACTGGTGCCGGGCTCGGCCGGCAGGTCGCGTTGCTCGGCATAGCCATGCAGGCGCTCGTCGCTGAAGCGCTGCAGGCGTTGCCGCGCGGCCTGCTCGCCGGCAGGCCACAGATCGCGCAAGGCCTGGTCCGGGGTGGCAAAGCCGGTCACGCTGGCGGGAACCGGGTCGGCATCGATGCCGGTAGCCTGCTGCGCTGCTGGTGCCGGCAGGCAGGATGGTGGTGCCAGCTGCAGCTGCTGCAGGCAGGCCTTGCGGAACTGGCTGAACACCTTGAAGTAGCTGCCCGAGCGCGTCAGCAGGCTGCCGGGGCGCAGCAGCAACTGATCGAGGTGGGAACGGAATCCCGCGCCCTGTTCTGCCACCTGCCTGGCCACGGCCTCATCCCTTGCGGCTTCGTCGAGGCCGTATTCTTCATTGGCATGCACCAGGGTGATACGATACTGATGGCAGAGCCGGGCCAGTACCGCCGGTGCCGCCGCCCAGCTGTCCGCGGTGCGGATCAACAGGGGTACGTTCAACTGCTGAAGCTCGCCGGCCAGCGCCTGCAGGTTACGCAGGCGCAAGTCGATCTTGGCCGGCGCCTCGTCATGGGCCTGCCATTGCTGTGGGCTGAGCAGGAACAGCGCCAGGGTCGGTCCCTGTTCCAGCGCGGCGGTCAGGGCGGTGTTGTCATGTACCCGCAGATCGTTGCGGAACCAGATCAGTTGCATGTCGAGGGTTTCACTCAATGGGACAGGGTTGCCAGAATGACAGCCGCGCCGGGGATCGACAATTCATTCCCCGGCGTGCATTGTGTCCGCCACGTTTGCCGTGGTGGCTCGTTTCCATATACCGGGAGGTGGAATGTCTATCGGGGTAGTCCTGTCGGTGACGGCATCGGTACTGTTCGGCGGCCTGTATTATTTCTCCACGCTGCTGGCGCCGCTGGATGGCGAGCAGATCTTCGGCTGGCGCATGCTGCTGACTTTTCCCTTTGTCACCCTGTTCATGCTGGTGGCCGGCTACTGGTCGCTGGCCCGGGAATTGGCGGCGCGGATACGCCAGCGTCCGGCGCTGCTGCTGGTGCAACTGCTGAGCGCGGTGCTGGTGGGCCTGCAGCTGTGGCTGTTCATGTGGGCGCCGGTCAATGGCCGGGCGCTGGAGGTCTCGCTGGGCTACTTCCTGCTGCCGCTGAGCATGGTCCTGGCCGGGTACCTGATCTTTCGCGAGCATCCCTCACGGCTGCAACAGCTGGCCATCGCCTGCGCCGTGCTGGGGGTGGGGCATGCGTTGCTGCAGGCCGGCACCTTTGCCTGGGAGACGCTGCTGGTCGCCGTGGGCTATCCGGCCTACTTCGTGCTGCGCCGCCTGACCGGCACCGATAACCTCGGTGGCTTCTGGTTCGACATGCTGTTCCTGCTGCCGGTGGCCGGCTGGTTCGCCTGGGCCGGTGGCGCCGGTCCGGCATTGTTCGTCGAACTGCCCCGGCTGTACCCGCTGGTGGCGCTGCTGGGTGCCTTCAGCGCCCTGGCGCTGGTGACCTATACCATGGCCAGTCGCCTGCTGACCTTCACCCTGTTCGGCCTGCTGGGCTATGTGGAGCCGGTGCTGCTGGTGCTGGTGGCGCTGCTGCTGGGCGAGAGCATAGCGCCGGACCAATGGTTCACCTACATAGCCATCTGGAGCGCCGTGGGCGTGCTGGTGTTCGAGGGGCTGCGCCATCTGCGGCGCAGTCGCGGGGCCCTGCGCCGGGCTGCGGACCGGGACAGCGATCCGCGCTGAGGCGCCTTGCCGCTGCGAAACCTGACCTATACTGCTGACGAGCGCGTCTGCGCCGTCACCGTCGCCGCCCCATCCGGGCGCTGGCGGGGAAGACCGGCCACAAGCCGGCCGTCCATCATGGTCAGGAGGAGAGCTATGCCCTTATCCGTACGGATTCCCTTCACCCGTTATCTGGATGATCACGGCCAGCCGCTGGATGAATTGCCGGGCTGGGTCGATGATCCCGAATTGCTGCTCGAGCTGTATCGTCAGATGAACCTGGTCCGCGTGTTCGACCAGAAGTGCATCGCCCTGCAACGCACCGGCCAGATCGGCACCTACGCCTCGACCCTGGGCCAGGAAGCCATCGGCACCGCGCTGGGGCGGGCGATGACCGCCGAGGATGTGCTGATTCCCTATTACCGCGACACCGCGGTGCAACTGCAGCGCGGCGTCGCCATGCAGGACATCCTGCTGTACTGGGGCGGCGACGAGCGCGGCAGTGCCTGGTCGGCCTCGACCGCCGCCGAGGATTTCCCCATCTGCGTGCCGATCGCCACCCAGGCCTGTCATGCCTGCGGCGTGGCCTCGGCCTTCCGTATCCGTCAGCAGCCACGGGTAGCGGTGACCACCTGCGGTGACGGGGCCACCAGCAAGGGCGATTTCCTGGAAAGTCTCAACCTGGCCGGAGTCTGGCAGCTGCCGCTGGTGTTCGTGGTGAACAACAACCAGTGGGCCATCTCGGTACCGCGCAGCCTGCAGTCGGCCGCGCCGACCCTGGCGCACAAGGCGCTGGCGGCGGGGATTCCCGGCGAGCAGGTGGATGGCAATGATGTGCTGGCGGTATACGACTGTATCAGTGCCGCCATCGAACGGGCGCGCTCCGGCAAGGGGCCGACCCTGGTGGAGTGCGTGACCTATCGTCTGGGCGACCATACCACCTCCGATGATGCCAGCCGCTACCGCTCCGCCGATGAGCTGAGCGAGGCCTGGAAGCACGAGCCGATTGGCCGGTTGCAGCGCTTCCTGCATCAGCAGGGGCTGTGGGACGAGCGCCGCGAACAGGACCTGCAGCAGCAACTGACCGAGCGCATCAATGCCGCGGTGGAGCAATTCCGTGCAGTGCCCGAGGCCGATGCGGCGGCAGCCTTCGATCATCTGTATGCACAACTGCCCGAGTGCTATCGCGACCAGCGTGATGAGCTGGTCGCGCGGGCAGCCACGCTGGGAGGGACGGACCATGGCTGAACAGACAACCCTGTGCATGGTGGAGGCGATCAACCTGGCGCTGCACCGGGCCATGGCCGATGATCCCGACGTGGTGGTGCTGGGCGAGGATGTGGGGCCCAACGGCGGCGTATTCCGCGCCACGGTCGGCTTGCACGAGCGTTTTGGCTTTCGGCGGGTGATGGATACGCCGCTGGCCGAAACCCTGATCACCGGTATCACTGTGGGCATGGCTGCCCAAGGTCTGAAGCCAGTGGCGGAAATCCAGTTCATGGGCTTCATCTATGCCGGCATGGAACACCTGATCTCCCATGCCAGCCGCCTGCGCAGTCGTACTCGCGGCCGGCTGAGTTGCCCGATGGTGCTGCGCACGCCCCACGGTGGTGGTATTCATGCACCGGAACATCATGGTGAAAGCACCGAAGCCATGCTGGCCCATGTGCCCGGCCTGCGGGTGGTGGTGCCATCCTCGCCACGGCGCGCCTACGGTCTGCTGCTGGCGGCGATCGCCGACCCGGACCCGGTGATCTTCCTGGAACCGTCGCGGCTGTACCGTTCGGTGCGCCAGGTAGTGGAGGATGATGGCCAGGCGCTGCCGCTGGATACCTGCTTCACCCTGCGCGAGGGTCGCGACCTGAGCCTGGTCAGCTGGGGCGCGGCGCTCAAGGAGACGCTGGAAGCCGCCGGCCGGCTGGCCGAGCAGGGTATCGATTGCGAGGTCATCGATGTCGCGACGCTCAAGCCGCTGGATACCGCCACCATTCTCGCCTCGGTCAGTAAGACCGGCCGCTGCGTCATAGTGCACGAGGCGGCGCGCAGCTACGGCCCCGGCGCGGAAATCGCCGCGCTGCTGCAGGAGCAGTTGTTCCATGCACTGCATACGCCGGTGCAGCGGGTCACCGGGTTCGATTGCGTGATCCCCTATGCACGGCAGGAAATGGCCTACCTGCCGGACGTCGAGAGTATCTGCCAGGCCGCCTATCGAACCATGCAGGGGGAGCCATGATGAAGCAGTTCAAATTGCCCGATCTGGGTGAAGGCTTGCAGGAAGCGGAGATCGTCGAATGGCATGTCAAGGCGGGTGACAGCGTGGCGGTGGACCAGTTGCTGGTCTCGGTGGAAACCGCCAAGGCCATCGTGGACGTGCCCTCGCCCAGGGAGGGGGTGATCAGCCGCTGCTTTGGCGAGGCCGGGGACCTGCTGCACGTCGGTGAACCGCTGGTAGAGTTCGAGGGTGAGTCCGAGGACAGTGGTACCGTGGTCGGCAATCTCGGCCAGGCCAGCGGCCAAAGCGATCTGGCCGCTGATGACTTCATCGTCGGTGCCGCCAACTCCAGCCGTGAGGCCTGGGCGGTACGAGCCGCACCGGGGGCGCGCAAGCTGGCCGAGCGCATGGGCGTGGAACTGCAGGGCATGGCTGGCAGCGGGAGCGGCGGATTGATCACCGATGCTGACGTACAGCGCGCCGCAGCGGCCCAGCCGGGTAGCGGCGAGGCGCTGCGCAGCGTGCGCCGGACCATGGCCAAGAACATGGCGCGGGCGCATGCCGAGGTGGTGCCGGTCACCATAGTCGAGGACGCCGACCTGCATCGCTGGCCTGATGGCGCGCGTGATCCCATGGTACGCCTGGCGCGGGCCATTGCCCGCGCCTGCCAGGCCGAGCCGGCGCTGAACGTGGCCTTCGATGGCCCGCGTCTGAGTGTGACCCGCCATCAGCATATCGATCTGGGCGTAGCGGTGGACACACCCGATGGGCTGTTCGTGCCGGTACTGCGCGATGTCGCCAACCGCGATGCCGAGGACCTGCGCCAGGGGCTGGCGCGGTTGCGTGCGGATGTGCTGAGCCGCTCTATTCCGCCGCGCGAGCTGATGGGCGCGACCATCACCCTGTCCAACTACGGCACCCTGTTCGGCCGCTATGCCAGCCCGGTGATAGTGCCGCCGCAGGTGGCGATCATCGGCGCCGGGGTGATCCGCGATCAGGTGGTGGCCTGGGACGGGCAGCCGGCGGTACACCCGGTGCTGCCGGTGTCGCTGACCGTCGACCACCGCGCGGTGACCGGTGGCGAGGCGGCGCGCTTTCTCAAGGCGTTGGTCGAGGATCTGCAGAGCGCGGAGTAGTGGCTGCCGTTCGCACCGGGGGACGCCGCCTCCCAACCCCTGTGGGAGGCGCGCCCCACGCCGATGCGGGCCGCAGGTCCGCCAACCGGCGTACTGAGGTATCTCCCGCTACAGCGCCTGTATCCGATTACGCCCGGCGGCCTTGGCCTTGTACATGCGCTGGTCGGCCAGCGCCAGCAGTTGCTGGGGCTGCTCGATGCGGTCGTAGTAGCGCTCGGCCACGCCGATGCTGGCGGTTAGCGCGGTGCCATCCGGGCGTTGGCCCAGCCCGATGGCCTGCAGCCGTTCCAGTGCCTGACGGGCGCGGGTCATGTCGGTATCGGGCATGATCAGCAAAAACTCCTCGCCGCCCCAGCGCACCAGGCTGTCGGAGCTGCGCATGCAGTCCTGGATGTGCTGGCTGGCCGAGCGCAGGGCGGCGTCGCCGATGCCATGGCCGAAGCTGTCGTTGATCTGCTTGAAATGATCCAGGTCGATGAAGGCCAGCGACAGCGCGCTGTTGTTGCGCAGGCTGGTGTTCCACTGCACCTGCAGGATCTCCTCGCCGCTGTTGCGGCTGAACACGCCGGTCAGGTCATCACGGATCGCCTGGCGCAGCAGCGCCATCATGAACGCCAACTGGCTCATGCAGGCCAGCCCGGTGACTCCGGCGATCAGGATCAGCAACCAGAAGGCACCGACGAACGATGGCCAGTTCAACGTCGACCAGTTCAGATAACCGGCGACGGCCTGGGCCGCCAGCAACACCACGGCGACCAGCAGGTTTTCCAGCAGCGTCAGCGGGAACAGTGCCAGGCCGGCCATCAGCACGAAGGGCAGGAAGGCGTAGCCGGCGGCGACCGCGGCGGGCATATCGACCAGCTCGTAATGGGCCAGCAGGGTGTGCGAGCTGATATAGAACAGCGTGGGGATGGCGAACAGGATGAACATCGCCAGGTAGGCATCGGTCATGCGCCCCTGCTCGCGGTAGAACAGCAGCAGGCTGAAGAACGCCAGGCACACCACCACCCGCAGCGCCAGCAACTGGGTCCAGAGCGGATAGGGAAAGGCGATCAGATCGACCACGCCCCACAGCGGAGTGAGCAGGGCGAACAACAGGGCGAACAGGCGCACCCGGCCAACGATCAGGCCGGCCCGGTGGCGGCTGACCAGCAGTGAATGACGGAAGGGAGTCAGCAGTTTCAGCCGCTCATGGGGTTCCAGTTCGGCGGGCAGCAGCGAACTGAGGCGGCGGCGCAGCAGGTCGGCAAAGGGCAACATGGATGCTCGAGTAATGTCGTTATGATATTTGAGGCCAAAGTATAATGCGTTTCGGCGTCAGGCGATGACGCAGATCAATAATGCAGGTAATTGATCTGGGCCAAGGCCAGCAGCGCCTTTTCTCCTATACTGCCCTCTCGGCAGGGCTGCTGTGACCTCCTGTCACATGCTCTGCGCCGGCCCGCCATGGGATCATCCGGGTTATCGGCCCCGCGGGCCACGTCATCGTTGATCAAGGATCGGTTGTGCTGGGAAAACGGCTTTCGACACTGAGTATCCGGCTTGGCCTGTTCGCCATGCTGATGATCCATGTCGGCCCGTTGTACTCCGCGCTGCAGCTGGCGCAGGCTGCGGCTGCGCCAGCCAGTGAACAGCATCACCATCAGCACGCCGACCATGGGCAGGCCTCCTCTGCCCATGGTCATCACCGCCCTCCCTCGGATAATGCTCCCGACTGGCTGGCAGCCCTGGAGCTGTGCGGCTATTGCGAGCTGCTGACGCTCAGCCCGCCACTGACGCTGTCGCTCAAGCTGATCCTGCCCCGGCATGAGCCGGAACGCTTCCTGGCACTGCCGGCCGCGCCGCTGCTGCCGATCTGGCGCCGCAGCGCGGGCTACGCGCGCGCCCCTCCTGCCCCTTTCCACTGCTGATGTCCGCCGCCGTGTGCGCACGGCGATACATAACCATTGAAGTGGAAAGCTACCCATGTCCCGACCTATTCGTGGCCATCAGGCAGGCGTGTGCCTGCCCAACCCCTTTTCTGTAAAACCTGCCCGCCTGCGCTGGCAGCTTGCCTACAGCGCCGCGCTGCTGATGCTTGCCGGTGGCGCCCTGGCCAACGAGCATCATCATCCGCAACACGACGACGCGCTGGTATTGCCACCGCGGGTGATCACCGCGGTACAGCAGGACTCCTCGCTGACCATCATCACCAACCCCAAGGACGCGCGCCAGCCGATCCCGGCCAGCGATGGTGCCGACTACCTGAAGACCATTCCGGGCTTCTCAGCCGTTCGCGGCGGTGGCAGCAACAGTGATCCGGTGCTGCGCGGCATGTTCGGCTCGCGGCTCAAGCTGCTGACCAATGGCGGTGAAATGCTCGGCGCCTGTCCCTCGCGGATGGATGCGCCATCCTCCTACATCGCCCCGCAGAACTTCGATCAACTGACGGTGATCAAGGGGCCGCAGACGGTGGCCTGGGGGCCGGGCGCCTCGGCTGGCACCGTGCTGTTCGAGCGGCACCCGGAAGCTTTCGATGAGCCAGGCAGCCGCCTGGATGCCAGCGTAGTGGCCGGCTCCAATACCCGGCGCGATGTGCAGGTGGATGGTGCCATCGGCAGTAGCGACGGCTACCTGCGCCTGAGCGGCAACCGCTCCCGTTCCGGTGACTACCGGGACGGCAATGGTGATCGCGTGCCATCGCGCTGGTACAAGTGGAATACCGATCTGGCACTGGGCTGGACCCCGGATGACGATACCCTGCTGGAACTGACTGTCGGCGCCGGTGACGGCGAGGCGCGCTATGCCGGGCGCGGCATGGACGGCTCGCAGTTCGAGCGCGAGAGCTTGGGTCTGCGCTTCGAGAAACAGTTCAACGGTGGTGCCCTGCGTGAGCTGGAGGCGCGGTTGTACTACAACTACGCCGACCATGTGATGGACAATTACAGCCTGCGCGTGCCACCCAGCAGCGGCATGATGGCTGGCGGCATGGCGTCGAATGTCGATCGCCGTACCCTGGGCGCCCGGCTCGGTTCCACCTGGGTCTGGGATGATCTGCAGCTGCTGGCCGGCGCCGATGCGCAGCGCAATACCCATCGGACGCGCAATAGCATGGGGGTGGATGATGCCTATAAGCACCAGCCCTGGGCCAAGGATGCCAGCTTCAGCCAGATAGGGGTGTTCTCCGAGCTTACCTGGTCACGGCAGGAGCAGCAGCGGCTGATCGGTGGTGTGCGCCTGGACCAGCACCATGTGGAAGACTTCCGTAACACCATAAGCGCCGGGCACGGCGGCGGACATGCCATGCCCAACCCCACCGCCGGTGACACACGCCGGGAAACCCTGCCCGCCGCCTTCCTGCGGCTGGAGCAGGACCTGTCCAACCTGCCGGCCACGGCCTATGTCGGTATCGGTCATGCGCAGCGCTTCCCCGACTACTGGGAGCTGTTCTCGCCCAGGCAGGCGGCGGGTGCAGTGAATGCCTTCGATGGCATCGATCCGGAGCGCACCACCCAGCTGGATGTCGGCCTGCAGTACCAGCGCGAGGGAATGCAGGCCTGGATTTCCGGCTATGCGGGCATGGTCGATGACTTCATCCTGTTCGACTACACTGGCATGGGCGGCATCAGCAGCGCGGAGAATATCGATGCGCATATCATGGGGGCCGAGGCGGGTATTGCGCTGGATGTGACTGACAACTGGCAGGTGGAAACTAGCCTGGCCTGGGCCTGGGGCCGCAACCGCAGCGATGGAGAGGCACTGCCGCAGATGCCGCCGCTGGAAAGCCGTTTCAACCTGACCTACGCCCGCGACAACTGGAGCGCTGGTGCCCTGTGGCGGGTGGTTGCTGCGCAGAGTCGCACCGCAGACGGCAAGGGGAACGTCACCAGCAAGGACTTCGGTGACTCGGCTGGCTTCGGCGTGCTGTCAGTCAATGCCGCCTACCGCTTCAGTGACGAGGTGACCGCCAGCGTCGGGGTGGATAACCTGCTGAACAAGGCCTACGCCGAACACTTAAATCTGGCCGGTAACGGCAGCTTCGGCTTCCCCGCCGAGATCCGGATCAACGAGCCGGGTCGTACCCTGTGGGCCAAGCTGGATTTGAGTTTTTGAGGTAGCTCCCCCTCTCCCCAGCCCTCTCCCGCGAGGGGAGAGGGGGCTGTTTTTTGCGTGCTGGCTGCCTTTAGTTTTCCTGACATTCTCGGGCTAACATGGATTGCCGATATTACCGGTTTGCACAAGACAGCTCCGGCTCCCCTTGCGGGGCTCAAGCGGGCGAAGCAGTGCTTCGAAGATGAGCAGCCTTGTAAACCGGCAGTATGGAAAACCCATGTCGCCGGCCTGATCCGTTACCGATGTTGCCGGTTTGCACAAACAAGCTCCCCTCTCCCCTTGCGGGAGAGGGGCGGGGGGAGAGGGGGAGGGGTTCTAACCAACCAGCTCAGTAAAACACCACCAGCAGAGCAATACCCAGAATGATCCGGTAGACCACGAACGGCTGCATGCCGATACGCTTGATGAATACCAGGAAGTAGTGGATGCACAGGAAGGCACTGATCGCCGACACCAGCACACCCAGGGCCATCGCGCCCCATTCCACCGGCACCTGCGCCTCGACCAGGTCCTTGGTCTTGAGCAGGCAGGCCAGCAGGATCACCGGGATCGACAGCAGGAAGGAGAAGCGCGAAGCCGCCTCGCGGTTCATTCCCATCACCAGCGCGGCGGTGATGGTGATACCGGCCCGTGAGGTGCCGGGGAACAGGGCCAGCGCCTGGGCGCAGCCGATCACCAGTACATCCTTCCAGGTCATCTGGTCCACCGTGCGGCTGCCACGGAAACGCCAGTCCACCCAGCCCAGCAGCAGGCCGAAGCCAACCAGGCCAAGGGCCAGGTAGAAGGGCGAGCGCAGATACAGCTCGATCTCGTCCTTGAATGCCAGGCCGGCCAGGCCGACCGGGATGGTGGCGAAGATCACCCCCCAGGCCAGGCGTGCGTCGTCATTCAGCTTGCGGGTGGCAAGCGATTGCGTCCAGCTGGTGGTCATGTTGAGCAGGTCGCGGCGGAAATACAGCAGTACCGCGAACAGGCTGCCGAAGTGCAGCGCGACATCGAACGCCAGGCCCTGATCAGGCCAGCCGGTGAGGGCGGGAACCAGGATCAGGTGGGCCGAGCTGGAGACAGGTAGAAACTCGGTCAGGCCCTGGAGCAGGGCCAACACCACAACTTGCAACCAATCCATTTTGTACGGAGCTCCGTGGTCAGAGGGAAAACAGGGCTGGGCAAGCGCGCAAGTAAACCATGAACCGACCGGCTGAGCGAGTATTTACGTGGCCTGTTCAGCTGCCGGTCAGCTAACCGGCAGGTAACGCAGCAGCAGCGCTTTATTCACGTCGATACCCTCCGGTTTGGGAATGCGCACCATATGGCCGGTGCCAGGCGCAACCCCGGTCGGCTGCCCGTGACGATCCAGCAGTGAGTGCAAAGCGAAACTGTGATTGCCCGAGGGCGTCATAAGTTCCAGCTGGTCGCCGACAGCAAAGCGATTTTTCACCTCGATGCTCAGCCAGTTGCCCAGATCCTCCAGCACCTCGCCGACGAACTGGTGGCGCAGCATGCTGGAGTTGCCCCGCTCGTAATTCTGGTAGACCCCCGGCGGATGACGGCGATAGAAGCCCTCGGTGTAGCCGCGGTTGGCCAGGCTTTCCAGGTCGTCCATCAGCCCCAGATCGAAGGGGCGCCCGGCGACGGCATCGTCGATCGCCCTGCGGTAGGTCTGCACGGTACGGGCGACATAGAAATGCGACTTGGTGCGCCCCTCGATCTTCAGCGAATGCATGCCCATATCGACGAAGCGCTGCACGTGCTGCACCGCACGCAGGTCCTTGGAATTCATGATGTAGGTGCCATGCTCGTCTTCCTCGATGGCCATCTGCTCGTCCGGCTTGTCGCTCTGGTTGAGCAGGTACACCGGTTGCGGCTGCTGCGGCTCCTGTAGCTGCACGACCGCCTCGAGGTTGCCCTCGGCGGTTTCCTGCGCTGGCTGCAGATCGTACTTCCAGCGACAGGCGTTGGTGCAGGCGCCCTGGTTGGCATCGCGGTGATTGAAATAGCCGGATAGCAGGCAGCGCCCGGAATAGGCGATGCACAACGCGCCATGCACGAAGACTTCCAGCTCCATGTCCGGGCATTGGCGACGCACTTCCTCGATCTCCTCCAGCGACAGCTCGCGTGACAGGATCACCCGCTCCAGGCCCTGCTGCTGCCAGAACTTCACCGTGGCCCAGTTGGTGGCGTTGGCCTGCACCGACAGGTGCACCGGCAACTGCGGCCAGCGCTCGCGCACCAGCATGATCAACCCGGGGTCGGACATGATCAGCGCATCCGGACCCATGGCCACGACTTCTTCCAGGTCACGGATATAGGTGGCGACCTTGCTGTTGTGCGCGGCGATATTGCTCGCCAGGTAGAACTTCCTGCCCTGCGCATGCGCTTCGGCAATCGCCTCGGCCAGCACCGCCGGGTTGTGGAAGTCATTCTCGCGTACGCGCAGGCTGTAGCGCGGCTGACCGGCATACACGGCATCGGCGCCGTAGGCGAAGGCGTAGCGCATGGCCTTGAGGGTGCCGGCGGGGGCCAGCAGTTCGGGGGCTTGGGGCATGGTTGGCAATCCTGTTTACAAGACAAGAAAAGAGCCGGGCAGAATAATCAGCACGCGCCCCCGGCGCATTGACCAGGGTCAGGTTGGCGTCTTGCTGGCGGTTGCTCCAGTACCGGGTGGCATCTCCCTGAATCGCTGGCGTTGGTCGGCGCTGACCCGGAAACTGTCGGACAGCTGACTCAGCCGTACCGCAGTTTCACGCACCTGCACCGAGCTTGCCCGCAGGTTGTGCATGACACCCGCCATGGCGCTGGTGGCCTGGGCCACCTGTGCGACCTGGCGGCCATGCGCCTTGCTGTTGCTGTCCATCTGCGATATCACGTTGAACAGCTCATCGACGCTGCGTTGCAGCATGGCATTTTCCGCAGAAGCCATATCGGTCTGCTGCAGTTGTTGATCTACCTCTGCCACGCCGTGCTGCATCTGGCTGACGGCCTCGCGGGTAGCGTCGCGGATGCTGTCCACGCATTGGCGGATTTCTGCGGCGACACGTGCAGTGCGTGCGGCCAGGGCGCGCACCTCGTCGGCGACCACGGCGAAGCCGCGCCCATGCTCGCCAGCGCGTGCCGCCTCGATGGCCGCATTCAGCGCCAGCAGGTTGGTCTGGCTGGTGATATCGGTGATCAGGCTGACCATGCTGGCGATATCGTCGGAGCGCTGATCGAGCAACTGGACACTGTCGGCGGTCTGCGCCACGGTATCGCGGATCTTGCGGGTGCCGCTGGTGACCTGGTCGAGCTGTTGTCGCGCTGCGGCTATCACCTGGCCGAGGCTGTTGCGCATTTGCTCGGCGGTCAGGGTGGCTTCGTCGAGACTGGCCAGTTGCTGCTCGATCATCGCCAGCATCTGCTGGATATCATGGCTGACGCTGGTGACGCTCTGGCTCACCTGTTCGTTACTCGCGAGCATGCGCTCGCTGTTGTCGAGCACATGGTGGCTGGTGTCCTTGACGCGGCCGACGATGTTGTCGAGATTGTCGATGAAGCTGTTGACCCAGCGCCCCAGCTCGCCGGTCTCGTCAGGCGCCAGCCGGCTGTTGTCCAGCCGCTGGCGCAGGTCGCCTTCACCTTCGGCGATGTTGCGGATAATCTCGGTCATGCGCCCGGTACGCCTTGCCAGCTTGCGCGTACCCTTGCGCCAGAACCAGAGTGCACCACCGCCTGTCACCGCGGCGGTGAGCAGCACCTGCACCAGTGCACTCGGCTGCCACAGCGCGAGGGCATATTGGTTTGCGCCAATCAGCATCAGCACCAGTGCAAACTGGCGCATCAAGCTGTAGCTCAGCGAGCGATAGCGAAACACCTCCTCCAGATCGGCCTCGCACATCATGCCCCAGCGATCTGACGAGCCTTGCAGGGTGAAGGTGGTGCCCTTGCCGATGACCGGAATATGCCGATAGTCGGCGTATCCGGGGTAGGCGACGAACAGGTTGCTGCCGTGCCTGATGGTTTCCCGTACGCCGGGATGCAGCTGCCCGGTGGCCGGATCGGTGAAACGGATTTCGAGTTCGGTATGCTCGCGCACCTGTACAGCGCCCCAGCGGGTACCGATGCCATCCTTGAGATTTTCCCCATGGCTGAAGGTGTTGTCCTCGAAGCGCGACCGGGACAGCGCACGCCCCGGTTCGATGTCCGGGTCGATGCATGACTCGACCATGAAGATGTAGTTGTCACCGGATTCGGGATAGACATGGCCCGCCTCGCGCTGGATCAGGTCGCCCAGCACATCGTTGGGTATCCGCGCGCACAGGCAGCCGCCCTGGGGCAGCGGCAGGTAGAACATCAGCGTGACGGCATCGTGGAAGCTGGAGCTGCTCGGGCCCAGCGCCTGGGTACGTTGGTCCACATAGGGGCCATGCAGGAATGGCTGCTGCAGGCCCCTGCGTACGGCGACGGCGGGTAGTTCAGCGGGCAGGTCGGCTGCACTGCCATACAGCGGCTGGCCGTTGCCATCGAGTAGCAGGAGTTCGGTGGCGTCGGGCAGGCGTCTCAGCAGCAGGGAGAGCTGCCGGGTATCGAAAGGCTGTTCATCCAGCTGCAATTGCTCGGCGATGCTGTGTAGGGCCGCCCATTGATTGTCACACCACTGTTGCAGCAAACGCACCCGCGTTTCGGCGATGCTGGTGAATATCTCCTCCACCTGCGTTCTTCGATTGCGGTTGAGCCAGCAGGCCCAGCCCATGCGTAGTTTACCGGCACGGCCAGTGAGAGGCAGCCAGCGCCGCTCCCGTTCGGTCAATGCCATGGTCTGGCTGGGTGCCTGCATGCGCTCAATCCTTCCTGAAAAGTGATATGAGCAAATAGGCAAGAAACGCGCCACAGGCTCAGCGCCTGATGTCGCCTGGCCATTGCAGGTGTTGGGTGGGAGTCGCTGACCCATAACGGGGCGCGCTGAGTCTGCGTAGTTGCAGGAGCACTGTAATGGTGCGTGCCCGAGCAGAGCCGCGGACTGTCAATCCTTGCTGATTGCCACGATCACCGCCGATGTCAACCACGGCAAGGTGCTGTGCGTGATACGTGAGCGGTGCATCTGCTTGGGATTGGGTTGATTGGTTCCCCCTCTCCCCCGGCCCCTCTCCCGCAAGGGGTGAGGGGTGACGCGTGCCGGTGGCTGTGGAGTGATCCTGGATTACCGCGTCTCTGGTCACCTTCAGGTCTTGGAAGATCAAGTCCAATAGTATTGACGCTCCTCCTGATAACAAGACCCCGTGATAACCCTGTCCGCTAACTATTTGCTTGCTTTCAGGGTGGCATGGCCAACCAGTCGCGAGTCCCCCCTCGCCCCTTGCGGGAGAGGGGCCGGGGGAGAGGGGGAGCCCACAAACACCCCAAAAACAAAACCCCCAGCTCTTCCGAGCCGGGGGTTCCGTTGTTGCCAGCAGTCAGGCTATTACAGCTTGCCAGCCAGCTCCGGCACCGCCTCGAACAGGTCGGCTACCAGGCCATAATCAGCCACCTGGAAGATCG